>NZ_DASUDO010000016.1:0-94651 GCF_036275555.1 Arenimonas sp.
CTCGAAGTACGGTGTGATCTACGCCGGCGCGCAGAAGAACATCGGCCCCTCGGGCCTCGTGGTGATGGTCATCCGCAAGGACCTGCTGGAGCGTGCCGGCCAGCCGCGCGCCAAGATCCTCAGCTACAAGGCCCATGCCGAGCAGGGCTCGATGCTCAACACGCCGCCGACCTTCAGCTGGTACCTCGCCGGTCTGGTGTTCGAGTGGATGCTGGAACAAGGTGGCTTGGCCACCTTCGAAGCCAACAACCGCCGCAAGGCCGAAGCCCTGTACACCGCCATCGACGGCAGCGGCGGCTTCTACCGCAACCCGGTGGCGGCCGACGCGCGCTCGCTGATGAACGTGCCCTTCATGCTGAAGGACGCCGCGCTCGACGCCGCCTTCCTCAAGGAATCGGAGGCCGCGGGCCTGCTGGCGCTGAAGGGCCACCGTGACCTCGGCGGCATGCGTGCCTCGATCTACAACGCATTGCCGTACGAGGCGGTCGCCGCCCTCGTCGACTTCATGGGCGACTTCGCCAAGCGGCACGGGTGAGCCATGGCTGACGAACCGCAAGCACCGGCCGGGGAGGGCGGCGCGCCGCTCGACCTCGGCCAGGTCCGGGCCCGCATCGACGGCATCGACGAGACGATCCAGCAGCTCATCGCCGAGCGCGCCCGCTGGGCGCAGCAGGTCGGTCGCGCCAAGGGGCCGCTCAAGGCCGCCGTCGACTACTACCGCCCGGAGCGCGAGGCGCAGGTGCTGCGCCGCGTGGTCGACCGCAACGAGGGGCCGCTGGCGGACGAGGTGCTGGTGCGCCTGTTCCGCGAAATCATGTCGGCCTGCCTCGCCCAGCAGGAGCCGCTGAAGGTCGGCTACCTCGGGCCGGAAGGCACGTTCTCGCAGCAGGCGGTGCACAAGCACTTCGGGCATTCGGCGAAGGGCCTGCCGCTGGCGAGCATCGAGGAGGTGTTCCAGGAGGTCGAGGCGGGCAATGCCGATTTCGGCGTGGTGCCGGTCGAGAACTCGGGGCAGGGCACCATCCAGTCCACGCTCGACATGTTCCTGACCTCGCCGCTGAAGATCTGCGGCGAGGTCGAGCTGGCCGTGCACCAGTACCTGATGTCGCGCACCGGGCGGCTCGAGGACATCGAGCGGGTCTATTCGCACGCGATGTCCCTGGCCCAGGCGCGGGCCTGGCTGCGCCAGCACCTGCCCAAGGCCGAGAAGCTGGCGGTGTCGAGCAACGCCGAGGCCGCGCGCCGCGCGCGCACGGCCGACGATGCCGCCGCCATCGCCGGCGAGAACGCCGGCCACGTCTACGGCCTGAAGGTGGTCGCGGGCCCGATCGAGGACCGCCCGGATAACACCACGCGTTTCCTGGTGCTGGGCCGCGAGCTGTTCTCCGCCTCGGGCCACGACCGCACCTCGCTGCTGGTGTACGTACGCGACCAGCCCGGCGCGCTGTACGGCGTGCTCAGCCCCTTCGCGCGCCACGGCGTCAGCATGAACCGCATCGAGTCGCGCCCCTCGCACGCGGGGCGCTGGCAGTACGCTTTCTTCATCGACGTCAGCGGCCACGTGCAGGATGCGGGTGTCGCCCGGGCGCTGGCGGAGCTGGGCGAATACGCGGCCGACGTAAAGGTGCTGGGCTCCTATCCGGTGGCGCTGGGCTGACGATGGTGGCCCTGGACTACGTCGCGCTGGCCCAGCCCGGCATCCGCGCACTGCGTGCCTACGACCCCGGGCTGGACCTGGTGGCGCTGCGGCGCGGGTTTGCCGATGGCGCGCTGGTGGAGCTCGGTTCCAACGAGAACAGCCACGGACCCAGCCCGGCGGCACGCGCCGCGATCCTCGACGCGCTGCACTCGCTGCACCGCTACCCGGATCCGCTGGGCGGCGACCTCAAGCGCGCGCTGGCGGCCTGCCACGGCCTGGAGCCGGCCCAGGTCATCCTCGGCAACGGGTCGCACGAACTCCTGATGCTGATGGGCCAGGTGTTCGCCGGGCCGGGGCGGGGCGTGGTGTCGTCCCAGTATGGTTTCGCGGTGTATGCGCTGGCCGCGCAGGCGGCGGGTGCGCCCTGGACGCCGGCGCTGGCGCGACCGGTCGACGACGCCATGCCGCGCGGCCATGACCTCGACGCGCTGCTGGCCGCGGTGGGTGCGGACACGGCCCTGGTCTACCTGGCCAACCCGAATAACCCCACCGGCACCTGGTTCGACACGGCGGCGCTCGCGGATTTCCTGTCCCGCGTGCCGGCCAACGTGCTGGTGGTGGTGGACGAGGCCTATCTTGAGTACGTGACCGATCCCGCCCTCACTTCCGCCATCCCGTTGCTCGCCCGGTTCCCGAACCTGGCCGTGACCCGCACTTTCTCCAAGGGCTACGGCCTGGCCGGCCTGCGCGTGGGCTGCCTGCTGGCTGATCCGGGCCTGGTGGCCGTGCTCGAGCGCGTGCGCGAGTCCTTCAACGTGAACCTGCCGGGCCTCGCCGCCTGCGAAGCGGCGCTGGCCGACCACGAGCACCTGTCCTGGGTGCGGCGCCAGAACGCCCTCGAGCGAGAGGCCTTGGCCGATGCACTCGCGGCGCGCGGGCTGGCGGTGTCGCCCTCGCAGACGAACTTCCTGCTGGTGGACTTCGGTCGCGACGCCGCCCCGGTCGAGGCCGGGCTGGTCGCCCGCGGCGTGGTGCCGCGGCCGATGGCGGGCTATGGCCTGCCGACCTGCCTGCGCCTGACCGTGGGCGTGCGCGATGAGAACCGCCGGCTGCTGCAGGCATTGGACGAGGTACTGGCATGACCGTGGCAAGGCTGGACTGGATCGCGGGCGCCGGGCGTCCGCTGGCGGGCGAACTCGAGGTGCCCGGCGACAAGTCGGTGTCGCACCGCGCGATCATGCTCGCGGCGATCGCCGAGGGCGTGTCCGAAATCCACGGCTTCCTCGAAGGCGAAGACACCCGCGCCACGGCCGCGATCTTCCGCCAGTTGGGGGTGCGCATCGACGCGCCCAGCCCCAGCCGGCGAACCGTGCACGGCGTCGGCCTGTACGGCCTGCTGGCGCCCGAATCGGACCTGGACTGCGGCAACGCCGGCACCGGCATGCGCCTGCTGGCCGGCCTGCTGGCGGGGCAGGATTTCGCCAGCACCCTCGTCGGCGATGCCTCGCTGTCGCGCCGGCCGATGGCCCGCGTCATCGACCCGCTGCGGCGCATGGGCGCCAGCATCGAGTCGGCGCCGGGCGGGCTGCCGCCGATTAGAATTTACTTCAGCAATGAACTGCAAGGTATTGATTTTGAACTACCTGTAGCCAGCGCGCAGGTGAAGTCCGCGGTGCTGCTGGCGGGGCTGTACGCCCGAGGCGAAACCCGCGTCCGCGAACCGCACCCGACCCGCGACTACACCGAACGCATGCTCGCGGCGTTCGGCTGGCCGATCCGGTTCTCGCCCGGCGAGGCGGTGCTGTCCGGCGGCCATCGTCTGCGCGCCACCGACGTGCACGTGCCGGCCGATTTTTCCTCGGCGGCGTTCTTCCTCGTCGCCGCCAGCCTGGTGCCGGGCTCGGACCTGCTGCTGCGCCGGGTGGGCATGAACCCGCGCCGCACCGGCCTGCTGGCCGCGCTGCGGCTGATGGGCGCCGACATCACCGAGCTCGACGCGGGCGAGCAGGGCGGGGAACCAGTGGCCGACCTGCGCGTCCGCCACGCGCCTTTGCACGGCATCGAGGTGCCCGAGGCGCTGGTGCCGGACATGATCGACGAGTTCCCGGCCCTGTTCGTGGCCGCGGCCCTGGCCGAGGGCCGCACCGTCGTGCGCGGCGCCGCCGAGCTGCGGGTGAAGGAGTCCGACCGCATCGCCGTGACCTCGGCCGGACTGCGCGCGCTGGGTGCCGACATCGTCGAAGCGCCGGACGGCGCCGTGATCACCGGCGGTCGCCTGCACGGCGGCGAGGCCGACAGCCACGGCGACCACCGCGTGGCGATGAGCTTGGCCATCGCCGGCCAGCTCGCGGCGGGCGAGGTGAGGATCCTGGACTGCGCCAACGTGGCCACGTCCTTCCCTGGGTTCGACGCGCTGGCCCGCGCAGCCGGCTTCGGGCTGCGCGCCGCCTGACCCGCGGCGCGGGGCAATCCACTAGAATCCCCGTCCATGCCCCGAATCCCCGTACTCACCATCGATGGCCCCTCCGGTTCCGGCAAGGGCACCATCAGCCGCGCCGTGGCCGAGCGCCTGGGCTGGCACTACCTCGACTCCGGCGCCCTGTACCGGGCCGTCGGCCTGGCCGCGGCCTGGGAGGTGGTGGACCTGAGCGACCCGGAGGCCGTGGCCCAGTGCGCCCGCCGCACCGAGATCCGGTTCGAGACCCAGGGCTCGGGCGAGCCCCACGTGATCGTGAACGGCAAGGACGCCACCCGCCAGCTGCGCACCGAAACCGCCGGCGCGGCCGCCTCGGCCATCGCCGCCCACCCGCCGGTCCGGGCCGCCCTGGTCGATCTGCAGAAGGGCTTCCGGAAGGCCCCGGGCCTGGTCGCGGACGGCCGGGACATGGGGACCGTGATCTTCCCGGACGCCCCGTACAAGGTCTTCCTGACCGCCAGCGCCGAGGAAAGGGCGCAAAGACGCTATAAGCAGTTGAAGGAAAAAGGGGTTTCGGTTAATCTCGCCGGCCTGCTGCACGAAATCGCCGCTCGCGACGAGCGCGATGCCGGGCGTGCCGTGGCGCCCCTGAAACCCGCCGAAGACGCGGTGATCGTGGACTCCACCGGAACGCCCATCACCGAGGTGATCGAGCGCGTGCTGTCGGTGTTGCCGGAAAAACTCCGCGCGCCCCGCCAGCCGTAACCGCCACCCCGGCGCATCCCGCCCCGCCACGGGCGCGGTTTCCGAACGCAGGACCACCCCGCGCCATGAGGTGCGGTTTTCCTATCCACGCGCGCAAGCGCCAACAGGTGGGACGCGGCGGATGCCGCGGCCCGTATGTCCAACCGAGTATCCAACAATGACTGAATCTTTCGCTGAACTGTTCGAGCAGAGCCAGGGCGCCCTGAGCAAGCTCAAGCCCGGTGCCATCGTCTCCGGCATGGTGGTCGAGGTCCGTTCCGACGTCGTCGTGATCAACGCCGGCCTCAAGTCGGAAGGCATCATCCCGATCGAGCAGTTCCGTAACGAAGCCGGCGAGCTCGAAGTCGCCGTGGGCGACACCGTCAAGGTGGCGCTGGAGTACCTCGAGAACGGCTTCGGCGAGACCGTGCTGTCGCGCGAGAAGGCCAAGCGCGCCATGGTGTGGGACGAACTCGAGGCTTCCATGGAAGCCGGCGAGATCGTCACCGGCCGCATCAGCGGCAAGGTCAAGGGCGGCTTCACCGTCGACATCCGCGACGTCCGCGCGTTCCTGCCGGGTTCGCTGGTCGACGTGCGTCCGGTCCGCGACCCGGGCTACCTCGAGGGCAAGGAACTCGAGTTCAAGATCATCAAGCTCGACCGCAAGCGCAACAACGTCGTGGTCTCCCGCCGTGCGGTGGTCGAGTCCGAGTCGAGCGTCGAGCGCGAGCAGCTGATGGAGCGCCTGCAGGAAGGTGCCGTGATCAAGGGTGTCGTCAAGAACCTCACCGACTACGGCGCGTTCGTGGACCTGGGCGGCATCGACGGCCTGCTGCACATCACCGACATGGCCTGGAAGCGCGTGCGCCACCCGTCCGAAGTCGTGAACGTGGGCGAAGAGCTCGACGTGCGCGTGCTGAAGTTCGACCGCGAGCGCAACCGCGTTTCGCTCGGCCTGAAGCAGCTGGGCGACGATCCGTGGGACAACATCGCCCGCCGTTACCCGACCTCCTCGCGCCTGTTCGGCAAGGTCTCCAACGTCACCGATTACGGCGCGTTCGTCGAGATCGAGCCGGGCGTCGAAGGCCTGGTGCACGTGTCCGAGATGGACTGGACCAACAAGAACGTCAACCCGTCGAAGGTCGTCCAGCTGGGCGACGAGCTCGAGGTGATGGTGCTGGACGTGGACGGCGAGCGTCGCCGCATCTCGCTCGGCATCAAGCAGTGCACCCCGAACCCGTGGGAAGCGTTCTCGGCCCTGTTCAAGAAGGGCGACAAGGTTTCCGGCCAGATCAAGTCCATCACCGACTTCGGCATCTTCATCGGCCTGGACGGCGGCATCGACGGCCTGGTGCACCTGTCCGACATCTCGTGGAACACCACGGGTGAAGACGTGGTCCGCAACTTCAAGAAGGGTGACACCCTGGAAGCGGTCGTGCTGGCCGTGGATCCGGAGCGCGAGCGCATCTCGCTCGGCGTGAAGCAGCTCGAGCAGGATCCGGTGGGCCAGTACATGGCCACCACCCAGAAGGGCAGCATCGTCACCGGCGTGGTCAAGGAAGTCGACGCCAAGGGCGCCACCATCGAGCTCGACGGCGGCATCGAGGGCTACGTGCGCGCCAACGACATCGCCAAGGAGCGTGTCGAGGACGCCACCCAGTACCTGAAGGTCGGCGATGCGGTGGAAGCCAAGTTCATCGGCATGGACCGCAAGGGCCGCGTCATGCAGCTCTCGATCCGCGCCAAGGACGAGGCCGAGCTGCAGGAAACGATGGCGGAGGTCAACAAGTCCTTCGACGCCGCGTCCGGCACCACCAAGCTCGGTGCCCTGCTGCGCGAGCAGCTGAACAAGGGCGAGTAACCCGCGACACCGGTCCGCGGCCCGGGGTTTCCCGGGTCGCGGCACCTTCCGGCCACCGATTCGAGGTTCCGCCCAGGCATGACCAAGTCTGAATTGATCGAGGTGCTGTCGCGTCGCCAGGCCCATCTGAAGGCCGACGACGTCGATCTCGCCGTCAAGACCCTGCTCGAGATGATGAGCGGCGCCTTGACCCAGGGCGAGCGCATCGAGATCCGCGGCTTCGGCAGCTTCTCCCTGCATTTCCGTCCGCCGCGCCTGGGCCGCAACCCCAAGACCGGCGACTCCGTGGCCCTGCCCGGAAAGTACGTCCCGCATTTCAAGCCCGGCAAGGAGTTGCGCGATCGCGTCAACGCCGGCCCGGACGCCTCCGAAGGCTGAGTTTCCGGCCCGCCTTGGGCTAAGCTTGCGGCATCCCGCCCACGGACCCGCCGCGGATGCGACTGATCAAATCCCTGTTCGCCCTCCTGTTCATCGCCTTCGGCGTGCTCTTCGGCGCGCTGAACCGCCAGGCCGTGCGCATCGAGCTGGGCTTCACGGGCATCGACGGCACCGTTGGCACCGCGCTGCTGCTGGCCGTGCTGGCCGGCGCCGTGCTGGCGGGCGTGGTGCTCACCGCCGGCGTAATCTGGCCGCTGCGCCTGCAGCTCAAGCGCAACGCGCCGGTGCCCGAGGCACCCGCGCCGGAACGCCATGACTGAGTTCGCCTGGCTGTTGCTCCTGCTGCTCCCGGTCGCGGCCGGCAGCGGCTGGCTGGCCGGTCGGCGCGGCGGCGAGCGCCGCGGCGGCGCGCGCGTGTCGCGGCTGTCGAACACCTATTTCCGCGGGCTGAACTACCTGCTCAACGAGCAGCAGGACAAGGCCATCGAAGTCTTCCTGCAGATCGCGGCGGTGGACAAGGACACGGTGGAGACGCAGTTCGCCCTCGGCCACCTGTTCCGGCGGCGCGGCGAGGTCGATCGCGCCATCCGCCTGCACCAGAGCCTGGTGGCGCGCGAGGGCCTGAACGACGAACAGAAGACCCGCGCCGTGCTGGCGCTGGGCGAGGACTACATGCGCGCCGGCCTGCTGGATCGCGCCGAGACCCTGTTCACCGACCTGGTGCGGATGGGCGTGCTGGCGCCGCAGGCGCTGCGGCACCTGATCTCGATCTACCAGGCCGAGCGCGACTGGGGCAAGGCGATCGAGCACGCGCGCCAGTTCGAGGCGGCCAGCGGCGAGCCGATGGGCAAGCTGGTGGCGCAGTTCCACTGCGAGCTGGCCGAAAAGGCGCGGCTCGCCGGCGACCTCGACGAGGCCCGGCGCCACATCGCCCGGGCCTACGAGGCCGACAGCCACTCCGTGCGCGCTGGCCTGGCCGAGGGCCAGCTGGAGCTCGCCGCGGGCAATGACGCCGCCGCCATCCGCGCCTTCGAGCGCGTGGCCCGCCACGACATCGAGTTCCTGCCGGACCTGCTCGAGCCGCTGCTGCGCTGCTACGAGCGCCGCGGCGACAGCGCGCGCGCGCGCGGCTTCCTGATGGAGATGATCGAGCATTACCCCGGCGTCTCGCCGGTGCTGGCGCTGACCCGCCTGCTCGAGCGCGACGAAGGGCAGGGCGCGGCGCTGGAATTCCTGTCGCGGCAGCTGCGCCTGCGCCCGTCGGTGCGCGGCGAGGCGGAATACATCGACCTGAGCCTGCGCGACGCCGACGCCGACCCGGGCAACACGCTGCGAACGCTCAAGCAGATCACCGACCAGCTGGTGGTGCGCACGCCCGGCTACCGCTGCCAGCGGTGCGGCTTCAGCGCGCGGGCGCACCACTGGCAGTGCCCCGGCTGCAAGTCCTGGGGCAGCATCAAGCCGGTGCACGGCGCGGTGAGCGAGTGACGGCCCACCCGACGCTGCCCGCCTGGCTCCTCGTGCTGCTGGCGACCGGTCTTTCGACCGCCGTGGCCGGCGCCTGGTGGCGCCACGCCCGCGAGCGCGTGCTCGACCTGCCCGATGACCGCCGGCTGCACCAGGTGCCGACCGCGCGCGGTGGCGGCCTCGGCATCGCCGTGGTGCTGCTGGCCGCGGCGCCGTGGCTGGGGCCCGGCGGCGGAGCGTTCGCGCTGGGGCTTGCGGTGACCGCCGGCGCCGGCTTCTACGATGACCTGCGTCCGCTGCCGCCGCTGGCCAAGCTGCTGCTGCAGGCGCTGGGCGCGCTGCCGGTGGCGCTGGCCTGGCCGCTGCTGCCGGCGCTGCTCGGCCCGGTCGCGGGCGTGGTGGCGGCCTGGCTGCTGGTGATCGCGCTGGTGAACATCTGGAACTTCATGGACGGCAGCAACGGCCTGGCCGCCACCCAGGCGCTGCTGTTCGGCGCGGCGATGGCGCTGTTCGCGGGCGCCGGCACGCCGGCCGCGTGGCTGGGGCTGGCTTTGGCGGCGGGCGCGCTTGGCTTCCTGCCCTGGAACCTGCCGCGGGCACGCCTGTTCCTGGGCGACGTTGGCAGCCACGCGCTCGGCTTTGCGGTGGCGGCGCTCGCGCTGCTGGCGATGCAGGGCGAGCGCGCGGTCGCGCCCTGGCTGCCGCTGCTGCTGGCCTCGGCCTTCCTGCTCGATGCCGGCCTGACGCTGCTGGCCCGGCTGGTCCGTCGCGCGAAGGTCTGGCAGGCCCATCGCGAACACCTCTACCAGCGCGCGATCCTGCACGGCGCGAGCCACGGCCGCGTCTGCCTGGCCTACGCCGCCTGGACCCTGGCCGCGGCCAGCCTGGCCGCTTGGCTGCTGGCGGCGCCGTCCGCCGTTGCTTGGGGAGTCACCCTCGCGTGGCTCTTCTCTGGAATCATGTGCCACGCCCTGGGCGGCCGACGCTGGCCACGCCCGGGCACCGACCCGCGAAAGGATGCCTAGGGAATGAAGGAAAACGCTGGCGCTTCGGTGCTGTTGCCGCGCCTGCTGATCGTGGTGCACGACCTGGCCATGGTGGCGTTCGTCTGGCTGGGCTTGCGCTGGCTCGCCGGCCTGGCCGGCGCACCGCCGGCGACCGCGCTGCAGCTCGAGCTCCTGATCGCGGTGCTGACGCAGGCGGTCGTGCTGCGCGCCGTCGGCCTGTACCAGGGCCTGTGGCGCTTCGCGAGCCTGCCGGACCTGGCCAACCTCGCGCGCGCGGCGCTGATCGGCGTGCTGCTGATCGTGGCCCTGCTGTTCGTGGCCGGGCTGCTGCCGGACGTGCCGCGGCGCGTGCTGTTCCCGTACCCGGTCGCCCTGGTGGTGATGCTCGGCATGCCGCGCGTGCTGTACCGCCTGTGGAAGGATTTCCGCCAGTCGGGCAACAACGCCGACGCGCAGCGCGTGCTGGTGCTGGGCGCCGGCCGCACGGCCGAGACCCTGCTGCGCGACCTGCGCACCGACGGCCGCTACCAGCCGGTCGGCCTGCTCGACGACCAGCGCGCCCTCAAGGGCGCCAAGATCCAGGGCGTGCCGGTGCTGGGCAGCATCGATGAATTGCCCTACATCGCGCAGGAAACCGCGCCCAAGCTGATCGTGATCGCCATGCCCTCGGCCAGCGCCGCCGAGATGCAGCGCGTCGTCACCCTCTGCGACGAGACCGGGCTGCCGTTCCGCACCGTGCCGCGGCTGTCGGACATGCTCTCGGGCAAGAGCGGCTCGCGCCTCGAGCTGAGCGAGGTGCGGATCGAGGACCTGCTGGGCCGCAAGCCGGTGGAGTTCGGCGCCCGTTACGAAGCCCTGGTCGGCAAGCGCGTGCTGGTGACCGGCGCCGGCGGCTCGATCGGCTCCGAGCTGGCGCGCCAGTGCGTGGCCGCGGGCGCGGCCCGGGTGGTGCTGTTCGAGCGCGCCGAGCTGCCGCTGGTGGAGATCACCGACGAGCTGCGCCGCGACTATCCCGAGGCCGACGTCGAGCCGATGCTGGCCGACTGCGGCGACCCCACCGCCTGCAGCATCGCGCTGGCGCAGGGCATGGACTACGTCTTCCACGCCGCCGCCTGCAAGCAGGTGCCGATGCTGGAAGGCCAGCTGCGCGAGGCGCTGCGCAACAACGTCACCGCCACCGCCACCCTGGCGCGGATGTGCCGCGAGCGCGGCGTCGGCAATTTCGTGCTGATCTCGACCGACAAGGCGATCGCGCCGATCAACGTTCTGGGCGCCAGCAAGCGCTTCGCCGAGCTGGCCTGCCAGTCCGAGCTCGACGGCAGCACGGTGCGGCTGTCGATCGTGCGCTTCGGCAACGTGCTCGATTCGGCCGGCAGCGTGGTGCCGTTGTTCCGCAAGCAGATCGCCGCGGGCGGGCCGGTCACGGTCACGCACCCGGAGGTGACGCGCTATTTCATGACCATCCCCGAGGCCTGCGCGCTGATCCTGCATTCGGTCGACCTGTTCGCCGAGCCCTGCGCGGTGTTCGCGCTGGACATGGGCCGGCCGGTGGCCATCCGCGAGCTGGCCGAGCAGATGATCCGCCTGAGTGGCAAGCGGCCGGGCATCGACATCGCGGTCAGCTACACCGGCCTGCGCCCGGGCGAGAAGCTGCACGAGATCCTGTTCCACCCCGACGAGCGCTACCAGCGCACGCGCCACCCCCGCATCCTGCAGGCCAAGCCGCGCGACGTGGATGCGGCGGCGCTGCAGGACATCCTGGCGCGCGTGGACCAGCTGCTGCGGCGCGCCGATGGCGCCGAGGCGCTGGCCACGGTGCTGCGCGAAGCCGTGCCCGAGTACAATCCCCACCCCGACGCCGACGAGGCTTTCGACGCCGCGGGCCAGGCACGAGAAGAAGGATCCCAAGCATGACGTTTCGAGTCAGGAAAGCGGTATTCCCGGTCGCGGGCCTGGGCACGCGCTTCCTGCCGGCCACCAAGACGGTGCCGAAGGAAATGCTGCCGGTGGTGGACAAGCCGCTCATCCAGTACGCCGTGGACGAGGCGATCGAGGCCGGCTGCGACACCCTGGTGTTCGTCACCAACCGCTACAAGCACTCGGTGGCCGACTACTTCGACAAGGCCTACGAGCTCGAGCAGAAGCTGGAGAAGTCCGGCAAGTCCGAGCTGCTGTCGCTGATCCGCGACGTGCTGCCGCGCCACGTGCGCGCGGTCTTCGTCACCCAGGCCGAGGCGCTGGGCCTGGGCCACGCCGTGCTGTGCGCGCGCCCCGTGGTCGGCGACGAGCCGTTCGCGGTGCTGCTGCCCGATGACCTGATCTGGAACACCGGCCACGGCGCGCTGCGCCAGATGACCGAACTGGCCGAACGCGAGTCCGCCAGCGTGATCGCCGTGCAGGACGTACCGCGCGAGCAGACCCGCAGCTACGGCATCGTCGCCACCCGCGACTTCTCCGGGCGACACGGCGAGATCAGCGCCATCGTCGAGAAGCCGAAGCCCGAGGTCGCGCCCTCCAACCTCGCGGTGGTGGGCCGCTACGTGCTCAGCGGGGGCATCTTCGAGCTGCTGGCGAAGACGCGCCCCGGTGCTGGCGGCGAGATCCAGCTCACCGACGGCATCGCCGCGCTGATGCAGAAGGAGCGCGTGCTGGCCTATCGCTTCGAAGGGCGCCGCTTCGACTGCGGCAGCCGCATCGGCCTGGTGGAGGCGACCATGCAGTTCGCGCTCGACCACGAGGACCTGGCCGAACCGACCCGCGAGTTCATGCGGGCGGCGCTGGCGCGCTGAGGCGCCTGCCGGCGATGGGCGTCGCCAGCTATTACCGCGCCACCGCGTCCGCCGCCCCGTCGTTCCCGCCGCTGTCGGGCGTCCGGGAGGCCGACCTCTGCATCGTCGGCGGCGGCTTCGCCGGGCTGAACACCGCGCTGGGCCTGGCCGAGCGCGGACGACGCGACGTGGTGCTGATCGAGGCCGACACCATCGGCCACGGCGCCTCCGGGCGCAACGGCGGCTTCGTGTTCGGCGGCTTCTCGCGCGGCGAGGACGCGCTGCTGGCGGAGCTAGGTCCGGTCGCGGCGCGCAAGCTTTACCAGGGCACGCAGGACGCGGTCGAGCTGATCCGCCGCCGCATCGCCCGCCACGCCATCGCCTGCCAGGCCACCGATGCCGGCGTGCTGTGGGCGAACTGGTTCCGGGACCCGGCACCGCTGCGTGCGCGCCAGAAGCTGCTGGCCGAGCATTTCGACACGCAGTGGGACTGGGTGTCGCGCGAGCAGCTGGCCCAGCAGGTCACCACGCGGCGCTACAGCGAGGCGCTGTTCGAGCGCAATGCGCTGCACTTCCATCCGCTCGACTATGCCCACGGCCTGGCGCGCGTCGCCGCCGGCCTCGGCGTGGCCGTGCACGAAGGCACGCCGGCGATCGCGCTGGAGCGGGCGGGGCAGGGCTGGCGCGTGCGCACGCCGCAAGGCGAAGTCCTGGCGCGGCAGGTGGTGCTGTCCTGCGGCGGCTACCTGGCCGGCCTGCGCCGCGAGGTGGACGCCGGCGTGCTGCCGATCGCCACCTACGTGATGGTGACCGAGCCGCTGGGCGCCCGCCTCGACGGGGTCATCCGCACCCGCGCCGCCATCTACGACACCCGCTTCGCCTTCGACTACTACCGGCCGCTGCCCGATACGCGGATCCTCTGGGGCGGCCGCATTTCGGTGCGCGACCGGTCGCCGGACCAGGTGAAGCGGCTGCTGCGGCGCGACCTGCTCAAGGTGTACCCGCAGCTCGAAGACGTCCGCATCGACTACGCCTGGTCGGGCCTGATGAGCTACGCCCGCCACCAGATGCCGCAGATCGGCCAGGTGGACGACGGGCTCTGGCTGGCCCAGGCCTTCGGCGGCCACGGCGTGGCGCCGACCACCTTGGCCGGCGAGGTGCTGGCGTCGGCGATTGCCGAAGGCGACCCGCGCTGGCGTGAATTCAGCCACTACGGCCTGGTATCGGCCATGAAGCCGGCCGGCTTCCTCGGCGCCCAGCTCAGCTACTGGTGGTACCAGGCCCGCGACGCCTGGAAGGACCGGATGGAGGGACGCCCCCGATGAATACCGAAATCCCGCCGCCGATCAGCTGGTCCGATTTCGAGAAGGTGCAGCTCTGCGCCGGCACCGTGCTGCGGGTGGAGGACTTCCCGGAGGCGCGCAAACCGGCGTGGAAACTCTGGGTCGACTTCGGCCCACACGGCGTCCGCATGACCAGCGCCCAGGTCAGGGCGCTCTACGCCGCCGACGACCTCGTCGGCCGCCAGATCGTCGGCGTCCTCAACTTCCCGCCCAAGCAGGTCGGCCCCTTCCTCTCCGAATTCCTCCTCACCGGCTTCCCGACCGACGCGGGCGTCGTCATCACCACCCTCGAACGCCCCGTCCCGAACGGCACCCGGCTGGCGTAAGGGCGTTTTTTGCCGCGGATGAACACAGATGGGCACGGATCGAGAAAGAGCGATCCAGACGCGGATTGACGCGGATGAACGCGGATAGACAAGACGCAAGTTTCGCTCCATCCGCGTTCATCCGCGTCTAAATTCCAACCGCTCCATCCGTGTTCATCCGTGGCCAAAAAAACGGGCCCCGAAGGGCCCGTCCAGTCACGAGTTTCGACGCGAAGTCAGAGCGACTCGAAGATGCCAGCGGCACCCATGCCGGTGCCGATGCACATCGTGACCATGCCGTACTTGGCCTTGCGGCGCTGCATGCCGTGCACGATCGTCGCCGTGCGGATGGCACCGGTGGCGCCCAGCGGGTGGCCCAGGGCGATCGCGCCGCCCAGCGGGTTCACCTTGTCCGGGTCCAGGCCGCAGGTGCGGATCACGGCCAGCGCCTGCGCGGCGAAGGCCTCGTTGAGCTCGATCCAGTCGAGCTGGTCCTGGTTCAGGCCGGCCTGCTGCAGCGCCTTCGGGATCGCCGCGATCGGGCCGATGCCCATCACTTCCGGACGCACGCCCGCCACCGAGAAGCTGACGAAGCGCGCCAGCGGGGTGAGGCCGTACTCCTTGATCGCCTTCTCGGACGCCAGCAGCACCGCGCCGGCGCCGTCGGACATCTGCGACGAGGTGCCGGCCGTAACGCTGCCGCCGTTGCGGAAGACCGGGCGCAGCTTGGCCAGGCCCTCGAGGCTGGTGTCGGCGCGCGGGCCCTCGTCGTGCTCGACCAGCAGCTCGCGCAGCTTCACCGTGTTCGAGCCGACCACCGGCTGGCGCGAGATCACCTGGTAGGGCGAGATCTCGGCCTTGAATTCACCGGCCGCCTGCGCCGCCAGCGCCTTGCGGTGCGAGGCGACGGCGAAGGCGTCCTGGTCCTCGCGCGAGACCTTCCATTCTTCGGCGACCTTCTCGGCGGTGATGCCCATGCCGTAGGCAATCGCCACGTTCTCGTCCTTGGCGAACACCTGCGGGCTCATCGCCACCTTGTTGCCCATCATCGGCACCATCGACATCGACTCGGTGCCGCCGGCCAGCATCAGGTCGGCGTGGCCCAGGCGGATCTGGTCGGCCGCCATCGCCACGGCCTGCAGGCCGGACGAGCAGAAGCGGTTGATGGTCTGCGCGGCGATCACGTTCGGCAGGCCGGCCAGCAGCAGGCCGATGCGCGCCACGTTCATGCCTTGCTCGCCCTCGGGCATGGCGCAGCCGATGATGGCGTCGTCGATGCGGGCGGGGTCGATGCCCGGCGCCTGCGCGACCACGGCGCGCAGCACGTGGGCGAGCATTTCATCGGGGCGGGTGTTGCGGAAGACGCCGCGCGGGGCCTTGCCGACCGGGGTGCGGGTGGCGGCGACGATGTAGGCGTCCTGGATTTGCTTGGTCATGGGGTCAGTTCCTCAGCGGCTTGCCGGTCTTGAGCGTGTGCAGGATGCGTTCCTGCGTCTTGGGCATCTGGGCCAGCGCGACGAAATGCTCGCGCTCGAGCTTCAGCAGCCACTCCTCGTCCACCACGGCGCCGCGGTCGACTTCGCCGCCGCACAGCACGGTGGCGATGCGCGAAGACACCTCGTAGTCATGCGGGGAGATGAAGCGCCCCTCGAGCATGTTCACCAGCATCATCTTGAAGGTGGCGATGCCGACGTCGCCGGCCACCTGCACCTGGCGGGCGGGCAGGGGCGGGCGGTAGCCCGACTCGGCCAGCGCGAGGGCCTGGGCCTTGGCCACGTGCAGCAGCTCGTACTGGTTGAACACCACCACGTCGTTCTCGCGGGCCAGCTTCAGCTCCTTGGCCTCGAGCGCGGAGGCGGACACCTTGCCCATCGCCACGGTCTCGAAGTAGGGCTTGAGCGCCGCGAACACGTCGCCGCCCGGACCCGCGGCCGCCGAAGCGCGCACCGCGATCTCCTTCAGGCCGCCGCCGGCCGGCAGCAGGCCCACGCCCGCCTCGACCAGGCCGACGTAGCTCTCGAGCGAGAACACGCTGCGGGCCGAATGCATCTGGAACTCGCAGCCGCCACCGAGGGCCAGGCCGCGCACCGCGGCGATCACCGGCACCAGCGAATACTTGATGCGCTGGCTGGTGGCCTGGAAGGTCTTCACCATCGCCTCGAACTCATCCACGCGCCCGGCCTGCAGCGAGGCCATCGCCCCCGACAGGTCGGCGCCGGCCGAGAACGGCTCCTTGGTCTGCCACAGCACCAGGCCGCGGAAATCCTTTTCGGCGCGGTCGATGGCCTCGCCGATGCCGGCCAGCACGCCGTCGCCGACGGTGTTCATCTTGGTCTTGAAGCTCAGCACCGCGATGCCGTCGCCGTCGTGCCACATCCGCACGCTGTCGGTCTCGAACACCGTGGTGCCCGGGGCCGCGCGCTCGCCCAGCACCGGGTCCGGGAAGCGCTGGCGGTGGTAGACCGACAGGTTGGAGCGCGGCAGCACTTCGCCGCGGACCGGGCTGAAGCTGCCCTCGGCCGCGTGCACGCCTTCGCGGCCATCGAACACCCAGTTCGGCAGCGGCGCGTTGGACATGGACTTGCCGGCGACAATGTCCTCGGCGATCCACTCGGCCACCTGCTTCCAGCCGGCTGCCTGCCAGGACTCGAACGGGCCCAGGCTCCAGCCGTAGCCCCAGCGGATGGCCAGGTCGACGTCGCGGGCGGTCTCGGCGATCGAGGCCAGGTGGTAGGCGCTGTAGTGGAACAGGTCGCGGAACACCGACCACAGGAACTGCGCCTGCGGGTGCGGGCTGGCGCGCAGCTGGGCGAACTTCTCGGCCGGGTTCTTGTTCTTGAGGATGGCGACGACCTCGGGGGCCGCCTCGCCGGTGGCCGGGCGGTAGTCCTGGGCCTTGAGGTCCAGCACCACGATGTCCTTGCCCTTCTTCATGAAGATGCCGGCGCCGGTCTTCTGGCCCAGCGCGCCCTTGTCGATCAGCGCCTTGAGCCAGTCCGGGGCCTTGAAGTACTTGTGCCACGGGTCGTCGGGCAGGGTATCGGCCATGGTCTTGATGACGTGGGCCATGGTGTCGAGGCCGACCACGTCCGAGGTGCGGTAGGTCGCCGACTTCGGGCGGCCCAGCAGCGGGCCGGTCAGGGCGTCCACCTCGTCGAAGCCGAGGCCGAACTGGGCCGTGTGGTGCAGGGTCGAGAGGATCGAGAACACGCCGATGCGGTTGCCGATGAAGTTCGGGGTGTCCTTGGCGTAGACCACGCCCTTGCCCAGGGTCGTGACCAGGAAAGTCTCAAGCCCTTCAAGGACTTGCTTGTCGGTCTTCGCGCAAGGGATCAACTCGGCCAGGTGCATGTAGCGCGGCGGGTTGAAGAAGTGCACGCCGCAGAACCGGGAGTGAAGTGATTCCGGAAGAACTTCGGCCAAGCCATTGATTGACAAGCCGGAAGTATTGGAGGCCAGGATCGCGTTCGGGGCCACGTAGGCCTCGATCCGGTCGTACAGCGCCTTCTTCCAGTCCATGCGCTCGGCGATGGCCTCGATGATCAGGTCGCAGTCCTTGAGCAGGTCCAGGTGCTGGTCGTAGTTGGCCGGGGTGATGGCCGCGGCCTTGGCCTTGCTGGCGAAGGGCGCCGGCGAGAGCTTGCCGAGGTTGGCGATGGCCTTGTCGACGATGCCGTTGGGCGGGCCTTCCTTGGCGGGAAGGTCGAACAGGATCGTGTCGACGTCGGCGTTGACGAGGTGGGCGGCGATCTGCGCGCCCATCACGCCGGCGCCGAGGACGGCCACCTTGCGGATGCGGAGTTGGGGCATGGGAAAAGCTCCGTGGGAGGAGGGATCGTGGAAAGGTCAGCCGGCGGCGCGCAGGCCGGCGGCGGCGAAGCGGATCAGGGCCTGGGCGGCCTTCTCGCAGTGGGCCTTCTCGGACACGCCGGTCGGCCGCTTGATCAGGCCGAAATCGGCCATGGCGTAGGTGAGCGCGCCGGCGGTGAAGTCCAGGCGCCAGTACAGGTCCTCCTTGGCCAGGGCCGGCACGGCCTGGCCGATGGCCTTTGCGAACTCGCGCAGCACGTGGCCGTAGTTGTCGGAGAGGAACTTGCGCAGGCGGTCGTTCTTCTCCGCGAAGGCCCGGGCCAGCACGCGCACGAAGGCCGAGCCGCCGTGGCGGTCGATGGTCAGGGCCAGCGGCGGCTCGATGAAGGCGGCCAGGATGGCCTCGAGATCGCCGGGCTTTTCCTCCTGGGCCCGGCGCAGCTGGGCCAGGCGGCGCTCGCTCATTTCGTCCATGCGGCGGCGGAAGACCTCGTTGACCAGGTTCTCCTTGCTGCCGAAGTGGTAATTGACCGCGGCGATGTTGACGTCGGCCCGGCTGGTCACCTGGCGCAGCGAGGTGCCGGCGAAGCCGTGCTGGGCGAAGAGCTCCTCGGCCGCGCCGAGGATGCGTTCCTTGGTGTTGAAGTGGGTCGTGGTCATGGCCTGCCAGCGCTCGATTCAAACGGTTGTTGGCGAGTGTACGCCGGTCGGCGCCGCCGTCAAATGCCTGATTGAATCAAGCGGCTGGCCGAACCTTGGCCCCGGGGCAGGGCAAGGCCGGGTGACCGAGCCTCGGGAAGTTTGCAAGGATTGCCGCTAAACCCTCGCCGGGACGGGGAATTGTGTTAAATTTGCGGGCCCCACAACCCCTAAGAACCCACGGAGTTTCACCATGGCGCTGGAGCGCACCATTTCCATCATCAAGCCCGACGCGGTCGCCAAGAACGTGATCGGCGAGATCTACTCCCGCTTCGAGAAGGCCGGCCTGAAGGTCGTCGCCGCCAAGATGAAGCACCTCTCCCGCAAGGAAGCCGAAGGTTTCTACGCCGTGCACCGCGAGCGCCCGTTCTTCAACGCGCTGGTCGAGTTCATGATCTCCGGCCCGGTGATGATCCAGGTGCTGGAAGGCGAGAACGCCGTGCAGAAGAACCGCGACCTGATGGGCGCCACCAACCCGAAGGAAGCCGCGGCCGGCACCATCCGCGCCGATTTCGCGCAGTCGATCGACGCCAACGCCGTGCACGGTTCGGACAGCCTGGAGAACGCCGCGATCGAAACCGCGTACTTCTTCGCCGCTACCGAGCTCTGCCCGCGCTGAGCGATGCCGACGTGACCGAGGCCATGGACAAGCTGATCCCCTCGCTGACCAACCCGGAAGGGCAGGCCGGCGCGCGGGTCAACCTGTTCGACCTCGATCGCGAGGGCCTGGAGCGCTTCTTCGCCGAGACCCTCGGCGAGAAGCGCTTCCGCGCCCACCAGATCATGAAGTGGATGTACCACCAGCACGTCACCGACTTCGGCCAGATGACCGACGTCGGCAAGGCGCTGCGGTCCCGGCTCGAGCAGCACTGCGAGATCCGCCCGCCCAACGTGGTGCTCGACCAGGGCTCCAGCGACGGCACCCACAAGTGGCTGCTGGGCATGGACACCTCGAACTCGATCGAGACCGTGTTCATCCCCGACAAGGGCCGCGGCACGCTGTGCGTGTCCAGCCAGGTCGGCTGCGGCCTGAACTGCCAGTTCTGCTCCACCGCCACCCAGGGCTTCAACCGCAACCTGTCCACCGCCGAGATCATCGGCCAGGTGTGGACGGCCTCGAAGCACCTCGGCAACAAGACCCACCACCAGCGCAAGCTCACCAACGTCGTCATGATGGGCATGGGCGAGCCGCTGCTGAACTTCGACAACGTCGTGCGCGCCATGAGCCTGATGCGCGACGACTACGGCTTCGGCCTGGCCAACAAGCGCGTCACCCTGTCCACCGCCGGCCTGGTGCCGATGATCGACAAGCTCTCCGAGGTCAGCGACGTGTCGCTGGCGGTGTCGCTGCACGCGCCGGACGACGACCTGCGCACCCAGCTGGTGCCGCTGAACAAGAAGTACCCGATCGCCGAGCTGCTCGACGCCTGCGTGCGCTACGCGCTGCGCAAGCCGCGCACCTCGATCACCTTCGAATACACGATGATGAAGGGCGTCAACGACCAGCCCGCGCACGCCCGCGCGCTCGCCCAGCTGATGCGCAAGTTCGACGCGCGCGTGCAGCGCGAGGACGCCGCCAAGGTCAACCTGATCCCGTTCAACCCCTTCACCGGCACCCGCTTCGAGCGCTCCGAGGAGGCCGACATCCGCGCCTTCCAGAAGATCCTGCTCGACCAGAAGGTGCTGACCATGGTCCGGCGCACCCGCGGCGACGACATCGATGCCGCCTGCGGCCAGCTCAAGGGCCAGGTGATGGACAAGACCCGCCGCCAGTCCGAATTCAAGCGCAAGCTCGAACAACAGGGAGTGTCCGATGCCGCGTGACGCCGTTCGCAACAGCCT
Organism: Arenimonas sp.; assembly: GCF_036275555.1. Classification (GTDB taxonomy): domain Bacteria; phylum Pseudomonadota; class Gammaproteobacteria; order Xanthomonadales; family Xanthomonadaceae; genus Arenimonas. The sequence continues at coordinate 20,280 of NZ_DASUDO010000016.1, forward strand.
GCTCGCCTTCGCCCTCGCGCTCGCCGCCGGCTGCGCCGCCACCGGCGGCCCCAGCGCCGCCACCAGCGGCGGCAGCTCGCCGGGCTCGCAGGCGGCGATGAGCAACAAGGGCATCGCCAACCTCAACCTGGCCCAGAACTACCTCGCCGCCGGCAAGCTCGAATACGCGCTCGACCGCGCCAACCGCGCCCTGCGCAGCGATCCCAATTCCGCCGACGTGCAGGTCGTGCTCGGCCTGATCCGCGAGCGCCTCGGCGACAGCGCCCGCGCCGGCGAGCACTTCGAGCGCGCCGGAAAGCTCGATCCCGAGTCCGGCCACGTGCTCAACGTCTACGGCGCCTGGCTGTGCGAGAAGGGCCGCGCCGCCGAGGCCGAAGCGGTGTTCACGCGCGCGGTCAAGGATCCGTTCTACAAGGCGCGCGACCAGGCCTATTTCAACGCCGGCAAGTGCGCCATGGGCGCCGGCCAGCTCGAGGCGGCCGAGAAGCACCTGCGCCAGGGCATCGAGGTCGCGCCCGAGAGCCCCGCGCTGCTGGGCCAGATGGCCGAGCTGCAGTTCCGCCGCGGCAATTTCATGTCCGCGCGCGCCTTCTACCAGCGGCGCGAGTCGCTGGGCGCGGTGACGCCCGAGCTGCTCGACCTGGCCGTGCGGATCGAGCAGGGCGCCGGCGACGCCGCCGCGGCCGGCCGCTACCGCCAGCGCCTGCAGCAGCAATTCCCCGACTTCACGCCGTCCGACAACCAAGGTTCGCTCCAGCCATGACCCAAGACGTCACGCAGGAAGCCCTGTTCCAGGATCCGATCGGCCTTCGCCTGAGGCAGGCGCGGGTGTCGCAGTCACTCTCGATCGCCGAGGTGGGCCAGCAGCTCAAGCTGCCGGTGGCCATCGTCGAGGCGATGGAGCGCGACGACTGGGCCCGGCTGGGCGCTCCGGTTTACGTCCGCAGCTACCTTGGCAGCTACCTGCGCCTGGTCGGACTGCCGGAGTCGCTGGCGGAGCAGGCCGCGCAGTCCAAGCCGACGCCGCAGCTGGTGCCGATGGGATCGCGCTCGCGCATGCGCCGCGTGCTCGACCAGTCGCTGCGCAACGCCGTCTACCTGCTGATGACCGCCGTGCTGGTGGTCCCGGTGGTGCTGGTGGCCCGCCACTACCAGAACACCCCGGCTCCGGAGCAGCTCACGCTCGACTCGGCCCCGGCCCCGCTGCCCGAGACGCCGGTCGCCGCGCCGGCGATGCCGGAGGCCGCCGCGCCCGGCGCTGAAATTGCCGATGCGGCTCCCGCGGATGCGGGACTTGCCGAGGCAACGCTGGCGGCCCAGGGCCCAGCCGATGCCGGCACGACCCCCGGCGGCGAACTCGCGTCGACGCCGGCCCCGGCGGTGACGCAGGCAACGCCCGCCAACGGCCCCGACCCGGTGATGGCCTCCATGGCCCCGGCCTTCAAGCGCGAGGAGCAGGCCGGCCTGCAGCTGGCGTTCCGTGAAGAGAGCTGGGTCGAAGTGCTCGATGCCCAGGGTCGCCGCGTCGAGCGCGGCCTGGTCGCGGGCGGCGACGTGCGCCGTTACGCCGCCGGACAGGTGGCGCGCATTACGCTCGGCAACGCCGATGCGGTCGAGGTCAGTTTCGCCGGCAAGCCGGTGGACATGACGCCTTATCGCGCGGCGGACGTCGCCCGCTTTACGGTATCCTCTACCGGCCAACCCGCTCCCCCGGGCAACTGACCGCGGCCCCGCCGCCGGTTTCCCGATCACCCCCGCCGGCGCCGCTGCGCCGGCCAGAAGAAGCCTTCCATGGACCAGATCGACGAATACGAACAGGGCGAACGCGTTCGCGCCTGGCTGCGAAACAACGGCTCCTCCCTGATCGGCGGCGTGGCCCTGGGCCTGGCCTGCCTCGGCGGCTGGCAGTGGTGGCAGGGCCAGCAGGCCAACGAGAAAGTGCAGGCCGCGGTCGAATTCCGCGCCTTCAACCAGGCCCTCGAGGCCGACGAAGCGGCCAAGGCCGAGGCGCACGCCACGGTGCTGGCGCAGGAACACCCCGAATCCATTTACCCGGCCCTGGTCGCGTTGAAGCAGGCCGAGCGCCTGCACGGCGAAGGCAAGGACGCCGAGGCGATCGCCGCCCTCGACGCGCTCGACACCGCCAAGCTCGACCCGATGCTGGCCGAGCTGGCGCAGCTGCGCGCCGCGCGCCTGCTGCTGGCCAGCGGCAAGCCCGAGGAAGCGCTCAAGCGCCTGTCCGCGGAATCCGCCTTCCCCTCGGTTGCCGCCGAGATCCGCGGCGACGCCGAGATGGCCCTCGGCCGTCGCGATGCCGCCCGTTCCGCCTACGAGCAGGCCCTGGCCACCCTCGACCTCGCCGCCCCGACGCGTTCCATCGTCGAGATGAAACTCACCGATGCCGGCGGTTCGCCGGCGGCCCAGCCGGAGTCCTGACCGCATGCTGCTTCGCACCCTGCTCATCGCCCTGATCCTGACGCTGTCCACCGGCTGCGCGACGGTCAAGAACTGGTTCGGCTCCAGCAAGAACAAGGCCATCGAGCCGGCCGAACTGGTCGAGATCGCCAACCCGATCGACGTCGACGCGGCGTGGTCGCGCAACCTCGGCGACGGCCAGGAAAAGCTCGGCCTGCGCCAGCGCCCCGCGATCGAAGGCGAGCGCATCTTCGTCGCCAACGACGAAGGCCGCGTGCTGGCGCTGGACGTCAACAGCGGCGACACGATCTGGGATTCCGAGGCGGTCAAGACCGGCAAGGAAGGCAGCCGCGTGTTCTTCTGGCGCCGTGAAAAGATCGATGCCGGCCTGTCCGGCAGCCCGGGCGTCGGCAACGGCATGGTCGTGATCGGCGGCCGCAACGGCGAAGTGATCGCCTTCGACGCCGACGGCGGCGCCGAGCGCTGGCGCACGAAGGTCACCTCCGAGGTCACCGCGACGCCGCTGGTCACCGACGGCCTGGTCATCGTGCGCAGCGGCGACGGCCGCACCTTCGGCCTCGATGCCGGCGACGGCAGCCGCAAGTGGGTGTTCGACCGTGGCCTGCCGGGCCTGGGCATCCGCGGCAACGGCTCGCCCGTGGCCGGCGACGGCCTGGTCTACCTCGGCTACGACGACGGCAGCGTCATCGCCCTGCGCCTCGCCGACGGCCAGCGCGCCTGGGAGCAGCTGGTCGCCGAGCCCGAGGGCCGCAACGACCTCGAGCGCATGTCCGACGTGGACGGCGAAATCCAGCTCGGCCTCGGCACCCTGTACGCCTCGAGCTACAAGGGCCAGACCATGGCCATCGACACCAACAGCGGCCGTCCGCTCTGGAACCGCGACGCCGGTGGCTACGGCGGCATCGCGCTGCTCGCCGACCGCCTGCTGCTGGCCGATGGCGCCGGCACCGTCTGGGCGCTCGACCGCAACAGCGGCACGGCGATCTGGAAGCAGGACGTCCTCGCGCGCCGCCAGCTGACCACGCCCGCCATCCACGGCGAGTACGCCGTGTTCGGCGATGTCGAGGGCTACGTGCACTGGATCCGGACCGCCGACGGTACCGTCGCCGGCCGCAGCCGCATCGAGCGCGCGCCGATCCTCGGCACCCCGCAGGTCGCCGCCAACGGCATGCTGGTCGTGCTGACCAACGAAGGCAAGCTGTCCGCCTTCCCGCAACCGAACTGATCGGCCGCGCCCACCGGGAGAGATCCATCGTGTTGCCATTGGTCGCTCTCGTCGGCCGGCCGAACGTCGGCAAGTCCACCATCTTCAATGCGCTCACGCGCAGCCGCGACGCGCTCGTCCATGACGAGCCCGGCGTCACGCGTGACCGCAACTACGGCATCTGCCGCCTAGACGAGGACCATCCGTTCGCGCTTTGCGACACAGGCGGCATGTCGGGCGACGAAGAGGGCCTGGCCGGCGCAACCGCGCGCCAGGCCCGGTCGGCCGTAGGCGAGGCCGACCTCGTGCTGTTCGTCGTCGATGGCCGCGAAGGCCCGTCGGCGCTGGACGAGAACATCCTGCACTGGCTGCGCAAGAGCGGCCGGCGCTTCTTCCTGGTCGTCAACAAGACCGATGGGCTGGAAGAACAGGCGGTGCTGGGCGAGTTCGCACGCTTCGGCGTCGACCGCGTCATCCCGGTCTCGGCCGCGCACCAGCGCGGCATCGACGACCTGCTCGAGCAGGTGATCCCCGAACTGCCGGCCGAGCGTGACGTCGAGATCGTCCCCGACGAGCCCGGCCGCATCCGCATCGCCTTCCTCGGCCGCCCGAACGTCGGCAAGTCCACCCTGGTGAACCGCCTGCTGGGCGAGGAGCGCATGATCGCCTCCGACGTGCCCGGCACCACCCGCGATTCGATCGCGGTGGACATGGAGCGCGACGGGCGGCCTTACAAGCTGATCGACACCGCCGGCCTGCGCCGCCGCGCCAAGGTCGAGGAGGCGGTCGAGAAGTTCAGCGTCTTCAAGACCCTGCAGGCGATCGAGAACTGCCAGGTCGCCGTGGTGATGCTCGACGCCGGCGAAGGCGTGACCGAACAGGACGCCACCGTGCTGGGCCACGTGCTCAACTCCGGCCGCGCCCTGGTCATCGCCGTCAACAAGTGGGACGGCCAGGACAAGTACACCCGCGAGCAGGCCGTCTCGATGCTCGAGCGCAAGCTCTCGTTCTGCGAGTGGGCCGAGCGCGTGACCATCTCGGCCAAGCACGGCACCGGCCTGAAGGAACTCTTCAAGGCCATCCACCGGGCCCACGCCTCGGCGACGCACGAGTTCAGCACCGCCGAGACGACCAAGGCCCTGCAGGTGGCGGTGGAAAGCTTCCCGCCGCCGGTGGTGCGCGGGCACGTGGCCAAGATGAAGTTCGCCCATCCCGGCGGCGCCAACCCGCCCACGTTCATAGTCCACGGCAACCGCCTGACGTCGCTGACCGAAAGCTACCGGCGCTACCTCGAGAACTTCTTCCGCAAGCGCTTCAAGCTGGTCGGCACGCCGATCAAGTTCGTCTTCAAGGAAGGCGACAACCCCTACGAGGGCAAGAAGAACGTCCTCACCGATCGCCAGGTCAAGGCCAAGCGCCGCCTGATGAAGCACGTCAAGGGCCGGTGATCGACCGCGACGCGATCACGCTCGGCATCCTGGCCGGCGGACGCGGGCAGCGGTTGGGCGGGCGCGACAAGGCCTGGGTGCGGCACCGCGGCGCGCCCCTGGTCGAGAACATCCTGATGGCGTTTCCCGGGGCGTTCGCCGAGCGCCTCGTCAGTGTGCGCGCCGACGATCCGCGCTTCGCCGCGCGGGGACTGCGCGCGGTGCTGGACCGGCGCGAGGATTTCGCCGGTCCGCTGGCCGGCATCGAGGCCCTGGCCGCCGCCTGCGGCACGCCCTGGCTGATGACCGTGCCGGTGGACCTGGACCGGCTGCCGGATGGCCTTGCCGACGACCTGGCCTCCTCGGCCGACGGCGACGGCGTGGTGGTCACGGATGCGGACGGCCTGCAGCCGCTGCTCGGCTTGTGGCGCACGGACGCGCTGCGCGAACACGCCGGCGCGATGCTCGACGCGGGAGAATCCGCCGCACGCCGGCTCGTGGCGCGCCTGCGCGTGTCGCGCCTCGACCTCGCGCCGCACCGGCTCCAGAACCTCAACACCCCGCACGATTTCCCCGAAGGCTACGACCCGTGACCGATCCGTTCCCGACCCGCATCGCCTTCGACGACGCCCTGGCCATCCTCGCCCGGGTCGCCGCCGATCGCCGCCTCGAGAGCGTGCGCCAGCCGCTGTCGCGCGCCCACGGCGCCGTGCTCGCCGCCGATCTCGTCGCCGGCCTGCCGCTCCCCGGCTTCGACAATTCCGCGATGGACGGCTACGCGCTGCGCGCCGCCGAGATCAACGCCGCCGGTGCGGCGGGCCTGCGCCTGGCCGGCGAGCAGTTCGCGGGCCCCAGCCACGGCCTGGTGCTCGGGGCCGGGGAGTGCACGCGCATCACCACGGGGGCGCCGATGCCCGCGGGTGCCGACGCGGTGCTGATCAAGGAGGATGCGCGCGAAGCCGACGGCCGCGTGGTCGCCACGACGACGGTCGCGCCCGGCGCGCACGTGCGCCGCGCGGGCGAGGATGTCGCGGTCGGCGACCGCGTGCTGCAGGCGGGCGACGTGCTCACGCCCGCCCGGCTGAGCCTGGCCGCCGCGCTCGGCCACGACGGCCTCGAGGTGCATCGCCGGCCCACCGTCGCCGTGTTCACCACCGGCGACGAACTGCGCCCGCCCGGCCAGCCGCTGGCGCCGGGCGAGATCCACGACAGCAACCGCGTGCTGCTGCAAACCCTGCTGATGGCCGAAGGCCTGGAGCCGGTGGCGTGGCCGGTGCTGCCCGATGATCCGGAGCGCATGCGCATCGCGCTGCGCGACGCGGCATTCTCGTTCGACCTGGTGATCACCTGCGGCGGCGTCTCGGCCGGCGAGAAGGACCACCTGCCGGCGCTGCTGCGCGAGCAGGGCGAGGTGTATTTCTGGAAAGTGCGGATGAAGCCCGGCATGCCGGTGCTGTTCGGCCGGCTGGGCGAGGCGCTGGTGCTTGGGCTGCCGGGCAACCCGGTGTCGGTGCTCGCCACCTTTCTCACGCTGGGGCGCGGCCTGCTCGATGCGCTGCAGGGACGCACCGCGCCGCGCGCGCCGCTGCGCGCGGAGCTGCTGACGCCGATCGCCAAGCCGCATGCGCGCCTCGAGTTCATGCGCGGCAACCTGTCGTGCAGCGACGCCGGCCAGCTGCAGGTGCGGCCGAATCCCGCCGTGGCTTCGCACCGCCTGCGCGGCGCCGCCGACGCCAATGCGCTGATCCGGCTGCCCGAGGGCGCGGCCGACTATGCCGCGGGTGACCGCGTCGACGTGCTGGCCTTCGGCGGGCTCGGCGGCCTCTAGCCCGCGCGCGCCGCGGGTGCGTGGCCGATCGCGGCGCGAACCCACGGGAACGCTTTCCCGAATTCCAGCAGCGCGCCGCCGAGCCCACCGGCGGCGATCGCCAGCATCGCGTCCCCGGCGTGCGGCAGCCCGAAGCCGAACAGCGCGCGCAGCGCCGGCACCGCCAGGCAAACCAGCACCACGCCCGAGGCCACGCCGGTGATCGCCCAGAACGCCGTGCGCCGTTGCGCCGCCGGCAGGAAGGCGCTGCGCCGGCTGGCGTTGCTGCGCACCAGCATCAGGTTGCCGGCGGTCAGCGCCAGGAAGGCCAGCGTCCGCGCGGTCTCCGCGCCGTCGCCACTGCGCAGCGCGAACACGTAAACGCCCAGGCACGCCGCCAGCAGCGCCAGCCCCTGCGCCAGCCCGACCCACAGCTGGCGCGCGCCGACCAGCGGCTCCGACAGCGGCCGCGGCGCCTGCCGCATCGCGTCCGCTTCCGCCGGCTCGTTCTCGAAAGCCACCGAGCACATCGGGTCGATGATCATCTCCACCAGCACCACGTGCGGCGGCAGCAGCAACGGCGGCAGGCCGAGCAGCAGCGGCAGCATCGCCAGGCCCGCGATCGGGATGTGGATGGCGACGATGTAGAGCATCACCTTGCGCAGGTTGTCGAAGATGCGCCGGCCCACGGCCACCGCCGCGACGATGCCGCCGAAGTCCTCGTCCAGCAGCACCATCGCCGCCGCCTCGCGGGCGACGTCGCTGCCGCGCTGGCCCATGGCGATGCCGATGTGCGCGGCCTTGAGTGCGGGCGCGTCGTTGACGCCGTCGCCGGTCATCGCCACCACGTCGCCGCGGGCCTTGAAGGCCTCGACCAGGCGCAGCTTCTGCTCCGGCCGGATGCGCGCGAACACGTGCGTGCGCCCGAGCGCGGCGCGCAGGGCCGCGTCGTCGAGCGCGTCGAGCTCGGTGCCGGTGAGGGCGCCGGCGCCGGTGTCGATGCCGGCCTGGCGCGCGATCGCGCAGGCGGTAGCCGGGAAATCGCCGGTGATCATGTTCACCGCCATGCCGGCGCGCCGCGCCTCGGCGATCGCGGCGGGCACCGAGGGCCGCAGCGGATCCTCGAACGCGACCAGCCCCAGCCAGCGGAAGTCGACGTCGTGCGGGTCGTCCGGCAGCGCCTCGCCGCGGTGGTCACCCGCCGCCACGGCCAGCACGCGCAAACCGTCGGCGGCCAGTGCCGCCACGCGCGCAATCCAGCGGGCCTTGTCGTTTTCCGGCAGGTGGCACAGGTCGGCGACGGCTTCCGGCGCGCCCTTGCTGGCGAAGGCGTGGTGGCCGGCCGGCGTGCGCCACGCCTGCGACATCGCCAGCAGGTAGGGCGTGAGGCCGTAGTGGCGTCCCAGCGACCAGTCGGCATGCCGGGGGTCGCGCCCCTCGAGCGAGGCCAGCGCCAGTTCGCCGACCGCACGGTCCATCGGGTCGAAGCTCTGCGGCCGAGTGGCCAGGAAGGCATGCTCCAGCAATTCGCGCTGCGCCGCGTCCATCGCGCCCGGCGAGTCGTCCGCGGTGAACACCTCGCCGCCGGCGTCCAGGCAGCGGATGCGCATCCGGTTCTCGGTGAGCGTGCCGGTCTTGTCCACGCACAGCACCGTGGCTGCGCCCAGCGTCTCGATCACCGCCGAACGTCGCGCCAGTACGTTCACCTTCGCCAGCCTCCACGCACCGATGGCGAAGAACACCGTCAGCACCAGCGGGAATTCCTCCGGCAGCAGGCCCATCGCCAGCGCGATCGAGCCGAGCAGACCCTCCACCCATTCGCCGCGCACCAGCCCGTGGAAGAGCAGCATCGCCAGGCTCACGACCGCGGCGAACAGGCCGAACAGCCGCACCAGCCGGCGCGTGTTCAGCTGCAGCCGCGTCGCCTCGGTCTCGATCACCGCCAGCGAGCGGCCAATGCGGCCCGCCCGCGTGGCGAGCCCGGTCGCGGATACGAGCACGCGGCCGTCGCCCGCCGTGGCCAGCGTGCCGGAATACGCGAAGGGCAGGTCGTCGCCGCCCGGGTCGGCGGCGTCGGGATCCCCGGCACGCGCGGCGCGCTTGCCGACCGGCACGCTCTCTCCGGTGAGCAGCGACTCGTCCACCGTCAGCCCGCGGCAGGCCTGCAGCACGCCATCGGCGGCGATGCGCTCGCCTTCCTCCACCAGCAGCAGGTCGCCCGGCACCACCTCGGGCCCGGGGATGCGCCGCGCCTCGCCGCCGCGCAGCACGGTGGCCACCGGCGTGCCCAGGGCCTGCAGCGCCTGCAGCGCGCGCTCGCCCCGTCGCTCCTGCATCACCACCAGGCCGATGGTGAGCACGGCGAACGCACCCAGCAGCAAGCCTTCGCCCAGGTCGCCCAGCAGCACGTAGCTGGCGGCGGCCAGCACCAGCAGCAGGAACATCGGCTCGGTCAGCACTTCGCGGACGATGCGCGCCAAGCTGCGCGGCTTCGGCGCGGGCAGCGCGTTCGGGCCGAACGCCGCGAGGCGGCGCACCGCCTCGGCGGGGTCGAGGCCGCCGGCAGGCGTGGGGGACAGCGGGTCGGTCATCGAAACGCGCTCCGTCCGCAGCGACATCCGCAGCATGCCTGATTGCACCATGCCCGCCGGCCGCCGCCGTTGACCGCGGTCAAGCGCCTGCCGGCCGGCGGGGCAGGGCGCTAGACTGGCGGGCATGGACGAGATCGAGGAAATCGGGCCCGCCGAGGCCCTGCGCCGGCAGCAGGCCGGCGCCCGCCTGGTGGACGTGCGCGAGCCCGGCGAGCACGCCCTGGGCCTGCCGCGCGAGGCGCTGGCGGTGCCGCGCGCCGCGCTCGAGGCCGCGCCGGCGCAGTGGTTGCCCGAGCCCGCTGCCGAAGTGCTGCTGATCTGCGCCGGCGGCATGCGCTCGCTGGCGGCGGCCAGGGCGCTGCGCGCGCGCGGCTACACGCGGCTGGCCTCCGTGGCCGGCGGCTTCGAGCAGTGGCGGCGCGACGGCTTGCCGGAGATGTCCGGTGCCGACGAGGACGCGGATTTCCTGGAGCGCTACTCGCGCCACCTGCGACTGCCGCAGGTGGGGCTCGAAGGCCAGCGCAAACTGGCGGCGTCGCGCGTGTTGATGGTGGGCGCGGGCGGCCTCGGTTCGCCGGCGGCGTTCTATCTCGCCGCGGCGGGCGTCGGCCGGCTGGTGCTGGCCGACGACGACGTGGTGGACCGCAGCAACCTGCAGCGGCAGATCCTGCACACCGAGGCGCGCATCGGCGTGCCAAAGGTGGATTCGGCGCGCGAGGCGCTGCGCGCGCTGAATCCGCGCGTCGGCATCGAGACGCACCGCGTGCGCGTCACCGCCGACAACGTCGAGTCGCTGGTGCGCGACGTCGACGTGGTGGTGGACGGCGCCGACAACTTCGCCGCGCGCTACCTGCTGTCCGACGCCTGCGTGCAGCTGGGCAAGCCGTTGGTCTACGGCGCCGTGCACCGCTTCGAAGGGCAGGTCAGCGTGTTCGACGCCGGCCGCCAGCGGGGCAGGGCGCCCTGCTATCGCTGCCTGTTCCCCGAACCGCCGGCGGCCGAGGATGCGCCGAACTGCGCCGAGGCCGGCGTGCTGGGCGTGCTGCCCGGCATCATCGGCCTGCTGCAGGCCACCGAGGCGATCAAGCTGCTGTTGGGTTTGGGCGAGCCGCTGACGGGGCGGCTGCTGCACTTCGACGCGCTGCGCATGCGCTTCCGGGAAACGCGACTGTCCGCCGATCCCGAGTGTGCGACCTGCGCGCCGGGCCGTGCATTTGCCGGCTACGAAGCCGTGTCGATGGCCTGTGCCGTCGACGTCGTTCAGGAAAAAAGCACGTGACCGGGCCCGACCCGCTGGCCGAGGCGCGCAGGCAGCGTGGGAACGCGCTTGAAACGTTCAATCAGCTGGTGGATGGCTGGGACGAGGCGCTGTCTGTCCAGCGCGTCCAGGGCCTGCATGGCCACACTTTTCGAATGTGCGATGAGTATTGCGAGTCAGTGCTGCTGCTTGGCCAGGGCAGTTGGCGGCTGGATGGTGACCTTGCGGCGGCGCGCGATTGGTTCCGGCGGGTGGGTGCCGTCGACGGCGTGCGCGGGGAGGCGTTGCGCGCGCTGGCGGGCGACGCCTCCCAGCGGCAGATGTGGGCGGGCTTGCTGAGCGCCTTGGTGTTGCGACTGCTCGACGGAGACGCCGACAACACCCGGGCGTGGTGCGCGACGCTGGATGAATCCGCGTTCTGGCCACCCGAGGCCCTGAACGTCAACCAGCGTCCCCACGCGGCGCTGACGAGGGCCATGGTTCGCCTGCTGTCGGGCCGTGAACCGGCGGACCTGGCGCTCCCATCCCTGCGGGCCACGAACCTGCGCCAGGACGATACGGCGGGCCTGGCCTGCCTGCTGGGGGCTGTGGCAAACGGGCGATTTGACGAGGTCCCGGCCAGGCTCCAAGCCCGGGCCGCACACTTCCGGGAACGGGCACGCTCGCGCGAAACCGCGATCAACGCCTGGGGCTGGGGAAAGCCGGCCCAAGCGATGGTCTTTGATGCCTGGGGCACCGGGATCGCCCGCATCGGGAGCTGGAAGGGAATGCCGCCGCCGCCGGACACGCCGGAGCACCCGAGGGTGTTCCTGGCCTGATCACCAGACCAGGTCGTCGGGCACCTTGAACTGCGCGTAGTAGGCGTCGTCCTCGTCGCTGGCAGCGGGCGCGTCGCTGGGCTGGCCGTGGTCGAGCACGATGAGGTCGGGCGCGCGCTCGCGCACCTGGTCGCCGGCGCGGCGGGGCAGCAGCTCGTAGCGCTCGCCCAGGCGCGCGACCACGATCGCGCCGGAGGCCAGCTGCTTGCGCTGCTCGGCGTCGATCAGCAGGGTGCGGATGGCGCCGTCGGCGGTGAAGCGATACTCACTGTCGCCGGCGCGCGGCAGCTTCTTGTCCTGGATGATCTGGCGGGCCTGCGCCAGCAGCTCGCTGGCGCGGGCCCTGGCCTTTTGTTCCGCCGCCAAAGCGCGGTCGCGCTCGACCTTCTCGAGTCGGGCGCGTTCGGCCTCGCGCTGGATTTCCGCCGATTCCGCCGGGCCCTTGCCGTGCCGGGCCTTTTCCTGGGCGCGGGCGGCTTCGGCGACCTTGGACTTCTTGGCCAGGCCGGCCTTGAGCAATTGTTCCTGGAGCGGGTTGGGCTTGGCCATGGGGCAGGCCTTTGAAGGACGAGGGGCCATGATACCGTCAGCGCCATCGTGCCGCGTTCGCGGCATCCCGCGAAACGCCGCCCCACGCGGCAGGCACGGAGGATCCAAGCGTTGATCGGTTTTTCCTGGCTGGGCCTCCTGCTGGCGACGAACGTCGCCGCGTCCGACATCGCGCCGGCGGCGCGCCCCGCGGCACCGCATCCGGACTGCATGGACGCCCGCGCCGTCACCGAGGCCCGGCATCTCGACGAACGCGTCGTCCTGCTGCGCACCCCCACCGGCGCCCATCGCATCACGTTGGCGGAGGCCTGCCCTCGTGCGGATGGCGCAGCGCTGCTGGCCATCGCCCCGCACGGCTGGGTCTGCGGCACCGGCCGCGAGTGGCTGCGTGTCGGCGACAGGGACTGCGCGATCGGCGGCGTGCAGCCGCTCGACGCGCGCGGCTGGGCGCTGGCCCTGCGCGAGGACGCCCACAAGAACCCGACGCCGACCCTGGCCACCGTGGTGGTGGACGGCAAGTCCCAGCCCAAGCGCCGCTTCGCGCCCTCGCCGGAGTACTGCGTGGATCCGCGCCGCGTCCGCGGGTGGCACACCCTCGACGGCGACATCGTGGTCACCACCCAGCCGCGGCGCGGTTCGCGCGAGCGGGCCAGCTATCGCCTCGAACTTACCGGCGCGTGCCCGGAAGCCGAGTACTCGACCCAACTGAGCTTCGTCTCCGGCGTCGGCATCGGCTGGATTTGCGGCAATCCGGGCGACCGGGTCATCCTCTCCGAGTCCCTCGGCGGCATGGCCGGCAGCGATATCAGCGCCGTGCTGTCCAGGCGCGGCTGCGAGATCGTGGCGGTGTATCCGGATTAAGGTTTCTTCCGGGGCATGACCCGGGCTCCGGACTTGGCCCGGTTGGCGGACGACGCCGGGCCGCATCCCGGGTCCGGGATCCAGTGGCCAAAAAAGAAGCGCGGCCTGGGCCGCGCTTCCGGGGGTTGCGATGGCGCCAAGGGTCAGCCGCGGCCGGACTGGCCCGGGATCGTGGCCGGCGCGCCCTCGACCTGCAGCGTGCGGGTGGCGCTGTTGTTCACCGGCAACGGGTCGCTGGTGGTGGTGGAGCCCACCGTGGCGCGGTAGGTCAGCGTGGGCTGGCCCTGCACGTTCGGCGCCGTGACGTTGAGGGTGAAGTTGACGCGGGCGCCGCTGGCGAGGCTGCCGGTGGCGGTGCACACGGTGTTGAAATTGCCGTTGCCCAGCGAGCCGGCCACGCAGTTCCAGCCGGCCGGCGGGAGCACCGAGGCGCTGCCCGGGCCCACGTTGCCGGTGAAGGTCACCGTCGGCTGGCTGCTGGCGTTCGGGCCGCCGTTGCGGACCTGCACCACCGTGGTCGTGATGTAGCCAGCGGGCACGCTGCCCACCGGGCCGCCGATCAGGCGCAGGCCCAGGTCGGCGAACGGCAGCGCGGCCTCGACCGCCACGCTGGCGGTGGCCGAATCGTCGGCGGCGTTGCGGTCGTTGGTTTGCGACAGCACGGCCGCGTCCATCTGCAGGGTGCTCGGCGACGCCTGCAGCGGCACCGTCACGGCGGCGCTGAAGCTGGCCTGCGCACCGACGGCCAGGGACGACGTCGTGCAGCTGACGCTGGTGGTGCCGCCCGCCTGCACCGGCGTGCCGCAGCTCCAGCCGACCGGCTCGCTGACCGTCACCGACACCAGCGCGTCGAACACCAGCGCGACGCTGGGCGCGATGGCTTCGTTCGGGCCGTCGTTGTCGACGGTGGCAGTGAACGTGGCGATGCCGCCGCCCGCGACGGAGGCCGGCGTGGCGCCGGCGGTGATGGACAGGTCGGCGGTGCGGAAGTCCTGGACACCGATGGCCAGCCGCACCGGATCATGGTCGGAGGTGCGCAGGGCGATGCCGGCCACGCCGTAGTGGTGCACGCCGAAGTCGGCGTTGATGCGGGCGTGGTCGACCGACAGGCTGCCCGTGTCCATCACCAGCGCTTCGTTGACGATCACGTGGTCGAGCGTCTGCGCGTTGCCGGCGAAGACGTACGAGTAGCGCTCGGCGGCCTCCGTGATCAGTTCGGAGCCGTCGATGAGCGGGGCGGTGACCGGGCTGGCCGTGAAGGTCAGCACTTCGGCTTCGGGCGCTTCGTCGCCGCGGATGATGCCCATGACGTCGGCGTAGCCGTCGCTGAACTCGAAGGCGTTGAAGTCACCGAGCAGGACGATGTGCTCATCCGGATTGGCCTGCTGGCGCGCTTCCACCAGGTTGGCCAGGTAGAGCGCCTGCTGCGCGCGCTTGTTCCGCACGCGATCGCTTTCCGTCGGCCAGCCATTGCTTCCGGCCGTCGAGTCGTCGATGCCGTTGAGCGAGCGCAGGTGGTTCACGAACACCGTGACCGGGTAGGTGGCCCCGTTGTCCTGGTTGACGACGGCGCGCAGCATCAGCGGCGGGCGGTCGTTGAGCAGGCTGGTGGACGCATCCGGGTTGGTGAACAGGGTGTCCTTGCCGTACTGCACGACCTCGACCACGTCCACGCGGTTCACCGATCCCAGGCTGCGCGTGCTGACCAGGAAGCCGACGTTGATGCCGCCCGGGTCATTGCCCTGCACGAGGTAGGGCACGTACTGCGGCGCGCGGGCGCAGGTGGCGTTGATGCGGTCGGCGAGCAGGCCGAGCACGCGCAGGTTCTCGACTTCCACCACGCCCAGGATGTCGGGCGCCTTGACGTAGTCGCAGATGGCCAGCGAGGTCTTGGTGAGGCGCTTGTCCAGCGCGGCGACCTGCAGGGTCGGGGCGCCGTTGCTGTCGTTGATTTCGTCGAAGAAGCGAAGCAGGTTGAAGGCGCCGATGGTAACGTCTTCATACGCGGCATCGGCCACCGGGGTGCCTGCCTTGCCGCCGTTCACCGTGGGCGGCGAGCCGGCATCCGGCAGCAGCGCCCAGGTTCCGGAGAAGTAGTCGAGCACGCCCACCAGGTTCGAGACCTGCGCCTCGGCGTCGAGCGCGATGGCGGTGGCGCCGACCTGGCCACGGCTGCGCACCATCAGGCGTTCCTGGTTGGTGTCGAAGCGCGGCGGCGTCTTGCCGCCCGGGATCGGGAACACGTCCAGCACGCCGATGCCGGCCTCGCGGAACGGACGGTCCACGCCGGGCACCACGACGTGGAAGACGCCGGTGGTGGTGGAAGTCGCGGGGCCTTCGCTGATGTTGCCGTCGGAGGCAGCGACCACCAGGCCATTGGCCACGCTCACGCGCATGCCTTCGTACTTCTCGGCGGTGCCGGGCAGGGCGGTCGGGCCGAAGTCCGTGCTGGTCAGCGCGACCGGGGTGGGCAGGGCATTGCCGGACGACAGCACCTGGATGGACGCGACCT
The DNA here is from genome assembly GCF_036275555.1 of Arenimonas sp. GTDB lineage: Bacteria > Pseudomonadota > Gammaproteobacteria > Xanthomonadales > Xanthomonadaceae > Arenimonas. Next base: position 35,743 of record NZ_DASUDO010000016.1, read on the forward strand.
GCGTGAGTTGGGTGATCGAGAGCTGGTTGAGGTTGGTGGTCGGCGTGAATTCCGCGACCGTGCCGGTGACGCGCACGCGGTTGCCGACCGCGGCCGAGGCGGGCGGCGCGGTGTTGGTGAAGACGAAGATGCCCTCGGACGTCGCCGGATTGAGGTCGGTCTCGGCATCCGCCGTCTGCAGGAAGAAGCCGTTGTTGAACTTCTGCGCGGTGACCACGCCGACGGTGGTGACCGTGCTGCCGGTGAGCGGCGAGTCGAGGCCCGCGCCCTGGATTTCGGCGATCGGCACGATGGTGAAGTCATCGTTCTGGATCGTGCCCACGCCGATGCCATCGGCCACCACGGCGCCGACGACGTTGAAGACGGTGACGATGAAGGTTTCATCGGCTTCGGGACGCGTGTCGCCGACCACGGGCACCACGAAGCTGATGGCGGACTGCCCCTCGGGGATCACGCCGCTCCAGGTCTGCTCCCCGAAATCGTAGTCGGGGTCGCTACCATCGCCGAAGGGCGTGGCGGTGCCGCCCGTGGCGGTGGCTTCCCAGCTGACGCCGCCGGGGCCGGCCGGTGCACTCAGCTGAAGCAGCACCCCGGCGGAGAAGCTGGTGCCCGGGCCGTCGCCCTCGGGGGCCGCGGCATCCAACATCGTCAGTACCGGCAGGCCGCTGCCGCCGCCGACCGTGACCGAGACGTCGTCGATGGCCAGGCCGTCGTCGGCGCTGGTGGCGTCGGCGTCGTTCCAGCGCAGGCAGAACGTGCTGCCGTTGGCGATGGCCAGGCTGCCGACGGTCGCGGACAGCGCCGTGCGGTTGCCGGCAGCGTTGCCGTCCTTGGCGCCCGTGGTGGCCGTGTTGGGCGTGATGAAGTCGAGTGCATTGACGTCCACCCAGGTGCCGGTGGTCAGCGAGGTGGCGTCGAGGCTGTACTGGAAGTCGATCTGGTCGGTGCGGGCCGCCGTGCCCAGGCGCCACTGTTCACCGGTGTAGGCGACATCGAAGGACGCCAGCGTCGAACCGGTGCTGTTGCTGAAGCAGGCGCCGTAGCTGGCGACCAGGGTGCCGCTGCGCAGGCTGCCGAGCGCGCGTTCTGTACTGCCCGCGGCGCCATAGCTGAAGATGTCGCCGGTGTTGCTGGCGCCGGTGTCGACGGCGTACTGCTCGTTGTCGCGAGCGCCGCCGCCGGTTTCGCTGATCAGCCAGCCCGTGGGCAGCGTGCTGTTGGTGGTGCTGCCGGCGGTGTTGGCCAGCGTGTCGAAATCCTGGGTGTAGGTACCGCCCGTAAGCGGGATGGCCTGGGCCAGTGCGTGGGTGCCGAAGCCGCATAGCAGCAGGACGGGCAAGGCGCGGCGGATCGAAACCGACATGAAGCGCGCCGCGACAGTGCGGCCGGCGTTACGAAGCATGGTTTTCCCCTGGGTCTGTTGAACGGCCACCTCGGCGGCGGCGCGCCCGATTCTGACCCAAAATCAGGGCTGCGCGCACCACCACCCCGCGCGCAAAAAATTTCCCAATTCATTCAATCGGTTGGGTGGCCTTTCGCCGCTCCGGCGGCGGACGCCGCAAGGGTTCTTTCACTGGCCTGTACCGGGATTCACCCGGTCGGCCCGGGCGGCCTGCGCGGCTGGCCGGGCCAGCCACCCGACAGCGCGCGGTACACGGACACCAGGGCGACGGCCGTACGTGCCTGGCTCTGCGCCAGCTGGTCCTGGAGGTCAAGCCTGGCGCGCTCGGCATCGATGACATCGATGAAATCCACCAGCCCGCCCTCGAAGCGCGTCCGCGCGAGCGCTGCACCCCGGGTACCCGCCTCGGCGGCCTCCCGAAGCGAGGCAAGCTCGGCACGCGCATGCTGGTAGCGCACCAGTGCGTTCTCGGTTTCCTCCAATGCCTGCAGCACGGTCTGCTCATAGCGGGCCAGGCGCTCGTCGGCGCCGGCTTCGGCCGCTGCGATGCGTGCCCGCACGCGGCCCGCCTCGAGGAAGCTCCAGTCCACGCCCAGCGCCACCCGCCGCGTCTCTGAGTCGCGTCCGAAGAGCGCTGCCGCGTCCAGGGACTGGCTGCCGATCAGGCCGCCCAGCGTGAATCGCGGGAACAGGTCGGCCGTGGCGACGCCGATCCGGGCCGTGGCCGAGTCGAGCCGCGCTTCGGCCGCGGCGATGTCCGGGCGGCGACGCAACAGATCGCCCGGTGCGCCGGCCGCGACGGGATCCAGCAGCACCGGCAGCGGCAGGGGCTCTTCGAGCGTCGCTACCAAGGTTTCGGGCGAGCGGCCGGTCAGCACGGCGATGCGATGCATCGCGATGGCGACCTCGGCCTGCAGCGCGGGAAGGCGCGAACGCGTGGACTCGAGCTGGGCGCGGGCACGCGCGGTGTCGAACTCGGTTCCCTGGCCGGCGTCCAGCCTCGCGGTGACGAGTTCCAGCGATGCCGCCTGGTTCACCGCATTGTCGTTTGCCACGGCGAGCTGGGACTGTCGGCCGCGCAGCTCGAAATAGGCCTGGGCCACCTCCGCGGCGATGGCGACCTGCAGGGCGGCGAGGTCGTAGGCTGCTGCTTGGGCATCGGCTCTGTCGGCCTGGGCACTGCGGCGTACCCTGCCGAAGAAGTCGAGCTCCCAGGCCGCGCGCACGCCGACGTCGTGGCTTTCGCCATCGCGACCGCTGCGGACTACGCCCGGCAGTTGGTCTGCGCTCGCGCGCGACTCGCTGTAGCCGCCCTCCGCGGTGACGGACGGAAGCAGGTCCCGCCTGGACTGCCGCGCCAGCGCCCTGGCCTGGTCGACGCGGGCGAGTGCGATGCGCAGGTCGTGGTTTTCGCGCAGCGCGTCCTCGACCAGCCGCGCGAGCAGCGGGTCCTCGAAACGCCGCCAGAACTCGGCCTCGGTGCCTGCATACGCCGCGGCGGAATGTCCGCTCCGGCCCGCTGCGGTCTCATCCCGCAGGAAGCTGTTGCCGGTGTTGATCTCGGGACGGACGGTATCGGGGCCGACCATGCAGCCGGCTAGCAGCAACGACAGCAGGATCGCGGAGGGAAGCGGGGCGGACGCAAAGCGTTTGGCGCGGGACATCAAGGGATCTCCAAGGGGTAGTCGGGCGATCAATGCGTCGCCAGGCCGGCAGCGTCGCCGGGTGCCGCGGCATGGGACACGAGCGGGCGGTGCACCAGCTTGCGCAGCGCGACGTAGAACACCGGGGTCAGGAACAGGCCGAACAGGGTCACGCCCAGCATGCCTGCGAACACCGTGATGCCCGTGACCGAGCGGACTTCGGCGCCGGCGCCGCTGGACAGGACCAAGGGCACCGTGCCGGCGATGAAGGCGATCGAGGTCATCACGATCGGCCGCAAGCGCAGGCGGCAGGCCTCGAGGGCGGCCTCGACGATGCCCTTGCCCTGCAGCTCCAGCTCGCGCGCGAACTCCACGATCAGGATGGCGTTCTTGCAGGCCAGGCCCATCAGCACCACCAACCCCACCTGGACGAAGACGTTGTTGTCGCCGCCGGTCAGCCAGACGCCGAACAGCGCGGACAGCAGGGTCATCGGCACGATCAGGATCACCGCCAGCGGCAGCGTCCAGCTCTCATAAAGCGCCGCCAGCACCAGGAAGGCCAGCAGCACCGCCAGCGGGAACACCACCAGGGCCGCGTCGCCCTGGGTCGCTTGCTGGTAGCTGAGGTCGCTCCAGTCGTAGCCCATGCCCGGGGGCAGCACCTGCGCCGCGATTTCCTCGACCTTGGCCATGGCGTCGGCCGAGGCGAACAACCGCGGGTCGGCTTCGCCGAGCACGTCGGCGGCCGGATAGCCGTTGAAGCGGATCACCGGGTCGGGGCCGAACGTCTCGCGGATCGTGACCAGGCTGCCCACCGGCACCATCTCGCCACGGTCATTGCGGGTGCGCAGGTTGGCGATGTCCTGCACGTCGTCGCGGAACGGGCCGTCGGCCTGGGCGATCACCTGCCAGGTCCGGCCAAACATATTGAAGTCGTTGACGTAGGCCGAGCCGAGGTAGGTCTGCAGCGTTTCGAACAGCTCGGTCAGCGGCACGCCCTGGGCCTTGGCCTTGGTCCGGTCTACTTCGGCTTCCAGCTGGGGCACGTTGGCCTGGTAGCTGCTGATCGGGAAGCCCATGCCCGGCGTCTGCGACACCGCGCCCTGGAAGGCGTTGAAGGCATTCTGCAGTTCGCCGTAGCCGAGGCCGGCGCGGTCCTCGATGAACAGCGAGTAGCCCGACCCATTGCCCAGCCCCTGGATCGGCGGCGGCATCAGCGCGAAGGCAAAGCCCTCCTCGATGCCGGCGATCTTCGCATTGAGTTCGGCGGTGATGTCGGCGGCGCTGCGCTCGCGGCGCTCGAACGGATCGAGCGTGAAGAAGATCACGCCGCTGTTGGGAGTGTTGGTGAACTGCAGCGGGTTGAGGCCCGGGAAGGCGATCTCGCTCTCGATGCCGTCGATCTCCCCGGCGATGGCCGCGATCTTCTGCAGCGCGCGGTCGGTGCGTTCGATCGAGGCGCCCTCGGGCATCTTCACGCCGGCGATCAGGTACAGCTTGTCCTGCACCGGGATGAAGCCGCTGGGCACGGTGGCGAAGATCGCCATCGTGGCCACCAGCAGTGCCGCATAGACGCCGAACACGGTGCCGCGGCGGCCGAGCGTGCGCGCCACGGCGCCCTCGTAGCGCTGCGAACTGCGGTTGAAGAACCGGTTGAAGGGACGGAACACCCACCCGAACAGCCGGTCGATCAGGCGCGACGGCGCGTCCTTGGCGGCATCGTGCGGCTTGAGCAGGCGCGCGGCCAGGGCCGGGGATAGCGTCAGCGAGTTGATGGCCGAGATCACGGTGGAGATGGCGATCGTCACGGCGAACTGCTTGTAGAACTGTCCGGTGACGCCGTCCAGGAAGGCCATCGGCACGAACACGGCGCACAGCACCAGCGCGATCGCGATGATCGGTCCGGAGACCTCCTTCATCGCCTGGTGGGCGGCGGCCAGCGGCGTCAGCCCTTCGGCGATGTTGCGCTCGACGTTTTCGACCACCACGATCGCGTCGTCCACCACGATGCCGATGGCGAGCACCAGCCCGAACAGCGTCAGGGTGTTGACCGAGTAGCCCAGCAGGTAGAGCACCGCGAAGGTTCCGACCACCGAGACCGGCACCGCGATCAGCGGGATGATCGAGGCTCGCCAGGTCTGCAGGAACAGGATCACGACGAGCACCACGAGCAGCGTGGCCTCTAGCAGGGTGGCCACCACGGCCTTGATCGAGTCGCGGACGAACAGGGTGGTGTCATAAACCGACTTGATCTCAACGCCCGGCGGAAGCCGCGTGGAGATCTCCTGCATCTTCTCGGTGACCGCGTCGCGGATGTCGAGGGCGTTGGCGCCTGGCGCCTGGAAGATGCCGATCGCGGCCGCGTTCATGCCGTCCAGGCGCGCGCGCAGGGTGTAGTCGCCGGCGGCCAGTTCGATGCGGGCCACGTCCGCGAGCCGGACGATTTCGCCGTCGGCGCCGCTCTTGATCACCACGTTGCCGAACTCCTCGACGGTCTCGAGGCGGCCCTTGGCGTTGATCGGCAGCAGGAAATCGCTGCCATTGGCCATCGGTTCGGCGCCAAGCTGGCCGGCCGAGACCTGTACGTTCTGCTCGCGCACCGCGCGCAGCACGTCGCCCGCGGTGAGGCCGCGCGAGGCGACTTTGTCGGGGTCCAGCCACAGCCGCATCGCGTAGTCGCCGCCGCCGAAGGGCTGGGCGTCGCCCACGCCGGGGATGCGCGCCAGCTCGTCGCGCACGTTCAGGCGCATGTAGTTACGCAGGTAGAGCGTGTCGTAGCGGCCGTCGGTGGACACCAGGTGCACCACCATCAGGAACACCGGCGACTGCTTCTGGGTGGTCACGCCCTGGCGGCGCACGTCCTCGGGGAGCCGCGCCAGCGCCTGGCTGACCCGGTTCTGCACCCGCACCGCCGCTTCGTCGGCGTCGGTGCCGGGGCGGAAGGTGACGGTCATCATCATGACGCCGTCGGAGCCGGCGACGGACTTGACGTACATCATGTCCTCGACGCCGTTGATGGCTTCCTCCAGCGGCGTGGCTACGGTTTCGGCGATCACCTTGGGGTTGGCACCCGGGTACACGGTGCGCACCACCACCGAGGGCGGCACCACCTCGGGGTACTCGCCGACCGGCAGCAGGGGCAGCGTGATCAGGCCGGCGGCGAAGATCACGATCGAAAGCACGGCGGCAAAGATCGGCCGGTCGATGAAGAAGCGTGAGAAGTCCATGGCGGGCTCGCTTTAAGGGTTCAGTGCGCGCTGGCGACGGCGGTGGCTTCGCCCACGACACCGTCCTGGTGCCGGGCGTCGAGCGGCATGCCCGGGAAGAAGATTTTTTGCACGCCGCCCACGACGACCTGGTCGCCGGCGACGAGCCCGCTTTCGATGATCCGCAGTCCGTCGACCATGCGGCCGAGCACCACGTCCTTGCGCACGGCGGTGTCGCCTTCGCCCAGCACGTAGACGTACTTGCGGTCCTGGTCGGTAAGCACGGCCTTGTCGTCGATCAGCAGCGCCTGCTCCGGCTCGTTTCCGACCAACTGCACCCGGGCGAACAGCCCGGGCGTGAACAGGCGCTCGCTGTTGTCAAGCACTGCCCGCGCGCGGATGGTGCCGGTGCGCGGGTCGACCTGGTTGTCGAGGAAGTCGAGGATGCCGGCATGCGGGTAGCCTTCTTCGCCCGCGAGGCCCACGCGCACCGGGTTACTGGCGCCGCGGGCGCCGTCGCGCCCGTCCTCGCGGGCCTGGCGGGCGTATCGCAGGTAGGTCTGCTCGTCGCCTTCGAAGTACACGTGTACGGGGTTGAGCGAGACGAGGGTGGCCAGCACCGTGGTGTCCGGCGACGCCAGGTTGCCCGCGGTCACCAGCGCGCGGCCGGCGAGGCCGTCGATGGGCGCGCGCACCTGGGTGAATTCCAGGTTCAGTCGCGCGACGTCGACCTGGGCCTGGGCGGCCTGCACATCGGCTTCCGCCTGCGACGTGGCGGCGCGGCGCTGCTCGAAGAGTTCCCGGGAGATCGCACTGGCCTCGAGTAGCTTGCGGGCACGCGCCAGTTCGCTGGCGGCCAGCGCGGCGCGGCTGCGCGTGCGTTCGAGCTCGGCGCGGGCGCGGTCGAACTCGGCGCGGTAGGTCCGGGCATCCAGGGTGAAGAGCACCTGGCCTTTCCGCACCTCCTGGCCTTCCTCGAACTCGACGCGCTCGATGTAGCCGCCGACACGCGGGCGAAGCTCGACGGTCTCCACCGCGGCGATGCGGCCGGTGAAGTCATCGGTGACGGTGACGTCCTTGACGATGACGGGTGCAACGCTGACCTGCGCGGGTGGCATCGCGTCCTGCTGCTGGGTCTTGGTGCCGCAGGCGGCGAGGATGGCGAGCGTCAGCGCGAAGGTGGCGCTGCGGGCGAGCAGGCGGAGGGGGTGACGGTTCATCGGGGATCTCTCTCGGATAGGGCGGGGAAGGGGACGTCAGCGATTGCGGCGGCGCTCGAAGCGCAGCAACGGCGGGTGGCCGGAAAGGGCGAGCACGTCCACGACGCGACGTCCCAGTTCCTCTGGCCGCGGCCAGTCGGGACAGCCGTGGTCGTGGTTGGCCTGCGTAAGCAGCGGTGCGCACACCGCGAGCTGCTGCACCCGCACCGGACCGCCCAGCGTTTCCTCGCGAAGTGCGAGGGCGAGCATGCGCAGCGCCGCGGAGCTGACCGACAGGTGGCTGTAGCCGGCCCACGGTGATTCCGCGGCCGGACCGCCGATCAACAGGTAGGTGCCGTGGGCTGCGTGCTCGGCGAGCATCGGCACCAGGTGGCGCGCGGCGACCAGGTGCGGGAACAGGTCTTCGTCGAGTTTCTCGCGCAGGCGTTCGACCGGAAGGTCGAGCAGGCGCCCTGGCGTGAACGAGCCGCCGACCATCGCCACCACGGCCCCCGGCGGGCGCCGCAGCAGGCGGACGGCGTTTGCCAGCGCGGCGCCAGCGGTATCCGTTTGGGTATTGCCGGGCAGGCGCACCAGCTCGGCGTCGGTGCCTTCGGGGCGGGCCAGGGCCGCGAGTTCCTCGCGCGTGGGCGCCACGGCGATCACCGACTGTCGTGCCTGGAGCAGCGCGCCCACCACGGCCTGGCCGACTTCGCCACTGGCGCCGAGCACCAGCACCGGTTTCTGGATTGTCCCGCTGGCGGGACGGCTTAGCCCATTATCTGGATAAATCGGGACAGTCGACATTGCGATGCTCGCGGGGAAGGGAGCCCAGACCTTCCAACAGGGGAGGGTTTTTACGGGAGGCCTGGGCTCAGGGTCGCTAATCTAGGCCTGTTCTCGCGACTTGATTAGCCGCCGAAAAAAGGAATAATTGTCCCGCCAACGGGCCAATGCCCGATCCCCCCGCCAGGAGCCGCCCATGTCCCGCGACCTCAACGACACCCTGATCTTTGCCAAAGTGGTGGAGCAGGGCAGCTTCACTGCCGCGGCGAGGATGCTCGGCCTGCCCAAGACCACCGTCAGCCGCAAGGTGCAGGAACTCGAGGAAAGGTTGGGCGCGCAGTTGCTCAACCGCACCACGCGCAAACTGGGACTCACCGAGGCTGGCGCGGTCTACCACGACCACAGCGTGCGGATCGCCCGTGAACTCGAGGAAGCCGAAAGCGCCGTGAACCAGCTGCAGGGCGGCCCGCGCGGCTGGCTGCGGGTCAGTGCGCCGTACTCGATCGGCATCCTGTGGGTCGCCCCGCTGCTCAGCGAATTCCACCAGCGCTACCCCGAGGTACGCATCGACCTGCAGCTCGGCAACGAGAAGGTGGACCTGATCTCCTCGGATACGGACATCGCGCTGCGCATCGGCACGCTGCCCGATTCGTCCCTGGTGGCGCGGCGCCTCGATAGTTTTCGCACCCAGATCTATTCCAGCCCCGAGTACATCCGTCGCCACGGCGAGCCGCTTCATCCCGACGACCTGCAGCACCACCGCGTGCTGGCCTTTTCCAAGCACCGCAACGGCAACCGCTACAGCTGGCCGCTGGCGTCGTCCGCCGGCGGCCCGCTGCAGGAGTTCACGGTCAATCCGCTGTTCGTTTCCAACGATCCGGGCCCGCTGCAGGGCGCCATGCTTTGCGGCGAGGGCCTGATGTTCGCCAGCGACGTCAGCATCAAGCCCTACGTGGAGAGCGGCCAGGCCGTGCGCGTGCTCGGCGGCTGGGTCGGCCCCGAGGTCGACTTCAACGCCGTGTTCACCCGCGGCCGGGTGCCGTCGCCGAAAGTGCGTGCGTTCGTGGATTTTCTGGTCGAGCGCCTGCGCTTCGACGTCAACTACATGCGGCAGAGCTGCCCGAACGTGTGCAAGGAGCAGGCGGCGGAACCGCTGCAGCTGCCGGTCGTGGAAGCACTGCCGGAGGTGGCGGCCAAGGTTCGCAAGATCGTGGCGCTCGCCTAGCCTCCGGCCGCGCCATCGTTGCGGAAAGCCGGCGGCGGGGAGACTGACAATACGCTCTTCAGGCGCTTGGCCTCCATGGCCGGTGCGTTGCCGAACAGCCGCTTGAACTCGCGGCTGAACTGCGACGGGCTTTCGTAGCCAACGTCCACGGCGGCGCTTGCCGCGGTCTCGCCGCTTCGGATCATCAGCAAACGTGCCTTGTGCAGCCTGATGGACTTGATGTACTGGATCGGCGAGGTATTGGTAACCGCCTTGAAGTGGCGATGGAAGGCCGGGGCGCTCATGTTCGCCTCATCGGCCAGCGTCGCCACGTCCAGGTCGTGGTGGTACTGGGAGTGGATCCGGCGCAGCGCCTTCGCGATACGGCCGAAGTGGCCCTCCTGGGCCAAGGCGGCGCGCAGCGAGCCGCCCTGTTCGCTGGTGAGAACGCGGTAGGTCACTTCGCGGAGTATCGACGGCGCCAGCACGCGTGCGTCCAACGGTGACACCAGCGCTGCGCACAGACGCAGGGTTGCGTCGGCCAGACCCTCGTCCATGGGTGTTGCCATCATCGTCTTCGGCGCTTGGATGACCGGACCCCGCGCCTCGTCGATGGCGAGAGCGAGCTCAGCGGTCAACGCGGTGTCCACGCGCAGCGCCAGCGCCAACATCGGCTCCTCCGGGGTGCATTCGGTCTCGGACTCGAACGGCAGCGGCACGGCCAGCGCCAGGAAGTGCTGCGCGTCGTACACATAGGCCCGGTCGCCGTGGAAACCGCGCTTGCGGCCCTGGACGACGATGCAAATGCTGGGTTCATACAGCGTCGGCATGCGCTTGAGCGGACCGTTCGAGCGCAGTGCCGTCACGCCGTCCAGTGCCGTAAGGGTGATGCCTTCGGTCGGACAGAGCCTCGCGATGAGCTCGGCGGTGCGCCGCTGCGACTCGCTGCGTTCCGCAGCAGGGGGGTGGCTGGCGGCCATGCCTGGCCTCCGTCTCTGATGGGATCGGGCGTCATTCAAGCACTTTATGGCGGTGATTGCGGGCGATTTGATAGGAATAGGCAAGATTGCCAGATGAACTGGAATTCGCGGCGGCAGGGGAGGGGCGGACCATGGGCGCCAGGCCAGCCGCAGGGGCCGGCCACTCCCCGGAAAAGGAACCGCCCGCCATGTCCACCGTCCCGAACGACAACAAGGTCATCCTGATCACCGGTGCCAGCAGCGGCATCGGCGAAGCCACCGCGCGCCGCCTCGTGAACCAGGGCCACCGCGTGCTGCTCGGCGCCAGACGCGTGGACCGCTTGCAGGCGCTGGCCGAGGAACTGCAGGGCACGGGTGGTCAGATCGCCTATCGCGCCCTGGACGTTACCGACGCCGCCGATTTCCAGGCGTTCGCCGCGCACGCGATCGCGACCTTCGGACCGGTGGACGTGCTGGTCAACAACGCCGGCGTGATGCCGCTTTCGCCGCTCAGTGCCGGCCGGCTGGACGAGTGGGACCACATGATCGACGTGAACATCCGGGGGGTGCTGCACGGCATCGCCGCGGTGCTGCCCGCCATGGAAGCGCGGGGGCAGGGGCACATCATCAACGTCGCCTCGATCGGAGCGCACGTGGTGGTGCCCACCGGCGCCGTGTACTGCGCCACGAAGTATGCGGTATGGGCGATTACCGACGGACTTCGGCAGGAAAGCAGCGCGGTGCGCGCCACCACCATCTCGCCCGGAGTGGTCGACACCGAACTGGCGGATCACATCCGCGACGCGGACGCGCGCGAGGCCATGGCGAGCTTCCGTCGCATCGCCCTGAGGGCCGACGCCATCGCCGGTGCGATTGCCTACGCCATCGCCCAGCCGCGGGAGGTGGACGTCAATGAAGTCATCGTTCGCCCCAGCGCGGGCACGGGTGCCTGAATGAACATTCCTTCGCTTGTCGCTTGCTGCAGTCTTTCGGCGGTTCTCCTCATGGGCGGTGTCGCCCTTTCGCAGGAGCCCGCGCCGTGCCATGAGGCGGCGTCGCACAACGAAACCGTGGTGCGCCAAGCCTTCGAGAAGTGGGAGGCCGGGGGCAGTGTCTTTGAAATCCTTTCGCCGGAGGTCACCTGGACGATTCACGGGTCTGGACCTTATGCGGCTACCTACGTCGGCATCGACCGTTTCCTGACCCAGGCCGCGGCTCCCCTCGTGGATCGACTGGCGGGGCCCATAACGCCGGTCGTCCACCACGTCTGGGCCGTCGATGATCGCGTCATCGTCCGTTTCGACGGTTCCGCCACCACGCTATCGGGCGCTCCGTATCGGAATCAGTTCGTCTGGATCCTCACGATGGAGGACGGCGTCGTGCGGTCAGCCGAAGCCTTCCTCGACTTGGTCGCCTACCAGGAGGTGATCGACGGCAACGAGCCGGCACGCTGACGCATCGCCGGGGCGACGAACGCGTCGCGTTGTCAACGCAGGGTCCGGATGCCAGGGGCATGGAGCGCCAGGATCTCGATGATCCAGTCGATGAAGACGCGCAATTTCGGACTCACATGCCTGCCGGGTGGGTAGACGATGTATAGCGGCATGGACCCCAGGGTCCAGTCCTCGAACAAGGGCACCAGTTCCCCGCGGGCCAGCGGTGCATGCGCCATGTACCTGGGCAGGGCCAGGATACCGGCCCCGGCGATGCCTGCCGCGAGGTAGGCATTGCCATCGTCCACGGCAAGCAGCCGGCGTCCGCCCAGGCGAACCTGCTCCCCGCCGCGGTGCAGCGTCTGGACGATCGGGGTACGGCTTCGCGAGCCGCGGTAACCGACCACGACGTGTCCGTCCTCGTCGATCGCCTGCGGCGACGTCGGCGTGCCCGCACGGGCCAGGTAGCCCGGGGCGGCGTACACGCCGAGCAGGAGGTCCGCGACGTGGCGCGCCCGCATCGAAGGTTCGGTGGGCTCTCCGCCGCGCAATACACAGTCCACGTTCTCCTCGATCAGGTCGATCCGGCGATCGCTGACGCCCAGGTCAAGCTGGATGTCCGGATACCTGGCGTGGAACCGGGGCAAGGCGGGTGCGACTACCAGGCTGGCCAACGGCGCCGGCACATCAACGCGAAGTCGGCCGCGCGGAACCCGGGAGGCCACGGACAGGCTGGTCTCGGCATCGTCGAGGTCGGCCAGCAGCCGCACCACGCGCTCGTAGAACGCCTCGCCGTCGGCGGTGGCACTGACCTTCCGGGTCGATCGATTCAGGAGTTTGACCCGAAGGTGCGCCTCGAGCTGCTGCACCAGCTGGGTCACCCGCGTGCGGCTGGTCTGGAGCGTGTCGGCGGCCCGGGTGAAGCTGCCCGTCTCCACGACGCGGGCAAAGGCTTGCATGGCATCAATGCGGTCCATGGACTTTTCCGCTGGCTGTGGGCAGCGCCCGTATTCCGGAACAGTGGTGTCCGTCCCGAGGTATTTATCGGCCAACAGCGGTCTTCCAAAGTGGCCGGCATCCACTGCCGCAACGCCAGGAGTACCGACATGGCCCATCGAGAAGCCGTTTTCCCCATCAATCGCCACAGTCTATACGAGGCGCATGGTTACTCTGCCGCAATTCGCTCCGGCGACCTGCTGTTCGTGTCGGGGCAGGTGGGAAGCCGCGCCGACGGAACGCCCGAGCCTGATTTCGAGGCCCAGGTCAGTCTGGCCTTCGCCAACCTCGAGGCAATCTTGCGCGCCGGCGGGTGCGGTTTCGACGACATCGTCGACGTGACCAGCTTTCACACGGATCCGGAGAATCAGTTCGGAACCATCATGGCCGTGAAGGGCGAGGTGTTCCGCGAGCCGCCGTTCCCGAACTGGACTGCGATCGGGGTCAACTGGCTCGCGGGTTTCGACTTCGAGATCAAGGTGGTCGCAAGGATCCCGTAAGGGCCGCCGATGCATCGACCGATTCCATTCAGTTCTCCAGGAAGTCCAGGAGGTCCTGGTTGAGCCGGTGCTTGTGCGTATCCGTGATGCCGTGCGGCGCCCCGGGGTATAGCAACACTCGCGCTTGCCTCACGTGGCGCGGCACCAACTGCGCCGACATGGCCGGGGGAACGATCTGGTCGTCACCGCCGTGGATGACCAGGGTCGGCACATCGAACTTCGCGAGGTCGCCACGGAAATCGGTGGCCGAGAAGGCTGCAATCGAATCGTAGGTGTTCTTGGCGCCGGCCTGCATGCCCTGGACGTAGAAGTTTTGAACCAGGCCCGGGCTGGCCTTCGCCCCCGGCCTGTTGAAGCCGAAGAAGGGGCCCGATGCGATATCCAGGTACTGCTGGGCGCGGTTCTCGAGCGCGTCCCTCCGGAAGCCATCGAAGAGCTCGAGTGGCGCGCCTTCGGGGTTGTCGCCGGTGCGGAGCATGAACGGCGTCACGGCCCCGACGAGGACTACCTTGCGCACCCGCCCGGTGCCGTGCCGGCCCACGTAGCGCGCAACCTCACCGCCGCCGGTGGAGAAGCCGACCATCGTGATGTCGTCGAGATCCAGTGCGTCGATGATGGCCGCGAGGTCATCGGCGTAGTGGTCCATGTCGTTGCCGTCCCAGGGTTGGCTGGAGCGCCCGTGGCCACGTCGATCATGGGCGACCACGCGGTAACCCTTCGAGGCCAGGAAGACCATCTGCGATTCCCAGCTGTCCGAGTTCAGTGGCCAGCCGTGACTGAAGGTCACGACCTGGCCGTCCCGGGGACCCCAATCCTTGTAATAGAGGCGGACCTGGTCGTGGGTGACGATGTAGTTGCCGTCGATTCTCGCGCTGGCGCCAGGCGGCGTGGCGGGGGGAGCGCCGACGGCAACGCCAGCGTGGAGTGCAAGCGCGAGTAGGGTGGCAGATATCGCCAGGGATTTGGCTTTCATTGTCTTCTCCAAGTAATAGGGTGGTGAGAATCAGGCCGACGCCGGGGCGCCCGCGGGCCGCAATGCCGACTGCGCGGCCAGCGCCACGGCGTCTGCGCCGGCCGGGATGCGAAAGGGGAGGACGCTTCGGTTACCGCCTGCCAAACGGCCTTGGCAACGTCGATGGCGGTCGTGACGTGGCTTCGCTGCGGCGGTGCTTCGGAAAGCATCGTTCCGGCCCATTCGGCATAAGCGTCGGGGATGCCGTCCCTGGAGCGTGCGCGGGCGGACCGGCGCCGGCATTTTCGAGGCCGAAACCAGACGAGGCCCCGGTGATGAGAATGGTGTCCAGGGGGATCTCCCGGGGGTCAGCGTTGGACATTGCGGTCGAGGAACTCGAGCATCCGCGTCGCGATCTCGCCGCCATGCGTTTCGATGGCGAAGTGGCCGGTGTCGAGGAACCGAACTTCGGCCTTCGGGTTGTCGCGCTTGTAGGCTTCCGCGCCGGCCGGGATGAAGAAGGGGTCGTTCTTTCCCCAGATCGCCAGCGTCGGCGGCTGGTACCGGCGGAAATAGGCGTGCAGTCGCGGGTACTGCCGGACGTTGCTGCCGTAGTCCAGCAGCAGGTCCATCTGCGGATCGACGCCCAGGCGCTCGATCGCCGCGGACGCCAACTGGTAGCTCTCGGGTGCGATCAGCGAGGTATCCCGGACGCCCTCGGTGTACTGCCACTTGATCATTTCGGGCGTGTTGAACCGCCGGAGGGCTTCGCGGTTCGCGGCGGTCGGCGCGTCCCAGGCCTTGCGCATGTCGGCCCAGCCTTCGCTCAGTCCCTCCTCGTAGGCGTTTCCGTTCTGGCTGACGATCGCGGTGATCTTCCGGGGGTTCGCCACCGCGAGGCGCCAGCCCACGGGGGCGCCGTAATCGAACACGTAGATCGCGTAGCGATCCAGGCCCTTGTGGTCGGTGAAGTCGTCGATGATCGAGGCGACGTTGTCGAACGTGTAGGCAAACTTGACGCCGTCCTTGATCGTGGTCTGGCCAAAGCCCGGCAGGTCGGGTGCGATGACCCGGTAGCGCTCCGCCAGCGTCGGGATGAGATCCCGGAACATGTGGGACGAGGCGCCGAATCCGTGCAGCAGCAGGACGGCAGGGGCGTCCGCCGGCCCCGCCTCGCGGTAGAAGACGCGGACGCCCTGGATCTCCGCGGTTTGGTAACGGACCTGGACGGTGGGCTCGGTGGCGGTGGCGGGATGCACGCCGCCCAGGGCGGTGGCAGCCAGGAGGAGGCTCTTGAGGTTCATGGGGTCGGCTCGTGTTGGGAGGGAGGGGGGAGCTGATTCGGGTAACCTGTAAAAATAATAATGAAGGTTACCTTGGCGCAGTGTGCGAGAGCCGTGGTAACCTGTCAAGCACTTTTATAGAGGTTATTTATATGAACGCATCGACCCTTGAGAGCCGAAACGTTGCCGATGCGCCGCTCCTGGGTGACCACCTGGCGCTGGACCTGTTGAACACGGAGGTCCGAGGCCAGGACGGCGTCATCGACTACTGGGCCACGGATGACGATGTCGTTCGGTGGCTGGCGCGACACGACCTGGCCACTTCGAAGGCAGGCACGCGGGCACCCTCCGGCCTGCTGGCGCGAGGTCGGGAACTGAGGTCGGCGGTTCGGGCAGCGATTACTGCGCGCAAGGCGGGGCACCCGGTCGTCGTGGGTGCACTCAACGATCATCTGAAGGCCTATCTCACGTCCCCGCGGCTTCGGCACGACGAGAAGACGGGCGCTCTGGTGCTGTCGCGAGACGCACACTGCGACGCGGCGGCATCACTGCTGGGCCCCGTGGCGGAAGCCGCCGCGACCTTGCTCGTAGAGGGAAATTTCACGCTGGTCAGGCAATGCGAGCATCCCGACTGCATCCTCTGGTTCTACGACCGCACCAAGTCGCACAAGCGGCGTTGGTGCAGCATGGCGGTTTGCGGCAACCGGCATAAGGCGTCCCGTTTCAGGGAGCGCACGGGCTCGGCACGGCAGAGCAGGGCAGTGGCACCCGGGAAGTGAGCCCATCGCTCCACCCGACGCGCCTGGCGCGGGCGTGTGACGGAGACAGGCTGACAGGCGTATACGAAAAGTATATGCTTCGCTTATCTTTCATATCAAGGTCCGCCATGGGCATTGTCAACATCGACGACGAACTGCACGACCAGATTCGTCGGGCATGTACCGTCACCCACCGGTCCATCAACGCGCAGGCCAATTTCTGGATCAAGGTGGGCATGCTGTGCGAGTTGAATCCGGACCTGGGCTTCCAGCAGATCGTGGCCAATGAGTTGCGCGCCGCGGGATTGACGCCGCCCGTGATGCGGGCTGGACGCGGATGATCAAAAGCGCAGCGGAGCTGGCCCTGATGGCGCGGGCGGGACGGCTGCTCGCAAAGGTCTTCGAGGCGCTCGACGAAACTCCGCTCGAGGGAAAAAGCACGCTGGAGATCAACGACCTGGTCGAACGCCTGATCGTTGAACGACTCGAGGCCAGGCCAGCGAGCAAGGGGCAATACGGATTCCCGTATGTCCTGAACGCCTCGATCGATCATGTCGTTTGCCACGGCATGCCTTCGTCGGACGACATCCTGCGCAGTGGCCAGATCGTCAACCTGGACATCACCCTTGAGAAGGACGGCTATATCGCCGACTCAAGCAAGACCTATCTGGTGGGCGAGGTGTCTTACGCGGCCAGGCGCCTGGTCGCGGCGACCTACCAGGCCATGTGGAAAGGCATCTCCGTGGTGCGGCCGGGCGCGCGCCTTGGCGACATTGGCCATGCCATCGCCCATTACGCGCGCTCCCGGGGCTACAGCGTAGTGAAGGAATACTGCGGCCATGGCATTGGTCGCGAGATGCATGAGGCGCCGCAGATCCTTCATTACGGGCGGCCAGGCACGGGGATGGTGCTTGAGGAAGGCATGGTGTTCACGATCGAACCCATGCTCAACCAGGGAAAGGCGGCAGTCCGTTCCCATCCCGATGAGTGGCCCGTCTACACGCGCGACGGCAAGCTGTCGGCGCAGTTCGAGCATACCGTCGCGGTGACGCGCACTGGCTTCGAGGTGTTGACGCTGCGGCCAGACGAAGCAAAGGCCGGCGGAGTTGGCTCAGCCACCGCTTCCGTCCTGGGTTTGTAATTCGCATAATGTATATTATGTCAATTCCAGAATGGCCACTGGCCGGGGCTTAGTGCGTTGCCCTTGGGGTTCCCATCAGGCGCCCCGCCATGCCCCAGGTCGACGATGCCCTGCTGACCCTCGTGGTCGGCGTGACCGGCCATCGGGACATCCCGGCGTCGGAGCACCCGGCGCTCGCGGCGCGGGTCACCGAACTGCTGCAGTCCCTGCGCCGGGATTTCCCGCGCTTGCCGCTGCTCATGCTCAACCCCTTGGCCGACGGCGGCGACCGGATCGCGGCGCGCGCCGCCGTGGCCCTGGGCGTGCCGCTGTTCGTGCCGCTGCCGTTCGCCCGCGAAGAATACGAGCGGGACTTCGACACCCCGGAGTCGCTGGCCGAGTTCCGTGCGCTGGTGTCCGGCGCCCGGGTCCGTGAACTGCCGCTGGCGCCGGGCATCAGCGCCGACCAGGTCGCCGTGCGTGGGCAGGCCCGGAACCGGCAGTACGCCCAGCTGGGCATGTTCATCTCGTCGCACAGCCAGGTGCTGCTGGCGCTGTGGGACGGCAAGCCCAGCGATGCGCTGGGCGGCACGGCCCAGGTGGTGGATTACCACATCACCAATGCCATGCCCTGGATCGAGAAGCGCGACATCGCCCCGAACCTGCTGGCCGATGACGAGAGCGACCTCGTCTACCACGTCACCTGTTCACGCCGGCTGGCGCCCGGCAGTGAGTCCGGCACCGTGGCCGCGGGCGCGGCCCGATGGCTGACCGCAGACGGCGGGACGCCGGTCAACGTGGGAATGCCTGCGGCCTATCGCGCCGTCTTCCGGCAGATGGAAGCGTTCAATGCCGATACCCGGAAGTACTGGCCCGGCATCCGGCATGACTACCCTCGCCTGCTGCCGGAGCCGCCGCCGGCCCCGGTGCCGCCGGGCGTGCTGAGGATCGAGCGGCTGTTCGGCGCGGCGGACTGGCTGGCGCTGCATTTCCGCCAGCGCGTGCGACGCAACCTGCAGGCCAGCCACGTCGCGGCGGCACTGATGGGCCTGGCTTTCATCCTGTATTCCGACATGGAGTCGCGCGGTGAATTCGTGGCGGCGTTCCTGCTGTTGTTCGCCGCGGGGGCGCTGCTGGCCTGGATTGCGCGGCGGCGGCAGTGGCAGCGCAAGTACCTCGATTATCGCGGCCTGTCCGAAGGCCTGCGCGTGCAGCTGTACTGGCGGCTCGCGGGCGTGCCGGTGCCGGCGGATGGCAGCCTTGGTTACGACAGCTTCCTGCAAAAGCAGGACGTGGAGCTGAGCTGGATCCGCCACGCCATGCGCGGCACCAGCCTGGTGCAGGACAGCGGACTGGCGCCGGACCCGCGCTGGCTGGACTGGACCATCCGGCACTGGGTCGGCGACGACGCCGGCCAGGGCGGCCAGCTGGCGTACTTCCGGCAAGGCGCACAGGATCGCGCCAAGGCTTACCTGCTGACCGAGCGGCTGGGTCGGCTGTCGCTCTATGCGGGCCTGTCGGGAGCACTGGTGCTGTGGCTGCTGGGCCATCGCATCGACGGCTCGCACCAGTCATTGCTGCTGCTGTTCATGGGCTTGCTGCCGCTGATCGCCGGTATCCGCGAAGCCTATTCGTTCAAGAAGGCGGACAAGGAACTGATCAAGCAGTTCCAGTTCATGGCGCGCCTGTTCGCCAGCTGCAGCGGGCGGCTCGCGCGCGCGACCACGGTCGGCCTGAAACGTGAGCTTTTGCTGGCGCTCGGCCGCGCCTGTCTGGAGGAGCACGCCGAGTGGATCCTGCTGCATCGCGACCGGCCGCTGGACGCGCAGGCGCCGAATTAGCGGCGAGGGGTCAGGCCGCGGCTTCGCGCCGCCGGCCCAGCAGGAGCGCCAGCACGCCTTCGAAGCGGTCGAGCTCGCCGGCGTCGGCGGCGCTGCGGGTGTACATGTCCGGGTCGTCGCAGACGCGAAGGACGCGGCAGTGGCCGGCGCCGTGTTCGTCCACGCTCAGCTCGGCCTCGTAGATGCACTCACCGGTGGCGCCGCGCCAGGCGCGCAGCTGGCCGGCGTCATGCCAGACCACCCAGCGGTCCTCGAGGCTGGCCGGCCACAGGCCTTCCGACAGTCGGGCCATCTCCCCGGGCGTGAAGGTCCGCGCGCAGCGGACGGGCCAGGAGAGGCGCATCCTGCGCAGGCGGGTCAGCCACTCGTCTCGTTCGTCCATGGGCTTCCGTATCGGGGTGGTCCACCGGCAAGTGTGCCCGGCGGTTGGCTCATACATTGAGACGGGCATCCCGTCCCGATGGGGCCATCGCTCCCCGGCCCGCTGCTGTTTTCGCCGGGGCCGCTGGCGTGCCATTGGATACGGCCTTTGACCTTGCCATGATGGGAAGCCCCAGCCTGCGTCCAACCACCCCGCAGGACCCCGCCATGACCCCTTCCCTTCCCGATTCCCCCCGCGAGACCGAAATCCGCTTCGGCGTGACCGGCATGACCTGTGCGTCGTGCGTGGGCCGCGTCGAGAAGGCCCTGTCCCAGGTCCCCGGCGTGCGCGCGGCCAGCGTCAACCTGGCCACCGAGACGGCAACGGTCACCACCGACGGCAGCACCTCGGCCGCGACCCTCGCGGCCGCCGTTGAAAAGGCCGGCTACGGCGTGGCCGTCGAGGAAATCTCGATGGCCATCCTCGGCATGACCTGCGCGTCTTGCGTCGGCCGCGTCGAGAAGGCGTTGTCGAAGGTGCCTGGCGTGCAGTCGGCCAGCGTGAACCTCGCCACCGAGACCGCGCGGGTGCAGGTGCTCGCCGGCACGCCGCACGATGCGCTGGTCGCGGCCATCGCGGGCGCAGGCTATGAGGTTGCGCCGGTGCCTGCCGACTCCTTGGCCGCGCCGCACCACCACGCCGCCGTCGGTGGCGCGGGCTCGCCCGCATCGAACGAGGCCGCCACCGCGTCGCCGCAAGCGCTCGCAGCCGCGCGTGAGCGCCGCCACCTCATCCTCGCCGCCCTGCTCTCGCTGCCGCTGGCCGTGCCGATGGTCGGCATGCTGTTTGATGAGCACTGGGCCCTGCCAGGGTGGTGGCAATTCCTGCTGGCCACGCCAGTGCAGTTCTGGCTCGGTGCCCGCTTTTACAGGGCGGCCTGGAAGGCCGTGCGCGCCCGCACCGGCAACATGGACCTGCTGGTGGCACTGGGCACCACGGCCGGCTACGGCTTGAGCGTTTACCACCTGCTGTTTACCCAGCCGCACCACGGTGAACCGCCGCTGTACTTCGAAGCGTCCGCCGTGATCATCACGCTGATCCTGATGGGCAAGTGGCTTGAGGCGCGCGCCAAGCGCCAGACCACCGAAGCCATCCGCGCGCTGCAGGCGCTGCGTCCGGCGACGGCGCGCGTGCGCCACGCCAACGGCCACGAGGCCGAGGTGCCGGTAGCCCGCGTGCGCGTCGGCGACCTGGTGGTGGTGCTGCCCGGCGAACGTTTCCCGGTGGATGCCGAAGTGCTGGAGGGCCGCAGCCACGCCGATGAATCCCTGATCAGCGGCGAATCGCTGCCGGTGCCGAAGGAGCCCGGTGACCGCGTCACCGGCGGTGCCGTCAACGGCGAGGGCCGCCTCGTCGTCCGCACGCTCGCGGTCGGCGCGGAGTCGGCGCTGGCGCGCATCATCCGCCTGGTCGAGGATGCGCAGGCAAAGAAGGCGCCGATCCAGCGCATCGTCGATCGCGTCAGCGCGGTGTTCGTGCCCGTGGTCATGGTGATCGCGTTGGCCACCCTGCTCGGCTGGGGCTTGGCCACCGGCGACTGGACGGCAGCCACGCTCAACGCCGTCGCCGTGCTGGTGATCGCCTGCCCCTGCGCGCTGGGCCTGGCCACGCCCACCGCGATCATGGCCGGCACCGGCGTCGCGGCGCGGGCGGGGATCCTGATCAAGGATGCGGAGGCGCTGGAAACCACGCGCCACCTGCGCACCGTCGCCTTCGACAAGACCGGCACCCTGACCGCCGGCCGTCCCGAGTTGGCCACGCTGCGCGCCGTGCAGGGCGACGAAGGCGCGCTGCTGTCCCTCGCGGCGGCCCTGCAGCAGGGCAGCGAACACCCGCTGGCGCGTGCCGTGATCGCGGCGGCGTCCGCGCGCGGGGACCTGCCCGCGCCCGCCGAGGGCATCACCGCCCTGCAGGGTCGCGGCATCGAAGGTCGCGTGCAGGACCGTCGCGTTTTGCTGGGCAGCGAGCGCCTGATGCGCGAGCTGGGCGTCGACCTTGGCACGCTGGCCGCGGCGGGACAGGCCGAGGCGGCGAGCGGACGTTCGGTGTCGTGGCTGGTGTCCGAAGAGAGCGGCCGCCTCACGCTGCGCGGCCTGCTCTCGTTCGGCGATCCGCCGCGGCCCGAAGCCACCGAGGCCATCCGCCTGCTGCAGGCCCAGGGCCTGCGCACCGTGATGGTCTCGGGCGACAACCGCGGTGCGGCGCAGGCCGTGGCTGCCGCCGTGGGTATCCCGCCGCAGGACGTGCGCGCCGAGGTCCTGCCCGGCGACAAGGCGGACGTGGTCCGTGCACTCGCCGCCGAAGGCCGCGTGGGCATGGTGGGCGACGGCGTCAACGATGCGCCCGCGCTGGCGGCGGCCGACGTCGGCTTCGCGATGGGCGGCGGCACCGACGTCGCCATGCACGCCGCGGGCATCACGCTGATGCGCGGCGACCCTCGGCTGGTGGCCGACGCCATCGACATCTCGCGGCGCACCACCCGCAAGATCCACCAGAACCTGTTCTGGGCCTTCGTCTACAACGTCGTCGGCATCCCGCTGGCCGCCGCCGGCCTGCTCGATCCCGTCGTCGCCGGCGCGGCCATGGCGCTCTCCAGCGTCAGCGTCGTGTCCAACACCCTGCTGCTGCGGCGCTGGACGCCGCGCGCCCGCCACTGAGGAGCCCGCCATGGCACGCCACGTGATCCGACCCGAACTGTCCGAGGCCAAGGGCCAGGGACTGCACAACATCGGCGAGGCCTCGGCCCTGGCCGGGGTTTCGGCCAAGATGATCCGGCACTACGAGTCGATCGGCCTGGTGCCGCCCGCCAGCCGCACCTTCGCCAACTACCGGTTGTACAAAGACGCCGACGTGCACCGGCTTCGCTTCATCAAGCGCGCGCGCACCCTGGGCTTCCCGATGAAGCAGATCGCGCAGCTGCTGGGCCTGTGGTCGGACCCGGGACGCAGCAGCGCCGAGGTCAAGCGCCTCGCGCAGGCGCACGCCGACGAGCTCGCCGGGCGCATCGCCGAGATGCAGGCCATGCAGCGCACGCTGCAGACCCTGGCGGCGCACTGCCACGGCGATGCCCGCCCCGAATGCCCCATCCTCGATGACCTGGCGGGGCCCGCGCCCGAAGGCCGCCCGCACCGTAACGCCACCCGCGCCTGCCACGGTTGAATGCCCATGAGCGAATTCGTCCTCTTCTATTCCCCGGGTGCCTGCTCCCTGGCCATCCATGCGGCGTTGGAGCACGCCGGCGCGGATTTCGAGCCGGTCCGCGTCGACCTTCGCCAGAAGCAGCAGCTGGCGCCGGACTATCTCCGGCTCAATCCGCAGGGCCGCGTGCCAACGCTCGTGGTCAGCGATGTCGCCCTGACCGAAACGGTGGCGATCGCCGACTACCTCGACCGCCGGTTCCCGGCCGCGGGCCTGTTGCCCAAGGCCGATCCCGCTCGGGCACTGGCGCAGGCTGCGATCCAGCGCCTGTCTAGCGACATCCACCCGCTCTACCGGGCGCTCTGGATCACAGGTTGGTTCGCGCGGGATCCCGATGTGCATCCGACGATGAAAGAGACAGCAGCCGAGCGGCTGAAAGCGTTCTACGCCGAGCTCGAACAGCGACTCGCCGAAGGCCGCTGGGGCCAGGGTGAGCCGACCGGCTTCCTCGCGTATTACACCGGCGTCTTCCTGCGCTGGAGCGCGGCGGTCGCGCCGGAGGGCCTGGCCCCCGCCAGCGAGGCCCTGCGCCGGCGGCTGTCGGAGGATCCCGCGATGGCCCGCGTCCTGGCGCGCGAAGGCGTCAGCCTGGCCGGCCTGAAGCGGGCCACGGACTGACGAAACGATCACGCACCGACCGGGGTAAACTACCGCCATGCCGCTGCTTCGCACCCTCGCCCACCTGATGCTGGTCCTGGCCTTGCTGGCCGGCGGCTTCGCGCCCGGCAGCGTCGCGGCGCAGGCCTCCGGGGATGCCGGGGCCGCCACGGCCGAGGCCGGCATGGCGGGAGGCTGCCACGACCTCGCCGGTGATCCGGTCCATCCGCCCGCGGCGTCCCCCGCCGATTGCTGCGAAGGCGGTTGCACCTGCGACTGCGTGAATCCGGTGCAGGCGGGCCTGCTGGCCGCCCGCTCGCGCGCGTCGCTGCCCGTTCGCGGCGCCGTCCAGCGACCCTTCGCCGTTGCGCGCCTTGCCGCCGCCGCGGCCCCCGACGTCCGACCTCCCATCGCCTGATCGCCTGCGGCGGACCCCGGTCCGCCACCCTGCGATGCGC
The DNA here is from genome assembly GCF_036275555.1 of Arenimonas sp. Lineage (GTDB taxonomy): Bacteria > Pseudomonadota > Gammaproteobacteria > Xanthomonadales > Xanthomonadaceae > Arenimonas. The sequence continues at coordinate 59,699 of NZ_DASUDO010000016.1, forward strand.
CCGTTTTCCGACGGGCCACCCGGCTGCGCCGGGACCGACTTCACGGAGACTCCAACATGATCACTCCCCTGGCCCGCGCCAGCCTGGCGCTGGCGATGGCCGCCGCCCTTGGCGCCTGCACCACCCTCTCCCCGCAGCCGCGCGCGGACGAACTCGCGCAGGCGCTCGAGGCCCGCGGCGGGCCCGCCGTGGACTGGGCCGCCGTCGGCGCCCCGCGCGAGGAGCGCGCCGCCATCGGCCGCTGGCTCGACCAGCCCATGACCCTCGATGCCGCGCTGCGCGTGGCCATGCTGCGCAGCCCGCGCCTGCAGGAGGAATACGCGCACCAGGGTCTGGCCCGCGCCGAGGTGCTGGAGGCCGTCGAGATCTCGAACCCGACGCTGTCGCTGTCGCGCATGACGCTCGACGACGGCGGCAGCAACCGCACCGTCGGCCTGTCGCTGCCGATGGTGGACCTGCTGATGCTGCCCGTGCGTACGCGCCTGGCCCGGCTGGAGTACGAGCGCGCCACCTACGAGGTCACCGGGGCGGTGCTGGGCGTCGTCGCCGAGGTCGAGTCGGGCTGGTACGAGTACGTGGCCGCGCGCCAGGTGGCGGCGATGCGCGAGGCGGTGGCCGAAGGCGCCGCGGCCTCGGCCGAGCTGGCGCAGCGCTTCCACGACGCCGGCAACATCAGCGACCTGCAGCTGGCGCAGGAGCAGGCCGTCGCCAGCGAGGCGCGCATCGAAGCGCTGCGCGCCCGCGCCGAGGCCGGCCGCAAGCGCCTGGCGCTGAACCAGGTGCTCGGCCTGCACGGCGACGAGGCCGATTGGGAGGCCAGCGACAACCTGCCGCTGCCGGTGCCGCAGGAAGACGACCCGGCGCTGCTGGCGCGGCTGGCCGCCGAGGGCAACACCGAACTGCTGGCGGCGCGCAAGGAAGCCGAAGTGCTGGCCGACGCGCTGGGCCTGACCCGTTCGCTGCGCTGGCTCGGCGGCAGCGAAATCGGCTACGAGCGCGAGAAGGAGGCCGACGGTGCCCGGCTGCGTGGCCCCGAGCTGGCGCTGGAGCTGCCGATCTTCAACCAGGGCCAGGCCCGCGTGGCGCGCGCGGAGGCCCAGCTGGCCGCGGCGCTGGCGCGCGTGGACCAGGCCGAGCTGTCGGCGTCGCAGGGCGTGCGCCTGCACAGCGAGTCGGTGACGGCCCTGCGCGAGGTGGTGCAGCTGCACCGCGAGGCGCTGGTGCCACAGCGCGAGACGATCGTCGCGCGCCAGCAGGAGCGCCAGAACTTCATGCTGATCGGCGTGTTCGAGCTGGTGCAGGCCAAGCTGGCCGAGTACGACGCCTACCAGGCCTACCTCGAAGCGGTGCGCGACTACTGGCTGGCGCGCGTCGAGCTGGCGCGCGTGGTCGGGCAGCGGCTGCCCAGCGACGCCACGATCGGTGAGCGCACGCCGGGCGTCCAGGACATCCTGGCGCCGAAGAGCGGCATGGACCATTCGATGCACCAGGGGATGGATCACTCCAATCACGAGGGAATGGACCACTCGCCGCCGGAGGGAATGGATCACGCCGAGCAGGAAGGGATGGATCACTCGCAACACGGAGGGATGGACCACTCGAAGCATGAAGGGATGGACCACTCCACGGCTGAGGAGATGGATCACTCCAAGCACGAGGGGATGGATCACTCGCAGCACGAGGCCGGCGCCACCGAGCCCGAGGACGACGCGCCGCGCCACGACGAACACGACCACGGAGACACGCCATGAAGCTCACCCGCCGCAACCTGCTGATCGGCACCGGCGCGGGCCTGGTCGCCTCCGGCGCCACCGCTGCGTTCGCCCAGGAGGGCCATGTCGGCCACGCGCCACCCGAAGCCGCACCGCCGCCGGCCACCCGCCGCGGCGCCGGCCGCGTGCGCACGCTCAACGGCTGGTCCCTGCCCCACCGCATGAACGGCGGCGTCAAGGAGTTCCACCTCGTCGCCGAGGAGTTCGAGCACGAGTTCGCACCCGGCTCGAAGGCGATCTGCTGGGGCTACAACGGCTCCACGCCGGGCCCGACCATCGAGGCCGTGGAAGGCGACCGCGTCCGCATCTACGTCACCAACCGCCTGCGCGAAGCGACCACCATCCACTGGCACGGCCTGCTGCTGCCCTCGGGCATGGACGGCGTCGGCGGCCTGAACCAGCCGCAGATCCAGCCCGGCGAGACCTTCGCCTACGAGTTCACGCTGCGCCAGCACGGCACCCACATGTACCACCCGCACGCCGACGAGATGGTGCAGATGGCGCAGGGCATGATGGGCCTGTTCATCATCCACCCGCGCGAACCCGAGGCGGTACCGGTGGATCGCGACTACGCCTTCATCCTGCACAACTTCGCCCTGCACCCGGGCACGCGCCGGCCGGATCCGGCGGTGATGCAGGACTTCGACCTGTGGACCTTCAATTCCAAGGTGTTCCCCGCGATCGAGCCGATCGTCGCGCGCACCGGCGAGCGCGTGCGCATCCGCGTGGGCAACCTGAGCATGTGGAACCACCCGATCCACCTGCACGGCGTGCAGTTCGAGGTCACCGGTTCCGACGGCGGGCGCTGGCCGCGCGCGCAGTGGCGGCGCGAGGTGACCGAGATCGTCGGCGTCGGCCAGATGCGCGACATCGAGTTCACGGCGGTCGCCGGAGACTGGGCCTTCCACTGCCACATGTCGCACCACACCATGGGTCCGATGGGCCACGACATCCCCAACACGCTGGGCGTCGACCAGTCCGGCGTCGAGGAGAAGATCCGGCGCATGCTGCCCGGCTACATGGCCATGGGCGAAACCGGCATGTCCGAGCACCAGGACCACACCGACAGCGGCCACATGAAGGGGCCGGAAAACACGCTGGCGATGATGGCCGGCAAGGGCCCGTTCGGGAACATCGAGATGGGCGGCATGTTCACCGTGGTCAAGGTGCGCGACGATATCGCGCCCGGCGATTTCAGCGACCCCGGCTGGTACCGTAACCCGGCCGGCACCGTCGCCAGCCGCGTCAGCACCGATCCCGATTTCGGCGCGCCCGTGCGCCGCAACGCAACCTGAGGAGAGCGCCATGAAATTCCTGAAGATGATGCTGGCCGCGCTGCTGCTGTCCGGCGCCGCCGCCGGTTTCGCCGCCACGCCCAACACCAGCCCGGTCGAGCGCGAGCTGCCGCTGGTCACCGTCCACAAGAGCCCCTACTGCGGCTGCTGCGAGAAGTGGATCGAGCACATGCAGGCGGCCGGCTTCGAGGTCAAGGTGGTCAATACCGACGACATGACGCCGGTGAAGCAGCGCGTCGGCGTTCCGCCCGGCAAGGGCTCCTGCCACACGGCCGAGGTGGGCGGCTATTTCGTCGAGGGCCACGTGCCCGCCGATGACGTGAAGCGCCTGCTGGCGGAGAAGCCGGCCGCGCGCGGCATCGCCGTGCCGGGCATGCCGATCGGTTCGCCCGGCATGGAGTCGCCGGACGGGCGCGTGCAGGCCTACGAAGTGCAGCTGATCGACAAGGCCGGCCTCAGCAGCACCTACTCCACCCACGCCGGCGCGGAGTAATTCGAAGTTTCAGCCGGCACCGGCGTAGCGCCAGGCGCCGGCGGGTCCGGCTGCGATCGAGGCCTCGATGGCCACGCCCGGCCAGGCCGCCAGCGCGAGGCAGCCGCCGTCGGCCAGATCCCAGTGCCAGGCTTCGGCGGCTTCGGCCGCCGCAGTCCGGGCGGTAACCCGGCGCGCCTGCGAAGGCTGCAGGCCCTCGCCGCCGCGCTTGCCGCGGGCTTCCTTCAGGGCCCAGAAGAGATGGAAGACGCGCTCGCGCGCCGGGCCGTCGTCGGTGGCCGCGACCTGGTCGGCCTCTTCCGGCGAAAACAGGAAGCGCGCGATCGCGACGTAATCGCGCGGCTTGCGCGGGCGCTCCAGGTCCAGGCCCACCGGCGCGCTCGCGATCGCCGCGGCGAGGTGTTCGCCGCTGTGGCTGAGCGAGCCCCAGAGGATGCGGCCATCCGCATGGCGAAGGCGCGGGCGCGGGTCGGTATCGGTTTCGAAGCGCCAGTCGGCGGGCTCGCCGCCGTGCGCGCGGCTGGCCATTTCGCGCAGCAGCCAGTGGCCCGCGAGGTACTGGCGACGCCGCAGCGTGGCGACGATGCCCTGCAGGCGCAGGTCTTCGCCCGCGGTCAGCCAGGCGGTGCCGGGCCCGGGCAACCGGGCTTCGACGTCCGCCAGCGAGGCCCGCGCGATCCGGCAGGCGTTGGCGTCCGCCACCTCAGCGCCCGGCGTCATGCGTCGGCCTGCCGCGGCGGCTCACGCGGCCCAGCGGCGCAGCACCAGCGAGGTGTTGATGCCGCCGAAGGCGAAGTTGTTGCTCATCGCGTACTCGCCGTCGAGGGCGCGGCCGTCGCCGGTGACGTAGTCGAGCGCGCCGCAGCGCGGGTCGACGTTCTTCAGGTTCAGCGTGGGGTGGACCCAGCCTTCGCGCATCATCTCGAGCGTCACCCAGGCTTCCAGCGCGCCGCAGGCGCCCAGGGTGTGGCCGGTGTAGCTCTTGAGCGAACTGATCGGCATGCGCTCGCCGAACACGGCGTGGGTGGCCGCGGTTTCGGCGATGTCGCCGTGGTCGGTGGCGGTGCCGTGGGCATTCACGTAAGCGATGGCCTCCGGCGGCAGCCCCGCATCCTCCAGCGCCAGCCGCATCGCCACCGCCATCGTGGTGGCGTTGGGCTGGGTGACGTGCAGGCCGTCGCTGTTGGTGCCGAAGCCGACGATCTCGGCATGGATGGTGGCGCCGCGCGCCCGGGCATGCTCGAGGTCCTCGAGCACCAGGGTGCAGGCGCCCTCCCCCACCACCAGCCCGTCGCGGTCGGCGTCGAAGGGCCGTGGCGTCAGCGCCGGCGTGTCGTTGAGCGTGCTGGTGGCGAACAGCGTGTCGAACACGGTGGCGTCGGTGACATCGAGCTCTTCGCAGCCGCCCGCCAGCATGGCCACCTGCTTGCCCGACTTGATCGCCTCGTAGGCGAAGCCCAGGCCCTGGCTGCCCGAGGTGCAGGCGCTGGAGGTAGTGATGATGCGGCCGTTGATGCCGAAGAACACGCCGATGTTCACCGGCGCGGTGTGGCTCATCATCTTGATGTAGGTCGTCGCGTTGATGTACTGCGTGGTCATCTCGGACAGCATGCGGCCGAAGTCGCCGATCGAGGACGGCGTGCCGGCCGACGAGCCGTACGAGATGCCGACGCGGCCGGACTTGAGCAGCGGATCGCCCAGCAGGCCGGCGTCGATCAGCGCCAGCTCGCTGGCGCGCGTGGCCAGCACCGCCACCCGGCCCATGCTGCGCAGGGTCTTGCGGTTGTAGTGCTCGGGCAGCTCGAACGGCGCGCAAGGCACGCCCAGCCGCGTGTTCAGGCCCTTGTACTGGCCCCATTCGTCGAAGCGGCGCACGGCATTGCGGCCCGAGCGAAGGTGCGCCAGCACGCTCGTCCAGTCATGGCCCAGCGGGCTGATCGCGCCGCGCCCGGTGACGACGACGCGGCGCATCAGACCATGCCCCCGTTCACCGAGATCACCTGGCGGGTCACGTACGACGCCTCGTCCGACATCAGGAACGACACCACCGCCGCCACTTCCTCGGGCCGGCCGACGCGGCGCAGCGGGATCATCTTCATCGCTTCGTCCACCACTTCGGCGGGCAGCATCTCGGTGTCCACCAGGCCGGGGGCGACGCAGTTCACCGTGATCTCGCGCTTGGCCAGCTCCAGCGCCAGCGCCTTGGTGGCGCCGATGATGCCGGCCTTGGCGGCGCTGTAGTTGGTCTGGCCGCGGTTGCCGGCTAGGCCCGACACCGAGGAAAGCGTGACGATGCGGCCGGGTTTACGCCGCCGCACCATCGGCATCACCACCGGCTGCAGCACGTTGTAGAAGCCGTCGAGGTTGGTGTGGATGACGCTGTCCCATTCCTCGCCCGTCATCGCCGGGAAGGCGTTGTCGCGGGCGATGCCGGCGTTGCAGACCACGCCGTGGTAGGCGCCATGCGCCTCGATGTCGGCGTTGAGCGCGGTGGCGCAGGCGGCCCGGTCGGCCACGTCGAAGCAGAGTACGCGCGCGGCGCGGCCCATCGCGGCGATCTCGGCGGCGACCGCCTCGGCTTCGTCGCGACGGCTGCGGCAGTGCACGACGATGTCGAAGCCGTCGCGGGCCAGGCGCAGCGCAATGGCCTTGCCGATGCCGCGGCTGGCGCCGGTGACCAGGAGGGTGCGTGGATTCATGCGGAAGCGGTTCCAAGGTAGGCGTCGGGATCCGGCGGCTCGAACACCGAGACGCTGGCGGTTGCGACCACTGCGTCCCCGACCAACAGGCGGCAGGCGAACAGGCCCAGGCCATTGTCGCCCATCAGTTCGCAGCGCGCCTCGATGCGCAGCACGGTGCCGACCGGCAGCCGGTCCCAGCCCGCGTCGTAGCGGCGGGTGCCGAGCAGGAAGCCGGGCTTGACCGCTTCGTCGCGGGCCAGCGCGCGGCCGCCGGCCCAGGCGGCGATGGCCTGGGCCATGTACTCGATGCCGACCCAGGCCGGAACCGCCTCGCCGCCGTCTTCGAGCAGCAGGTGGTCGTCGCGCACGGTGGCTTCGGCGACGACATTCTCGGCGTCGACGTGCAGCACGCGGTCGATCCAGAGCATGCCGCCGCGGTGCGGGACCAGGCTTTCGACGGCCAGTTCGCGCGGATCCATCAGCCGGCCCCCAGCACGAGCGCGGCGTTGCTGCCGCCGAAGGCAAAGGACTGGCTCAGCACGTGCCTGAGCGGGGCCGTGGCGCGCCGGCCCGGCGCGACCAGGTCGACGACCGGCAGCGCCGGATCGGCTTCGCCGTCCCACCAGTGCGGCGGCAGCGCGTGGCCGGGATTGCGCGCCAGCGCCAGCCAGCACAGCCCGGCTTCGACCGCGCCGGCCGCGCCGAGGGTGTGGCCGGTCAGCGGCTTGGTCGAGCTGGCCGGCGTGGCGGCGCCGAACACGCGGTGCAGCACCCCGGCCTCCATCGCGTCGTTCTGCGGCGTCGCGGTGCCGTGCAGGTTGACGTAGCCGATGTCGGCGGGCGCCAGGCCGGCGCGGTGCAGCGCCTCGCGGATGGCGCGCTCGGGGCCGTGGCCTTCCGGTTCCGGCGCCGACATGTGGTGCGCGTCCGAACTTTCGCCCCACCCCGCCAGCCGCACCGCGCCCGGTTCGCGGGTCATCAGGAACAGCGCCGCGCCCTCGCCGATGTTGATGCCGTTGCGATGGCGCGAAAACGGGTTGCAGCGCGCCTCCGACACCGAGCCCAGCGCGCTGAACCCGGCGATGGTGAACTCGCAGATCGAATCCACGCCGCCGGCGACGACCGCATCGGCCAGCCCGGCGCGCAGCAGGCGCGCGCCCGAGGCCAGCGCCTTGGCGCTCGACGAGCAGGCGGTGGAGATCACGTGCGCGGGCCCGCGGGTGCCGAGCTGCTCCGCCAGGAAGCGCGCCGGCATGCCCATTTCCTGCTGCGAATAATGGAAGGACGCCGGCCAGTGCCCGTCCGCCAGCCGGTGGCGGTGCGCGTGCTCGCTCTCGCCCACGCCCGAGGTGCTGGTGCCGAGCACGATCGCCACGCGCTCCGGACCGAAGCTGGCGATCGCGGCGTCCACCGCGGCGCGGATCGGCGCCAGCGCCAGGGCGGCCAGCGCGTTGTTGCGGCCATGCAGCGCCACCGGCAAGGCGCCGAGGACGGGCAGGTCCCCCGGCACCAGGCCCAGCGCCAGCGGGCGGCCGGGCGTCACGGCTTCGGTATGCGCCACGCCGCGCGGCGCATCGGCGGCGAACAGGCGCGACGCAACCGCGTCCGCGTCGCGTCCCAGCGCGCAGCACAGGCCCAGTTCGTTGAGGAAGACCGCGCTCACGGCGCCACCGGAACGGAATCGATGCGCAGGCGATAGCGCAGCCGGACCTGGTGCAGCACGCGCGTGTCGGCGTCCTCGCGCTCGACCCAGGCCACGGTGCCGTGCGCGTCCCTGAGCGTGCGGCGCGCGCCCTCCTCGTCCAGCGTCCAGCCCGCGGGCAGCTCCGCGCGCAAGGCCTCGGCCGGCCAGAACACCAGCTGCAGGTCGGACAGCACGCGGGCGCCGTCCAGCGTCTCCGGCACCCAGGGCATGCGCTTCTGCGTGAGCTGCTCGCCGTCCCAATCGAGCCGCAGCGCGACCTGGCCCTGGGCGTGGATCACCAGCCTGACCGCCCCGGCATCGGCCTGCACCATCGCGTCCACCGTCTCGCGGCGGTCGCCGTGTTCGAACGACAGCCGCTGCTGCTCGGCCAGGCCGCCCGGCAGCGCCGACGGCGCCAGCGCGAACAGCGGTGCGCCATCGGCCGGCGGCCGCGTCGCCGGCGGCGCGCAGGCGGCCAGCGACAGCAGCGCGACGGTGGCGATCAGGCGGAGCACAGCTGCTCCAGCACGGCCAGGCGGCGCTTGTTCTCGGCCACGTAGGGATTGCTCTTGTCCCAGGCGTAGCCGGCGAGGATCGAGCAAATCATCTCGCGGATGTCGGGGCTGGGGTTCGGGTGGAAGATGATCTTCTGGAACCCGCCCGCGTACCACGCCTCGACGAAGCAGCGGAAGGTGTCGACGCCCGCGCGCAGCGGCTTGCCGTAGTCGGCTTCCCAGTCCACGGTGTCACCCGCGAACTCGCGCGCGAGGCAGGCCGAGGCCAGGCTGGCCGACTTGAAGGCGATGGTGACGCCCGACGAAAACACCGGGTCCAGGAACTCGCCGGCGTTGCCCAGCAGCGCGTAGTTCTTGCCCCACAGCGACTTCACGTTGGCCGAATAGCCGACGATCTGGCGCGCCGGCGTGTCCCACTCGGCGTCCGCCAGCAGCTGGCTCAGGCCCGGGTCTTCGCCCACGATCGCCTTGAGCCGTTCGGTCTCGGTGCCTTCGTACTGCGCCAGGAAGCCGGTTTCCGCGACCACGCCCAGCGAGCAGCGGCCGTTGGAGAACGGGATGGTCCAGTACCAGACGTCCTGGTGCTCCGGATGCACCGTGATCAGGATCTTGTTGCGGTCGAAGGCCGCCGAGCCCGGCGCCACGCGATCGGCCACGTGGGTGAAGATCGCGCCGCGGGCCGGGAAACCCGACGGGCTCTCGAGCTGCAGCAACCGCGGCAGGATGCGCGCGAAGCCGCTGGCATCGAGCAGGAAGCGCGCCTGCACGAGATACGTCTCGCCTTCCGGGCTGCGCACCGTCACCACCGGCTGGTCGCCCTCCACGTCCACCGACAGCACTTCGTGGCGGAAGCGAACGGTCGCGCCCATGCGCGCGGCCTCGTCGGCCAGCACCTTGTCGAAGTCGGCGCGCTGCACCTGGTAGGTGGTGCCCCAGCCCTTGCTGAACTTCTGGCGGAAATCGAACTGCGTGCGCCGGTCGCCGCAGGCGAAGGCGGCGCCGTTCTTGTACTGGAAGCCCGCCTGCACGACGGCCTGCAGCATGCCCGCGGCCTCGATGTACTCCATGCTCTGGGGCAGCAGGCTCTCGCCGATCGAGAAGCGCGGGAACTGCTCCTTCTCCAGGATCAGCACCTCGCGCCCCTGCTGCCGCAGCAGGCCGGCGGCCACCGAGCCGGCGGGGCCGGCGCCGATGATCAGGATTTCGGTGGTTTCGGTGCGCATGTCCATGTCGGTGCCATCCGTCGGGAGTTCGGGGTCAGGTTGCCGCAGGCGCAGCGGGTCGGAAACAGGGGGTGATCAGCCAGACCAGGCCGATGCCCAGCAGCAGCGTCAGGCCAAAGCTGTGCAGGGCCGGCGTGGCCGACAGCGCCAGCAGGCCAAACGCCAGCAGCGTGCTGGCCGCACCCAGCGACACGGCCAGCCAGCTGGCCGGGTCATCGCGATGTTCCAGCAGGAAGATGCCGTAGTCCACGCCCACGCCCAGCAGCAGCAGCTGCGCCAGCACGCCGAAGAGCTGCAGCGGCACGCCGAGCCAACCCAGCAGCGCCAGGCTGAGCGTGGCGGCGAGCGCCGTCGGCAGCCAGGCGCGCCAGGCGCGCCGCCCGAAGCGCAGCCAGAGCGCCAGCGCGACCGCCGCGTAGCCCGCGAGCAGCCACGCCGACATCTGGAGGCGGTAGTGCGAGAGCACGGCCGAGATCGTCGCGCTCCGGTCGACCCAGCGCACGCCGGGCAGGCCCTCGGCCGCGGCCGCGAGCGCCGGCAGGCGGCCCGGGTCCAGGCCCTCGAGCAGCACGACGCTGCCCCAGCGGCCCTCGACCGGGCCGAGCCAGAGCGGCCGCAGCGGTTCGGACACGGGATGCGCCAGCCAGTCCGCGTGACCCAGCGTTTGGGACGCGGGCTCCGGCGGGGATGGCGCGTCGCCCAGCAGTTCGGCGGCACGCGCCAGCACCCTGCCCTCCACGGCCTGCACGCGCGCCGCGTCTTCGCGCTGGCGCGCCGAGGACGGCAGCCAGTCGGTCACCGCGCGCCAGCCGCCGAGCCCATCGTTTTCGACGAGCGCGGCCAGGCGGTCCGTCAACGCTTCCTCGCGTTCGCGCACCTGCTCGGCGTCGTCGCCCTCGACCAGGAAATACTGCGCGGGGCTGGGCAGGCCCAGCACCCGGCCCAGGCGCGCTTCTTGCGCCACCAGCGCCGGGGGAGAGGCCTGCAGGCTGCGCAGGTCGTCGTTGATGGTCAGTCTGGGCAGGCCGGTGGCCAGCACCGCCGCCGCGACGGCCGCGGCCAGCCAGGCCGGCCAGCGGTTCGTCACCCGCGGCCACCACGCCAGGCTCCGTCCCACGGCGCTGGCGAAGGCGCTGGGGCGCGGGGCGGCGCGGTCGAGCCACGGGAACCACAGCGCCACCGTGGCGAAGGCCGCGGCCAGCCCGGCGGCCGAGAACACCGCCATTTGCCGCAGGCCTGGGAACGGCGCGATGCCGAGCGCGAGGTAGGCCAGCGCGCTCGTCACCAGCGCCAGCCCGAGCGCCGGCAGCAGGCGCCGCATCATCGTGCGCGGCGGTACCTTGGGCTGCGCCTGCCGGCTCGCGAACCAGTGGATGCCGTAATCCTCGGCGACGCCGACCAGGCTGGCGCCGAACACCAGCGTGAGCAGATGCACCTTGCCGAACACCAGCGCGGTCACCGACACGCCGGCCGCGCAGCCGACGAGCAGCGAGGCCGACACCATCAGGATCGGGCGCGGGCTGCGGAAGGCGAACCACACCAGGGCCACCACCGCGAGCAGCGAGCCCAGGCCGATGGTGCCGACCTCGGTGCGGGCGCGCACGGCTGCCGCCTCCGCGTGCAGCGGCACGCCGCCGGTGATGATCTCGACTTCGCCCGCCGCGGCGCGGGCCGCCGCGCTGGTGCGGTCGAGCGCGTCGCGCAGGTGCTTTTCCCCGTCGAGCTGGAAGGCGGGCAGGCGGCTTTCCAGCCTCAGCAGCGCCCAGTCGCGCGATTCGCCGCGCACGATGAGCTGCCCGTCGCGGGAGGACAGCCCGGCGCCGGCGCGCGCCTGCCACCACGCCGGCCACAGGCCCAGCGGGTCTTCGCGCCAGGCACCGAACCCACCGGCGCCGGGGGAATACAGCCGCGCCAGCGCCAGCTCCACCGTGCGCGGATCGTCGAGCTGCGCGCGCTGCGCCGGCGTCAGCAGGCCCTGGCGGTGCCCGGCGTAGAACGCGAGCGCGCCGGACAGCGCGTCTTCGTCGCCCGCGACCACGGCGAGGGGCGATGCCGCCCCCGCCACGCTGGCCTCGAACGCCTCCGCCGCGCGCCGCGTCGCCGCCCAGTCCGGCGCGCCGACCAGCACCACGACCTGCCGCGTCGCGCCCTCCGACAGTCGCGCGTTGGCCGCCTGCAGCAAGGCGTCGTCGGTCTCGCCCGGCAGCAGCGCCATCACGTCGCTGTCGAGCCGCGCGGCGCGCCAGAAACCGGCCTGGTGCACGGCCAGCGCGGCCACGATGAGCAGCCACGCCCAGGCCAGCGCCTTCCAGCGCGCGCTGTGCAGGGCTTCAGTCAAAGCGCGCCGCCTCGTCCGGCGTCGGCGCGGCGGGTGCGTCAGAGAGCGCCAGGAAGCGCAGCGTGGTGACGTCGCCACCCGCCTCCTCGATCTCCACGGCGCGCACGAAGCGATCGCCGGACAGCGTGATCCGGCGGAAGACCTGCCGCAGTCCCGCCTCGTCCGGGGTCAGCACGAGCAGCCAGCTTCCGTCCGCGGCCAGTGTCTCCCCGAGCTTGAATCGCTCGGCCAGCGCCGGCAGGTCGCCCGCCACCAGCGCCATGAGCAGCGCGTTCACCGCGGCCATGCCGGGCGAGGCGGCGGCGTCGAGCAGCACGCGCTGGCTACCGTCCGGCAGCCGCGTCAGCAGGCGCTCGCGGGTCAGCAGCGTGGTCGAGGCGAAGGGTTCGCGGGTGTCCCAGGCGATGCCGCGGTCGCGCACCAGCAGGAAATCGCCGCGCGACACCAGCGGCTGGCGGAAGCCTTCGAGCCGCTTGCTCTGTTCGAACTGGCCGCGCAGTACGGCCGGCTGCGCGAGCCGTGCATGCACGCCCTCGCCTACTCCGCGCAAGGTGGCCCGCGCGGGCGCCGCCGGCTCGGCGCGGGCCGAGGCCGGCACGGGCGCGGGCACGCGCGGAGAAGCCAGCGCCGGCAGCCCAAGCACCAGCGTCACGCCCAGCAACGCCGCCCGCGCCCGCCTCACGGCGCGATCCCCAGCCGTTCGAAGAGAACGGCCGGCGAGGCAAAGCACATCTCGCCCGTGCCCAGGTCCACGGCCACCTGGATCGTATGCGCGCGGTGGATCACCTCGCCCGTCTGCGCGTCGCGCACCAGGTAGTCCATCCGCAGCCGGTTCTCCCACTCGGTGATGGTGGCGCGCACCACGATGCGCTGGCCGTAGCGCACGGGGCGCACGTACTTGCAGCGCATGTCCACCACCGGCCAGGCGTAGCCGGAGTCGCGCATCTGCGGGTAGTCGTAGTCGATCTTCTGCAGCAGCGCGCAGCGCGCCAGCTCCAGGTAGCGCACGTAGTTGCCGTGCCAGACGATGTCCATCGGGTCCAGGTCGTGGAAGCCCGGGCTCAGTTCGATCTCGTGGCTGTGCTCAGGCGTCGGCATACAGGCTCCAGGCTTCGGCGCGCACGGCCGCCAGCAACTCGCGCAGCTCGACGTCGAGGGCGCGGTCTTCTGTCACCAGCGGCAGCCTCGCGCACAGGTCCGCGTGCATCGCGGCGAGCGCCGGCGACAGCGTCAGTCCGCCCGACACCGCCTCGCGGAGCGTGATGCCCTGGCGCGCCGTGACCAGCAAGGCCACCACGACCTGCTCGGTCAGCTCGATGATGCGCAGCGCATCGCGCGCCGCGATCGTGCCCATGCTGACCTTGTCCTGGTTGTGGCATTCGGTGGAGCGCGAGAATACCGAGGCCGGCATGGTCAGCTTCAGCGCCTCCGCGGTCCAGGCCGAGGCGCTGATCTGCAGCGCCTTCAGGCCGTGGTTGAGCGCGGCGCGCTCGCCCCGGGCCGCCGACAGGTTGGCCGGCAGGCCGTGGCTGTAGCGCGCGTCCACCAGCAGCGCCATCTGCCGGTCGAGCAGGTCGGCCAGGTTGGCGACGACGTTCTTCATCGAGTCCATGGCGAAGGCGATGTGGCCGCCGTAGAAGTGGCCGCCGTGCAGCACGCGCTCCTCGACCGCGTCGATGATCGGGTTGTCGTTGGCCGAGTTCAGCTCGTCCTCGATGTTGGTGCGCAGCCAGGGCAGCGCGTCCTCGAGCACGCCGACCACGTGCGGCGCGCAGCGCAGCGAGTAGCGATCCTGCAGGCGCTGCTCGTTGCGCGCCGGGCGGTCGGAGGCGAGGTCCGCGCGCAGCCGCGCGGCGACGCGCTGCTGGCCCTTGTGCGGCTTCACCGCGAACAGGGTCTGGTCGAAGTGGTGGGCGTTGCCGGCGCTGGCCAGCACGTTGAAGGCCGTGATGCGCGTGGCCAGGCGGCCCAGGTAGTCGGCGCGGCGCCACGCCAGGCAGGCCAGCGCCGTCATCACCGCGGTGCCATTCATGATCGCCAGGCCTTCCTTCGGGCGCAGGCGCAGCGGTTTCAGGCCGTGCATCGCCAGCGCCTCGGCCGCGGGCATCACCCGGCCCTGGTGCCAGGCCTCGCGTTCGCCGCAGAGGACGGCGGCCACGTACGAAAGCGGCGTCAGGTCGCCGCTGGCGCCCACCGAACCCTCGGCCGGGATCATCGGCAGGATGTCGTGCGCGAGCAGCGCCTCGAGCTGGCGCAGCAGGCCCAGGCTGACGCCCGAGACGCCCTGCGCCAGCGACTGCAGGCGCACCAGCAGCACCGCGCGGGTTTCCTGCGGATCCAGGAAACGGCCCAGGCCGCAGCCGTGGTAGGCGTAGAGATGGTGCGGCAGTTCCGCGATCAGCGATGGCGGGATCGCCACCGTGCAGGAATCGCCGTAGCCGGTGCTGACGCCGTAGACCACGCCGTCCTCGGCGATCAGCCGGTCGACGAAATCGGCGCCGCGGTTGATGCGGGCCTCGAAGGCCGGATCGCGCGACAGCACCACGCGTGCTTCGGCGCGGGCGACGGCGACGACGTCCTCGATCCGCAGCGGGCGGCCATCGACGAGGATGGAGGGGGCGTCAGGCGGGGCGGCGGTCATGCGGGGCATCCCAGAAGGGAAAGAAGTTGAACCAGTCGTAGGGGGATTGTCGCAGGCAGGCGGTCATCCAGGCGGCGAAGCGCGCGGCCGGTTCAGCCAGCCCGGCCTCGCGGTCGCCGCGCGGCAGCACGATGCGCTCGCTGAACGGCACGATGTCGGCCCGGTAGCCGTCGCCGTGGTGCAGGCAGGACAGCAGCCAGACCGGGCAGCGCAGCACCGCGGCGATCAGGTAGGGCCCGGCGGGCAGCGGCGCGGCGTGGCCCAGGAACGCCGCCTGCACCACGCGGTCGCCACGTACCGGCACCCGGTCGCCGGCGATGGCGATGAACTCGCCCGCCGCCACGCGGTCGGCCAGCAGCATGGCCGTGGTCGGCGAGAAATCGGTGACCTGCATCAGCCGCACGCTGGCCTGCGGGTTGATGCGTTCGAGGATGCGGTTGAAGCGCGGCGCGTGCGCCGTGTGCACCAGGATGGTCACGCGCAGGCCTTCGCGCCAGGTGGCCGCCATCTGCATCAGCTCCAGGCAGCCCATGTGCGCGGTGATGATCACCCCGCCCTGCCCCGCCTGCGACGACGCCTGCAGCAATTCGTGGCCGGTGAACGCGACGCGTGCGCGCGGGTAGCGGCCGCCGATCGCCAGCATCTTGTCGAGCAGCGTCTCGGCGAACATGAAGAAATGGCGGAGGCTTTCGCGCGCGCCGGGCGGGTGCGCGAACACCTGCTCGGCCGCCTGCAGCCGCGCCAGGTACTGGCGCGAGGCCCGGCGCGCCACGCCGCTGCCCAGCCAGTACACCAGCACGACCGGGTACAGGCACAGGCGGAACGGCAGCCGGCCCAGCGCGCGATAGACGCCGTAAAGCAGCCAGGTGCCGCCCACGAAGGTGGTTTCGCCGAGGTCGGCCCAGTGCCGGCGGCTCATCGGCGCGCCGCCTTGCGCGCCAGCAGGCGCGGCAGCCGCCACAGCATCCCGAAGAACAGCCGGGTGTGCATCGCGGTGATCAGCACGTTGTCGCGCCAGACCCGGAAGTGCGACACGCCGTCGGCCGGGTAGCGCACGCGGGTGTCGAGGTTGTGGACGCGCAGGCCGTCCCAGTAAAGCCGCACCAGGATCTCGGTGTCGAAATCCATGCGCCGCCCGATGTGCTCGCGCCCGAGCAGCGCGAGCGTCGGCGCCAGCGGATAGACGCGGAACCCGCACATCGAGTCGATGATCTCGAACGACAGCGTGTTGATCCAGACCCAGACGTGGGTGGCGTAACGGCCGTAAAGCCGCGCTTTCGGCACCGACGCGTCGAAGATCGGGCGGCCGTTGATCACGGCCCCCGGGTGGGCGCGCGCGGCGTCGAGGAAGCGCGGCACGTCGTCGGCGTCGTGCTGGCCGTCGGCGTCGATCTGCAGCGCGTGGCTGTGCCCGCGCCGCGCCGCCTCGCGCAGTCCGGCGATCACCGCGCCGCCCTTGCCCTGGTTCACCGGCAGGCGCAGCAGCGACACGCCGGGTGCAGTGGCCAGCTGGTCGAGCACCGCGGCGCAGGCCGGCGAAGAGCCGTCGTCCACCAGCAGGCAGTCCACGCCGTGGCGGCGGATGCGCGCGACCACGTCGCCGATCGCGTGCTCGTGGTCGAAGACCGGGATCACCACCAGCGGATGGAAGGCACCGCTCATGCCGCGCCCCCGGTGGCGAAGCGCAGGCGCCCGCTGGAATGCACGCCGGTGTCGGACTGGAACCGGAAGCCGAGCGCGCCGGTGTCCGGGTGCCAGTCCAGGCTGGCCTCGAGCCGCGCACCCGGCCGCACCAGGTGCATGAATTTGATGGTCTCCATGCGCAGGAAGCGCGCCTCGATGCCGAACGCCGCGCGGCCCAGCCGCACGGCCCAGTCGATCATCGCCACGCCGGGCAGCACGGTGGCGCCGGGGAAGTGGCCCTCGAACGCCGCCAGTTCCGCGAGCACGTCCAGGCGAACGCGGGCGGCGGTGGGCGTGCGCGCCAGCCATTCGGGTTCGGGCAGCAGCGGCCGGAACAGCGCGGCGAGCGCGCGTTCGCTGGTCTTGCCCTGCGCGTCGGCCGGCAGCGCGTCGAGGAAGCGCCAGCGCCGCGGCAGCGCGATCGCGTCGGCGTGGTCGGCCAGCCAGGCGCGCAGCTCGCCAACCAGCGCGGGCTTGCCGGCGCGATCCAGCAGGGCCTGGCCCTCGGCGCTGGGCACCGCCGCCACGGCCAGCAGGATGCGATGGCCGGGCAACGGCAGCAGCCGGGCCTCGGCCAGGAGCGGCGACGCCTGCAGCCGGCGCTCGATCGCGCCCAGCGGGATGCGCCGCTCCTCGAGCTTGAGGATGCGGTCCACGCGCCCGCGCAGCTCGAAGCCGCCGCCGGCCGTGGCCAGCGCGCGGTCGGCGGTGGCGTGCCAGGCGTCGTCGGCGAGGTGCGGCGAGCGGATCGCCAGCACGCCCTCGTCCACCCGCCACTGCACGCCCGGCAGCGGCTGCCAGGGCCTGGGCGCGCCGCCAGACTGGCGCCAGGCGATGCCGCCGGTTTCGGTGCTGCCGAAGACCTCGATCGCCGCCTGGCCCCACAGCTTGCGCACCGCCAGCGCCGCATCCGCGGGCAAGGGGCCGCCGGAGGAAAACGCCGCGCGCAGGTTGCGCGCCAGCGGCGACCAGTCCTGGTTCTCCGGCAGGCGCTTGAGATGCGCCGGGCTGGCCACCAGCACCAGTGGCGCCGCGCCCAGCGCCGCCACCTGCTCGTTGAACTCGACGCGCCGGCGCGCGAACGGACGTGCCGCCGACAGCGGCCACAGCAGCCGGAACAGCAGGCCGTAGATGTGCTGGTGCGAGACCGTGCCCTGCACCACCGCCTCGCCCAGCACGGCGCCAAACTGCGCTTCGAGGGACGCCACTTCGTTGTCGAGCTGGCGCAGCGTCTTGCGGATCGCGCCTGGCTCGCCGGTGGAGCCGGACGTGAAAAGCACCACGGCGCAGCCGTCTGCGTCCAGCGTGGCGTCGGACGGCAGCGGCGCGTCCGCGCCGGCGCTGAAACCCGCCGGCAGTTCGCCGGCCTGGCTTTGCACGTGGGGGTGCAGCCCCGCCAGCGTCGCCGCCAGGCGGTCGCCCGGCAGCCACGGCGTCTTGCCCGCCAGCCAGGCCCCGAACAGCGCCGCGGCGAACTCCAGGCCATCGTCGAGGTAAAGCGCGACGTCGCGGCCCGCGCGCGCGGCGTGCGCTTCGCGCCAGGCGCCGACGCGGGCGAGGAAGGCGGCGTTGTCCCCATCGGTGGCCACCGGCGCCCGCGCCGGCAGCGGCCAGGCCAGGCGCTGGCCCAGCGGGATGCGCGTGCGCTCAGTGGCCATGGCGCGGGCGCACCAGGCGTTCGCCGAGGAACATCGCGGCGATCAGCCCGTAGGCGATCAGCCCGTTGTAAAGCGCCCACGCCGCATCGCTCGCGTGCAGCGCCGTGTAAAGCGCCACGCCGCCGTTGAAGACGAAGAACGCGCACCAGGCCTTCGTCACCTGGCGAAGGTAAGGAATCGCATCGGGCGGCAGGTCCGGGTGCTGCAGGCGCGCCAGCCGCTCGATCACCGTCGGCGGACGCCGCAGGCTGGTGGCGAACACGACCAGGAAGGCCGCGTTCACCAGCACCGGGTAGAGCTTGAGCGGCAGGCCGTCGTTGCTGAGCATGCTGGCCACCACCAGCCCACCGGCGCAGGCCGCGGCCGCCAGCCACACCGCCTCGCGCGAGACCGCGGCGCGCAGCAGCGCCATCGCCAGCAGCCCCAGCGCCAGCCAGCGCGGTTCGAAGTGGGCCAGGCCCAGCCAGATCGCCAGCGGGTACAGCAGGGTCGCCAGCCAGGCCAGCGCCTTCGCGGCGCGCATGCTCAGGCGCCCGCGGCGGTGCCGTCGCTGCCGTGCATCATCGCGTGCAGGGCATCCACGACGTCCTGCACGCTGCGCACCGACTTGAAGGCCTCGGGCCTGAGGTTGCCGCCCAGCAGCGGCTTGAGCTGAACGATCAGGTCGACGGCGTCGATGCTGTCGATGTCCAGGTCTTCGCCCAGCTTCGAGTCGGGCGTGACCTTGCCCGGGTCGATGCCGAAGGTGTCGTGGAGGATGGCGACGATGCGCTGGAACAGCTGGTCCTTGGTCATGGTCTTGCTCATGCGGTGCGGCGGCGTGGCCTTACTGCTTGCGGTTGGCCGCCACGAAGGCGCTGAGCGCGCGGACGGAGGCGAAGTGCTGGCGGGTTTCCTCGGAGTCGGCGGCGAGCGTCACGCCGTAGCGTTTTTGCAGGGCCAGGCCGAGTTCGAGGGCGTCGATGGAGTCCAGGCCCAGGCCCTCGTTGAACAGCGGGGCCGCGGCGTCGATGTCATCGGCGGTGATGTCCTCGAGCGACATCGTGGTGATGATCAGTTCCTTGATTTCAGCTTCCAGCGCCAGCACGGGCCAACTCCGACTTGAAGGTTGTTTCGAGGTGTTCGGTCAGCCGGCGGGCCGCCAGCGCTTCGGCGCTCCCGGCGAGGAACGGGGCCACCGGAATATCCGGCAGGACCTCGATTTTGATGTGAAATCGACGTGACGGGACACGATACCATTTCTCACCCTTTCCCAGCGTTGGCGGGGTGCACCGTATGATGACGGGCGTCACGTCCAGCACGCCGCGGACCGCGATGTTCGCCGCCCCGCGCTGCAGGGGGCCGAGCACTTCGCCGCGCGGCGTGCGGGTGCCCTCCGGGAAGATCACCAGGTTCTTGCCCGAGCGAACCGAATCGATGCAGTCCTGCACCAGCCCGGCGCCGTTGTCGTTGAACACGTAGCCGGCGGCCCTCAGCGGCCCGCGCGTGAAGGGGTTGGTGGCCAGGCGCGACTTCACCACGCAGTCGGCCTCCTCGATCATGCCGATCAGGCAGACCACGTCGATCAGCGTAGGGTGGTTGGCCAGCACCAGCAGGCCCGGGCGGCGCAGGCGCTCGGCGCCGTGGATTTCCCAGCTCATCACGCCCAGGCGGCGCATCAGCCAGACGTGGCTGGCGAAGCTGGCCTGCACCAGCCGCCGCGCCATCCGGCCCAGCCGTTCGGGGTCGCGAACCGCCAGCCGCAGCAGCGGGAACACCAGCAGGCCCAGCAGCACGCCGCCCAGGCCGAAGGCCGCGAACGACACCGCGGTGCCGAACACGCGCCAGGCGTGGTCGAGCCGCTCACGCATGCCGATGCCAGCAGCGGGTGCCCGAAGGCGAGACCAGGCCGCCCTCGCCCGCCAGCGCAAAGCGCAATACGTCCAGTCCGTGCGGCAGCGCCGCGGCCGCCTTGGCCGGCGCGCCGGCGTGGGGCTGCAGCGAGAGTCGCGGCGCACCGTCGCGCGGCGCCGCGATCCGCCAGGCCCAGGCCCAGGCGGCCTCGGGTTCGTCGCGGTATTCGGCATAGGGCTCGGGCGTCGGGCCGTCGTACAGCACCACCAGCACCTCCGGTGCGCCGTCCGCGAGCAGCGCCAGGGCCTCGGTCACGGCCGCCTCGGGCGATTCGACGCCGCCTGACACCGCCAGGTAGTTGTCGGTGAGCCCGCGCGCGATCGAGTACTGCGCCGCGATCGCGTTGTGCGTGGACAGGCCGAAGTGGGTCGGCGACAGCGGCTCGCCGCGCGCCAGCCCGGCCAGCATCTCGTAGGTGCGGGCCACGTCGCCGTGGCGGGAGGCGAACACCATCGGCAGCCCGGGCGCGGCCTCCGGCTGGCAGCGCCAGGCCACCTGCAGGGCCATGCGGCCCAGCGGCTCGAGCCGCCGCCGCTGCATGGCCGGCATTTCGGCCAGGGCCGGGGTGGCGATCCCGGCCGGCAGCGTCGGCGCCAGGGCCCAGGCCTGCCAGTCCTCGGCGGATTCGAGGCCGGCCGCGAAGGCCGACCAGCCAAGCAGGCTGAATTGTCCGTCCATGTCCCCGCCTCCTGCGTCCGGCCGCCATCATCCCGCGCCGGGCGCCAAAAGAAAAAGCCCGGCGCTGGCCGGGCTTTCCTGGAGGCTTGAACTTGGCGTCCCCACGGGGATTCGAACCCCGGTCGCTACCGTGAAAGGGTAATGTCCTAGGCCTCTAGACGATGGGGACTTGGAACTTTTTTTGAAGCGTGACGCGAATAAGTGGTGGAGCTAATCGGGATCGAACCGATGACCTCTACAATGCCATTGTAGCGCTCTCCCAGCTGAGCTATAGCCCCACCGAAGGAAGAAGCGGAAGTTTAGACATCCGCATTTGCCTCGTCAAGCACAGGCGACGTTTTTTTCTCCGGCCGGCTCCGGCTCGAGCCCGGACAGGGTGTGGGGACCGTGCCCCTGGCTGTCCAGGTAGTCCAGCCACTTGTTGAGGAAACTGTTCATGCGCAGGCGGTGGCTGAGCATCGCCTGCACGCTGGGGCGCAGGCCGAGCACGTCCTGCCAGTGGCGGCCGACGTAGCAGTGCGTGACCTCGGCCTGGCGGGCATCGCGGTACAGACGCACGTAGGCGGACGGATCGGGCTGGCCGGTCTGGGCGTCCTGCAGCTGGTAGCTCAGGCGCAGTTCGACCGTGTACGCGTGCTGCTCCAGCACGTCCACCACCAGCGCCAGGCCGCCGGGCACGCGCGAAACGTAGCGCCCCGCGGGCAGCGACTGCGGCTGGAACATGCGGGTGAGCCGATGGAAATTTTCGCCGTACAGGCCCATCAGCCACGCGAAGCGGCTGATCCGGGGCAAGGCGTTGCGATCGTGGGCGGGCGCTTGCATGGCCCGATGCTAGCACGCGTCCGGCGGGGTCCCGGCGCTCAGAACATGTGCCGGTGGATGCCCTGGTGGGCCAGCACCTTGCCGGCGATTTCCTCGATCGAGGTGTGGGTGGTGCTGAGCACCGGGATGTTCTCCTGGCGGAACAGCGCCTCGGCCTGCACCACCTCGGCCCGGCAGGTCTCGAGGGTGGCGTAGCGGGAATTCGGGCGGCGCTCGTTGCGGATCTGCTGCAGGCGCTCGGGGTCGATGGTGAGGCCGAACAGCTTGCGGCGGTGCGCACGCAGGCGGCGCGGCAGCTCGCGGCCCTCCAGGTCTTCCTCGGTGAGCGGATAGTTCGCGGCCTTCACGCCGTAGTGCAGCGCCATGTACAGGCAGGTGGGCGTCTTGCCCGAGCGCGACACGCCGACCAGGATCACGTCGGCGTCGTCGTAGTGGATGTCCATGCCGTCGTCATGGGTGAGCGCGTAGTTGGTGGCGTTGATGCGGGCCTCGTAGGCCTTGAAATCGACCATGCCGTGCGCGTGGCCGACCCGCGATTCCCGCCGCAGGCCCAGCTCCTGCTCCAGCGGGCTGATGAACGGGGCGAACACGTCCAGCATCAGCGCCCCGCTCTCGGCCAGCAGGGTGATCAGGTCCGGGTCCACCACGGTGTTCACCACCACCGGGCGAACGCCTGCGTGCTCGCCGGCCCGGCGGATCTCGGCGACGGCGGCTTCGGCCTTCTCGACGCTGTCGACGAAGGCGATGCGGCGGGTCTCGAACTCGATCCCGGAGAACTGGGTCAGCAGGCTGTGGCCGATGGTTTCGGCGGTAATGCCGGTGCCGTCGGAAACATAGAAAACCGGTCTTGCCGCCGCCATGCCCTGCCCTCGCCTTGCGCGCCGGGGCCCGACGCATGATTCCCCAGCCAATTCAAGCTTGTATGGGGTAGCCCCGGGGTCGCATCATACGCAGCTGCGGCCCCATCCACAGCGGGCCCGCCGCCTGGCCGCCCCCTTCCCGAGCCCACGGAGACCCCCTTGAACGCCGACGTCCTCTGGCTGCACGAACTTCGCCTCACCGACCTCGCCCAGGTCGGCGGCAAGAACTCCTCGCTCGGCGAGATGATCGGCCAGCTGGCGCACCTCGGGGTCTCGGTGCCGGGCGGCTTCGCCACCACCGCCGACGCCTTCCGCCGCTTCATCGCCTTCAACGACCTCAGCCATCGCATCTTCGACCGCCTGGCCACGCTCGACGTCGAGGACGTGGACGCGCTGGTGGCCGCCGGCGGCGAGATCCGCGGCTGGGTCATCGACGCCCCGCTGCAGCCCGAGCTCGACCAGGCCATCCGCGCCGGCTACCGCAAGCTGTGCGCCGAGGCCGGCGCCAGCGAGATCGCCGTCGCCGTGCGCTCCTCCGCCACCGCCGAGGACCTGCCCGACGCCAGCTTCGCCGGCCAGCAGGAAACCTTCCTCAACGTCACCGGCGAGGACGACGTGGTGCGCAAGGTGAAGGAAGTCTTCGCCAGCCTCTACAACGACCGCGCCATCGCCTACCGCGTGCACCACGGCTTCAAGCACGAGGACGTGTTCCTGAGCGCCGGCGTGCAGCTGATGGTGCGCTCGGACGTGGGCTCGTCGGGCGTGCTGTTCACGCTCGACACCGAATCGGGCTTCCGCGACGCGGTGTTCGTCACCTCCAGCTACGGCCTCGGCGAGATGGTCGTGCAGGGCGCGGTGAACCCGGACGAGTTCTACGTCTACAAGCCCACGCTGGAACAGGGCAAGCCGGCGATCCTGC
Organism: Arenimonas sp.; assembly: GCF_036275555.1. Lineage (GTDB taxonomy): Bacteria > Pseudomonadota > Gammaproteobacteria > Xanthomonadales > Xanthomonadaceae > Arenimonas. The sequence continues at coordinate 82,854 of NZ_DASUDO010000016.1, forward strand.
GCCGCACCATCGGCTCCAAGCTTATCCGGATGGTCTATTCCGACCAGCCCGGCGAGCGCGTGCGCATCGAGGACACGCCGGCCGACCTGCGCCGCCAGTTCTCGATCTCCGACGCCGACGTCGAGGAGCTCTCGCGCCAGGCCCTCACCATCGAGAAGCACTACGGCCGCCCGATGGACATCGAGTGGGCGAAGGACGGCCACACCGGCAAGCTCTACATCGTGCAGGCGCGCCCGGAGACGGTGAAGTCGCGCGCCAGCGCCAACCAGATCGAGCGCTACCACCTGCTGTCCAAGGGCGAGGTGCTCACCGAGGGCCGCGCCATCGGCCACAAGGTCGGCGCCGGCGTGGCGCGCGTCGTGCGCAGCCTGGCCGAGATGAGCAAGTTCCAGCCCGGCGACGTGCTGGTGGCCGACATGACCGACCCCGACTGGGAGCCGATCATGAAGCGCGCCGCCGCCATCGTCACCAACCGCGGCGGCCGCACCTGCCACGCGGCGATCATCGCCCGCGAGCTGGGCGTGCCTGCCGTGGTCGGCACCGGCGACGCGATGAAGATGATTCCCGACGGCGCCGAGGTGACGGTGTCCTGCGCCGAGGGCGATACCGGCTTCATCTATGCCGGCAAGCAGGGTTTCGAGGTCATCACCACCGACCTCGGCAACATGCCGCCGGCGCCGCTGAAGATCATGATGAACGTCGGCAACCCCGAGCGCGCCTTCGACTTCGCGCAGCTGCCCAACCAGGGCATCGGCCTGGCCCGCCTGGAGTTCATCATCGCCCGCCAGATCGGCGTGCACCCGCGCGCCCTGCTCGAGTACGACCGCCAGCCGGCCGAACTCAAGAAGCAGATCGACCAGATCACCGCCGGCTACGCCAGCCCGGTCGAGTTCTACGTCGAGCGCCTGGTCGAGGGCATCGCCACGCTGACCGCCGCGTTCGCGCCGAACCCGGTGATCGTGCGCCTGTCCGACTTCAAGTCGAACGAGTACGCCAACCTGGTCGGCGGCAAGGCCTACGAGCCGCACGAAGAAAACCCGATGATCGGCTTCCGCGGCGCCTCGCGCTACGTGCACCCCGATTTCCGCGACTGCTTCGCGCTCGAGTGCCGGGCCGTGAAGAAGGTGCGCGACCAGATGGGCCTGACCAACTGCTGGATCATGATCCCGTTCGTGCGCACGCTCGAGGAAGGCCGCGCCGTCATCCGCACGCTCGAGGCCAACGGCCTCAAGCGCGGCGAGAACGGCCTGAAGGTCATCATGATGTGCGAGGTGCCGTCGAACGCGCTGCTGGCCGAGGAGTTCCTCGAGATCTTCGACGGCTTCTCGATCGGCTCGAACGACCTCACCCAGCTCACCCTGGGCCTGGACCGCGACTCCGGCATCGTCGCCGAGCTGTTCGACGAGCGCGACCCGGCGGTGAAGAAGCTGCTGTCGATGGCCATCTCGGCCGCCCGCGCCAAGGGCAAGTACATCGGCATCTGCGGCCAGGGCCCGTCCGACCACCCGGACCTGGCCGACTGGCTGATGCAGCAGGGCATCGAGTCGGTGTCGCTCAACCCGGACACCGTGGTGGACACCTGGCTGCGCCTGGCCAAGCTCAAGGCGAGCTGATGGCGGTCGCCAGCTTCCTCGCCGCGCCCGCCGACACCGCGCGCGACCTGGCCCGCCAGGTCGCCGGATCCGACTGGCTCTGGCGCATCGCCGTGGCGTTGGCGATCGCGCTGGTCGGCCTCTGGCTGGCGCGCATGCTTTCGAAGGGCCTGGACCGCGTGATGCTGCGGGCCGGGCTGGACCTGATCCTGCGCGACTTCCTGCGCAACCTCGCCTACGTGATCGGCCTGGTGGTGGTGCTGGTGGCGGCGCTGGACGCGCTGGGCGTACCCACCACCTCGATGCTGGCGGTGCTGGGCGCGGCCGGCCTGGCGATCGGCCTGGCGCTGAAGGATTCGCTGTCGAACATCGCCTCGGGCGTGATGCTGATCGTGCTGCGGCCGTTCCGCGCCGGCGACGCGGTGCAAATCGCCGGGCAGGAAGGCGTGGTCGAGCGCGTCGGCATCTTCCAGACCGTGCTGCGCGCCTACCAGAACCACGACATCACCCTGCCCAACAGCGAGGTCACCACCTCGCCGATCGTCAACTTCACCTCGCGCGGCGAGCGGCGCGTGGACGTCACCGTGGGCGTGGGCTATGGCGACGACCTGGCCCGGGCGCGCTCGGTGCTGCTGGGCATCGCCCGCGCCAACGCGCGCGTGCTCGAGGCCCCGGAAACCGACGTGCTGGTCACCGGACTGGGCGAAAGCAGCATCGGCCTGGTGCTGCGCGCCTGGGTGAAGACGCCCGACTTCGTGCTCGCGCGCAGCGAGCTGACCGAGGCCATCCACCGCGATTTCGCCAAGGCCGGCGTCTCGATCCCGTTCCCGCAGCGCGACCTGCACGTCTACCACCACGACGCCGACGGCCGGCCGCTGGCCCAGGTCACCGCCGCCGTGGAGGACCCCGACCGCGGCTGAGCCGGGGGCGGGAAATTCGCTGTGGCCGCGGCCCGCCGGGCTGGGCATACTCGGGCCAACGGGGCCCGAAACCCCGGCAGGGGGCGGCGGCGGCATGCGGATGCGGCACCGGACGGCTATGTTCCTGGCGGGCGCGCTTGCGCTGGCCCCGGCGACGGGCGCCGAGCCCCGCCCTCCCTTCCTCAGCCTCGAGCGCTATGGCCTCGACGAGGGCCTGTCGCAGCTGTCGGTCACCTCGATCGTGCAGGACGACACCGGCTTCCTCTGGATCGGCACCCAGGAAGGCCTGAATCGTTTCGACGGCCAGCGCTTCGTCGTCCAGCGCCGGCAGCCGGACCAGGACGCGGGCCCGGTCAGCAGCAGCGTGGACACGCTCGCCCACGACGGTCGGGACCGCCTGTGGATCGGCACCAACGACGCCGGCCTGGAAGTGCTCGACCTGCGCACCGGGCAGCGCCAGCGCCTGGGCACCGACCAGGGCTTGTCGCACCCGACCGTGGGCGACGTGCTGGTGGATGGCGAGGCCGGTGCGTGGATCGGCACCGAGCGCGGCGTTGATTACGTCGATGCCGCGATCTCGGGTGCGAAAACGCTCGCCGTCGATATCCGCATCATCGCCATGGCCCGTGCCGCGGGTGAACCTTACGCCCTGGGCGCCGACTGCCGCCTCTGGCGGCTCTGGCCCGCGCGCATCGACCCGCTGCCGCCGCTCGCCGAAGGGCTGGCCGGCTGCGTCGCGCTGCAGGGTTCGGCCGAAGGGCTGTGGCTGGCCACGGCCGCCGGCGACGTGATGCTCGCCTCGCCCGGCGGCCACCTGCTGCAGCGCTTCGCCCCCGCCGCGGTCACGCCCGACGGGGCCAGCGTCACCAGCCTGCTGCAGCGCCCCGGCGGCGAGCTGCTGCTCGGCTACGACGACGGCACCGTGCTGCGGCTGGACGTGCGCGGCGGCGGCGAGGCCCAGCGCCTGGACTTCGACCAGCGCATCCATGGTGCGATCCAGGTCCTCACCCAGGATCGCGACGGCGTGCTGTGGATCGGCACCCATACCCGCGGCCTGTTCCGCGGCCGGCCGCTGTCGGCGGCGATCCGTCGCGACCTGGTCGGGCCCGGGGACCTCGCGGCCTGGCCGGTGCGCAGCGTGCGCTCGGTGTGGCGCCGCGACGGCGTCGAGCTCGTGGGCACCGATGCCGGCCTGGCCTGGCGCCCGGCGCCGGACGCGCCCTGGCGCGACGTGCCCGCGCTGGGCAACACCTCGATCCGCGCGATCGCCGCCGCCGCGGACGGCGGCTGGTGGCTGGGTACCCATCGCGGCCTGTGGCGGATGGACCCCGAGGGAAACGCCCGGCCGCATTCCCCCCTCCCCGACCCGCGCGTGACCGACCTGCTGGTGGAAGGCGCCGATGTCTGGATCGCCACCCGCGGCGGCCTGGCCCACGTCCGCGACGGCGTGCTGACCACGGCCGGCGTGCCGGCGGAGCTGGCCGGCGAATTCCTGACCAGCCTGATGCGCGACGTGCGCGGCCGGCTCTGGATCGGCAGCAACGAGCGGGGTCTGTACCGCCTCTGGCCCGACGGCCGCCTCGAACACCTGCACCCGGGCAACGGCCGGCTGCCGCACAACTCGGTCTGGTCGCTGCACGCCAGTCCGGACGCCTACTGGGTCGGCACCTTTGCCGGCGGCCTGCTGCGCCTGGGGCGCGATGACGACGCCGTGCGTGCCTTCACCAGCGCCGACGGGCTCTCGAACGACGTCGTCTACCGCATCCTGCCCGACCGCCGCGGGCGGCTGTGGCTGAGCACCAACAACGGCCTGAACGTGCTCGATCCCGCCAGCGGCGTGATCCAGCCGCTCGGCCCCGGGGACGGGCTGGGCAATCGCGAGTACAACAGTGGCGCCGGCTGGGTGGATGCCGAGGGCCGCCTGTTCTTCGGCGGCACCGAGGGCCTCGACGTCGTCGATCCCGACGCCCTGGATTTCACCAGCCCGCCGGCCACGCCGGTGGTCGCCGGGCTGCAGGTGATCGGGGTGCGCGGCGGCGGCACGCCGGTGCCGGATGCCCGCCGTTTCGACACGCTCTACGCCGACCGCGTGGCGATGGACCCGCGCGACGCCGTGCTGGCGATCGACCTGGTGGCGATTGATTTCTCGGCCCCGGCGGCGGCGCGCCTGCGCTATCGCATCGGCGGCATCCACGACGACTGGGTGCAGACGCGGGGTCCGCAGGCGGAACTGATGCTCAGCCACCTCGCGCCCGGCGATTATCCGCTGGAGCTGTCCGCCGCCGGCCGCGACGGCCGCTTCGGTCCGCCGCGCACCCTGGTGCTGGACGTGCCGCCGCCAATCTGGCGCCATCCCCTCGCCTACCTCGGCTACGCCCTGCTCGGCTGCGCGCTGTTGGCGTGGGGCTATTCGCGCATTGGCGCCCGCGGCCGCGAGCGCGAGGCCCGCATCGCCTTGCTCAACCGCACCGTGGCCGAACGCACCGCCGAGCTCGAGCGCGCCAACCGCCAGCTGCAGGCCAACAACCTCGAGCTCGAGGTCGCCACCCGCACCGATCCGCTGACCCACGTGTCCAACCGTCGCGACCTGCAGCAGTGGCTGTCCCGCGAGGGGCTGCAGATCGTGCGCGAGTCCGCCGCCGGCGAAGGACGCGGCGGACTGGTGTTCTTCATGGTCGACATCGACGACTTCAAGTCGGTCAACGACCAGCACGGGCATCCGGTCGGCGACGAGGTGCTGGTCGCGTTCGCCGCCCGGCTGAGCAGCCTCAGCCGGGGCCACGACGTGGTGGTGCGCTGGGGTGGCGAGGAGTTCCTTTGGATGCTGCGCGAGCTGCACATGCACGACGCGCCGGCGGTCGCCGAGCGCATCCGCCGCGTGATCGCCGACCAGCCCTTCGTGCTTTCCTCCGGGCTGTCGCTGTCGATCACCTGCTCGATCGGCTTCGCGCCTTGGCCGTTCTCGGCCCGGCACGCGGTGGTCGGTGACTGGGAGCAGAGCGTGGCGCTGGCCGACCGCGCGCTGTATGCCGCGAAGGCCGCCGGAAAGAACGCGTGGGTGGGCTTGGCCCCGGGCGAAACGCTCGGGCCGATGGGCCTGGAAGCGCTGCTGATGGGCCAGGTGCCGGACGCGCTGGCGCCGGGCAGCGTGCGCGTGCTGCACTCGACGCCGACGGCGCCGCGCTTCCCCGCGCGCTGACGACCGGGCTCAGCGGCTGACGCGATTGCGGCCGGCGCGCTTGGCCTCGTACAGCCGCTCGTCGGCATGCGTGACGAGACGCTCGTGGTGGCTCAGGCCGGTGCGTTCGCACAGACCGATGCTGGCCGTGATCTTCAGGCCGGCCGCGAAGTCGCTGCAGTCGATCGCCTCGATGGCCGCCCGCAACTGCTCGGCGACCACCGCCGCCTGGTCCGCGCTGGCACCCGGGAACAGGAGCGCGAACTCCTCGCCGCCCCAGCGCGCGACCCGCTGTTCGGCGGTCCAGCCTTCCATCGGGTGGCGGCCCATCTGCTTGAGCATCGCCCGCGCCACGCGCCGCAGCGCCTCGTCGCCGACATCGTGCGAGTAGCCGTCGTTGATGCGCTTGAAATGGTCGATGTCCAGCAGCCCGAAGCACAGCGGCTGGTCCGCCGCCACGGCTTCGCGGTAGGCGCGGGCCAGGCCCTCGTCCATGCTGCGCCGGTTCGGCAGGCCGGTCAGCGCGTCGGTGCGCGAGAGCAGCTCGAACACCTCGGACTGCTTGCGGATGGTTTCGTTCTTGAGCTCGAGCTCGCCGTTCTTCTCGCTCAGCGCCCGCGTGCGGTCGTCGACGATGCGGCTCAGCTGGGCCTCGCGCGCCTTGAGCTGGTTTACGCGGGCGCGGTAGAGCGTGTACAGGAACAGCGCCAGCAGCGAGCCCGCCACCGGCAGGAACCAGGGCCGCTGGTAGAAGCGTGGCTGGATCTCGAAGTTGACCGAGGCCGTCTCGGGGCTCCAGCCGCTGCCGCGCTGGGCGGCGCTGACCTGGAACCGGTACTGGCCCGGCGGCAGGTTGGTGTACTGCGCGTTGCGGCGGGTGCTGCGCTCGACCCAGCCGTTGTCGAAGCCTTCGAGCCGGTAGCGGTAGCGGATCTGCTCGGGCGTGCGGTAGCTCAGGCTCACGTAATCGAGCTCGAGCTTGCGCGTGCCCGGCGGCAGCACCAGGGTGCCGGCGGCGCTGGTGCTGGCGTCGTCCACGCGCAGGCCTTCGATCACCACCGGCGGCGGCGCCAGCTGGTAGCGCGGCAGCTGGTCGGGCTGGACCACGGCCACGCCCTTGGCGGTCGCGACCCAGATGCTGCCGTCGGCGGCGCGCAGCGCGGCCGGGCCGGCGCCGCCGTTGCACTGCGCGCTGCCCATGCCGTCGGCCTCGGCGAACTGCTGGTAGTCCAGGCGCTCGCCGGTGCCGTCGGCCACCGCTTCCATGTCGTCGCGGCGGATGTAGACCACGCCGGCGTTCGAGCTGAGCCAGAAGTTGCCGTAGCTGTCCACGACCACCTGGAACACGGCGTCGACCGGCAGGCCCTGGCGGCTGCCGACGATGCTGAGCTCGCCGCTGCGCAGGCGCCGCACCAGGCCGCGATCGGTCGCGAACCACAGCGTGCCGTCGGGATCCTCGTGCATGCCGAAGACGTCCTGCGCGCCGTCCATCGTCGCGAGGTCGACGGCCGTGATCTCGTCGCCGCGGATGCGGCCGGCGCCGTTCGAAGTGCCGACCCAGAGGCTGCCGTCGGAGGCTTCGAAGAGGCTGAGCACGAACTCGCGCGGCAGCCCGTCCTTCTCGCCCAGCACCAGGCTGGTGCCGTCCTTGCGCCGCAGCAGGCCGCGCGAGGTGCCGATCCAGAGCGTGCCGTCGCGGTCCTCGTGGACCGCGCGCACCTGGTTCGCGGGCAGGCCGTCGCCGGCCGTCATCTGCTCTAGCAGCACGCCGTCGCGCCAGCGCAGCAGGCCGGTCGAATACGTGCCCATCCAGATGTCGCCGGCCCTGTCCTGGGCGATGCTCAGCACCGAATGCGACGAGAGCTCGGGCGAGTTGGTGACGACCTCGTCCTTCCAGCGGTCCATGCCGCGGCTGGTGCCGATCAGGATCTCGCCCTCGCGGGTCTGCAGCAGCGCGCGCACGTAGTCGTCGGCCAGGCCCTGGTGGCTGTCGATGGTGATGAAGGGCGTGTCGGCGAAGCGCATCAGGCCGGCGTTGGTGCCGACCCACACGCTGCCTTCGCGGTCGGCGAACAGCGAGGCGACGCGGTTGTTGGGCAGGCCGTCAGAGACGTCGAAATGCTCGAGCCCGCGATCGCCCAGACGGAACAGGCCGCGGCTGACCGTGCCGATCCAGAGGCTGCCCTGCTGGTCCACCTGCAGGCTGGCCACCGCCACCGCGGGGAACCCCGCGCCGACCGGTTCGAAACGTCCGCCGCGGCCCACGTAAAGGCCTTCCTCGGTGCCAACGTACAGCTGGCCGTCGGGCGCCAGCGCCAGGCTGAACACCGCGCCCGCCGGCAGGCCGGCGTCGACGCTGAAGTTCTGCACGCGGTCGCCTTCGATGCGGGCGACGCCCAGGCCGGTGGCGGCCCAGATCGCGCCCGAGCCATCCTCGACGATCGCGTAGCCCACGTCCGAACCCAGGCCATTGCCGATGTTGAAGTGGGTGGCGCCATCGGGATCGAGCCGGGTGACGCCGCGGCTTTCCGACGCCACCCAGATCCGGCCGTTGCGGTCCTCGATGGCCGCGAAGGTTTCGTCCTGCGCCAGGCCCTGCGCCGTGGTGTAGGTGGTCCACGCCTCGCCGCGCAGCACGCTGACGCCGCCGCGCGAGGTCGAGACCACGAGGTTGCCGGTGGGGCCGACGCTGACCGCGCGGATGCCGCTGTCCTGCAGCGCCGGCACGTTGTTGCGGCCGAAGCTGCGGAACTCCTGCCCGTTGTAGCGCACCACGCCTTCCCAGGTGGCGAACCAGAGGTAGCCCTCGGGCGTCTGCGCGATCGAGTTGACCTGGTTGTGCGGCAGGCCGTCGCGGGTGGTCCAGATCTCGCGGGCGTAGGCGTCGAGCGCCTTCTGTTCCTGCGCCTGGGCCAACGCGGCCGGGCCGGCCAGCACGAGCAGCGCCGCCAGCAGCATGCGGGTCATCGTCGCCATGCTCAGAGCCCGCCCAGCTTGCCCATGTGCTGGCGATAGTGCGCCAGCTCCTTCACCGACTCGCGGATGTCGGACAGCGCGGTGTGCGCGCCGACCTTGCTGAAGCTGGCGAGCACGTCGGGCGCCCAGCGGCGCGCGAGCTCCTTCAGCGTCGAGACGTCGAGGTTGCGGTAGTGGAAGTAGCGCTCGAGCCGCGGCATGTGCCGCACCAGGAAACGGCGGTCCTGGCCGATCGAGTTGCCGCAGATCGGCGACTTGCCGGCCGGCACCCAGTGCGTGAGGAACTCCACGGTCAGCGCTTCGGCGCGCGCCATGTCGACGTCGCTGTCGAGCACGCGCTGCCAGAGGCCGGAGCGCGAGTGGGTGTTGCGGTTCCACTCGTCCATGGCCTCGAGCCGGGCCAGCGGGTGGCGGATGGCGAGCTCGGGGCCTTCGGCGAGGACGTTGAGCTGGCTGTCGGTGACCAGGGTGGCGATCTCGAGGATCGAATCCGTGTCCGGGTCCAGGCCGGTCATCTCCAGGTCGATCCAGATCAGGTTCTGCTCGTGGCTGGGCATGCGCGGCTGGCGGCGGTGGGGATGGCCGCATCATACTTCAGCCCCAACCGCCCGAGATGACGCCGTGAACCCGCAGGACGCCCTCGACCACTACCGCATCCTGACCTCCATGCTGGCCCCCGCCCTGCTGATGGCGGCCACCGGCTCGCTGCTGGTCTCGGCCAACGCGCGCCTGGCCCGGGTGGTGGACCGGCTGCGCGGCATCATCGCCCAGCTCGACGGCGGCGACGTCATGGACCGCGCGCAGCTGGAGCAACAGATCCAGCGCCACCGCCGCCGCGCCCACCTGGTGCTGCGCGCCTGCCTGATGCTCTACCTGGGCCTGGGCGCCTTCGTCGGCACCAGCCTGGCCCTGGCGGTGGACGCCTTCGCCGGCTTCCGCCTGCCCTACCTGCCCACCGGCCTGGCCGTGGTCGGCGTGCTCGGCCTGCTGGGCGCCAGCCTGGCGCTGGGGCGGGAAGTGAGCCTGTCGGTGCGCAGCTTCGACGCCGAACTGGACATGGAGCTGGCGCGCCGCCGGCGCTGAGCCCGGCCCTGCCCGCGCGCGTGGCCGGCCCGGGGCCAGCCCGGCGCCATGCCAGGTTTCCGCGCTAGGCCTTGCCGCGCTTGCGGCGGAAGTAGTTCGTTAGCCGCGCCCCGGCTTCCTCGCCCAGCACGCCGCCTTGCACCACCACGCGGTGGTTGTGGCGCGGATCCTGCAGCAGGTCGAAGACGCTGCCGGCGGCGCCGGTCTTGGGATCGCGGGCACCGAACACCACGCGGGCGATGCGGGCATGCACCATCGCCATGGCGCACATCGCGCAGGGCTCGAGCGTCACGTACAGGGTGCAGCCCAGCAGCCGGTGGTTGCCGAGCCGGCGCCCGGCCTCGCGCATGGCGACGATCTCCGCGTGCGCACTCGGATCGCACTCCCCGATGTTCCGGTTGAACCCCTCGGCCAGCAGCTCTCCATCCGGCCCGACCACGAGCGCGGCCACCGGCACCTCGTCATGCTCCCGCTCCGCCTTGTCGGCCAGCGCGAGCGCCTGCTGCATCCATTCTTCGTCGGTGGGATTCATGTCGTTAGCCACGGATGAACACAAATGAACACGGATAGAGCAGAAGCTGGAACGGATTGAGCCAATCAGGAAGCGAGGGTTGGCGGCCAAAACGGCGGGAGTGCGAAGAAAACACTCCAGTCTTTTGCACTATCCGTGTTCATCTGTGTTCATCTGTGGCAAAAACCAAAGCCCCCGCTCCGCGATCATTCCCACTCGATGGTGGCGGGGGGTTTGCCGCTGATGTCGTAGACGACGCGGGAGACGCCGCGCAGTTCGTTGATGATGCGGCGGGAGCAGTCGTCCAGCAGTTCGTAAGGCAGGTGCGCCCAGTGCGCGGTCATGAAGTCGACCGTCTCGACCGCGCGCAGGGCGATCACCCACTCGTAGGCACGGGCGTCGCCGACCACGCCGACCGACTTCACCGGCAGGAACACCGCGAAGGCCTGGCTGGTCTTGTCGTACCAGCCGGACTTGCGCAGCTCGTCGATGAAGATCGCATCGGCCTTGGCCAGCAGCTCGGCGTACTCGGGCTTCACCTCACCCAGGATACGCACGCCCAGGCCCGGGCCCGGGAAGGGATGCCGGTAGACCATCTCGCGCGGCAGGCCGAGCTCGACGCCGATGCGGCGCACCTCGTCCTTGAACAGCTCGCGCAGCGGCTCCACCAGGCCCAGCTTCATGTGCTCGGGCAGGCCGCCGACGTTATGGTGGCTCTTGATGACGTGGGCCTTGCCGGTCTTGCTGCCGGCCGACTCGATCACGTCCGGGTAGATCGTGCCCTGCGCCAGCCACTTCACGTTCGGCAGCTTCTTCGACTCTTCCTCGAAGACCTCGATGAAGAGCCGGCCGATGATCTTGCGCTTGGCCTCCGGGTCCTGCACGCCGGCCAGTTCGCCGTAGAAGCGATCCGCCGCGTTGACACGGATGACCTTGACGCCCATGTGCTGCGCGAACATCGCCATTACCTGGTCGCCCTCGTTCCAGCGCAGCAGGCCGGTGTCGACGAAGACGCAGGTCAGCTTCTCGCCGATCGCCTTGTGCAGCAGCGCGGCCACGACGGAGGAATCGACGCCGCCGGACAGGCCGAGCAGGACTTCATCCTCCCCGACCTGCTGGCGGACGCGGGCGATCTGGTCCTCGATGATGTTCGCGGCCGTCCACAGCGTGGCGCAGCCGGCTATGTCGACGACGAACCGTCGCAGTTGCTCGGTGCCCTGCTTGGTGTGCGTCACTTCCGGGTGCCACTGCACGCCGTAGTAGCGGCGCGCCTCGTCGGCCATGGCGACGATCGGCACGCTGTGGGTGCGGGCCGTGATCTTGAAGCCCTCGGGCAGGCGGGTGACGCGGTCACCGTGGCTCATCCACACGTCGATGCGCGGCGGCGTGCCCGGATGGTCCTTCTGCTCGTCGAGCAGGCGACAGGCCGAGGCCACCTCGACTTCGGCGTAGCCGAACTCGCGGTCGTGGCCGCCTTCCACCAACCCACCGAGCTGCATGGCCATCGTCTGCATGCCGTAGCAGATGCCGAGCACCGG
>NZ_DASUDO010000017.1:0-17361 GCF_036275555.1 Arenimonas sp.
GCGCAGGCCTGCGTCCGCAGCCCTCCTGAGTGCCACTCATCCGGCCCGCAGCCAGGAGCCTTGCGATGTCCGAACCCGTCCTGATCGAGCGCCGTACCGTCGAGGGCGCCCCCGACCCGCAGGGGCCGGTGCAGTGGATCGTCATCAACCGCGAGGAACGCCGCAACGCGCTCAACGAGGAGGTGGTGCGCACCATCGACCGCGGCATCCGCGAGGCGGTGGAGGGCGGGCAGGTGCGGGCCATCGTCATCACCGGGGCCGGCGACAAGGCGTTCTGCGCGGGCGCCGACCTCGCCAAGAACGCCAAGGGCTTCGCCTTCGCGGTCGACTACTCGCGGCCCAAGCACTACATCGTCGACCTGTTCAAGCGCCTGCAGGAGTGCACGCTGCCGGTAATCGCCCGCGTCAACGGCCACGCCATGGCCGGCGGCTTCGGCCTGCTCTGCGCCTGCGACATGGCGATCGGCGCCGACGACATCCGCATCGGCACCACCGAATCGAAGATCGGCATGACGCCGATGATGATCCTGCCCTACATGCTGCGCGTGCTGCCGCCGCGCAAGCTGCAGGAGATGTGCATCACCGGCGAGCAGTTCACGGCGCAGGACGCGCTCGACTGGGGCGTGCTGAGCTACGCGGTGCCGCGCGCCCAGCTCGACGAGAAGCTGCAGTGGCTGCTGGCGCGCACCGTCGACAAGTCGCCCACCGCCATCCGCCTGGGCAAGCAGGCCTTCAACGCCACCCGCGACATGGGCCTGCGCGAGGCCCTCGAGTACGCCCAGGCCATGGTGCCGGTGATGTCCAGCACCCAGGACGCCAAGGAGGGCATGGCCGCCTTCCAGGAGAAGCGTCCGCCCAATTTCACCGGGAACTGAACGCCATGCGCAGCGAAATCCGCATCGGCTGTGGCGCCGGCTTCTGGGGCGATTCCGCCGAGGGGCCGAAGCAGCTGGTCGAGTCCGGCGAGATCGACTACCTGGTGCTCGACTACCTGGCCGAGATCACCATGAGCCTGCTGGCGCGGGCCCGCGCCAAGGATCCCAACGCCGGCTACGCCACTGACTTTCCGTCGGTGGTCGCCGGCCTGGCGCCGAAGCTCAAGGCCCAGGGCATCAAGGTCGTCACCAATGCCGGCGGCGTCAATCCGCAGGCCTGCCAGTTGGCGATCGAGGAGAAGCTGCGGGAGAAGGGCATTGCGCTGAAGGTGGCGATCGTCACCGGCGATGACCTGCTGGAGCGCGCCGCGGAGTTTGCGGACACGCGCGAGATGTTCAGCGGCGCGGCCATGCCCACGAAGCTGTGGAGCATGAACGCCTACCTGGGCGCCTTCCCGGTGGCCGCGGCCCTGGCCGGCGGCGCCGACATCGTGCTCACCGGTCGCTGCGTCGACAGCGCCGTGGTGCTGGGCGCGCTGATCCACGAGTTCGGCTGGAAGGCCGACGAGTTCGACAAGCTGTCCGCCGGCAGCCTGGCCGGCCATGTCGTGGAGTGTGGTGCCCAGGCCACCGGCGGCATCAGCACCGACTGGGAGGCCGTGGCGGGCGACTGGGACCGCATGGGCTTCCCCATCGCCGTCTGCCGCCCGGATGGCAGCTTCATCGCCACCAAGCCCGCGAACACCGGCGGCCGGGTCGTGCCGGAGACGGTGGCCGAGCAGATCGTCTACGAGATCGGTGATCCCGCCGCCTACCTGCTCCCGGACGTCACCTGCGACTGGCGCGAGGTGCAGCTGCGCCAGGTGGGCGAGAACCGCGTGGAGGTGACGGGTGCGAAGGGCCGTGCTCCGACCGCGCATTACAAGGTGTCCGCCACCTGGCAGGACGGCTTCCGCACCACCGGCACGATGATGATCGGCGGGGTCGACGCGGTGCGGAAGGCCGAGGCCGTGGCCGCGGCGATCCTCAAGCGCACGCGGCGCCTGCTTGCCGCCCGTGGCCTGGCCGACTACACACGCACCGATGTCGAGGTGCTGGGCAGCGAGGCCAACTGGGGCGCCAACGCCCGTCGCCGCGACGCCCGCGAGGTGATCCTCAAGCTGGCGGTACAGCACGCCGACAAGAACGCGCTGGAGATCTTCGGCCGCGAGTTCATCCCGCCCGCCACGGCCATGGCCCAGGGCATCACCGGATTCTCCGGCGGCCGACCCTCGCCCACGCCACTGGTGCGCCTGTTCTCCTGCCTGGTGCCGAAGGACCGCGTGCCGGTGCAGGTGGACGGCGTCGACTGGACCGCACCGGTGGTGGGCTACGGCGACGGGCGCGCGCCGGCACCGGCGCCGGTAACCGAGACGGTCCTGCCGGGCGGCCCGAGCCGCAGCGTGCCCCTGATCGCCCTGGCCTACGGCCGCAGCGGCGACAAGGGCGATGCCGGCAACATCGGCGTGCTCGCGCGCCGTCCCGAGTTCCTGCCGGTGCTGCGGGCGCAGCTCACCGCCGCGGCGGTGAAGGCCTACTTCGCGCACTTCGCGCAGGGGGCGGTCGAGCGCTACGAGCTGCCGGGCCTGGGCGGCTTCAACTTCCTGCTGCATGAGGCGCTGGGCGGCGGCGGCATGGCCAGCCTGCGCTACGACCCGCAGGGCAAGATGCTGGCCCAGATCCTGATGGACTTCCCGGTGACGGTGCCCGAGGACTGGGTCACGCGTGGCTGGGTGAAGGCCTGAGCGCCATGAGCCGCAAGCCCGTCCGCATCCATGCCCCGCGCCTTGCGCGCGAGCAGCGTGTGGACGAGATCCTGGTCGCGGCACGCGATCTGTTCTGCGAGAAGGGCTACGAGAGCCTGGCGGTCTCGGAGATCGCCGCGCGCATCGGCGTGGTCGAGGGCACCATCTACAAGTACTTCGCCACCAAGCGCGAGCTGCTGCTGCGCGTGCTGGAGCACTGGTACGAGGAAATGTTCGGCGACTATGCCCGCGATCTCGCCGGGCTGACCCAGCACCGGGCGCGCCTGCGCCTGCTGGTGTGGCGCCACCTGCGCTCGGTGCGCGACTACCCGCGCCTGTGCGGCCTGATGTTCCGCGAGGTGCAGTCCGAGCGCGACTACCGCGGCACCGTGCTGCATGACCTCAACCGCCGCTACACCCAGCTGCTGGTGGAGGTGGTCGAGGCGGGCCAGCGCGCCGGTGAGTTCCGCGCCGACATCCCCGCAGCGCTGCTCCGCGACCTGGTCTACGGCGGCATCCAGCATCACTGCTGGGCCTATATCGGCCGCGCCAGCGAAGGCACGGCGCGCGAGCGCCGGCGCCTCGACATCGACCGTATCGCCGACCAGCTGGTGGCGGTGCTGTGCGAGGGCGTCGTCCGCCCGGCCGGCACCGACCTGCAGCAGGAAATGCAGAAACTCACCCGCATCGCCAGCCGCCTGGAGCAGGCGCTGCCGACCCTCCCGTCCTCTTCATCCCCGGCGCCGACCGCGCCCAAGTCCCGGAAGGACCTGCCATGAAACCCACCCATGCCGTGCCCGATGTTCGCGCCTGGCCCTTTCACACGGTGCTGGTCGCCAACCGCGGCGAGATCGCGGTGCGTGTCCTGCGCACCGTGCAGAAGCTCGGCCTCCGGGGCGCCGTCGTCTATCACGCCGCCGACCGCGGCACCGCCGCGGTGAAGATGGCTGACCGGGCCATCGAGATCACCGGCAGCACGCCGGTGGCCAGCTACCTCGATGGCGCCCAGATCATCGCCGCGGCCAAGGCCTGCGGCGCCGGCGCCATCCACCCCGGCTACGGCTTCCTGTCCGAGAACAAGGGCTTCTGCCAGGCGGTGGAGGCGGCCGGCATCCGCTTCATCGGCCCCACGCCGGAGCAGATCGACCTGATGGGCGACAAGGTGCGCGCCCGCAACTACGTCGAGAAGGCCGGGTTCCCGGTCGCGCCCTCGGCGATCGAGGACGACGATCCGAAAACCTTCGTCGAGCGCTCGCGCAAGGTCGGTGCGCCGCTGCTGATCAAGCCCAGCGCCGGTGGCGGCGGCAAGGGCATGCGCATCGTCCGCGACCTGTCGCTGCTGGAGCAGGAGATCGAGCGCGGCCGCTCGGAAGGCCAGCGCTACTTCGGTGATGGCCGCCTGTACTGCGAGCGCTACATCGAGAACCCGCGCCATATCGAGGTGCAGGTGCTGGGCGACGGCCAGGGCAGCGTGGTGCACGTGTTCGAGCGCGAATGCTCGGTGCAGCGCCGCTTCCAGAAGATCGTCGAGGAAACCCCGTCGCCGGCGCTGGATGCCGCGCTGCGCGAGAAGATCTGCGAGACCGCCGCCGGCATCGCCCGCGCGCTCAACTACCGCAACGCCGGCACCGTCGAGTTCATCTTCGGCCAGGGCGGCGAGTTCTATTTCCTGGAGATGAACACGCGCCTGCAGGTGGAGCACCCGGTCACCGAGGAGATCACGGGCATCGATCTGGTGCTGCAGCAGCTGCGCGTCGCCGCTGGCGAGAAGCTGGGCTATGCGCAGGCCGATGTGCAGTCCTCCGGCCACTCGATCGAGTTCCGCATCTACGCCGAGGACGCCGCGCGCGGCTACACCCCGACCACGGGCCCGATCCTGGTGCTGCACCCGCCGCAGGGCGAGGGCGTGCGCTGGGACAGCGGCGTGCTGCAGGGTGGCGAGGTGACCTCGGCCTTCGACCCAATGATCGCCAAGCTGATCATCCGTGGTACGGACCGGAACGACGCCATCGCCAAGGCCGACCGCGCGCTGCGTGACACCGTGCTGCTGGGCTGCAAGACCAACACCGCCTTCCTGCGCCGCCTGATCGCCCACCCGGCGTTCGTGGCCGGCGACGTGCATACCGGCTTCCTCGACGCCAATCCGCAGATCGCGGCCGAGCCGGCCCTGCCGGCGGAGACCCTGCAGGCCCTGCTCGGGGCCGCGAGCCTGAGCACGCGGCCGATGCGCGACGTCGCCGACGCGGTGCCGGACATGCATGCGGCCATGGGCGGCTGGAGAAACTGATCGTGGCGGTTTCGGCAGACACGCCCGCGTCGCGGGCGCCCTCTCCCCCAACCCCTCTCCCGCAAGCGGGCGAGGGGAGTGACCTTGTTCCCTCTCCCGCTGGCGGGAGAGGGGCAGGGGAGAGGGCCGCGCCGCAGGCGCGGAAGACGAAGCGCGTCGC
Source organism: Arenimonas sp. (assembly GCF_036275555.1). GTDB lineage: Bacteria > Pseudomonadota > Gammaproteobacteria > Xanthomonadales > Xanthomonadaceae > Arenimonas. The sequence goes on from NZ_DASUDO010000017.1 coordinate 5,107, forward strand.
TCTCGGCAGAGCCAAGGCGCTGCGCTCGAACCCAACCGATGCCGAACTGCGCCTTTGGTATCACCTTCGCGCCAGCCGCTTTCTCGGTCTGAAGTTCAAGCGCCAGCATCCGGTGGGGCCCTACATCGCTGATTTCGTCTGCCTGGCGCACCACCTGATCGTCGAGGCCGACGGCGGCCAGCACAACGGAAGTGCCCGGGATGCCGAACGCGACACGTTCCTCCGCGCGCAGGGCTATCGAATCCTGCGCTTCTGGAACGACGAGGTTCTGAGCAACACGGAAGCGGTACTGGAAAGCATCCGCCTCGCCGTTGGCGAGCCGCCCTCTCCCCTGGCCTCTCTCCCGCAAGCGGACGAGGGGAACCGGAGTTAGTTCATGCATCACGCCTTCAAACTCGGTGACGACGTCCATAACGTCGAACTCTCGCGCTCCGCGACCGCCTACCGCCTGCACCTGGGCGACCAGGTCCTGGCCGTGGACCTGAAGACCGGCGCCGACGGCCGCGCCTGGCTGACCCTGGGCGAGCGCCACGTCGAGGTGGTCATCGCCACGCGCGGCGATGACGTCTTCGTGCACCTCGACGGCGAGGCCTACCAGCTGCGCTACCAGCATCCGCTGGATCGCCTGGCCGCCGCATCGGGCGGCAGCGCCGAGGACCACATCCGCGCGCCCATGCCCGGCAGCATCGTCAGCGTCGGGGTCAAGGCTGGCGACGCTGTCACCAAGGGCCAGACCCTGCTGGTGATGGAGAGCATGAAGATGGAAACCACCATCGCCGCACCGCGCGATGGCGTCATCGCCAGCGTCACCTACGACAAGGGCCAGACCTTCGACCGCGATGCGCTGCTGCTGAGCCTGGAACCGCTGGAGAAGAAGTCGTGAAGCGTATTGAATCGAAGCTCAACACCGCCTCGGCGGATTTCCAGGCCAACCTCGCGCACAACCGCCGCCTGGCCCAGGAGTTCAAGGAGAAGCAGGACAAGATCCGCCACCAGCGCCCGCAGCGCGACATCGATCGCCTGCGTGACCAGAAGAAGCTGCTGGTGCGCGAGCGCCTGCAGCTGCTGCTCGACCCTGGCACCCCGTTCCTGGAGCTGTCGTCCCTGGCCGCCAACGAGGCCTACGACGGCGAGGTGCCGGGCGCGGCCTGCGTCACCGGCATCGGCATCGTCTCCGGGCGCGAGGTGGTCATCAACGCAGGCGATGCGAGCGTGAAGGGCGGGGCCTGGTATCCGCTCACGGTGAAGAAGACCGTGCGGGCGCTCGACATCGCCATCGAGAACCGGCTGCCGGTGGTCCATCTCTGCGACTCGGCCGGCGGCTTCCTGCCGCTGCAGGCAGACCTGTTCGCCGACAAGTACATGGCCGGCCGCATCTTCCGCAACCAGTGCATGCTCTCGAAGATGGGCGTGCAGCAGGTGTCCGTGGTGCTGGGCCACTGCACCGCCGGCGGCGCCTATGTGCCCGGCCTGTCCGACTACAACGTGATCGTGCGCGGCACCGGCGCGATCTTCCTGGCGGGTCCGCCGCTGGTGAAGGCGGCGACCGGCGAGGACGTGACCGTCGACGAGCTGGGCGGCTGCGACATGCACACCAGCGTCTCGGGCACCGCCGATTACCCGGCCGGCTCCGAGGAAGAGGCCATCGCCATCGCCCGCGACATCGTGGCGCAGTTCAAGCGCCCGCAGAAGTCGCTGATCGAATGGCAGGAGCCGGAGGCGCCTTACTACGACGGCAGCGAGCTGTACGGCATCCTGCCGCGCGACATCAAGGCGCAGTTCGACATGCGCGAGGTGATCGCCCGCCTGGTCGACGGCTCGCGCTTCCACGAGTACCAGCCCAACTACGGCAAGACCCTGATCTGCGGCTACGCCCACCTGTGGGGCTACAAGATCGGCATCCTCGCCAACAACGGCGTCCTGTTCAACGACAGCTCGCTCAAGGGCGCGCACTTCATCGAGCTCTGCAACCAGGGTCGCGTGCCGATCCTGTTCCTGCAGAACATCACCGGCTTCATGGTCGGTCGCGAGTACGAGCGCCGCGGCATCACCAAGGACGGCGCCAAGATGATCATGGCGGTGTCCAACTGCGAGGTGCCGAAGTTCACCGTCATGTGCCATGGCTCCTTCGGCGCCGGCAACTACGGCATGAGCGGCCGCGCCTTCGACAGCCGCTTCCTGTTCAGCTGGCCGCAGTCGCAGACCTCGGTGATGGGCGCCGAGCAGGCTGCCAATACCCTGGCCGACGTGAAGATCCGCCAGCTCGCCAAGCAGGGCAAGAAGCTCAGCCAGGCCGAGATCGACGCGATCCGCGACCCGGTGCTGGGCGAGTTCAAGCGCAAGCAGAGCGCCTGGTACACCACCTCCGAGATCTGGGACGACGGCATGCTCGACCCGGTCGATACGCGCAACGCTCTCGGCATCTCGATCTCCGCGGCGCTCAACACGCCGATCGGCGATCCGCGGTATGGCGTGTTCCGGATGTAAGCTCGACGCCATGAACGCTCCCGAAACCCCGTCGTCCTCCGCGCCCCTCCTGCTCGCGCCCGCCGAGGGCCTGGTGCAGTACAAGGCCGTGGCCATCAGCACCCGCAGCCGCTTCATCACCTGGCTGCTGAAGGTGTTCCTGCGCCCCTGGCTGGCGCGCCTGATCCGCAGCTCCGACGAGAAGATCGCGCGCATCCAGCTGCAGATGACGCACATGCGCTGCCCGAAGACCTACGGCCAGTCGCTGGAGTACACGGTGGTGGGCGCCATCCCCGGACATGTCGTCGGCGACCTGCGCGACACGAGCAAGCCGGTGATCCTGTGGCTGCATGGCGGCGCCTTCATCCTGCCGGCCTCGCCGATGGCGCACCTGGAGATGGCCTGCCACTTCGCCGCCAAGATGGGCGCGCATGTGTTCCTGCCGGACTACCGCCTCGCGCCGCGCAACCGTTTCCCGGCGGCGCTGGACGACTGCGAGCGGGCCTACCGCCTGCTGCTCGACCTGGGCTTTCCGGCCTCGCGCATCGTCATCGGCGGGGACTCCGCGGGCGGCAACCTCACCCTCGGCGTGCTGCAGCGCATCCGCAGGCAGGGCTGGCCGATGCCGGCCTGCGCGCTGCCGGTCTCGCCGGCCACCGAGCTGGGCCGCATCCACGCCCCGGCCTCGCGCCCCTGGCGCATGAAGCAGGACCCGATCCTGCCGATCGCCGCCCTGCAGCGCGTCGACGAGATGTATGCGGCTGACCATGACGCCTCCGATCCCGAGCTCTCGCCGCTCTATGCCGACTGCCGCGGCTTCCCGCCGCTGTTCGTGCTGGCCAGTGACAACGAGGTGCTGCTGGACGACAGCGTGCTGTTCGCGCGCCGTGCCAAGGCACATGGCGTGAACGTGCGCTGCGAGATCTGGCCGGTGCTGCCACACGCCTTCCCGCTGTTCGGATCGCTGTACCCCGAGGTGCGCGCGGCGCGTACCGACATGATGGCCTTCATGCGCGAGCATCTCGCGCCGGCCTGAGCCAGGCGGCGGCGGGCTCGCGCGGCGGGCCCCCATCGCGCGAGGAGAGAAACGATGAGCCTTTACCAGGACGAAGTCCGACGCGCACAGGCCGACCCGGCCGCCTTCTGGGCCGAGCAGGCGCGCCGCCTGCACTGGGACGCGCCGGCCACGCAGGTGCTCGACGCCAGCGCCGCGCCGTTCTACCGCTGGTTTGCCGGTGGGGTGCTCAATACCTGCTACAACGCGCTTGACCGCCATGTCGAGGCCGGGCGCGGCGAGCAGGCCGCCCTGATCCACGACAGCCCGCTGACGCAGAGCCAGCGCCGCTACAGCTACCGTGAGCTGCGCGATGCCGTGGCCCTGTTTGCTGGCGCGCTGGTGTCGCAGGGCGTGAAGCACGGTGATCGCGTGATCATCTACATGCCGATGGTGCCGGAGGCGGCCATCGCCATGCTCGCCTGCGCCCGCATCGGCGCCGTGCACTCGGTGGTGTTCGGCGGCTTCGCCGCACCGGAGCTGGCCAAGCGCATCGACGACGCCCAGCCGGTGCTGGTGGTGTCCGCTTCCTGTGGCATCGAGCCGGGCCGCGTCATCGAGTACAAGCCCCTGCTCGACCAGGCCATCGCCCTGTCGGCGCACAAGCCCACGCGCTGCATCATCCTGCAGCGGCCGCAGGCGCGCGCCACCCTGCAGCCGGGCCGCGATCTGGATTGGGAGGCCGCGACCGCCGGCGCCGACCCGGTGCCCTGTGCGCGCACCGCCGCCACCGATCCGCTGTACGTGCTCTACACCTCCGGCACCACCGGCAAGCCCAAGGGCGTGGTGCGCGACCACGGCGGCCATGCCGTGGCCCTGGCCTACTCGATGAAGGCGGTCTACGACGTGCAGGCCGGCGACGTGTTCTGGGCGGCCTCCGACGTGGGTTGGGTGGTCGGCCATTCCTACATCGTCTACGGCCCGCTGCTGGCCGGCTGCACCACGATCCTCTACGAGGGCAAGCCGGTCGGCACGCCCGACGCCGGTGCTTTCTGGCGCGTGATCGCCGAGCACCGCGTGAAGGCCTTCTTCACCGCGCCCACGGCCTTCCGCGCGATCAAGAAGGAAGACCCGCGCGGCGAGCTGCTGAAGCGCTACGACCTCTCCTGTCTCAAGACCCTGTTCCTGGCCGGCGAGCGCAGCGATCCGGACACGATCCAGTGGGCGCAGCAGATGCTGCAGGTGCCGGTGGTCGACCACTGGTGGCAGACCGAGCTGGGCTGGCCGGCCATCGCCAACTGCCAGGGCCTGACGCCGATGCCGGTCAAGCCGGGCTCGGCCAGCGTGCCGGTGCCGGGCTTCGACCTGCGCGTGCTCGACGAGGCCGGCGCCGAAGTGCCGGCCGAGACCATCGGCAACCTGGTGATCAAGCTGCCCCTGCCGCCGGGCACCCTGCCCACCATGTGGAACAACGAGCAGGGCTACGTCGAGCACTACCTGGCGCGCTACCCCGGCTACTACCTGGCCGGCGATGCCGGCTATGTCGATGCCGACGGCTACTGGTGGGTGATGTCCCGCATCGACGACATCATCAACGTGGCTGGCCATCGCCTGTCCACGGGGGCGATGGAGGAGGTGCTGGCCGGCCATCCGGACGTCGCCGAGTGCGCCGTGATCGGCGTGGCCGACGCCCTCAAGGGCCAGATTCCGGTGGGCCTGGTCGTGCTCAAGGCGGGCGTGCAGCGGCCGCAGGCCGCGATCCTGCAGGAGCTAGTCGAGCGCGTGCGCGCGCAGATCGGCGCGGTGGCGGCGTTCAAGCAGGCGGTGGTCGTGGCACGCCTGCCCAAGACCCGCTCGGGCAAGGTGCTGCGCGCCACCATGCGCGCCATCGCCGACGGCCGCCCCTACACCGTGCCCGCTACCATCGACGATCCGCGCAGCCTCGAGGAGATCGCCGGCGCGCTGCGGCCGGGCGGCTGAGCTGCGCCCCGGTCCCGGCGGCAACGAACCGGCTGCCTCTGCAGGAGCGGACCTTGTCCGCGATCAGGCCGCCGCCGCGCCTTGCCACGCTGAACAGGACCGCGTGCCGGTTCAGGCTGCGCCGCAGGGCCAGCGTGCGACAATGTCGGCATGAACACCTATCCCCGCGCGATCTTCATCACCGGTGGCGGTACCGGCCTGGGCGCAGCCACTGCGCGCCACCTGGTGGCCGGTGGCTGGCGCGTGGCCCTGGCCGGGCGGCGCGAGAAGCTGCTCCATGACCTGGCGGCCGAGCTGGGTGCTGCGGCCCAGGTGTATGCCCTCGACGTGGCCGACGCCGCGGCGGTGGAACGCGCGGTGCGCGACTACCGGCCGGACGGCCTGGTCTGCGCCGCCGCCATCCTTGGCCGCGGCGATCCCTACGGCGAACTCACCGCCGCGCGCTTCGCCGAGGTGATGGCGATCAACGTCAACGGCAGCTTCCACGCCTGCAGCGCCGCCATGCGTCTCTGGCGCGAGGGCGGGGTGGCCGGCGACATCGTCAACGTCGCCTCGCTCGGCGGCATCCGCGGCCTGCAGCGCTTCCCCGGTTTCGGCGCCTACGCCACCTCCAAGCACGCCATCGTCGGCATGACCGAGGCGCTGGCGCTGGACGGCAAGGCCCACGGCATCCGCGTCAACGCCGTGGCACCAGGCACCCTGCGCACCCCCATGGTCGAGGCCCTGGGCCTGGTGCCGCGCACCACGCCCGATGCCATCGCCCCCACCATCGAATTCCTGCTCGACCGTCGCCGCTCCGGCCCCATCAGCGGCACCATCGTCGAGATCCACTGCAATGACGACTGAATCTTCTACCCCGGGCACCGTCCCGACGATCTACCTCACGCGCCGCGAGACCTTCGCCGCCGCGCATCGCCTGTGGTCGGCCGAGCTCAGCGCCGCCGAGAACCACGCCCTCTACGGCAAGTGCGCGCGCGAGTTCGGCCACGGCCACAACTACGTGCTGGAAGTGACCCTGCGTGGCGGCATCGATCCCAAGACGGGCGTGCTGGTGAACGTCACCACCGTCCGCGACGCGATCCGCGAGCTGATCCTCGACCACGTCGATCACCGTCACCTCAACCACGACTCGCCGCTGTGCGCCGGCATCAACCCCACGGTGGAGAACCTCACCGTGTGCTTCTGGCGCGCGCTGCAGCCCCGCTTCGGCGCCCTGCTGCACGAGGTCTGCCTGCACGAGACCGAGAAGAACTGGGCCCGCTACCGCGGCGAGTAGTCCCGGCGCCACCCCCCGCAGACGGACGAGCACGGTCCCCGCCGTCCATGGCAGGCTGCAGGCTGTGTCTCCTGGGGGATTTCCGATGACCGACCTGCACCGTAACGTGGCCCTGGCTGGCCTGCTCCTGCTGGCGGCCTGCGGCCCCAGCGGCAATGACAGCACCGATGGCGGTGCGGGCGGCGGCGCCGAGCCGGCGCTGGAAACCCCGGTCGAGACGCTCGAGGCGGCACTGCACTGCACGGAGTTCGCGCACCCGGAACACCCGGTGGTGCTGCTGGTGCACGGCACCTTCACCGCCGGCCGCGAGCAGTACGAGTGGAACTACCTGCCGCTGCTCTCGGCGCGCGGCTTCGACGTCTGCGCCATCACCTACCCGGACCGCGGCCTCGGCGACCAGCAGATCTCCGCCGAGTACGTGGTGCACGCCGTGCGCCGCATCCACGCGCAGACCGGCCGCAAGCTCGCGATCGTCGGCCACAGCCAGGGCGTCTCCGTGCCGCGCTGGGCCCTGCGCTGGTGGCCCTCGGTGCGCGCTGCGGTCAGTGACTTCGTCGCCCAGGCCGGGCCCGTGCACGGCACCGTGGTGGCCGATCCCACGGCCCTGCTGGCGCCGCTGGGCCTGCCCCTGCCCGAGGGCAATGCCTCGGCGCCCCTGCTGCCGGCGGCGTTCCGGCAGTTCGGGCCGACCAGCCAGTTCATCCTGGCCCTGAACCGCGACGACGAGACCCCGGGCGCGGTCGACTACACCGCGATCTACACCCTGACCGACGAGCTGGTGCAGCCGGTCCTGCCGGTGCCCACCGCCGCCTTCGAGTTCGGCCAGGCCAATCCGCGTGTCGCGAACTTTCTCACCCAGGACCTCTGCCCCACGACCCTGGTCGACCACGTCACGATCGGCACCGTGGACCGCCTCGCGTTCGAGCTGACCATCGACGCGATCACCCACGCGGGCCCGGCCGACTTCACGCGCGCCGGCGGCATGGCCCTGTGCCTCAACCCGCTGCCGATCATTGCCGACCCGGCCCTGGCCTCGGCGGGCGCGCAGACCCTGCTGACCATCCTGCAGGCCGACGCCGAGGCCGGCTTCCCGGACCCGCACCTGACGACCGAAGAGCCGCCGCTGAAGGCCTACGCGCAGTAGGTCGCGGAGCGGCCTCCTGCAGGAGCGGACCGTGTCCGCGATCCGGGGCGGCCCCGGCGTCCATCGCGGACACGGTCCGCTCCTACAATAAGCCGCGGACCCGAGCGCCCGCCCGCGCCGCACCCCCATGACGAACCGCCAAGTGAGCCTGTGATGAGCCAAGACGCACCCACCCCCACCTACGTGATCGTCGGCGCCGGCCAGGCCGGCGGCGAATGCGCCTCGGAGCTGCGCAAGCAGGGCTTCACCGGCCGCGTGCTGGTGATCGGCGAGGAACCGCACCTGCCGTACCGCCGCCCGCCGCTGTCCAAGGCCTTCCTGGCCGGCACCGCCACCGAGAGCTCGCTCTACGTGATGCAGGCGGCGGCCCTGGAGAAGGCGAACATCGAGGTGCGCACGGGTGTGCGCGTCACGGCCATCGACCGCGCGGCCAAGCGCCTCACGCTCTCCGATGGCAGCACCCAGGCCTACGACAAGCTGGCCCTGACCACCGGCGGCCAGGCGCGCCTGCTGTCCTCGCCCGGCGCGGATCGCCCCAACGTCTTCCCGCTGCGCTCCATCGCCGACGTCAACGGCATCCGCGCCCGCTGCCAGCCTGGCCAGCGCGCGGTGATCGTCGGCGGCGGCTTCATCGGCCTGGAAGTGGCGGCGGTGCTGGTCAAGCAGGGGCTGCAGGTCACCCTGCTGGAAGGCCTGCCGCGCGTGCTGGCTCGCGTGACCGTGCCGCTGGTGTCCGAGTTCTTCGAGCGCATGCACCGCGAGGCCGGCGTGGACCTGCGCACCAGCGTGCAGCTGCAGGGCTTCGAGGGCGAGCCCGAGGCCACGGCCGCGGTGCTGGCCGACGGCACGCGCGTGCCCTGCGACTTCGCCATCGTCGGCATTGGCCTCGTGGCCGGTGTGGAGCTGGCGCAGGCGGCGGGCCTGGCGGTGGACAACGGCATCGTCGTCGACGAGTACTGCCGCACCTCCGACCCGGACATCGTCGCCGCCGGCGACTGCACCAACCACCCCAGCGAGTTCCTGGGCCGCCGCGTGCGCCTCGAATCGGTGCAGAACGCGATGGAGCAGGGCCGTGCCGCCGCGCACAGCCTGCTCGGCCGCGACACGCCCTACCGCATGGTGCCGTGGTTCTGGTCCGACCAGTACGACCTCAAGCTGCAGATGGTGGGCGTCTCCACCGGCCACGACCAGGTCGTGGTGCGCGGGGATCCCGCCACGCAGCGCAACTTCGCCGTCTTCTACCTGGGCGACGGCCGCCTGCTCGCCGCCGACGCCGTGAGCCGGCCGCAGGATTTCATGTTCGCCAAGAAGCTCGTCGCCGACCGCGCCGTGATCGACCCCAAGCTGCTCGCCGACGAGTCGGTGCCGCTCAAGTCGCTGGTGCCCGGCCCGGCCGCGGCCTGACGCTCATGGCCCGCATTCACTTCCGCCAGCACACCGGCACGGTGCAAACGGTCGAGGCCAGCCCGGGCCAGACGGTGATGGAAGTCGCCACCGGGGCGATGGTGCGCGGCATCGTCGGCGAGTGCGGCGGCTGCTGCTCCTGCGCCACCTGCCATGTGCATGTCGACGCCGACTGGTACGGCCGCCTGCCGCCGGCCGATGACATGGAGACCGCCATGCTCGAGGGCGCTGTGGAGCCCGGCCCGCGCAGCCGCCTGTCCTGCCAGATCAAGGTCACCGAGGCGCTCGACGGCCTGAGCGTCGCCATCCCGGCGGGCCAGGTCTGATGGAGCTGCTCGGCTACCGCAAGGTCTGGGTCCCGCGCGACCTCTCCGAAGTCACCACCATCGACCACGCCGCCGAGGCGGACCCGGCCGACGCCGGCATGAGCCGCGCCGGCATCGACCGCATCTGGGGCGCGGTGGAAAACCTCTACCGCACCGGCCTGCAGCCGGCGCTGACGATCGTGGTGCGCCGCCGCGGCCAGGTCGTGATGAAGCGCGCCATCGGCTGCCTGCGCGGCAACGGCCCCGGCGAGCGCGAGGACCGCGTGGCGCTGTCGCCGGATGCGCCGATCTGCCTGTTCTCGGCATCGAAGGCGATCTCCGCCCTGCTGGTGCACAAGCTGGCCGAGGACGGCGCGCTGCGCCTCGACGACCGCGTTGCCGACTACATCCCGGAGTTCGCGGCCCACGGCAAGGGCCGTGTCACCATCCGCCAGCTGCTCGCGCACCGCGCCGGCATCCCCACGCTGCCGATCAAGCATCCGGACCCCAGCCTGCTCCGGCACTGGGACGCCATGGTCTCGCTGCTGTGCCTGGCGCCGCCCTTCGATCCGCGCTTCGAGAAGCAGGCCTACCACGCGCTCACCGGCGGCTTCATCGTCGGCGAGCTGGTGCGCCGCGTCGGCAAGATCGAGCTGCGCGAGGCCCTGCAGCAGTGGCTGGCCGAGCCCCTCGGGCTCCAGCGCCTGAGCTTCGGCCTGCCGCCGGAGCGCCGCCACGAGGCGCCGCTGCACTATCGCACCGGCCCCAAGCCGGTGTGGCCGATCACCGCCATCGCCACGCGCGTGCTGGGCGTGGACTTCGAGCGCGCGGTCACCGCCTCCAACGACGATGGCTACCTGTCGTCGGTGGTGCCGGCCGGCAACCTCTATGCCTCCGCCGACGATGCCTGCCGCATCTTCCAGATGCTGCTCGAGGGCGGCACGCTGGAAGGCCGCCGCGTGCTGCGCGAGGACACCGTGCGCGAGGCCGTGCGCCCCGTGGGCCGCATCCAGTTCGACGGCATGCTCAACCTGCCGATCCGTTTCTCGCCGGCCTTCATGCTCGGCGAGAACCCCGTCGGCCTCTGGGGCCCCAACTGCCGCGAGGCCTTTGGCCACATCGGCTTTATGACCGTGCTGTGCTGGGCCGACCCGCGCCGCGACCTGTCCGTGGCCATCCTCAACACCGGCAAGTCGGTGGCGCCCGCCGCGGTGCTGCAGATGGCGCGGGTGGTCGGCGCCATCACGCGCGCCTGCAAGCCGGTGCGCTGAGGGCGAACACCCTTGCTGCCCGCGCCTGCGCGCGGCTAGGCTGACCCCGGAAGCCGCGCCCCGCGCGGCGCGAACACCGACAGGAATCCTGGGGGGACTCCGCATGGGAACGCCGAAGCTACTCGCGGCCGTGCTGCTGCTGGCGCTCGGAGGCTGCGCCGGAACGCCGATCAATCCCGGCCAGCTGCCGACCAACCTGGTCGTGAAGCCCGGTGTCACGCTACCCGTGCGCGCCGGCATCGGCGTCTACCTGCCGGCCGGTGCGCTCCAGTACAACGAGGTCTTCCGCGGCCAGATCGTGCAGCGTGGACGCTTCATGCGCGAAGGCGTCGACGCCGTGGCGCGGCATTTCTTCGCCACCGTCGTGCACCGCGACCAGCCCACGGCGGATCCGGTGGGCCTGGTGCTGGACCTCGACCCCAAGTGGTCGGGCGAGCCGGGCAAGTTCGGCATCGAGCTGGCCTACCGCCTCTACGACGCGCAGGGCAAGCAGCTGATGGCGGGCAGCAAGCGCGAGACGCTGCCGCTGACCGCCAACGCCCCCGACGTGCTGATCAAGAACCTGGCGATCAAGGCCACGCAGCAGATCATGGTGGAGATCGTGAACTCGCCGCTCGCCAGTCCGGCGACGCCGCGTCCCACCATCGCGCTGGCGCAGTTCCCGGCGCGCCTGCTGCTCAACGAGGAATCGCCCTGGCGCCTGGCGCCGGGTTTCTACATCAACCCGGCCGGACAGCTGCTGACCGCGGCCTCCGGGGTGCAGGACTGCCTGCGCATCGACGTGGTCAGCGGCGAGACGCGACGCGCCGGCACGCTCGTGGCGCAGAGTGCCCTGCTGAACCTCGCCGTGGTCGACACGGGGGCGCCCTTCGCCACGCCGCTGTCGCTGTCCGTGACCCGCCCGGCGCTGGGCGCGGCCACGACCGCCGTGTCCTACACCCGCAACAAGGAGGGCGCGGTCACGCGCGGCCTGTCCTTCGGCAACGTGGTCGGTCACGAGGGAGCGGCGACCGCCTTTGGCGTGTTCCAGTTCTCCACCGCGACCCGGCCGGCCTCGCTGGGTGCGCCCATCCTCGGGCCCGACGGGCGGCTGATCGGCGTCTATGCCGGTGGCTACTCCTACGACTACCTGCAGAACCGCAGCCTGCTGCCCGCCAACACCTACCAGGGTCTCTACGCTGAAATCGCGGCGCAGTTCCTGGAACGCCATCGCGTGGCCTACAGCAAGGCGGAGTACGCCGATACCCAGGCCCCGGTGGACCGCGCCGGTGCCGCCACCGTCCAGATCGCCTGCTACCAGTGAGAGGTCCCGCCATGCACGTCCTCCCGCGCCTCGCCGCCGCCCTGGCCCTGACGGCCGCCGGCCTCGCCACCGCCCAGACCCCTCCGCAGACCACCCCCCCGCCGGCAAGCCC
>NZ_DASUDO010000018.1:0-22376 GCF_036275555.1 Arenimonas sp.
CGATGCGCTCGAAGAGCTGCTGCTTCGCATCGCCCCACGCGATGCCGTCGGCGAAGGCCTGGCGCATCGCCGCCGTCTCCGCTGGCGTGGCGAACGCCTGGTAGATCTGGAACAACGCCGAACCCTCGGTGTCCTTCGGCTCGCCCGGTGCGCGCGAATCGGTGACGATCGAGAAGATCAGCTTGCGCAGCTCCTCGCGCGGCGCGAACAGCGGGATGGTGTTGTCGTAGCTCTTGCTCATCTTGCGGCCGTCGAGCCCGGGCAGCGTCGCCACCTGCGCCTCGATCGCCGCTTCGGGCAGGGTGAAGTGTTCGCCGTACAGATGGTTGAAGCGCTGGCCGAAGTCGCGCGCCATCTCGATGTGCTGGATCTGGTCGCGGCCGACCGGGACCTTGTTCGCGTTGAAGATCAGGATGTCGGCGGCCATCAGCACCGGGTACATGAACAGCCCGGCGCTGATCCCGGCGTCGTCGTCCTCGCCGCTCTCGCGGTTCTTGTCGATCGCGGCCTTGTAGGCGTGCGCGCGGTTCAGCAGGCCCTTGCCGGCGACGCAGGTCAGCAGCCACGTCAGCTCGGGGATCTCCGGGATGTCGCTCTGCCGGTAGAACCACACCGTCGACGGATCGAGCCCGCAGGCCAGCCAGGTCGCGGCGATCTCCAGCGTCGAGCGCTGCACGCGCACCGGGTCGGTGACCTTGATCAGCGCGTGGTAGTCGGCAAGGAAAAAGAAGCTCTCGACGCCCGGCGTGCGGCTCGCGGCGACCGCCGGCCGGATCGCGCCCGCGTAGTTGCCCAGGTGCGGGGTGCCGGAGGTGGTGATGCCGGTGAGGACGCGGGTGGCGGGCATGTCGTCGTCTGCTGTGTGAACCGGCGCATTTTAGCCCGCCCGGGCCGCCAACCCCGTTCGTGCCCGCGGAACGTTGAAATGCGCGCCCATCCCCGGAGCCCGCCCATGAAACGCCTGACCCCCGCCCTCTTCGCCCTGGCCGCGCTGGCCAGCCTGCCCGCCGCCGCCCGGCCCGCGGCCCTGGTCGACCTGCAGGTCCTGGATCTGGAGCACCACGAAACCCTGCCCCGCCACCCGCACCACGGCCGCGAATTCATCGAGGGCCGCCCGGGCCACCGCTACGCCGTGGTGCTGCAGAACCTCACCGGCGAGCGCCTGCTGGCCGTGGTGTCGGTGGACGGCGTGAACGCCATCAGCGGCCAGACCGCCGGCAGCCAGCAGGCGGGCTACGTGCTGCAGCCCTGGCAGCGAATGGAAGTGCGCGGCTGGCGCAAGGACCTCTCGCAGGTGGCCGAGTTCGAGTTCACCGCGCTGGGCGACAGCTACGCCGCCCGCACCGGCAGGCCCGGCAACGTCGGCGTGATCGGCGTCGCCGCCTTCCGCGAGCGCCGCCCGCCGCCGCCGCGCTGGGAAGACGAGATCGCGCAGGCCGCGCCCGCCGCCAAGGCCCAGGCCGGCACCGCCGACGCGGCCGCGCCGGAAGCCGCCGCCGAAAGCGCGCGCTCGCGCCGGGTTGCAGAATCGGTGCAGCGCCAGCAGCTCGGCACCGGCCACGGCCAGCGCCGCTGGGATGCCGCCCGCACGACGCACTTCGAACGCGAGAGCGCGCATCCGGACCAGGTGATCTCGCTGTGGTACGACAGCCGCGAAGCGCTGGTCGCCCGCGGCGTGCTGCCGCAGATCTGGCCGCACTCGCACCGCCAGCCTGAAGCCTTCCCGATCGGCTTCGCCCCCGACCCCCGCTGAAAAAATGTAGGAGGGACTTCAGTCCCGAAACTTTCCGGCGAGAGGCTTCGGGACTGAAGTCCCTCCCACAGGAACGAGGAAGGGCCGGGCTTTTCAGGCCCGGCCCTTCGGCGTCGCGTGTCGCGGGATCAGTTCTTGGCTTCTTCCGCGGCTTCCTCGAGCTCGCCGCCGGCCTTCTTCACGTCCTTGCCGAAGCCTTCGACGGTGTTGCAGCCGGACAGGGCGAACGCGGCGATCAGGGACAGCAGCACGAGCTGGAACGAACGGGCACGGGTCATGGCGAGCTCCTTTGTTGTTGTGGTGGCCAGAGTCTATTCCGGCCGGATGCACAGTCAATAAACGCCGGGCGTTTTCACCCGGGATTCACGCCGGTGGCGAGGCCCGGTTCAGTCGCGCATCAGCGTCGATTTGCCGAACAGGCTCTCCACCAGGTCCACCGCCAGCAGGCCGGTGCGGTTGTGGTCGTCGAAGGCCGGGTTGAGCTCGACGATGTCCAGCGAGCCCAGGCGGCCGGTGTCGGCGATCATCTCCATCACCAGCTGCGCCTCGCGGTAGTTGGGACCGCCGGGCACGGTGGTGCCGACGCCGGGCGCGATCGCCGGGTCGAGGAAATCCACGTCGAAGCTCACGTGCAGGTGGGTGTCGGCGTCCACGCCTTCGAGCGCCTTCTCCATCGCGCGCTTCATGCCGAACTCGTCGATGTAGCGCATGTCGTAGATGTCGAGGCCGTACTCCTTCACCAGCCGCTTCTCGCCCTGGTCCACGGAGCGGATGCCGATCTGGCGGATCTCGGACGGCTGGATGGCGGGCGAGCTGCCGCCGAGGTTCACCAGCGCATCCGGACCGAGGCCGCACAGGCAGGCCACCGGCATGCCGTGCACGTTGCCCGAGGGCGTGACCTGGCTGGTGTTGAAATCGGCGTGGGCGTCGAGCCAGAGCACGCGCAGCTTTTTGCCGGTCTGGCGGCAGTGGCGGGCGACGGCGGTGATGCTGCCCACGCCGAGGCAGTGGTCACCGCCGAGCAGGATCGGCAGGCGGCCGGCCTGCAGCTGCGCCGCCATGGCGTCCATCACGCGGCGGTTCCAGTCCACCACTTCGGCCAGGTGGCGGTAGCCGTCGGTGGGCGGCAGCCACGGGTTGTAGGGACCGAGCAGGTTGCCGGTGTCATGCACCTCGAGGCCGCGATCGCGCAGCGCCTCGGCCAGGCCGGCGACGCGCAGCGCCTCCGGTCCCATGCTGGCGCCGCGGTGGCCGGCGCCGATGTCGGTGGGGGCGCCGATCAGCGCGATCGAACGGGAAAGACTCACTGGCTCGCCTCCGTGGCGGCGGGTTTGGCGACCGGTCGGCCTTCAGCCTCCCATCGAAGCCAGCTGCCCTCGATCTGGCGCACTTCGACGCCGGCCTTGGCCAGCACCTCCTCGGCGCTGGTGGCGCGCTTGCCGCTGCGGCAGTACACCAGCACCCAGGGGCGGTCGGCGGCCTCGACCTCGGCCAGGCGCGCGGCCAGCTGGTCGTGCGGGATGTTCACCGCGCCGGCGACGTGGCCGGCGGCGAATTCCTCGGGGCTGCGCACGTCCAGGAGCAGCGGCGCATCCGGGCGGGCGGTGATTTCCGCGACCGCGGCTGGGGAAACATCGGGGCGGCCGGCCAGCGCCGCGATCGGCAGCAGGCAGGCCAGCAGCAGGCCCTGGCGGGCCCGGGGAAGCAGCGTCGGATGACGGCGCATGGGCGCGTCCTCGCGTGGTGTGGGGGCCCTCAGGATAAGCCCGCCCGCGCGCCGGCCGCCACCCGCGGCGCGGCCGCGGCTCAGTCGCGCGGGAACTTGCGGTCGATCTCGTCGGCGGGCGACGGGCGGCCGAAGTGGTAGCCCTGCAGTTCGTCGCAGCCGATCTGGCGCAGGAAGCCGGCCTGGGCCTCGTTCTCCACGCCCTCGGCGGCCACCCGCATGCGCAGCTGGTGCGCCATGGCGACGATGGTGCGGGCGATCACGGCGTCGTCGGCGCTCTCGGGCAGGTCGCGGACGAAGCTGCGGTCGATCTTGAGCTTGTCGAGCGAGAACTCGCGCAGGTAGGACAGGCTCGAGTAACCGGTGCCGAAATCGTCCAGCGACAGCGACACGCCCAGCGCCTTGAGCTCGGCCAGGCGGCCCTGCACGCGCTCGACGTTTTCCATCAGCGAGCTTTCGGTCAGCTCGATCTCGAGCATGGCCGCCGGCACGCCGTGGCGCGCCAGCGCATCGCGCACCTGCTCGACGATATCGGGCCGCTGCAGCTGCTGGGCCGAGAAGTTCACCGCCACCGTGAAGCCGTCGCGGCCCTGGTCGCGCCAGGCGCGCAGCTGGCGGCAGGCCTCGTTGAGCACCCACAGTCCGACTTCCGGCATCAGGCCCAGCGACTCGGCGATCGGGATGAAACGGCCGGGCGGCACCGGGCCCAGGTCGGGGCTGGTCCAGCGCACCAGCGCCTCGAAACCGGTGATGCGCAGGTCGGTGGCGGCCAGCTGCGGCTGGTAGTGCAGGCTCAGCTCGTTGCGGGCGATGGCTTCGCGCAGGCGGGCGCCCAGCACCAGCCGGTCCTCGAGCTCCTGCATCTGGGTGGCGGAGAATTCGCAGATGCTGTCGCGGCCCTGGCGTTTGGCGCGGGTCATCGCCGCCTCGGCGCGGCGCAGCAGCTCCATGCCGCTGTCGCCGTGCTCGGGCGAGCGGCTGATGCCGATGCTGGCGGTGAGGAAGAGCTTGTAGCCATCGCCTTCGATCGGCTGCGCCACCGCGGCGCGCACCCGGCGGGCCATGTCCATGGCGCCGGCGCTGTCGATGCCCGGCGCGATCGCCACGAACTCATCGCCGGCGAAACGCGACAGGAATCCCCGCCCGCCCACCTCCGGGCCGATGCGGGCGGCCAGCAGCTGCAGGGCTTCGTCGCCGATCAGGTGGCCCATGGATTCATTGATGGCGTGGAAGCGGTCGATGTCGATGAACAGCACCGACACCACCGCACCCTCCGCCGACAGCATCTCCGCCAGCGTGGACTCGAGCACCGGGAAGCGCTGCAGCCCGGTGACGGCGTCGTGGCTGGCGGTGTAGGCCAGCTCGGCCTCCACCCGGTGGCGCTCGGTGAGGTCGTTCTGCACGCCGACGTAGTTCACCAGCCGGCCGCCCTCGTCGCGCACCGGCGAGAGGAACAGGTGGTTCCAGAAGTGGCTGCCGTCCTTGCGCCGGTTGTTGATGATGACGTTGCAGTCGCGCTCCTCGCGCAGCGCCGCGCGCAGGATGTCGAGCTCGGCCTGGCTGGTGGCTTCATCCTGCAGGAAGCGGCAATTGCGGCCGATCGCCTCCGCGGCGCTGTAGCCGGTCATCTCCTCGAACGCCGGGTTCACGTAGACGATGGGATTGTCGGGCTGGCGCGGGTCGGTGATGACGATGCCGTTGATGCTCGACTCGACTGCGCGCTCGAGCAGGAGCAGCCGCTCCTCGGCGGTGCGGCGGGCGCTGATGTCGTTGGCCAGCACCTGCCGGCAGGGACGGCCGTCGAGCACCAGGTTGTGGCTGGTGATCTCGGCCCAGAGCGTGCTGCCGTCCTTGCGCCGGTGCTGCCACGTGCCGGCGTAGCCATCGACGCAGCCCTGCCCGGCCAGGTGGGCGCGCAGGCGCTCGGCCTCGGCCGGGGTGCGGATGTCGGCGATGGTCATCATCGCCAGCTCGTCGCGGCTGTAGCCGTAGTTGGCCACCATCGCGTCGTTCACGGCCACGAAGCGCAGGGTCTCGGTGTCGTAGACCCAGGCCGGGAACGGGTTGCGGTTGAAGAGCTTCTGGTACCGCTGCCGGGCCTCGTCCAGCTCGCCGACTTGGCGGGCGCGCTCGGCGGCGTAGCGCAGCGAACGCGCCAGCTTCTCGCCGTCGATGTTGCCCTTGATCAGGTAGTCGGCGGCGCCGGCGTCGAGCGCCTCGCGGTCGACCTCGTCGTTGCCCTGGCCGGTGAGCATGATCACCGGGCGGTGCGCGCTGCCCTCGGCCACGGCCAGCCGCACCAGGTCCAGGCCGTTGTCCGGGCCCAGCAGGTAGTCCACCAGGTAGACGTCATGGCTGCCGGCCCGCAGCGCCTCCACGCCCTGCTTCAGGGTAGGCACCCAATCCAGCGTGAACTGGCCCGCGGGGAAATCGGCCAGCAGGTCGCGCAGGATCAGGAAATCCTCCTCGTCGTCATCCACCACCAGGACGCGAAGATGGATCGGTCGCATCATTTCGGGGCGTGCCCCGCGGCCGGCAGGTCGACGATCTGCAGCCAGTACTTGCCCAGGGTCTGCACGACCTCGATCAGCGCGGCGAAGCTGACAGGCTTCGTGATGAAGGAGTTGGCGCCGGCGCTGTAGCTGTTGGCCACGTCCTCCTCGGCCTTGGAGGTGGTGAGCACCACCACCGGGATCTCGCGCAGCTCGGGGTCGGCCTTGATCTCGCGGAGGGCCTCGCGGCCGTCCTTGCGGGGCATGTTGAGGTCGAGCAGGATCAGCCCCGGCATCGGGAAGCGCACGCTGTCGGCGTAGGGGCCGCGGCGCTTGAGGTAGTCCATCAGTTCCTCGCCGTCGGCCACGAACTGCAGCGGATTGCCCAGCCGGCACTCCTGGAAGGCCTCGCGGGTCATCAGCCGGTCATCGGCATCGTCCTCGGCCATCAGGATCGTGATCAAGGGGGGGGCTCCTAGGACCAGGGTTCGCGTCCGCTCCAATCTAACCCAATTCCGGCGGATTACCCCAGCCCGCCGGCCGGGGGCGACAGGCGGGGCTCGGCCGGCTGGTGGGCGGGCAGCATGAGGATGAACGCAGCGCCGGCGCCCGGGCGGCCTTCGGCCCGGACGGTGCCGCGGTGGCGCTCGGCGATGCGGCGCACGATGGCCAGGCCGATGCCGGTGCCGTCGTACTCGTGGCGGCCGTGAAGACGCTGGAAGGGGCCGAAGATCTTCTCCGCGTACCGGGGCTCGAAGCCGATGCCGTTGTCCTCGATGCGCAGCTCCCAGGCCGGGGCACCTTCGAGGGTGGCCGGGGTGGCGCTGACCTTCACCACCGGCGGCCGGTCCGGCGAACGGAACTTCAGCGCGTTCGCCAGCAGGTTCTGCAGCAGCTGGCGCATCTGGGTCGGGTCGCCCTCCAGGGTCGGCAGGCCGCTGCGCTCCACCCGGCCACCGCTGGACTCCAGCCGCGCCTCGAGGTCCTCGATCACTTCCGACAGCACCTTGTCCAGGTCCACCTGCGCGAAGGGCTTGCCGCGCGCGACCACCCGCGAGTACGCGAGCAGGTCGTCGATCAGCGTCTGCATGCGCGCGGCGGCCTGGCCGGTGCGGTCGAGGTAGTCGCGCGCCTCCGGGTCCAGCTGGGCGGCGTGGCGCTCCTGAAGGCGATCGGAGAAGGCGCGAATCTTGCGAAGCGGCTCCTGCAGGTCGTGCGAGGCAATGAAGGCGAAGTCCTGCAGCTCGCGGTTGCGGTTGTTGAGGTCGGCCAGGGTCTGGCGCAGGGCCTGTTCGGCCCGGCGGCGCTCGGTGATGTCGCGGCCGACGCCGTAGACCAGGCCGTCCGCGCCGGGCACCGAGATCCAGTCGATCCAGCGCACGGCGCCGTCCTTGCGCACGTAGCGGTTCTCGAAATGCAGCGGCACCGCCACCCGGGCCTTGAGCCGCGCGGCGCGCTCGCGGGTGGCGCCGTGGTCGTCGGGGTGGATGAAGTCGGTGAAATCGCGGCTGCACAGCTCCTGGGCGGTGTAGCCGGTGATCTCCGTGAACACCGGGTTGACCTGCAGCCAGCGCCGCGTGGTCGGGTCGAAGATGACGAAGATCTCGGCCGACATGTCGAAGAAGCGGTCGCGCACGCTCAGGCGTTCGATCAGGCGCGCGCGCTCGATCGCGATCGAGGCCATCTGCGCGAACTGCATCGCCACCAGCTCGTCGTCCTCGGTGAACTCGCCGCGCAGCTTGTCGCTGAGCTGCAGCAGGCCCATGTTCCGGCCGGCGCTGTCGATCAGCGGCACCGCCAGCCAGCCGCGCATCGGCGGATGGCCCTTGGCGTGCGGGCCGAAGCCGCGCCAACGCGGATGGGCCTCGAGCTCGGCCTGGGTAAGGCGCATCGGCCGGTTTGTCTCGGCCACCATGGCATAAATGCCGCTGTTGTCGGGTGGCGCGGCGTACTCGCGCCAGGCGGCGTACTTCTCCGCCAGCGACACGGCGTGGATCTGGTGGTCCTGGCCGCCGAGGATCACGCTGGCCACGGCCTGGTTCGCGCCCAGGATGGTGCGCGCCTGGTCGGCCAGCAGCTGGTAGAGCTCGCGCTCGGCGACGTCGCGGTTGAGCAGGATCGCCGCGTCGCTGAGCCGCCGCAGCTGGCGGCTGTTGTTCTCGGCGGCGTCCAGCGCATCGGCCAGGTCGCGCTGGTGCTTGCGCAGCAGGCTGATGTCCTGGGCGATGCCGAACACGCCGGTCACGCGTCCGTCCACCACGATCGGCAGGTTGGTGACGCGCATGTCCAGCCGGTGGCCGCCCTCGAGCACGGCGGTGGCCTCGTAGGTTCGCGCCTCGCCGCGCACGGCGGCGCTGAAATGGGCGCGGACGACCTCGCGCTGCTCCGGCGCCACGTTGGCGTCGAACATCTGGCCGCGCACCTGGTCGATAGTGCGGCCGGTGGCGCGCAGGCGCCCGTTGTAGTCGGTGTAGCGGCCTTCCAGGTCCATCGCGTACACGGCGTCCGGGTGCTCGTCGAACAGCGAGCGGAAACGCTGCTCGCTGAGCTGGATGCGGCGATAGTCGGCGACCTGCTCCACCGCCATGGCCACCATCGCCGCCAGGCTGTCCACCACGGCCAGCTCGGCCTCGGTGGGCGTGCGCGGCTGGCGGTAGTAGGTGGCGAAGG
Organism: Arenimonas sp.; assembly: GCF_036275555.1. Classification (GTDB taxonomy): domain Bacteria; phylum Pseudomonadota; class Gammaproteobacteria; order Xanthomonadales; family Xanthomonadaceae; genus Arenimonas. Next base: position 8,642 of record NZ_DASUDO010000018.1, read on the forward strand.
TGGCCAGCACCATGCCCTTGGCGGACAGCACCGGCGTCGACCAGCAGGCGCGCAGGCCATGCTCCAGGGCCAGGGCGCGGTAATCCTCCCAGAGCGGATCGGTGGCGATGTCGGTGACCACCACGCGCTCGCGGCGCCAGGCGGCGGTGCCGCAGGAGCCGGCCTTCGGGCCGATGGGCTGGCCGTGGACGCCCAGCGTGAAGGCCTCGGGCAGGTCCGGCGCCGCGCCGTTGAGCACGCGCTGGCCGTCCTCGTCGAGCAGCAGGATCGAGCACATCGCCTCGGGATACTGCAGCTGGTAGAGGCGGGCGACGGCGTCGAGGGATTCGGGCAGCGGCCGGCGCGCGGCGATGCCGGCCAGGATCGCGCGCTTGCCGGCCTCGATCCGCTGCGCCAGCTTGGCCGCCGTGATGTCGCGGATGAAACCGGTGAAGGCACGACCGGTCTCCGACTCCACTTCGGTGATCGACAGTTCGACCTGGATCTCCTCGCCGTCCGCGCGCAGGGCCGACAGCTCCAGGCGCCGCCCCAGCACCCGCTCCTCGCCGGTTTCCAGGTAGCGGCGCATGCCCGCCTCGTGCGGCGCGCGCAGGCCGGGCGGGATGATCACGTCGGAGAGCTTGCGGCCGATCACGTCGGCCCGCGCATGGCCGAACAGGCGCTCCGCGGCCGGGTTGAACTCGATGATCCGGCCGTCGTCGCCCATGGTGATGATGCAGTCGAACGCGCTCTCGACCGTGGTGCGCATGCGCTGCTCGCTCTCGCGCAGGCGGCGCTCCTGCTGCTTGCGCACCGTGATGTCGTGCATGGCGACCACGGCACCCAGCAGCTCGCCGCCCGGCGCGCGGATGCGCTCGCCGCTGCACAGCACCAGGCGGCGCGGCAGGTTCTTCGGCGCGATCACCATCTCGACCTCGCGCACCACGTCGCCACGCAGCGCGCGGAACAGCGGCACGTCCTCCATCTGCATCGGCGTGACGCCGTCCGGGTGGTAGAGGTCGTAATGCGCGGCCCAGTCCTTGGCCTCCAGCGGCACATCGGGCAAGCCATGCAGCTCGCAGGTGGCCTGGTTGAACAGCGTCAGCAGGCCTTTGGCGTCGCAGGCGACGATGCCCTCGGACAGGCTGTCGAGCGTGACCTTCAGGAATTCGCGCTCCTGCTGCAGCACCGCCTCGGCCTGCTTGCGTTCGGAAATGTCCTGGAAGGCACCCTGCACGCGCACCACCTTGCCCTGCGCATCGAACACCGGCAGGCCCAGGCTGCGGATCCAGACGCGCTTGCCGCTCGCCGTAAGCAACACCGACTGTTCGTCGTAGGGTTGTCCCTTCTCCACGCAGTCGAGGAACACGCTGCGGACGCGCTCCCGGTACTCCGGCGCGTAGTAGGAGATCGCCTCCTCCAGCGGCGGCGAGAAGCCGGCCGGTCGCTCGTGGATGGCCGCCACTTCCTCGGACCAGACCACGCGTTGCTCGGCCAGGTCGACGTACCAGCCGCCCAGTCGTGCCGTCTGGCCGGCCATGCGCAGCAGCTGCTCGTTGCGTTCGAGCTGCTCCTGGGTGCGCTTGCGCTCGGTGATGTCCTGCACGCTGCCGGCCAGCAGGCGCGGCACGCCGGCCTCGTCGCGCACCAGGCGCGCGCGCTCGTGCACGTGGCCGGTGCGGCCGTCGGGCAGCAGGATGCGATGCTCGATGTCGAGGTCCGGCCCACCCGCCAGCGTCGCCTGCTGCGCCGCCTGCAGGGCCGGGAAATCATCCGGGTGCACGCGCGCGGCGAAGGCCTCGAAGTTGCCCGCGAATTCGTCGCGGCCCACCGCGAAGATCGAATACACCTCGTCCGACCAGGAAAGGCGCTGGCTGGCCAGGTCGAGCTCCCAGGCGCCCATGCGCGCCACCTGCTGGGCACGCTGCAGGCTTTCCTTGGCTTCGCGCAGGGCCTGCGACTGCCGCGCCGCCTCGGTGGCGTCGCGCGCCACCGCGAACACCAGCCGCTCGCGGGGCGACCACACCAACGACCACTGCATGATCGCGATGCGGCCATCGCGCGCGATGTGGCGGTTGCGGAAGTCGAGCGTGGGCCGGCCCGCCAGCACGTCCGCCATCGCGCGGTGGGTGGCGCCGCGGTCGTCGGGGTGCACCAGGTCGGCCACCGACCGGCCCAGCAGCTCGTTCGGCGGATAGCCCCACACCGTGGCGCTGGCCGCGCTGACCTGGGTGAAGCGACCGTTGGCGTCGATCGCGCAGATGACGTCCAGCGAGTTGTCCATCACCAGGCGGTTGAGCACCAGCGACTGCTCCAGTCGCCGCGTCAGCTCGCGCAGTGCATCCTCGGAACGCCGGCGATCGGTGATGTCCTGCATCGCGCCGGCCGCGAACAGCGGGTGGCCCTGGTCGTCGCGGACCAGGGTGCCGATCTCGCGCACCGTGCGGGTGTCGCCGTCCGGGCGCAGCACCTTGTACTCGAGGTCGATGTCGCCCTCGCCGGCGTGCAGGCGGTGGTGTGCCTCCTGCACCCGCTGGCGGTCGTCGAAGGCCACGCGCTCGAGCAGGGCCGGCAGGCCGCGCGCCATGCGCTGGCCGGCCAGGCCGAGGATCCGCAGCACTTCGTCCGACCACTGCAGCTCGCCGGTGGCCAGGTCGTACTCCCAGGCGCCGAGCTGGGCCAGCCGCTGGGCGCGGCTCGAGCTGGCCTGGGCGCGCGCCAGCGCCAGCTCGGCGCGCTTGCGCTCACCGATGTCCTGGAAATAGACGGCCAGCCCGTTCGGATGGGGGAAGGCGCGAATCGCGAACCAGGTGGCCAGCGGCGGGTAGAACACCTCGAACGCCACCGTGCAGCGCTCGGCCACCGCCTTGCGGTACTGCACCTCCACCTCGCTGCCCACGGCCTCGGGGAACGCCTCCCAGACCGACCGGCCGATCAACGCTTCCTTCGGTCGCCTGACCAACGCCTCGGCCTGGGGGTTGAGCAGCACGAAGCGCCATTCCTTGTCCAAGGTGTAGAAGGCGTCGCTGATGCTGCCGAACACCGTCGCCAGTTCGCGCTCGACGCTGAAGAGGGCCGTGCGGGCGCGCTCGTGCTCCTCCACCTGCAGCCGCAATGCCTGGCCGCGGCGCTCGGCCAGGTCGGCGCGCTCGCGGGCCAGTGCCGCCAGCCTCAGCGCCAGCGCCAGCAGGCCGCCGGTGGCGAGGCCGGTGAACAGCAGAAGGTTGGCGAAGTTGCCGGTGCCGGGCACCGGCGCGATCGGCCAGAGTTCGATCCGCAGCGGCGCGTCCAGGAATTCCACTTCGCGCACGAGCGCCGGCGGACCTTCGGCCTCGCCGCGGCGGAACACCGCGCGCCCCTCCCGGCGCAGCACCAGGGTGTTCTGCGGCACGACCCCACCCAACACGCGCGGGAAGAGACGCTCGTACTCGATGGCGGTCACCAGGAAGCCCAGGGTCTGGCCATCGCGGGCGGCGCGCTTGACCACCAGCTCGCCGCGATCCACCGGCGCCGAACGGGCGGCGTCCGAGGCCTCGTCGGTCCCGGCGCTGCGGAAGAGTTCTGCCAGTCCCTCGTCGAGCTCCAGGTGCTTGCCCAGCAGGTCGGGCGGGTTCTCCAGGCGCGTGTAGAGCTCGATGGCGACGCCGTCCGGGTCGGCCCAGACCATGGCCGCCATGCTCGGGAAGTCGCGTACGAACAGCTCGGCGTCGAGACGGAAGTAGCGGCGCTGGGTCTCGGCATCCGTGGCGCGGGTCATGCGCGCCGCCATGCGATCGAGCGCGCTCAGGCGGGTGCGCTGGCCTTCCTCCAGCGCCAGCACCACCGCATCCATCTGCCGCTTCAGGGCGGCCTTGTCGCGGCGGTCCTGGTCCTGGTTGATGCCGTACCAGACCACCAGCGAGGTCAGCGTCACCGCCATCGCCACCAGCATCGGCAGCCACACGCCGCGCCGCTGCTGGCCGTCGCGGGTGCCCGCGCCAGGGCCGGCGAAGGCCAGGCCGAGGCCGAGCACCAGCACCGCGGCGCCGGTGAGCAGGGCCATCGGCGTGTGCGAACCCCAGGCGCGCACCACCGGGACGTCGACCAGGTAGCCCGCCAGCACCACGGCGCCGATCACCGACACCATGAAGCCGCAGGCCCAGGTCGCCGCCCAGCGGCTGGGCACCCGCTCGTCGCCCCGGGGCACCAGCGCGATGCCCAGGGCGGCGAGCAGGAAGGCCGTCGCGGTGTTCGGCGCCATCCGCCCCGGCAGCACGCCCTCGGCGACGATGCCGTGCGCGATCAGCCACTCGCCCACGCCCAGCGCGAGGCCGGCGTATTCCTCCGCCAGGCTGGCCGCCGCCAGCACCAGCACCGGCAGCATCGGCAGCAGCGCGCGGCGTCGCCATCCGGCGCCCACGAGGCCGAGGCCGGCCGCCGACAGCACGCAGGCCAGCGCGGTGTTGAACTGCATCGGCACGTACGGGGTGCCGGCCTGGACGATGGCGGCGCTGCCGGTGGCCCAGCCCAGCATCGCCAGCAGGCCCAGGCCCGCCAGCAGCGCCGAGGCCAGCCTCAGCATCCGCTGCGGCTGCCCGTGCAAGCCGGAGACCAGGAGCCAGCCGCCCAGCGCGGCGTGCGCGGCGATCGCCGACCCGGCCAGCAGGAAGCCCTCGTCGCCCGGCGATCGTCCGTCGTCGGCGGCGAACGCCACGGCCGCCAGCGCCAGCTGCACCGCGCCGAGCACCCGCACCGCGGCATCGCGCAGCGGCGGTCGCGGCGCGTTCGCCATGCCCATCGCGAGCAGCGCCACGGCGGTGCCCAGGGCCGCCGCCGGATGCGCCAGCGAGCGGGCCGCCGGCCAGGCCACCAGGCCCACCAGCACGACCAGCAGCAGCGCCGGGATGACCCGCGTGGCAGCGGCCCGCGCCGGCGCGAGGCCCCGCAGCAGGAACCAGGTCCCCACGAGGAAGGGCGTGGCGAGGGCCAGCAGTGCCGGCAGGCCAGGGGCCGGTGTCGCCGGCCGCACCAGCAGCGCGTCCACCAGCGTCAGCAGCAGCAGGCCGATGCCCGGCACGAGCCAGGGCTGCCCGCCCGGGACCGCGTCGGGAAGCTGCACGGCGTCGGTGCGGTGTTCGTTCCCCATGCGCGACGCGGACTCCACCGGCCGTCGCGGCCAGTTTGCCTTTCGCTATAGGAACGCAAATCCGGGGCGAATGCCATGGCCGGAATTCGCCGCCCGGGCAGGGATGGTGCCGGCACCCGGATTCGAACTGGGGACCTACCGCTTACAAGGCGGTTGCTCTACCAACTGAGCTATGCCGGCGACGCGGCGGATTCTAACCCGCGGCGCGCGCGCCGTGGCGGCGGTTACTCGCAGGCGACCGGGCGCGCTTCGATGCCGGTGGCGCGCGGCAGCAGCGGCTGCCACTGGAAGCCGGGCTCGGAGGCGATGTCGATCCACCACTGCGCGGCATCTTCGGTGCGCGGCTCCAGCACCGCCTGGAAGCCCAGCGTCGCGAGCTCCTCGCGCCGCTTGTTGGCGTTGCCGAGATCGCGGAACAGCCCGAGCGACACCGTGTTCTCCTGCGCGCCGGCGGTGACGACGTAGTAGTCGCGCACGCCCCTGGCGGCGAGCTGGCGCGCGGTGGCGAGCGCGGCCTCGCGGCTGCCGGCGGCGGGCAGGAAGACGCGGTAGCCGCGCAGTTCGGTCGCGGCCACTTCGCGGAACTGGATGCGCGCGACGCCGGGCGTCAGCGCCGCCATCGCCGCGCGCAGCTCCGCGGGCGTGCCGAACGGGCCGAGGCTGAGGCACGCCGGCTCCGCGGGCAGCGGCACCGGCACCGCGCCCAGTTCGGCCGCGTCGGGCGGCGGCGGGGCCTCGGCCTCGCCCAGCAGCACCAGGCTGCCGACGCCATCGTCGCGCGCGGGCGGCGCCAGCGGCTGCGGCGGTTCGTGCAGCGCCCACCAGGCGGCGACGCCAAGGTTCAGGCAGATCAGCAGCACCGCCAGTCCACGCAGGATCATTCGTCCTTGTCCCTTTTCTCGGCGGCGTAGACCGCCAGGCCTTCCAGCACCAGTCCGGGTGCGGATTCGGATTCGATCTCGAGCCACTCGAGCAGGCGCGGCGCGCCGCCGCCGCTGATGAGCACGCGCGGCGCGACGCCCAGCAGGCGGATCGCCTGGCGATGGCAGCGCTCGACCAGGCCGACCGCGGCGCCGAGGCTGCCGCCGGCGAGGGCATCGGCGGTGTCGGTGGCGAAGTCGCAGGCCTCGCCGCCGGCATAGGCCAGCGCGGGGAAGCGCGCGGCCAGCGCCGCGCGCATGTGTTCGGGACTGGGTGCGATCACGCCGCCGCGATGCTGGCCGCTGCCGTCGAGCAGGTCGACGGTGAGCGCACTGCCGGCCGACACCGTCAGCCACGGCCCGTGGCCGCGCGCCTGCGCGGCGAGCAGGCCGAGAAAGCGGTCCACGCCCAGGCGTGCCGGCTCGGCGTAGGCGATGCGCACGCCGGCGCATTCGGCCTGGGTGCGGGCACGCGTGGCCGGGTTGCCGTGTCGGGCCAGCGCCTCGGCCACCGCGGCGGTGGGTTCGGAACCGGCCACCGACGCCAGCCAGCAGCGGTCGCCCGGCTGCACGCCGACCAGCCAGCGCTGCAGCGAGGGCGCGAAATCGGCGGCGCCGTGCGCCCAGGCCTGCACCGCGCCGAGGCCGCCGGCCGGATCCCAGGACGCGACCTTGAGCCGCGAGTTGCCGAGGTCGAGGAGCCAGTTCATGCGGCGCGCAGGCTGGCTTCGCCGGCGTGGCAGCGCCGTTCACCGTCGGCGCCGCGCAGGCGCAGTGCGCCGTCGACGGCGATGCCGGCGGCCACGCCCTCGTAAACGCGTTCGCCCTCGACCACGCGCACCGCGCGGCCGGCGAGCAGGTCGTGGCGGTCCCAGGCCTCGAGCCAGGGCCCGAGCCCCTCGCGTTCGAAGCGCGCCAGCATCGGCAGCAGGTGGTCTAGCAGGGCGACGCAGACGGCGTGGCGATCGGGCGCCTGCGCCGAGAGCCCCGCGAGATCGCACCAGGGCTGGTCGATGCCGCGCGCGGCGGCGGGCGGCATCGCCACGTTGAGGCCAAGGCCCACCACCACGCGCAGCGGCCCGCCGGCGTCGCCGCCGATCTCGACCAGGATGCCGCCGAGCTTGCGGTTGCCGACCAGCAGGTCGTTCGGCCACTTCAGGCCGACGTCGCGGTAGCCCAGCGCATGCAGGGCTTCCGTCGCCGCCACGCCGACCGCCAGGCTCAGCCCCTGCAGCGCGGCGACGCCGCCGTCGAAACGACGCGACACGCTCAGGTACACGTGCGCCGCCAGCGGCGACGCCCAGGCGCGGCCGCGGCGACCGCGGCCGGCCGTCTGGCGTTCGGCGAACCACACGCCGCTGCCGCGCGCCGGCACCGGCTCGCGCAGCGCCACCGCGTTGGTGGAGTCGGTGTCGAACAAGACCTCCAGGCTCGCCAGCTCGGCGCGCGCCGCCGGTGCCAGCGCCGCCAACAGCCGCGCGGCGTCGAGCAACTGCACCGGTTGCGCCAGCGCATAGCCCTGCCCCGCCCGCGCCTCGATCCCGACGCCCGCGGCGCGCAGCGCCTCGATCCGCTTCCACACCGCGCTGCGGGTGATGCCGAGCTCGCGCGACAGCGCCGCGCCCGAGGCCGGGCCGTCGCAGAGCCGCGCCAGCAGCGCGCGATCAGTCATGCGCGCGGCGCCGCGGCACCAGGAAGCGCGCGCGCTCGAAGCGCGGCTCGGTGCCGGCCCGCAGCCGCGCCACGTTGCTGCGGTGGGTGAACAGGATGAAGACCGCAAGCACGCAGGCGAAGCCCAGCCGCCACGCATCGGCGCCGGTGAGCAGCGCCAGCGGCACCAGGCTTGCCGCCGCCAGGACGGTGGACAGGCCGACGTAGCCGCCGAGGCCCAGCACCAGCAGCCAGGTGCCGATCAGCACGGCGAGGCCCCAGGGCCACAGCACCAGCAGCACGCCCACCAGCGTGCCCGCGCCCTTGCCGCCGCGGAACCCGTGGAAGACCGGCCACACGTGGCCCAGCACCGCCGCGAAGCCGGCCGCCCACGGCAGCCACGGCCCGGCGCCGCCGAAGCGCAGCGCCAGCCACGCCGCGAGCACGCCCTTGCCCACGTCCACCAGCACGGTGCCCAGCGCGAACTTCCAGCCCTGGGTGCGCAGCGCGTTGGTGCCGCCGGCGTTGCCGCTGCCCTGGGTGCGGATGTCCACGCCGCGCAGGCGGCCGAGCAGCAGGCTGCCCGACAGCGAGCCCAGCAGGTAAGCGACGAGGAGAAGGGCGAGCGCGATCATCGCCGCATTATGGGCCAGCCCGCCGCGCCCGTCAGGCCAGCGGCTGCACCGACACCACGAGTGCGCCCGGGCCCGCGTGCGCACCGATCGCCGAGCCGGTCTCGACCAGCCAGCCCTCGGCCACGTCCAGTTCGGCGCGAAGCGTGGCCAGCAAACGTTCGCCGTCGGCGGCGGCATCGCAGTGGCCCACGATCACGCGCAGGCGCTGGCCGCGCCCCACCCGCCTGGCCACGTAGCGACCGAAGCGCTCGGGCTGGTTCGCCGCGCCGAACAGGCCGCCGACCACGCCCAGCCGCCCGGTCGGCTTCACCTTCGCCATCGGGGTCAGGCCCAGCCAGTCCACCAGCGGCTTGGCCCAGGCCGGGATGCGGCCGCCGCGCACGGCGTGGCGGATGTCGCGGGCCAGGGCCCAGGTCAGGGTCAGCGGCTTGAGCCGGGCCAGCTCGGCCAGGATCGTCGCCGCGTCGGCGCCGGCCTGGGCCATCTCCGCGGCGCGCATCACCAGCAGGCCTTCGCCGCCGGAGGCATTGCCGGTGTCGAACACGTGGGTGCGGCCGGGATGGCCGCGCTGGGCCGCGGTTTCGGCCGACTGCAGCGTGCCCGACACCGCCCGCGACAGGCCGACGTAGACCAGTTCGCGATGGTGCGAGAGCAGGAACTCGAACTGCCGGCGGAAGTCACCCGGCGGCGGCTGGCTGGTGCGCGGCAGCACCAGCTCGGTGCGCAGCTTGCGGTAGAACTCGGCGGTCGAGAGCCCGACCTTGTCCAGGTAATCCTGGTCGCCGAAGTTCACCCGCGCCGGCACCATGTGGATGTTCAGGCGCTGCATCTCGGCCTCGGGCAGGTCGGCGGCGCTGTCGGTGATCACGGCCACCGCGATCGCGCCGGCGGCGGTGCGGGCCTGGGCGTGCATGTCGTCGGCCTTCGCGCCCTCGACGCGGCCGAAGCGCGCGGCCACTTCGAACATCGCGCTAGGGTTGGCCACGTGCGCGTGCAGGCGCAGCCGGGTGTGGCTGCCCGCGATCACCACGCAGGACGAGCCCAGCTCGCCCATCGCCGCGCGCAGGCCGGCGCGGTCCAGCCCCTCGCCGACCAGCAGGCATTCGCTGCACCAGCGGTGCTCGGGATCGGCGTCGCCGAGTTCGCCGTGGCCTTCGGCGGCCTCGAGGTCGGCGGGCAGTTCGTCGGCGACGCCGACCGCGTCGATGGCGCCGGAAGCGATGAATTCCTCGATGCCCTCGAGCAGGTCCACGAAGCCTTGCGCGCCCGCATCCACCACGCCGGCCTTGGCCAGCACCGGCAGCTGGTTGGGCGTGTTCGCCAGCGCACGGCGGCTGTGCTCGAGCCCGCGCCGGAACCAGGCGCCGAGGTCGCCGCCGCCGGGATGCTCCAGCGCGTCGGCGAAGGCGGCGATCACGCTGATGATGGTGCCCTCGCGCGGTTCCGACAGCGCCTGCCGCGCGGACGCGGCGCCGGCGCGGATCGCGCGGGCCAGGGCCTCGGGTTCGAGCGCGCGGGCGCTGCCGGCGGCCTCGGCCACGCCGGTGAGGAACTGCGCCAGGATCGCGCCGGAATTGCCGCGGGCGCCATCCACCGCGTCCTCGCCGACCCGCCGCAGCAGGTCGCCGGCCCCCTGGGTGCGGCGGCTCAGCGCACCGGCCAGCACGCCGCCGAGGGTGAAGGCGAGGTTGCTGCCGGTATCGCCATCGGGCACCGGGAAGACGTTGATCTTGTTGAGTTGTTCGCGCTGGGCGATGACGCGACGGGCGCCGGCGATCAGGGCGCGCCGGAGCGCGGGGCCGCGGATCAGCGGGCGGGGCGGGTCAAGGAATGCGGCGTTCATGGGCTGCCGGAGTCTGCCGTAAAACCCGCGCCGGCGGCCATGCTGCGCCGCCGCATGCGGGACGCCCGGCAGCGGCCGGGAATCAGGGTTAGAATCCGGTCTTGCAACCCTCGGGCCCGCCACGGCATCCCAAGGGACGTCCCCGACCGCAGGTGTCCGCCATGTACCGCATGCTGCTCGCCCTCAGCCTCGCCCTCGCCGCCCCGGCCGCTTTCGCCGCCGAACCCGTGCCGATCGAATCCGAGGCGCCGGGCTGCACCAAGGCCAAGCCGGCCACCGGCGAGGCGCCCGCCGCCGCGGAGGGCTCCACCACCGCCGCCCGCCCGGGCACGCCCGCGCCGGTGCGTCCGCGCGCCGCCGGTACCCGCAGCGGCCCGCGCTGGCACAGCCTGCTGCCCGGGATGATCCGCTAAGGCCCACGCCTTGCCTGGCGCCCGCATCGCCCGCACGCTGCGGGCATGAAGTCGCTGCTCCGCCGCCTGCTGCCCGCTCCGCCCGCGCTGTCCCCGGAGGACGCCGCGGACCTGTTCGCCGACCTACCCTGGCTCGCGCGCCTGGACGCCGCGCGCCGCGAGCGCCTGCTCGCGCTCGTCGCACGCTTCCTGACCCGCAAGGCGATCACGCCCGTGCACGGGCTCGCGCTGTCGCCGGTGCAGAAGCACCGGCTGGCCGCGCTGGCCTGCCTTCCCTTGCTTGAGTTCGGTGAGGAAGGACTGCGCGGCTGGTCGGAAGTGATCGTCTATCCCGGCGCGTTCCGCGTGCACCGCCGCCACCACGACGAGGACACCGGCGTGGTCGCCGAGTGGGAGGACGAGCTGGCGGGCGAAGCCTGGGACCAGGGGCCGCTGGTGCTGTCCTGGGACGACATCGAGGCCGACCTGGCCGAACCCGAGGCGGGCTTCCAGCTGGTGGTGCACGAAATGGCGCACAAGCTCGACGCGCTCGACGGCGCGATGGACGGCACCCCGCCCCTGCCCGCGGCCTGGCAGCGCGAGTGGGCGCGGGATTTCCAGGCGGCCTACGAAGCCTTCTGCGCGCGCGTGGATGCCGGCGACGACACGCCGATCGATCCGTACGCGGCCGAGGCGCCGGAGGAGTTCTTCGCCGTCGCCAGCGAGTACCACTTCTCCGCGCCGGCGCTGCTGGCCGCGGAGATGCCGGCCGTCGCCGCGCACCTGCGGCGCTTCTACGGCCATTCGCCGATCCCCGCGGCCTGACGCGCGGGATCGCGCCCGCACCCGGCCGGCTCAGAACGCCGGCGGGATGCGCACCCGGAAGCGGGCGCCGCCCAGTTCGGGCGCGCGCTCCACCCGCAGCTGGCCGCGGTAGGCCGCCACGATGTCCTGCACGATCGACAGGCCGATGCCGTGTCCCTGCACCCGCTCGTCGCCGCGCACGCCGCGCTGGAGCAGGCGCTCGACCGCCTCGGCCGGGATGCCGGGGCCGTCGTCGTCGACGATGAAGCTCACGCCGGGACGCTGGTTGGGCGCGGCGGGCTCGACCTGCACCACCAGCAGCACGCGCTTGCGGGCCCACTTGAAGGCGTTCTCGAGCAGGTTGCCCATCAGCTCCTGCAGGTCGCCCAGCTCGCCGTAGAAGCGCGCGCTGGCATCGATCTCGAATTCGCACAGCACGCCCTTGGCCGCGTACACCTTCTCCAGGCCGGCGACGATCTCCTCCGCGCGCGCCTCGATCTCGATCGGCGCGGCGAACAGGGCGTGGCCGCTGCGGGCGGCGCGCGAGAGCTGGTAGGACACGATCTCGTTCATGCGCTGCACCTGCGCCGCGACCTCGGTGCGCAGCTCCTCGTGGCTGGCGTCGGCCTCGAGGCGCGAGCGCAGCACGGCCAGCGGCGTCTTGAGGCTGTGCGCCAGGTCGGAGAGCGTGTTGCGGCTGCGCTCGAGATGGCTGCGCTCGGATTCGATCAGGTTGTTGATCGATTCGGTGATCGACTCGAGTTCGCGCGGGTGCCGGCCGGACAGGCGCTGGCTCTGGGCCTTGCGGACCCGCGCCAGCTCGCGCTCGACGTTGCGCAGCGGCATCAGGCTCCAGCGCAGCACCAGCACCTGCACCATCAGCAGCAGGACGGCGGCCAGGCCGAGGTAGCCCCAGAGCGCGCGTCGGAACACGTTGACCTGGTCCTGGATCTGCGCCGCGTCCTCGTAGACGCTGAAGGTCAGGCGGAAATCACCGGCCGACTCCCAGATCACGCCGATCGAATAGGCGTAGACGCTGTTCTCCATGCCGCGCGCGTCGATGATGCGCAGCGGGCCTTCGAAGCGGCGTTCACCGGGCTCGAGGAAGGCCACCGGCGGCAGCGAGCGCCCCAGCGACGAGGCCGACTCCCAGCGCAGGCCATCGCCGCGCACGCTGGCGTACAGGCCGCTGCCCGGGATCATGAAGCGGATGTCGGGCGGCGTTTCCGGCGAGATGAAGGCGCGGCTGCGGTCGAGCTCGCTGCCGGAGAGGTAGCCGTTGGCCAGGTCGGCCAGGCGCTCGCGCAGCGCGTTCTGCGCGGTGTCGACGAAGGCGCGGTCGAGCGCGTAGCCGGTCAGCCCCAGGAAGGCGACCAGCGCGAGGCTGGCCGCCAGCAGCTGTCGGGCCTGCAGCGATAGCGTGCGCCAGCCGCGCAAGGCGGCTTACTCGTCGCGGGGGATGGCGAAGCGGTAGCCGCGGCCGCGGACGGTCTCGATCGGCTTGATCTCGCCTTCGGGGTCGAGCTTCTTGCGCAGGCGGCCGATGAAGACCTCGAGCACGTTGGAGTCGCGGTCGAAATCCTGCTGGTAGATGTGCTCGGTGAGGTCGGCCTTCGAGACCAGCTCACCCGCGTGCAGCATCAGGTATTCGAGCACCTTGTACTCGTAGCTGGTCAGGTCGACGCCGACGCCGTTGACGGTGACCGTCTGGGCCGAGAGGTCGAGCTTGACCGGGCCGCAGTCGAGCGAGGGCTTGGACCAGCCGGCGGCGCGCCGCAGCAGGGCGTTCATGCGGGCCAGCAGCTCTTCCACGTGGAAGGGCTTGACCAGGTAGTCGTCGGCGCCGGACTTCAGGCCCTCGACCTTGTCCTGCCAGCTCGAGCGCGCGGTCAGGATCAGGATCGGGAACTTCTGGCCCTCGGCGCGCAGCGCCTTGACCAGGTCCATGCCCGACATCTTGGGCAGGCCCAGGTCGATCACGGCGATGTCGAACGGCACTTCGCGGCCGTGGTACAGGCCTTCCTCGCCGTCGCCGGCGGTGTCCACGGCGAAACCCTCGCGCTTGAGGCGCGCGGCCAGGGTTTCACGGAGCGGGGCTTCATCCTCGACCAGCAGTACGCGCATGGCGTCTCCTTCGACAGGGGAACGGCCCGTGGGGGGCCGGGACAGGGGGGAATCAGTTCTCGTCGTCGCCGCGGCGCGGTTCGCCGCGACCCGCTTCGACCTGCGGCTCAGGGCGGACCTCGACCGGTTCGGGCCGGCGGGCACGGTCGCGCAGCATCAGGCTGCGGCGGTCGGTGCGCGGCGGTTCGCGGTCACGGGCATCATGCATCACGCGCACGCGGCCATCCGGGGTCAGCACCTTGTAGCGGTAAACCTCGCGGCCA
>NZ_DASUDO010000019.1:0-2236 GCF_036275555.1 Arenimonas sp.
GGCCGGGTCAAGAGCCAGGGCGCCTCCACCATCACCATGCAGGTGGCGCGCAACGTCTACCTGTCGTCCGAGAAGACCTTCACCCGCAAGCTCTACGAAGTCCTGCTCACGTTCAAGCTGGAACACCTGCTGACGAAGGACCAGATCCTCGAGATCTACATGAACCAGATCTTCCTGGGCAACCGCGCCTACGGTTTCGCGGCCGCCTCGGAGACCTACTTCGGCAAGCCGCTCAAGGAGATCACGATCGCCGAGGCGGCCATGCTGGCCGGCCTGCCGAAGGCGCCGTCGGCCTTCAACCCGGTCACCAATCCGTCCCGCGCCCGCTCGAGGCAGCTTTACATCATCGAACGGATGGAGGAAAACGGTTTCATCACGCCAGAGCAGGCCGATGCAGCCAAGAAGCAGGAACTGCGCGTCCGTACCGGCATGCAGACCACCGCGGTCCGTGCCGAGTACGTGGCCGAGACCGTGCGCCAGCTGGTCTATGCGCAGTACGGCGACGAGGCCTACACCCGCGGCCTGAACGTGTTCACCACGGTCAAGGCCAACGAACAGGAAGCGGCGTACAAGGCCCTGCGCAAGGGCATCATGGACTACGAGAAGCGGCAGATCTACCGCGGCCCGGAGCGCTTCGTCGACCTGCCGGCCGACCCGAAGGAACTGGAAGACGCGATCGACGACGCCCTGGCCGAGCATCCGGACAACGGCGACGTGATGGCCGCCGTGGTGCTGGAGGTCAACCCGAAGAAGATCGTGGCCGTGCGCGGCAACGCCGAGCGCTTCGAGATCGTCGGCGAAGGCCTGAACGCGGCGCGCTCCGGCCTGTCCGACAAGGCGCAGCCCAAGATCAAGATCCGCCGCGGCGCCATCGTCCGCGTCATGAAGACGCCCAAGGACACCTGGGAGATCACCCAGCTGCCCGAGGTGGAAGGCGCGTTCGTGGCGCTCGATCCGCGCGACGGTTCGGTGCACGCCATGGTCGGCGGCTTCGACTTCAACAAGAACAAGTTCAACCACGTGACGCAGGCCTGGCGCCAGCCCGGTTCCGGCTTCAAGCCCTTCATCTACTCCGCGGCGCTGGAAAAGGGCTTCTCGCCCAGCACCATCGTCAACGACAGCCCGCTGTTCTTCGACTCCGGCGTCACCGGCGGCCAGCCCTGGGAGCCGAAGAACTACGACGGCAAGTTCGAGGGCCCGATGCCGCTGCACACCGCGCTGGCCAAGTCCAAGAACATGGTCTCGATCCGCGTGCTGCAGGCGGTGGGCCCGCAGAACGCGCAGGACTGGATCACGCGCTTCGGCTTCGATGCCGAGAAGCACCCGCCCTACCTCACCATGGCGCTGGGCGCTGGCTCGGTCACGCCGATGCAGGTGGCGCTGGGCTATGCGGTGTTCGCCAACGGCGGCTACCGCGTCAACCCCTGGCTCATCACCCGCATCGTCGACCAGAAGGGCAAGACGCTGGTGGAGAGCCAGCCGCCGCTGCTGAACGAATCGATGCGCGCCATCGACGCGCGCAACGCCTTCGTCATGAACCGTCTGATGCAGGAGATCACCCGCGCCGGCACCGCCGCCCGCGCGCAGCGTGACCTCAAGCGCCCCGACCTGTACGGCAAGACCGGCACCACCAACGACGCGATCGACACCTGGTTCAACGGCTTCCACCCCACGCTGGTGGCGATCGTCTGGATGGGATACGACACGCCGCGCTCGCTGGGCGACCGCGAGACCGGCGGCGGCCTGAGCCTGCCGGTGTGGATCAACTTCATGGAGACGGCGCTCAAGGGCGTGCCCGTGATGGAGCCCTCCGCCCCCGAAGGCCTGGTGAACGTCGGCGGCGAGTGGTACTACGAAGAATACGCGCGCGGCAACGGCGTCGGCAGCCTGGGGCTCTCGGGCGAGAACGGCGGCGAGGCGCGCAACCGTCCCCAGGGCGGCTCCTCGGGCGAGCAGGCGCCCGGAGTGCCCGGCGACCCCAGCATGCAGAACTCCGGCGGCCTGCCGCCGCCGATCCCGCCGGCGCCCGCCGACGAGCGCCGCAGCATCCTGGACCTGTTCAGGAACTGAACGCTAGCTGGCGGCCGGCCTGCAGGCTGGCGTGCCTGCTCAGTTCGGCGAAGAACTCGCCGGTGCCCTTGGTGTCGCGCCAGCACTGTCCGTCCCACCGGTAGTGATAGGCGCCGCCGCGGGCGGCCAGCCACATCTCGTGCAGCGGCTTCTGCATGTTGATCAC
>NZ_DASUDO010000020.1:0-36621 GCF_036275555.1 Arenimonas sp.
GCACCGCGATGCCCACCAGCACCGCCACGCGCGTGACGAAGTCGGTGTCGGCCACCGTGCCGAGCGTGATCGTGATGATCTCCGCCGACAGGATGAAGTCGGTGCGGATCGCGCCCTTGATCTTCTCCTTCTCCACCGCGACCAGGTCGACCTCGGGATTGACCAGCGCCTCGGTCAGCTCGTGGTGGTGCGCCTCGTCCTCGTGCCGGCTGTGCAGCATGCGGTGCGCGAGTTTCTCGAAGCCTTCGAAACAGAGGAAGGCACCTCCCACCATCAGGAGCGGCACGACCGCCCATGGCGCCAGCGCGCTGATGGCCAGCGCCAGCGGCACCAGGATGGCCTTGTTGACCATCGACCCTTTGGCCACCGCCCACACCACCGGCAGCTCGCGCTCGGCCGCGACGCCGGTCACCTGCTGCGCGTTCAGTGCGAGGTCGTCGCCCAGTACGCCGGCCGTCTTCTTGGCGGCCACCTTGGTGAGGATCGACACATCGTCCAGCAGCGTGGCGATGTCGTCGAGCAGGGCGAGCAGGCTGGAGGCCATGGGGGGTCCGTCGTGGGGCGAGGCCGCGATTCTCGCATCCGCCCGCCGCAGAAAGGGAGGGGCCGGCGCGCCGGGCCGGCCGGATCGCTACACTCGGCCCATCGCAGCCAGCAGGAGCGGATCGTGGCGAACCGAAGGGGTGGCAACGGGACCCGGCGTGCCGGGAGCGCGGTGCTGTTGGCGCTGGCGTTCGCCGGCGGTGCGCAGGCGGAGGTCCGGGACAGTGCCGCCAACGGCTTCACGGTCGAGAACAGCGTGGTGGTCGCCGCCTCGGTCGCGGACGCCTGGGACGCGCTGGTGGACGACGTGGATGCGTGGTGGCCGCGCGACCACACCTGGTGGGGCAAGGCGTCGACGCTGGTGATCCAGCCGCGCAGCGGCGGCTGTTTCTGCGAGACCGCGGGCGACCGTGAGGCCCGCCATCTCGAGGTCACCTTCGCCGATCCCGGCCGCCTGCTGCGCATGACCGGCGGCCTGGGGCCGCTGCAGGGCATGGGCCTGGACGGCGCGCTGGAGTTCCGGTTCGCGCCGGTGGAGGGCGGCGGCACGCGCATCACGTTGTGGTACCGCGTGGGCGGCTACACGCCGGACGACCTGTCGAAGTTCGCGCCAGTGGTGGACCGCGTGCAGGCGCAGCAGCTCGGCGGCCTGGCCGCCCATTTGGCGCGGCGCGACGGCCCGATCGAGGAAGAGTCCTGACTCAGAACCGTTCGCTGGGCGGCAGGTAGCGCCACTGCCCCGGCGGCATCTTCGACAGCGGGATCCGGCCCAGCCGGATGCGGCGCAGCGACAGCGCGTGGAGCCCGACTTCGTTGCACAGGTACTGCAGCAGGCCCGGCCGCACGCCCTTGATGGCGAAGCGCAGCCGCTGCTCGCTCTGCCAGCTGACCTTGAACGGCGCCACCGGCCAACCGTCGAAGCTGGTGCCGTGCGACAGCCGGTTCCAGCCGTAGGGCGCGAGTTCGCCTTCGACGTCGACGATGAATTCCTGCTCGAGCTTCGCCGCGTCCTCCGCCAGGCGCCGCAGCACGCGGCCGTCCTGGCTCAGCACCACCAGGCCGCTGGCGGCGTCCTCGAGCGGCAGGGCCGGCGCCTGGTGGACGAAGTGGCGCTTGTGCACGCGCCAGCCCGAGGGATCCTCGTCCCAGCGGTGGGCCGGCGTGGCCAGCTCGATCGCTTCGGCCGACGGCAGGCCGGCGGGCTTGTGCAGGACCAGGGTCGCGGGTTCGGCGGGCTCGAGCTTCGCGTCGGGGTCGAGTTCGACCCGCTGGTCGGTAACCTTGAATTGGGGCTCCTCGACCACCGCGCCGTCGACGCGGACCCAGCCGCCCTGCACGTACTGCTCGGCCTCGCTGCGCGAGCAGCCGGTGATCTCGACGACGCGCCTGGACAGCCGGACGGGCTCGCTGATCAACCCTTGCCGGCCTTCTTGCTCTGCTTCTCGGCGCGCTTTTCCTTCAGCGTCTTCTCCGGCTTCTTCTTCTCGGTCTTCTTCTGGTTCAGGCCCTTGGCCATGGTGGACTCCGTGCGGTGGTGTTCCGGGCGGCCCGTGCCGGCCGGTGCGGGAAGCATGCGCCGCGGCCGCGACTTTTTCCATGGGGCGCCGGGGGCGACAATGCCGGCATGGACGACGAACTCACCAGCCGGCTGCAGCTGCCGCCCGGACCCTGGGCCACGGTGCTCGATGCGCTGTGCGATCGCTTCCCGGCCGTGGATCGCGCACAGTGGCTCGACCGGATGCAACGTGGCCGCGTGCGCGATGCCCGCGGTGAACCGCTGGAGGCGTCGACGCCGCACCGCGTCGGGATGGAACTGACCTACTCGCGCGAAGTGGCGGACGAGGCGGTCGTGCCCTTCGAAGAAGCGATCGTGCACGAGGATGCGCACCTGGTGGTCGCCGACAAGCCGCACTTCCTGCCCGTCACGCCCGCCGGCCGCTACCTCGAGCACACGCTGCTGCGGCGGCTGCAGCGGCGGTTGGGGGAACCTGGCCTCGTGCCGCTGCACCGCATCGACCGCGGCACGGCGGGGCTGGTGCTGTTCTCGCGTGATCCCGGCTCGCGCGCCGCCTACCAGGCGCTGTTCCGCGAGCGCCGGATCGACAAGCACTACGAGGCGCTGGCGCCCGCGCTGCCCGCGCTGGCGTTCCCGCACGTGCGCCGCAGCCGGATCGAGGCCGGCGAGCCGTTCTTCCGCATGCGTGAAGCCGAGGGGGCGCCGAATTCGGAGACGCGCATCGACGTGATCGACCGCGGCGACGCCACCTGGCGCTACGCGCTGCAGCCGGTGACCGGCCGCAAGCACCAGCTGCGCCTGCACCTGGCGGGGCTGGGTGCGCAGATCGTCGGCGATCCGCTGTACCCGGTGCTCGACGACGCGCCCGAGGATTTCGCGCGGCCGCTGAAGCTGCTCGCACGGCGGCTGGTGTTCCGCGATCCGCTCAGCGGCGAGCCGCGGGTGTTCGAGACTTCGCTAGCCCTGTGACCGGCCGCCGGCCCGCCGCCAGTCCAGCGTCAGCGCGATGCCGCCCAGCACCGCCGCGGCGCCCAGCGCCAGCCGCAGGTCGATGGTTTCGCCCAGCAGCAGCACGCCGGCCAGCGCGGTGATCACCGGCACGCTGAGCTGGCTGCTGCCCGCCACCTGCGGCGACAGGCCGCGCAGCGCCGCGTACCAGAGCGCGTAGCCCAGGCCCGAGGTCAGCGCGCCGGAGGCCAGGGCGAGCAGGGCGCCGTCGAGGTCCGGCTTGAGCCAGGGCCAGGCGATGCCCGCGGCGATCACCGCCAGGGGCGCGGCGCGCATGAAGTTGCCCGTGGTGGAGGCCAGCGCATCGGGCAGGCCGCGGCCGCGCAGCGTGTAGATGCCCCAGGCGACCCCGGCGCCGAGCATCAGCGCCGCGGGTTCGGCCGGGGGCGCGGTGAGGCCGGGCCACAGCAGGCCGACCAGCCCCGCCAGCGCGAGCGCGAGCCCCGCCGCCTGCCAGGCGCTCCAGCGCGTGCCGGTGAAAAGGCCGGCCACCAGCATCGTGGCCTGCACCGCGCCGAACAGCAGCAGCGCCCCGGTGCCGGCGCTGAGCCCGGTGTAGGCGTAGGAAAACGCGATCGCGTAGGCGAACAGCGCGGCCGCCGAACGCCAGCTGCCTGCCGCGGGCAGGGGACCCGGCCGCACCGCCAGCAGCAGCACCAGCATCATCGCCCCCGACAGGATGCGGATGGCCGTGAAGCTGGCCGGGTCGATGTCGGTGTTCGCCAGCGCCGCCCGGCAGAGCAGCGAGTTGCCGGCGAAGGCCAGCAGGGCCAGCGCGGTGAGCGTGGCGAGGCGGAGGCGCGTGGGCGCGCGGGCGGCGTCGGGCATGGGTGTCGCGGTTCCGGAACGGGGCGTCGGGGGCGCTATCATCGCCCGATGGCCCATCTCCTGCTCAATCTGCGACACGTCCCCGAGGACGAGGCCGACGAGGTCCGCGCCCTGCTGGACGAACACCGGATCGATTTCTACGAAACACCGCCCAGCTTCTGGGGCGTGTCGGCGGGCGGCTTCTGGCTGCCGGACGCGGCCGGGCTGGCGGCGGCGCAGGCGCTGCTGGCCGGCTACCAGGCCGAGCGCGGCGAGCGGATGCGCGCCGAACGCGAGGCCGCGCTGCGCGAGGGCCGCGCCCCGGGCACCTGGGCCGGCATCCGCGCCCGGCCGGGCCAAGCGATCGGCGCGATCGTCGGCATCCTGCTGATGCTGGCCGTGGCGACGCTGCCGTTCCTGCTGATCGCGCGCTGATCAGGGCGCCAGCGCGTCGAATTCGTCGTCGGGCAGGGCGATGAACGCCCAGAACGGCCGGCCCACGTCGCGCCAGGCCAGCGACGCGCCTTCCAGCACCGCGACCAGGGTGGCGAAATCGTCGGGGCAGACCTCGCGCAGCGCGCCCGGGGATTCCAGCCCCAGCACGTAGCCTTCGGCCGGTAGCCAGGACAGGTCGCACAGCGCGTCCGACAGCGAGTCCCAGTTCAGCCCGAAGCCGGGCGGGAAGGCGAACGCGGCGGCCAGCTGGCGCAGCAGCGCGGCCTTGTCCGCGCAATCCGCGAGGTCGACCGAGACGCAGCGGAAGCCCAGACCTTCGGCGGCCTCCAGCAGCGGGCCGAGGTCGGAGGCGGTGAGGTAGAAGGCGCCGGACTGGTCCGGTTCCACCAACAGCGACTGCAGCGGATGCAGGCTCATCGCCTGGCCCCGATGCGGCGGAAGGATTCGTAGTGGTCGTCGGTGTACCAGTACTCCGCCGGCGGCTGGCCGCCGGTGACGATGCGGCGGGGGCCGCGGTGCGAGAGCCCGGGCGTGCGCACCGTGAACTCCCGGTAGTAGCCGCGCGGCCGCGCGGGCAGCCTGCGCTCGAAGTTGTTGAACACGCTGCCGTCTTGCCGGTGCGGGTACGGGCCGTCGCGGGCGATCAGCGCGAGCGTTTCGAGCGCTTCCGGCGGCAGGCCGTCGTCGGAAAACGCGGTAGGCGCGGCCGTCGGTGCTTCGGACCCCGGCGAGGCGGCGTCCTGTGCAGGCGCCTGCGAAGGCAATGCCTCGATGGCGCCACTGCGGTCCAACGCTTCATCGATGCGCCCGGCTCCCCCGGGCCCCTGCCAGAACCACAGCAAGCTGGCGATGATGACCAGGGTCAGCAGGGGGCGAAGCTTGCGCATGGCCGCGTCCGGCAATGGGGAGCCGGGAGTCTAGCAAGCGAGCGCGGCAGGGCTCAGCCGGGCGGCGCGATCCGCACCTGGTTGCGGCCGGCGCGCTTGGCCGCGTACATCGCCTGGTCGGCGCGCCGGATCAGGCGATCGATGTCGGCCTCGCCCGGCTCGAGCGCGGCAACGCCGATCGACACGCGAAGCGGCACCGCCGACCCGTCGGCCAGGAAACCGATGCGCGCGACCGCGGCGTGGATGCGGCGCGCCGAGGCCTCGGCCACCGCCAGCGGCGTGTCGGGCAGCAGCACCGTGAACTCTTTGCCGCCGTGCCGGCCCAGCAGGTCGCGAGGACGAAGCTGGTCGCGCATCGCCGACGCCACCAGGCGCAGCGCCTGGTCGCCGGCATCGTGGCCGTGCTCGTCGTTGATGCGCTTGAAGTGGTCGAGGTCGAGCACCATCAGCGCGCAGTCCTGGCCCGGGTCGCGGGCGATGCACAGGCGTGCCTGCTGCAGGAACGCGGTGCGGCTGAGCAGCCCGGTCAGCCCGTCGGTGTCGGCGATGTCCTGCAGCCGCTCCAGCAGGCGCTCGCTGCCCATCAGCACGAAGCCCAGGCTGGCGACCGCGGGCGCCAGCATCGCGCCGCCGAGCAACATCGTTTCAACCCACGGCTGCTCGACCCAGGCGCGGGCCGCGCTGCCCTCGGGCATGAACAGCAGGGCGCCGCGCGCCGTCAGCACCAGGGCGCACAGGGAGAACGCCGCGCCGACGATGCCGGCATTGCCGCCGGCCGGCCGCGGGCCGCGACGCAGCGCCACCACCGCCGTGCTGGCCGCGATGCCCGCGCAGAGGAAGGACAGCAGGCCCGTACGCATGGGCTGGCCCGGCTCGGTGAACAGCATGAGCGCGCTCGCCACCGCGACCAGCAGCACCGGGGCGGCGAACCAGGGCGAATCCGGCATGCGCCCGCGCGACGCCACCAGGGCGCGCAGGTACTCCACGAAGGACGCGACGATCAGGGTCTTGCCCGGCACCGCCAGGCCCGGGACATCCACGGCCCACTCCAGCAGCAGCCAGCCCAGTGGCGCCAGCAGGATGGCCCGCGCCCAGATCCGCTGCGGACCCGCGAGTTCCTCGGGCTGGCGCGCGGCCGCCGCGTACAGGCCCGCGGACATCGCCGCGGAGGCGAGCAGGGCGATCAGGGCGCTGGCAAACGGGTCCAGGAACACCGGTGGCCCCCCCGAGCCGTGGTGATGGGCGGAAGGCTAGCATTTCCAAGGCCCGGCGGCGCTGCGCCGGACGCAGCCGTTTTCGTAACATGGGCGCTTGCTAGGCTGTGCAGCCCACGAAACCAAGGAGTCGCCCATGTCCCAACCCTTTGACGTCGCCGTGCTCGTCGGCAGCCTCCGGGCCGACTCGCTCAACCGCCGCGTGGCCGATGCCCTGGCCGGCCTGGCGCCGCCGGCGATCGCCCTCTCGCAAGTCGCGATCGGCGATCTCCCGCTCTACAACCCGGACCTGGAAACCGATGCGCCGCCCGCGGCCTGGGTCCGCTTCCGCGAGCGCGTGGCCCGCGCCGACGCGCTGCTGTTCATCACCCCCGAGTACAACCGCTCGGTGCCGGCGGCGCTCAAGAACGCGCTGGACGTCGGCTCCCGCCCGTACGGCAAGAGCGTGTTCGGCGGCAAGCCGGGCGCGGTGGTCAGCGTATCGCCGGGCGCGATCGGCGGCTTCGGCGCCAACCACCACCTGCGGCAGTCGCTGGTGTTCCTCGACGTGCCGCTGATGCAGCAGCCCGAGGCCTACCTCGGCGGCGCCGACAAGTTCTTCGGCGAGGACGGCAAGCTGGCCAGCGAGTCCACCGAAAAGTTCCTCGGCAAGATCATCCACGCGTACGCCGACTGGGTCGCGCGGATCAAGGGCTGAGGCGGTCGATGGCATTGCTGCGCGGGGCCAAGGCCCTTTTCGCCGGCGCGCTGGTGAGCGCCAGCACGTTGGTCCATGTCCCCGTGCTGCTGGCGGTGGCGCTGGTGAAGGCGCTGCTGCCGCTGAAGGCCGTGCGCCCGGCGCTGGACCGGGCGCTGATGGTGATCACCGAGAGCTGGATCGGCATCAACAGCGCGCTGATCGACGCCTTCACCACCACGCGTTTCGTGGTCGAGGGAATCGAAGGGCTCCGCTACGGCGGCCACTACCTGGTGCTGGCCAACCACCAGAGCTGGGTGGACATCCCGGTGCTGCAGAAGGCCTTCAACCGGCGCATCCCGCTGCTGCGCTTCTTCCTTAAGAGCCAGCTGTTCTGGGTGCCGCTGCTGGGGCTGGCCTGGTGGGCGCTGGATTTCCCCTTCATGAAGCGCTACTCGCGCCAGCAGCTGGCCAAACGGCCGGAGCTGGCCGGCCGCGACGTGGCGGCCACGCGCAAGGCCTGCGAGAAGTTCCGGCACATCCCGGTGTCGATCATGAACTTCGTCGAGGGCACTCGCTTCACGCCCGCCAAGCACGCGCGCCAGGCCTCGCCGTTCGCGCACCTGCTCAAGCCCAAGGCGGGCGGCGTGGCCTTCGTGGTCGGCGCGATGGGCGAGGCGATCGACACCGTGCTGGACGTGACGCTCCACTACGAGCCCGCGCGCCCGACGCTGGTGGACCTGTTCTGCAACCGGGTGCGCGAGGTGCGCGTGCACGTGCAGGCGCGCCCCGTGCCCGCGGGCTTGGCCGAGGGCGACTACGAGACCGACCGCGCGCACCGCGTGCGCTTCCAGGGCTGGATCAACGAGATGTGGCTGGCCAAGGACGCGCGCCTGGCGGCCTGGAACGCCCCGGGCCCGGCCCGGGGCGGCTGAGCGTCAGAGGCGCTGCGCGGCGAAGGTATCGCACTGGCGGTAGTCGCCGCCCTCGAAGCCGACGCGGAACCAGCGCACGCGCTGCTCGGCGCTGCCGTGGGTGAACGAATCCGGCACCACCTGGCCCTGCGACTGCCGCTGCAGGGTGTCGTCGCCAATGGCCGAGGCGGTGGCCATGGCTTCCTCGAGGTCGCCGGCCTCGAGCCAGGCGTGGCGCTTCTGCGCGTGGTGGGCCCAAAGGCCCGCGTAGCAGTCGGCCTGCAGCTCCTGGCGGACCAGCGGGCCTTCGGCGCCCTCGACGTTGCCGCCGCGGCGGCGGATGTCGTTCACCTGCGCCGAGATGCCGGTGATCGTCTGGATGTGGTGGCCGACCTCGTGCGCGATCACGTAGGCCTCGGCGAAATCGCCGCCGCCGCCCAGGCGCTGCTCCATCTGGTCGAAGAAGCTCAGGTCGATGTAGACCTGCTGGTCGCCCGGGCAATAGAACGGGCCGACCGCGGCCGTGGCGCCGCCGCAGGCCGACTGCACCGAGCCGCTGAACAGCACCAGGGTGGGCGCGGGGTAGCGCTGGCCCTGGGCTTCGAAGATGGCGCTCCACACATCCTCGGTTTCGCCCAGGATGCTGGCGACGAACTGAGAAGCCTCGTCGTTGGCCGTGGGTGCCGTCGCCGCGCCGCCGGCCTGGGGCGCGGACGGCGCCTGCTGCTGCACCTGGGCGATCAGGCCCAGCATCTCCATCGGGCTCTTGCCCAGCAGGAGGCCGATGACGAACACCGCGGCGATGCCGCCGAGGCCGAGCTTGAGGCCGCCACCGCCCCGGCCGCCGAGGCCGCGACGATCATCGACGTTGCTGCTGCGTCTTGCGCTGCGCCACTTCATGGGTCGGTCTCCGCGGGGGGTCGGGGCGATTGTTGCCCAAACCCGGGCGCGGGGCGAGGGCGGGGCCCGGCCGATGGCCGGACCAAGCGGTTCAGCGTGGCGGGGCGGCTTCATCCGCCGGCGTGGCATCGGCCCGCAGCGCGGCGAGGATGGCCTGTCCGGCGCGGCCGTCGGCCTCGCGGCCCAAGCGGGCCTGTTCGAGCGCGAGCGCGGCCCGCGACTTGGCGCCGATCATCCCGTCCACCTCGCCGATGTCGTGGCCGCGCGCGACCAGCAGCGACTGCAGCTCCCGCCGCTCGGCCCGCGACAGGCCCGGGTCGTCGGTGGGCCAGCGCGCCTGCAGGCCCTCGCCGCCGCGCAGGCGGTCGGCCAGCAGCGCGATCGCCAGCGCATAGCTCTCGGCGGCGTTGTAGGAAAAAATCGCGTCGTAGTTCTTGAACACGAGGAAGGCCGGTCCCTCGCGGCCTGCCGGCAGCAGCAGCGCGGTCGGCGCCTCGCTGGCGGCCAGCGCCCCGCCGTCGGCGCGGACGATGCCGCGACCGATCCAGTGCGAGAGCGGGCGACGCGATTGGCGGCCACTCACCGAGGCATCGAAGCCGGCGGGCAGGCGCACCTCATGGCCCCAGGGCTTGCCCGGCTGCCAGCCCGAGCGACGCAGGTAATTCGCGGTGGAAGCGAGCGCATCGGGGATGCTGCCGACCAGGTCACGACGGCCGTCGCCGTCGAAATCCACCGCGATGCGTGAATACGTGGACGGCATGAACTGCGTGTGCCCGAAGGCGCCGGCCCAGGAGCCCACCAGTCCTTCCGCGGACAGGTCGCCGGCCTGGATCAGCTTCAGCGTCGCGAACAGTTCGCCCCGGAAGAACGCCTGCCGGCGGCCCTCGCAGGACAGCGTGGCCAGCGAGCCCAGCAGCGGCTTCTTGCCGAAGGTGCGGCCGAAGTCGCTCTCCACGCCCCAGACCGCGACCACGGTGGCCGGGTCGACGCCATGCGCGTCCTGCACCCGGGCCAGCAACGATGCGTGTTCGGCCAGCATCGCCCGGCCGTCGGCCACGCGCTGTTCGTCCACCAGGCCGGCGAGGTAGTCCCAGATCGGGGTGCGGAATTCCGGCTGGTAATCGAGCGAGTCCAGCACCCCCTGGTCGCGTGCCAGGCCGGCAGTGTGCTTGTCCCATGTGGCGCCGGTGATGCCTTGCGCCAGCGCCTGCGGGCGCAGCGTGGCCAGGCAGCCGTCGAGCGTGGGTTCGGCCGCGGCGGGCAGGGCGGCGAGGGCAAGCAGCAGGGTCAGGGTCGGGCGCATGCCGCGAACCTTACGCGGCAGCGGCTGAATCGTCACCGGCCGGGCTATGCTGCGCGCATTCCCTCTTTCGGATGGCGCGCATGGTCACGGTCCACCACCTCGAGAACTCCCGTTCGCAGCGGGTCCTGTGGCTGCTGGAGGAGCTCGGCGTGCCCTACGAGGTCAAGCGCTACGCCCGCGACCCGAAGACGATGCTGGCGCCTGCGGAGCTGAAGAAGGTGCATCCGCTCGGCAAGTCGCCGGTCATCACCGACGGCGGCACCGTGGTCGCGGAATCGGGCGCGATCATGGAGTACCTGGCCGACACCT
This sequence comes from Arenimonas sp., assembly GCF_036275555.1. Lineage (GTDB taxonomy): Bacteria > Pseudomonadota > Gammaproteobacteria > Xanthomonadales > Xanthomonadaceae > Arenimonas. The sequence continues at coordinate 10,534 of NZ_DASUDO010000020.1, forward strand.
ACGGCCAGGGCCGCCTGCTGCCGCCGCCCGGCGACCCGGCGCGCCGCGCCTGCACCTACTGGCTGCACTACGCCGAGGGCTCGCTGATGCCGCCGCTGCTCATGACCCTGGTGTTCTCGAAGGTGCGCAGCTCGCCGATGCCGTTCTTCGCCAAGCCGATCGCCAGGGGCATCGCCGACAAGGTGATGTCGTCCTTCGTGTCGCCGCAGGTGAAGCTGCACTTCGACTATCTCGAGCAGACACTGGCGTCCTCGGAATGGTTCGCGGGCGCCGGCTTCAGCGTGGCCGACATCCAGCTGAGCTTCCCGATCGAGGCCGCCGCCGCCCGCGGCGCGCTCGGTCCGACCCGCCCGAGGCTGGCCGCATTCCTCGAGAAGATCCACGCCCGTCCTGCCTACCAGCGCGCGCTGGCCAAGGGCGGTCCGTACGAGCTGATGCGCTGAGGGCCGCCATGGAATTCTCGATCACCCTGGCGATCATCGTCCTCACCAGCCTGGTGTCGTGGCTGGGGTTCAACAGCGAGGCCCTCAAGGGCGCGCTGGTGCTGTGGCCGCCGGCCGTGACGCGGCGGCACGAGTACCACCGGTTCCTGGGCTACGGCGTGGTGCATGCCGACTTCATGCACCTGCTGTTCAACATGTTCACCCTGTTTTTCTTCGGGCGGCTGATGGAGGGCTTCTACGCCCAGTACCTCGGGTCGTTGGGCTTCCTGTGGTTCTACCTCTCCGCCCTGGTGGTGTCGGCGCTGCCGAGCTACCTCAAGCACCGGGACGACCCGAACTACGTCACGCTCGGCGCCTCGGGCGCGGTGTCGGCCGTGCTGTTCGCCTTCATCCTGCTGCGCCCGTGGGAGACGCTGCTGATCTATTTCATCCCGGTGCCGGCCATCATCTTCGCGGCGCTGTACACCGGCTACTCGGTGTACATGAACCACCGCCAGGCCGACCGCATCAACCACAGCGCCCACCTGGCCGGCGCCGCCTACGGCGTGCTCTTCACCGTGCTGATGGAGCCGAAGGTGCTGTCGCACTTCCTGGCCGAGCTGATGAACCCGGGCGGCTGAGCCGGGACTCGGCTGGCCCGTGCGAGAATGCGGCATGACTGAATTCACGACCCAGCCGCTGCCGCCCGAGCTGCAGCAGGCCCTGGAGGTACTCGAGTACCGCCAGATGACGCCCGTGCAGGCCGCCAGCCTGCCGCCCATCCTCGCCGGCCGCGACGTGATCGCCCAGGCCCGCACCGGCAGCGGCAAGACCGCGGCCTTTGGCCTCGGCCTGCTGTCGAAGCTTCAGCCCGACGCCGGCCAGGTGCAGGCGCTGGTGATGTGCCCGACCCGCGAGCTGGCCGACCAGGTGGGCAAGGAAATCCGCCGACTGGCGCGCTTCATGCCCAACATCAAGGTGTCGGTCTTCTGCGGCGGCGTGCCGCTGCGGCCACACTTGGCCTCGCTGGTGCACCCGCCGCACGTGGTGGTGGGCACGCCCGGGCGCCTGCAGGAACTGATCGACGAGGGCGCGCTGTCGCTGGCGCAGCTGCGCGTGGTGGTGCTGGACGAAGCCGACCGCATGCTCGACATGGGCTTCGAGCCGGCGATCGCCGGCATCCTCTCGCAGGCGCCCAAGGACCGGCAGACCCTGCTGTTCTCGGCCACGTTCCCGGAGGAAATCCGCGCGCTGGGCCGGCGCTTCCAGCGCGAGCCCGAGGAGCACACCGTCGCCGACGGCGCCGTCGCGGCCATCGTGCAGCGCTTCTACGAGGTCGAGGCGCCGCGCAAGACCGACGCGCTGGCCCTGCTGCTGGCCGACGAAAAGCCCGAGTCGGCGCTGGTCTTCTGCAACACCCGCCGCGACGTGCAGCAGGTGGCCGACGACCTCGCCCAGCGCGGTTTCTCGGTGCTGGCGCTGCACGGCGACCTCGAGCAGCGCGATCGCGACGAGGTGCTGGTGTGCTTTGGCAACCGCAGCGTGCAGGTGCTGGTGGCCACCGACGTCGCGGCCCGCGGGCTGGACATCAAGGACCTGCCGCTGGTGGTCAGCCATGGCCTGGCCAGCGACGTGGATACGCACACGCACCGCATCGGCCGCACGGGCCGCGCCGGTGGCGAGGGCCTGGCGCTGTCGCTGGTGGCCTCGGACGAGCGCCGCCGCGTCATCGCCATCGAGGAGCAGCTGGGGCAGGCCGTGCGCTGGGAGCGCATCGACCTTTCGCGCAAGCCAGCCAAGCCGGCGCCGCCGGCGATGACCACGCTGGTGGTGGACGCGGGGCGTCAGGACAAGCTGCGCCCGGGCGACCTGGTCGGCGCGCTGACCGGCGCCGCGGGCCTGCCGGCCACGGCGATCGGCAAGATCGATGGGTTCGCGACCCGGACCTATGTCGCGATCGAACGCAGCCAGGCCAGCAAGGCCCTGGAGAAGTTGAAGGCGGGGAAGATCAAGGGCCGCAGCTTCCGGATCCGGAAGCTGGGCTGACGGCGCGAGCGCGGCGCGGACTGGCCGCGTCGGCTCCAGCGGGTGCCGCGGGAAGCCGCGTGCATCGCGGGCTCAGCGCCAGGGGCGGGCGCCGGCGACCTGGCGGCGCGGTTCGGCCAGCGCCTTGCGGCGGCTGATCTCGGCGTCCAGGCGACGGTACTCCGGGCTGCCGATTTCGCCGGCCATGACCAGCTCCCAGAGCTGGATGGCCAGCTCGTCGTCCATGACCTGCTGGGTGGGGAAGGGGATGACGATGCCCATGGCGTGACTCCGTGTGTTGGGGGGATGGCTCACGGACGGCTCTTGCATCTTCCATGCCATGGCGACGCCGAGGCAAGACTTCGGGGCCTGCGTCACGTTTTCCCCGGCGAAAACCCCAGATATCGGGGTCCGCGCCGCGTCGCCACACCAGGCCACGGTGACTTGCCCGCCCCGGCGTGACAGGATGCGCGCCACTTCTGACGCACTGCGGCACCCCGGCCGGCCCCGACCATGCGAGTCAACAAGCACATCAGCGACACCGGCTACTGCTCCCGGCGCGAGGCGGACCGCCTGGTGGCCGAGCGCCGCGTGACGGTCAACGGGCTGCCCGCGGGCATCGGTACCCAGGTCGAAGAGGGCGACGAAGTCCGGATCGATGGCCAGGTGCTGGCCAAACGCGCCGCCAAGCCGGGGGCGCGCCGCCACGTCTACATCGCGCTGAACAAACCGGTGGGCATCACCTGCACCACTGACACGGCGGTGAAGGGCAACATCGTCGACTTCGTCGGCCACGAGCAGCGCATCTTCCCGATCGGGCGGCTGGACAAGGATTCCGAGGGCCTGATCCTGCTCACCAGCAACGGCGACATCGTCAACGAGATCCTGCGCGCCGAGAACCACAAGGAAAAGGAATACCTGGTCGGCGTGAACCAGCCCGTGACCGACGAATTCCTGCGCGGGATGGCCAAGGGCGTCCGCATCCACGGCGAGATGACCTTGCCGTGCCGCACCCGCAAGATCGCCAAGTTCGGCTTCTCGATCGTGCTCACCCAGGGCCTGAACCGGCAGATCCGCCTGATGTCGGCCGCCCTCGGCTACCGCGTCACCCAGCTGCGCCGCATCCGCATCGCCAACGTCAAACTGGCCGAACTCAAGCCCGGCCGCTGGCGCAACCTCACCGAAGCTGAACTGCGCGGCCTGCTGCCGGCGCGCACGGAGTGGTGAGCGGGCGCCCGTCTGCTACCCTCCGCGCCGTCGCACCCCATCCTGTCCGGAGCCCGAAGATGTCCCTGCGTCCCCGCCTGCTGGCCCTGCTGCTCTGCGTCCCGGGCCTGGCCCTTGCCGTCGATCCGATCCGCCCGCCGCAGCCGCTGAACGCGCCGCCGAAGCAGGCGATCGAGACCGCCAGCGGCATGAGCTACATCGTGCTCAAGCCGGCGCCCGACGCAAACAAATTCTTCTCGGGTGAGTGGGTCGAGTACCGCGCCGACGTCTGGAGTTCGGACGGCGTCACCCGCGCCAGTTCGCGCGAATCCGGCCCGGTGGTCGCCACCGTGCGCCGGCTCGCCGCCGAGCAGCCGGGCCTGGCCCGCGCCATCCTGAGCACGCCGGTGGGCGAATCGCGCCGCTGGTGGATCCAGCCCGAGCGCCTGCTGCCGGGCTATCCCGGCATGCCTAACCTGCTGCACGTCATCGACCTGACGGTGGTGGGCGAGAAGAACCCCGTGCAGGCGCCGGCCGACGTCGCGGCGCCGCCGGCCGATGCCCTGCGCACGGCCTCGGGCCTGGCCTACAAGGTGCTCAAGCGCGGCGACGGCGGCGCCAAGCCGGGCCCGCGCAGCGAGATCGAGATCCACTACAGCGGCTGGACGACCGACGGCCGCCTGTTCGACAGCTCGGTGGCGCGCGACCAGCGTGCGTTCTTCCCGCTCAGCCAGCTGATACAGGGCTGGCAGGAAGGCGTGCAGCTGATGTCGCGCGGCGACAGCGTGCGCTTCTGGATCCCGGGCCACCTGGCCTACGACATGCAGCCGCCGTCGCCGGGCACGCCGCGCGGCATGCTGGTGTTCGACGTGACGCTGTACGACTTCACCGAGCCGACCGCGCCCTGACGCCAGGCGCTGCGCCTTCCGGCAGCCGGCGCGTCGCGCCGCCCGGTGCCGGGCCCCCGACAGGCCGGCGCATCGCTCGGTTCAGCGCTTCGCCTGCACCCAGGCGGCGGCGCCGGCGCCGGCGCGGCGGCCGGAGGCGAAGCAGGCCGTGAGCAGGTAGCCGCCGGTCGGCGCTTCCCAGTCGAGCATTTCGCCGGCGGCGAATAAGCCCGGGTGGCGGCGCAGCATCAGGTGCTCGTCCAGCGCCTCGAGGCGGATGCCACCGGCGCTGCTGATCGCCTCCGCGATCGGGCGCGGCCGCTGCAGGCGCAGCGGCAGGGCCTTGATGGCGGCAGCCACCTTCATGGGATCGCCCAGGCCGTCCTTGCCCAGCACCTCGCGCAGCAGCGCGGCCTGCACGCCGTCGAGCCCGGTGCTGCGGCGCAGGTGTTCGCCTTGGCTGCGCCCCTTGCGCGGGCGGGAGAGTTCCGCTTCCAGCCGTTCGCGATCGCGGCCCGGGGCCAGGTCCATGAGCAGCGTCGCCTCGCCATGCGCCTCGATGCGGTCGCGCAGCGCGGCCGAAAGTGCGTACACCAGGCTGCCCTCGAGGCCGTGCTCGCTGGCCACGCATTCACCCTGGCGCCAGGCGGGCGGCGTGCGGCCATCCGCGATGGCGAGGCGGACGGGCTTGATCGGCGCGCCGGCGAAGTGCTGGCGGAAGTATGGCGTCCAGGCCACGTCGAAGCCGCAGTTCGCGGGCTTCAGTGGCGCCACGTCGACGCCGGCCGCGGCCAGCGGCGCCGCCCAGGTGCCGTCCGACCCCAGCTGCGGCCAGCTAGCGCCGCCCAGGGCCAGCACGGCCGCATCGGCGCGATGTTCGCGCGGGCCGTCGGCGGTGTCGAAGCGCAGCACGCCATCCTCCGACGGACCCCGCCAGCGGTGCGAGACGTGGAAGCGCACGCCCTGCTCGCGGAGACGCCGCACCCAGCCACGCAGCAGAGGCGCCGCCTTGAGGTCGGTCGGGAACACCCGCCCCGAGCTGCCGACGAACGTCTCCACGCCCAGGCCCCGCGCCCACTCGCGCAAGGCGTCGGCGTCGAATTGCGCCAACCAGCCGGCGACCGCCTCGCGGCGTTCGCGGTAGCGACCGGCGAACACCTCGCGCGGATCGCTGTGGGTCAGGTTCATGCCGCCCTTGCCCGCGATCAGGAACTTGCGTCCGACCGAGCCCTTGGCCTCGAACACGTCCACCTCGCAGCCGGCCGCGCGCGCGGTTTCGGCCGCCATCAGGCCGGCGGGGCCGCCGCCGATGACGGCGACGCGGGGAAGGGAAGGCGGGGACATGCGCCGATTGTCTCATGCCGCCCGCGCGCCGCCGTCCGCCGCTTGCCCGCGCGCGGGTCTGGGAATCATGCTGTCGAGTCATCGTGATTTCCCGGACGCGCCGCGCATGCCCTACACCCCGATCGTCGCCACCCTCGGCTACGTGCTGTCGCCCGATCGGCGCAAGGTGCTGATGGTCCATCGCAACGCACGGCCTGGCGATCATCATCTGGGCAAGTACAACGGCCTGGGCGGCAAGCTCGAGGCGGACGAGGACGTGATGTCGGGCATGCGCCGCGAGATCCGCGAAGAGGCCGGCATCGAATGCGGCGCGATGACGCTGCGCGGCACGATCAGTTGGCCCGGTTTCGGCAAGCAGGGCGAAGACTGGCTCGGCTTCCTGTTCCTGGTCGAGGACTTCTCGGGCGAGGTGCCGGAAAGCAACGAGGAGGGCGACCTGTCCTGGGTGCCGATCGAGGCCCTGCCGGGGCTGCCGCTGTGGGAAGGCGACCGCCATTTCCTGCCCCTGGTGTTCGACGGCGACCCCCGGCCGTTCCACGGCGTGATGCCGTATCGGGACGGGGTCATGCTCTCGTGGCAGTATTCGCGCTGAAAATCGGTCATCGTGAAGCCAAATGACGTGAAAGCGGTTTAATCAGTCGTTTGAAATATCGGCGGCGAGCCGGATAACCAATTTTTCACCTCGTGGAACGTATGATTCACGGGCTGATAACACCCCTCGGGCCGTTGCCAGCGTCGTTCGCTTCCCTTCGCGATCGCCTCGTCCCGGCCTCCGGGACCCTCCGCCGCCTGGCTTGGGCGGCGGGACGACCGCGCTGCCCAACCCTCACGCCAAGGAGCGCCGCATGACCGATACCACGAACAACCTCTCCGACCTGATTGAAATCAGCGAAGACGGGACCGCGTTCTACGAGGAAGCGGCGCAGAAAGTGAAGGACAAGAAGCTGAGCACCCTGTTCACCCGCCTGGCCAAGGCCAAGTCCGACCTGGCGGCCGAACTCTCCGGCGAAGTGAAGCCGGTCGCCGGCAAGAAGAAGCCGGCCAAGCGCACCGAAACCACCCTGGGCGAACTGAGCAAGGCCTACGCCGGCCTTCGCAAGCAGTGGCCGGAAGCCGGCGCCGACCGCTACGTCCGCATGGCCGAGGTCGAAGGCCAGCTCCAGACCACCTTCCAGAAGGTCGTGCTGGACAAGGACCACAGCTTCGTCGTCCGCGTCCTGGCCAAGCAGTACGTCTCCAAGGCCGAGGTCCTGAACAAGGAACTCCGCGCCTGCAATCGCAACGCCTGATCGCTGCCTGATGGGGGTTCGCGTTCGAACGCGGATAAGAGCGGATGGACGCGGATAAACGCGGATAGAGCAATCGATGTGAGTTAACCCCCGCGAACGAAAACGCCCGGCCAAGACCGGGCGTTTTCTTTTTGCACGGCGCTCAATCCTCGCCGCAGCCCAATCCAATCGCTCTATCCGCGTTTATCCGCTCTTATCCGCGTCCAAAAACAGGAACGCCCGGCCGACGCCGGGCGTTCCAACGACGCGTGGTACGGGTTACTTGGCGGAAGCGGGGGCGACCTCGAGGCCGCGGCGCTTCAGGAGCGGGCCGACCTGCGGGTCGCGGCCGCGGAAGTCGCGGAAGAGCTGCATGGCGTCCACGCTGCCGCCGCGGGAGAGCAGGGTCTTGCGGAAGTGGTCGCCGTTCTCGCGCTTGAGGCCGCCGTTTTCCTTGAACCACTCCACCGACTCCGCGTCCAGCACCTCGGACCACAGGTAGGCGTAGTAGCCCGCCGAGTAGCCGCCCATGATGTGCGAGAAGTAGGTGCTGCGGTAACGCGGCGGCACCGGCGCGTAGTCCAGGCCCGCGGCCTTGAGCGCCTGCGCCTCGAAGGCCAGCGTGTCGCTGGGCACCTCGTTGGCCGACAGCTGGTGCCAGCTCTGGTCGAGCATCGCCGCCGCCAGGTACTCGGTGGTGGCGTGGCCCTGGCCGAACTGCTCGGTGGCCAGCACCTTGTCCAGCAGCGCCTGCGGGATCGGCTCGCCGGTCTCGTGGTGCTTGGCGTAGTTGGCCAGGATGGTCGGCCAGGTGGCCCACATCTCGTTCACCTGCGACGGGTACTCGACGAAGTCGCGCGGCACCGAGGTGCCGGAGAACTGCGGGTACTTCACGTTCGAGAACAGGCCGTGCAGGGCGTGGCCGAACTCATGGAACATCGTGGTGACCTCGTCGAAGGTCATCAGGGTCGGCTGGCCCGCGGCCGGCTTCGGGATGTTCTGGTGGTTGGCGACCACCGGCAGGGTGCCGGTGAGGCCGTTCTGCGGCACGTAGGCGTTCATCCAGGCGCCGCCGCGCTTGTTCGAGCGGGCGTAGAAGTCGCCCAGGAACAGGCCCAGCGGCTTGCCGTCGGCCTCGAACACTTCGTACACCACCACGTCCGGGTGGTAGGTCGGCAGGTCGGTGCGCTTCTTGAACTGCAGGCCGTAGAGTTGGCCGGCGGCGTGGAAGACGCCGTTCTCGAGCACCGAGGTCATCTCGAAGTAGGGGCGCAGCTGCGACTCGTCGAAGTCGTACTTGGCCTGCCGCACTTTCTCGGCGTAGAAGGCCCAGTCGGCCGCCTCCAGCGCGAAGCCGCCCTTCTCGGCGTCGATGATCGCCTGCATGTCGGCGGCTTCCTTGCGCGCGTTGGCGACCGCGGCCGGGGCGAGGTCCGACATCAGCTTGTTGACGGCGCCGACGGTGCCGGCGGTCTCGTCCTCGAGCACGTAGGTGGCGTGGTTCTCGTAGCCCAGCAGGGCGGCGCGCTCGGCGCGCAGCTTGGCCACGCGCGAGACGATGGCGCGGTTGTCGAACTCGCCGCCGCGGCTGCCGCGGGTCAGCGAGGCCTCCATGATCTTCTTGCGCAGCGCGCGGTTGGTCAGCGACGACAGCGGCGGCTGGCCGGAGGTATTCATCAGCGCGATCAGGTACTGGCCTTCCTTGCCCGCGGCCTTGGCCGCTTCGGCGGCGGCAGTGATGGCGTCGGCGGACAGGCCGTCGAGCTCCTTGACGTCCGACACCAGCACGCCCGAGGCCTGCACTTCCTTGAGCACGTTCTGGCTGAAGGTGGTGGCCAGGGTGGCCAGTTCGGCGTTCATGGCCTTGAGCTTGGTCTTGTCGGCGTCCGACAGGTTGGCGCCGGCGCGCACGAAGTCGGTGTGGTAGCGCTCGAGCAGGCGCAGCGACTCGGCGTCGAGGCCGAGGCTGGCGCGCTGGTCATGCAGCGACTTCACCCGGGCGAAGAGCTTGCCGTCGAGCAGGATCGCGTCCTGGTGCGCCGCCAGCTTCGGCGCCATCTCGGCCTGCACCTTCTGCATGGCCGGGTTGGTGTTGGCGCCGGCGAGGTTGAAGAACACCGCGGCGGTGCGGTTGAGCACGGCGCCGGTCTTCTCCATCGCGACGATGGTGTTCTCGAACGTGGGCGCGGCGGCGTTGTTGGCGATCGCGGCGACCTCGGCCAGCTGGTCGGCCATGCCCTTCTCGAAGGCCGGCGCGTAGTGCGCGTCCTGGATCTGGTCGAAAGGCGGCAGCTGGTAGGGCAGGGTGCTGACGGTGAAGAACGGGTTGGCCGACACCGGCTCCGCGGCCTGGGTCGCGTGGTCGTCGGCGAAGGTGGCGCCCGGCACCGCGAGGCAAAGCGCGATGGCGAGGGCGAGGGAGAGCTTCTGGGTCATGGCACGTCCTTGCAGGGGTCTTGGGAGCAGGGTTCGGATGAACCCCCGAAGCCTAGCGCATGCGGTGGCCCGGCCACGCATGACGAAAGGCAGGGTTTGGGCCGCGCCCGCCCGCCGGCGTAAAGGCCACGTGAAACCCCCGCCCGCGTCGTGCGGCTTGCGTTAGGCTGTCGGCATTCCAGGGAGCCCGCCATGACCACCGTCTACGATTTTTCCGCCACCACCCTCGACGGCAAGGAGCAGTCGCTGGCCGACTTCCGCGGCCAGGCCATGCTGATCGTCAACACCGCCTCGAAGTGCGGCTTCACCCCGCAGTACGCCGGCCTCGAGAAACTCTCGCGCGAATACGCGGGGAAAGGCCTGGTGGTGCTGGGCTTCCCCTGCGACCAGTTCGGCCACCAGGAGCCGGGCGACGCCGACGAAATCAGGAATTTCTGCTCGCTCACCTACGACGTCAGCTTCCCGATGTTCGCGAAGATCGAGGTGAACGGCGCCAAGGCGCATCCGCTCTACCAGTGGCTGAAATCCGAGAAGTCGGGGCTGCTGGGGCTGGAGGCGATCAAGTGGAACTTCACCAAGTTCCTGGTCGACAAGGACGGCAAGGTGGTCAAGCGCTACTCGCCGACCGATACGCCGGAGAAGATCGGCAAGGACATCGCCAAGCTGCTGGGCTGAGCCAGGCGGCGCGGTGTTTCAGCGCGTCGCGCGGCTCGCGCGGATGCGGGCGAAGACCTCGCCCGCGGCCGGGCTCCACACCACCCAGGCGTGGCCGCCGGGTCGCGCCAACACCTGGTCCGCGGGCAGCGCCGGCGTGAGCACGCCGATCGCCTTCGCCAGCCGGTCGTCTTCGCCATACGCCAGCCAGACGTCCTGGCTGCGGCCGCTCGCCGGCCAGCGCTGCACGTTGCGCCAGACTTCGCGCTGGTAGGTCTTGCGGTCGATGCCGGCCGGTTCCGGGCCGGGCTCCCAGGCGACGAGTCCGGATTCGCCGATTTCCCTGAGCAGGCCGCGGTTACCGAGAAAGGGCGCCAGGAGCACCAGGCCATCAAGCTCGCCCGGCCGGCTGCGCTCGTAAAGCAGCGTGCCCATGCCGCCCATCGAGGCGCCCGCCAGCCAGACGCCCGCGTAGCCGCGGGCGCGGGCCGGGGCGATCACTTCGGCATGCAGGCGCTCGGGCATCCGGCCCTCGTAGTAGTAGGCCAGGGAGACTTCGGCCAGCAGCACGTCGGCTTCGGGCCAGGCGGCCTGGATCGCGGGCGCGATGCCGCTGTCCGCCAGCCCCTGCAGGTCGTCGCCGCGGCCGGGCAGCACCACCACGAGCACCCGCTCGCCGCTGCCGGACGGCGCGGGCACCAGCCGGGTGGCGATGGTTTCGCGGGTGGCGCCGGGCGACAGGCAGCCGGCCAGCAGCAGGGCGAGCAGCGCGAGCAGGGTGGCGCGGAAGGTTGGGCGCATCGGGATCTCCGTCGGGATGGCCCGAGCATAGGCGAGGGCGCGCGCGCCCCGCCAGCCGTTCTATTTCTCGACGAAGGCGCGCTCGAACACGTACTCGCCGGGCGTACCGATGCGCGGCGCGGCCTTGAAGCCGCGGGCGTCGAGCAGGGCGCGGAAGTCGGCCAGCATCTGCGGGCTGCCGCAGATCATGGCGCGGTCGTGGGCGGCGTGCAGCGCCGGCAGGCCCAGGTCGGCCTGCAGTTGGCCGCTCTCCATCAGGGTGGTCAGTCGCCCGGAATGACGGAAGGGTTCGCGGCTCACCGCCGGGTAGTACAGCAGCTGTCGGCCGATGATTTCGCCCAGGTGCTCGTGGCGCGGCAGTTCGTTGACGATGTAGTCGTGGTAGGCCAGGTCTTCGATGCCGCGGACGCCGTGGGTGAGGATCACCTTGTCGAAGCGCTCGTAGGTCTCGGGGTCCTTCACCACCCCCAGGAAGGGCGCCAGCCCGGTGCCGGTGGCCAGCAGGTAAAGATTACGCCCCGGGTGCAGGTCGCTGATCAGCAGGGTGCCGGTGGGCTTGCGGCTCACCAGCACGTCGTCGCCGGGCTGCAGGTGCTGGAGCCGGGAGGTCAGGGCGCCGTCGGGCACCTTGATGCTGAAGAACTCGAGGTGCTCCTCCCAGTTGGCGCTGGCGATGGAGTAGGCGCGCATCAGGGGCCGGCCGCCCACCTCCAGGCCGATCATCACGAACTGGCCGTTCTCGAACCGCAGCCCGTCGTCCCGGGTGGTGGTGAAGCTGAAATAGGCGTCGTTCCAGTGCCGTACGGTGAGCACGCGCTCGGTGGCGAAGGCGGACATGCAGGGGGGGCTCGGCGGGGCGGGGGTGGCCAAAGGGACCGCCGATTGTACGCCAATAGCTTTCCGGGCCATAAGCGAGTAGGGTGGGACCACTGCGGTTGCCGGTATCACGGTAAATCGTGGTTACCCAACAACTGTTATTTAAGGATTAGAGATATGTCGGATCGTCAGACTGGAACCGTGAAGTGGTTCAACGACGCCAAGGGCTTTGGCTTCATCACCCCGGAAAGCGGCGAGGACGTGTTTGTCCACTTCCGTTCCATCCAGGGCACCGGCTTCAAGTCCCTGCAGGAAGGCCAGAAGGTCTCCTTCAAGGTCGTGAAGGGCCAGAAGGGCATGCAGGCGGACGAAGTGCAGCCGATGTAATCCGGCTGCCTGCCGCCAGGCAGTGCAAGAACAAGCCCCGGCCCGCAACGGCCGGGGCTTTTTCATGGCGCAAATGAACCAGGTTCATTTGGATCAAATGAACCTGGTTTATTTGCGGGGATTTGCTTGCTTCGGGCGGTTGGCCTAGCCTATGCGCCCTTTCCCTGCCGCCCGGACCTGCCGGTGCCGGCGTTTTCCCCAAGGATTCCCATGCAGATCGCCGAGCGCACCGTCGCGACGTTCCACTACACCCTCACCAACGACGCCGGCGCGGTGCTCGACTCCTCCAGCGGCGGCGAGCCCCTGGCCTACCTGCACGGCGTCGGTGGCATCGTGCCGGGCCTGGAGAAGGCGATGGAAGGCCGCCAGGTGGGCGACAAGTTCGACGTCGTGGTCTCGCCCGAGGAAGGCTACGGCACCCCGAACGACATGCTGATCCAGGTGGTGCCGCGCGAAGCCTTCCAGGGCGTCGACGAGCTCGCCGTGGGCATGCAGTTCCAGGCCCAGACCCCGCAGGGCGCGATCTCGGTCGTCATCGCCAAGATCGAGGACGGCATGGTCACCGTGGACGGCAACCATCCGCTCGCCGGCCAGAACCTCCACTTCGCGATCGAAGTGACCGACGTGCGCGAAGCCAGCGTCGAGGAAGTCCTGCACGGCCACGTGCACGGCGCCGGCGGCCACCACCACTGACGCCATGGGCACCCGCGGCCAGCTGATCACGCAAGACCCGGACCTGCGGGCGCTGCTGTCCCGGGTCCGGCGCATCGCCGTGCTCGGGATCAAGACCGAGGCCCAGCGCGGCCAGCCTGCGATCGAGGTGCCGCGCTACCTCGAGCGCGTGGGCTTCGACGTGGTGCCGGTGCCCGTGTACTACCCCGAGGTCGAGAGCATCCTGCGCCGCCCGGTGTTCCGGCGCCTGGCCGATGTGCCGGGCGAGATCGACCTGGTCAACGTGTTCCGCAAGTCCAAGGACCTGGCCGCCCACCTCGACGACCTCCTCGCCAAGCGCCCGTCGGCGGTGTGGCTGCAGTCCGGCATCCGCGACGATGCCTTCGCCGAAGCGCTGCTCGCGGCCGGCATCGACGTGGTGCAGGACCGCTGCCTCATGGTCGACCACCGCCGGCTTGCGGCGGGCTGATCCTCGCCCCGCACCCGGCGCTTCGTCGCCGGCGCGCCCACAGCAGTCGCGATGCGCCGAAGGCCCGGCCCCAGGATCCTCACTCCTGCGGGCGCGTTGCTTTGCGCTGTAGGAAGGGCGTGAAGTGCTGGCGCCATAGTCCGCGCGGAACTTCCGTGGGATCCAATATCCCGTACTCGGCCGGCCAACTGCCGTCGGCCGGCAGCCGGTGCGTGCCCATCAGCCGGTCCACCAGCGGCAGGTGGATGGCGTAGTTCGCGTCCACGAAATCCTCGCGCCGCGCGTGGTGCCAGTGGTGGTAGCGCGGCAGCACCAGCACGTGCTCGAGCCACCCGAAGCGCACGCCCAGGTTCGCGTGCGCCAGCACCGCCTGCAGCCCGACCAGGATGACGTAGGCGTTGATCGCGCCCGGCGCGAAGCCCAGCACCACCAGCGGCAACAGCACGAACCCGCGCGTCAGCACGATCTCCAGCAAGTGCATGCGTGATCCCGCCAGCCAGTCCATGTGCTCGCTGCTGTGGTGCACGGCGTGGAACCGCCACAGGAAAGGCACGCGGTGGTAGGCGCGGTGCAGGCTGGCCTGGGCGAGGTCGGCCACCAGCACCGCCAACAGGAACTGCGCCCAGGTCGGCAGCCACTGGATCGCGGCCTGCAGCGGCGGGAAGGCCGCCAGCGCCGCCACCGTGCTGGTCCAGGTGGTGACCACGATCAGGATGAACTGCACCAGGACGTGGCTCAGGAAGAAGTAGCCGACGTCGGTCCGCCAGCCCGGCCGAAGCGGTGACTGGGGGATCCTTCCCAGCGTTTTCTCCAGCGGAATGAACACCAGCGCGGAAAAAAGCAGCGACACCACGAACCAGTCCAGCCCCAGCGACCACGGCGTCTGCCCGATGTCGTCGAGCTGGATGTCGGCGCCGCCCAACAGCACGGCGAGCGTTGCCGAGCCCACGCCCGCGAGTGCCACGCGCCGGTCCCGCCCGCGCAGGATGGCCAGCGTGCCCAGCAAGAAGGCGGCGACCAGCCCGGCAAGCAGCAGCCGGCGGGCGAACGATTCGCTGTAGACCGCGCGGAAATCGCGGCTCGTCAGCAGCTCCGGGAAGTGGAAGCAGGCGACCGCCACCAGGCTGAGCAGGCCCAGCGCGGCGGAAATCGAAGCCATCCACGAGCGTTGCGTGCGGGTCATGCGGCGGTCCGGCGGGGGCCAGGCCGCACGATAACCCAGCCACGCAATGAAACAATGTTACGCATTGCGCTAGAATGCCGGTCCCCCCGCGCCAGAACGTCCACGTGATCTCCCTGCCTCCCGACATCCACCTCGTCTTCGAGGATCGCCCCGGTTACCTGTACGCCCGCGTCTCCGGTCCCCGCGACAACCGCGACATCTCCATCGCCTACTGGACCCTGGTCGCCGAGCAGGTGCACCTGCGCAAGGCCCGCAAGCTGATGGTGGTCGAGGCCCTCGGCGAGCGCGAGGGCGATCACGAGGTGCCGTTCATGGTGGATGCGCTGATCGAGATGGGCCTGGACAAGATCCAGGTGGCCTTCGTCGTGAACCGCATCGACATCCTCGGCGCGATGGAGCATGGCGAGATCCTGGCCCTCGAGCGCGGCGCCAACGGCCGCGTGTTCGACAATGCGACGGTCGCCGAGCGCTGGCTGCGGCACGGCGGCTCCTGACCGCCGCCGGCCTCAGGCCGGCGCCACCGTCACCGCGAGGCCGTTGAGCGCGGCGTTTCCGCTCGGGCCATCCAGCGCCGCCGGATCACTCAGGTCGTTGTAGCTCGCGCCCGCCACGGCTTCGGCGCGCGCCATCCGCGTGCCCGGCCGGTCGTGGCCGAAGCCGTGCGGCAGGCAGGCCACCCCAGGCATCACTTCGTCGCTGGCGACGGCGTCGGTCTCGATGCTGCCCACGACCGAACTCACCCGCACGCGCCCGCCGTCGGTAAGGCCATGGCGGGCGAGGTCGTCGGGATGCATCACCAGCTGGTGCCGCGGCTTGCCCTTCACCAGCCGCGGTGCGTTGTGCATCCAGGAATTGTTGCTGCGCACGTGGCGGCGACCCACCAGCCGCAGTCCGCCGGCATCGGCCGGCACCGCGGCCAGCGCGGCGAGCGCATCCATCAGCAGCGGCGGTGCGCACTCGATCGCGCCGCTTTCGGTCTGAAGCCGGGACAGCAGCGAGGGCCGCAGCGGGCCGAGGTCGAGGCCGTGCGGTGCCGCCGCGAGCGCCGCGATGTCGAGCCCGCTGTCGCCGCGCGCGAGGCCGGCTTCGATCATCGCGAGCGGGGGCGGCAGCGTGCGCCAGGGCTTGCCGCTGGCGGCGGCGTGGGCGGCGGCCAGGCCGTCGATGATCTCCCAGTCGGCCCGCTCCTCATCGCCGCGTTCGCGCAGCGGCAGGCTGAGCCGCGCCACCCGCCGGACCGCGAAGGCGTTGAAGTGCACGTCGTAGTGCGGCTGCGTCAGCGGCGAGGCCGGCGGCAGGATCAGGTGCGCGTGGCGGGTGGTTTCGTTGACGTAGACATCGATGGACACCATGAAGTCCAGGCTCGCCAGCGCCGCCTCCAGCCCGCGCCCGTCCGGCGTGGACAGCACCGGGTTGCCGGCGCAGGTGAGCAGGGCGCGCAGCTGGCCGTCGCCGGGCGTGCGGATTTCCTCGGCCAGCACCGACACGGGCAGCTCGCCCGCGAACTCGGGCAGGCCGCGCACGCGGCTGCGCCAGCGGTCGCGATGGCCCGCGGAGGTGCCCGGCCCGGTCACGGGGAAAGCCGGCTCGTTGGGCAGCGAGCCGCCCACGCGATCGAGGTTGCCGGTGACCAGGTTCACCAGCTGGATCAGCCATTGGCAGACCGTGCCGTGCGCCTGCGTCGACACGCCCATGCGGCCGTAGGCAACCGCGGCCGGCGCCGCGCGAAACGCGGCCGCGATCGCGGCGATGCGGGTCCGGGGCACGCCCGTCCGCGCCTCGACACCGGAGGTGTCGAACGCGGCCACCGCGCCGAGCGCCTCGTCGAGGCCGTTCAACTTCCCGGCGTAGGCCTCGATGCGCGGGGGTCCGAGCGCCAGCAATTCCTGCAGCAGTGCGAGCAGGAACCAGGCATCGGTGCCGGGGCGGATGAACACGTGCTCGCTGGCCATCGCGGCGGTTTCTGTGCGGCGCGGATCCACCACCACCAGCCGGCCCCGCGCCACCAGCGCCTCGAGCCGGCGGGCGATGCCCGGCGCGGTCATCAGGCTGCCGTTCGAGGCCACCGGGTTGGCGCCCAGCATCAGGAAATAGTCGGTACGGTCCACGTCCGGGACCGGCAGCAGGAACTGATGGCCGTACATCAGCCAGTCCACCAGCTGGCTCGGCCACTGGTCGACCGACGAGGCGCTGAAAATGTTCTTCGACCGCAGGCTGCGGAGCAGGGCAGGCAGGTAGGCGATGTGGCCGAAGTGGTGGACATTGGGATTGCCCAGGTAGGCGCCGACCGCATCGGCCCCGTGTTCGCGCTGCACCGCGGCCAGGCGCTCGCCGGCCTCGGCCAGCGCCTCGTCCCAGCCAATCTCCTCCCAGTCGCGGCCGCGGCGGCGCAGCGGGCGGCGCAGGCGGTCGGGATCGGCCTCGAGGTCGAGCAGGGCATTGCCCTTGGGGCAGACGTGGCCGCGGCTGAAGGGATCGGCGGCGTCGCCGCGGATCGCGACGAGCTCGGGACCTTCGTACTGCAGTTCGAGGCCGCAAATGGCCTCGCAAAGGGGGCAGGCGCGGAAGCGTGAGGTGCGGGCCATGGCGGGTTCCCGGGGGGATGGCCCGATCTTAGGGCATCCGGCGCGGGCTTCGGGGCGGGCGAGCCTGTAAACTGCGGGCATGTCCCTGATCACCTTCCAAGGCGTCGACTACAGCGTCGGCGGCCCGCTCCTGCTCGAGTCCGTGAACCTGACGATCGAGCGCAACGAGCGCGTCTGCATCGTCGGCCGCAATGGCGCCGGCAAGTCCACCCTGCTGCGCCTGATGGGCGGCGCGATCACGCCCGACGACGGCGTGGTCAAGCGCGAGGGCCGGCTGGCCGGCTTGGCGCAGGAAGTGCCCAAGGACCTGGCCGGCAGCGTCTTCGACGTGGTGGCGATGGGCCTGGGCGCGCTCGGCGCCGACCTCGCGCGCTACCACCACATGCTGCACGACGGCGCTGACATCGACATGGACGAGCTGGGCGCGGTGCAGGCCCGGATCGAGGCCGGCGACGGCTGGCAGATCGAGCAGCGCGTCGAGCAGGTGATCAGCAAGCTCGACCTGCCCGAGGACGCCGAGTTCTCGGCGCTGTCGGGCGGCATGAAGCGCCGCGTGCTGCTGGCCCAGGCCCTGGTGGCCGCGCCCGACCTGCTGCTGCTCGACGAGCCCACCAACCACCTCGACATCGAATCGATCGCCTGGCTCGAGGAGTTCCTGAAGAACTTCGGCGGCAGCGTGGTGTTCGTCACCCACGACCGCGAGTTCCTGAAGAACCTCGCCACCCGCATCGTCGAGATCGACCGCGGCCAGGTGACCAGCTGGCCCGGCGACTACGACAACTTCCTGCGCCGCCGCGAGGAGCGGCTGCACGCCGAGGCGCAAGCGAACGCGCTGTTCGACAAGAAGCTGGCCCAGGAGGAAGTCTGGATCCGCCAGGGCATCAAGGCGCGCCGCACCCGCAACGAAGGCCGCGTGACCGCGCTCAAGGCCATGCGCCGCGAGCGCGCCGAGCGCCGCGAGCAGCAGGGCAACGTCAAGCTGGCCGCCGCCGGCGCCGAGAAGTCCGGCCGCAAGGTGTTCGAGGCCAAGGACATTTCCTTCGCGTTCGACGGCGAGGGCGGTGCACAGGGTCCCGGCCGCGCGGGCACCGCCCGCGTGCTGGTGCGCAACTTCAGCACCGTCATCCAGCGTGGCGACAAGATTGGCCTGATCGGCCCGAACGGTTCGGGCAAGACCACGTTGCTCAAGCTGCTGCTGGGTGACCTGCAGCCGCAGTCGGGCGAAGTGCGGGTCGGCACCAACCTCGAGGTCGCGTTCTTCGACCAGCTTCGGGCCGCGCTGCGCGAGGACTGGAACGCGCTCGACAACGTCTCCGAAGGCCGCGAGTTCATCGAGATCAACGGCAGCCGCAAGCACGTGATGGGCTACCTGCAGGATTTCCTGTTCAGCCCCGACCGCGCGCTGGCGCCGATCACCAAGCTCAGCGGCGGCGAGCGCAACCGCCTGCTGCTGGCCAAGCTGTTCGCCAAGCCGTCCAACGTGCTGGTGATGGACGAACCCACCAACGACCTCGACGTCGAGACCCTGGAGCTGCTCGAGGAGCTGCTGATCGACTACCCGGGCACGCTGATCCTGGTGTCGCACGACCGCGCCTTCCTCGACAACGTGGTCACCAGTTCGCTGGTGATGGAAGGCAATGGCCGGGTGGGGGAGTACGTGGGTGGCTACACCGACTGGCTGCGCCAGCGCCCGATGTCGGCGCGGATCGCCGCCGCCAACGCCGCTTCGCCGCGGCTGACGCCGCAGGTCGCGCCGACCCCGAAGCCCGCGGCGGCCCCCGCGGCCCCCGCGCCGGCCAAGCGCAAACTCTCTTACAAAGAGCAGCGCGAGCTCGAGGAGTTGCCCGGCCGCATCGAAACGCTGGACGCCGACATCGCCGCGCTCACCGCGCAGATCCAGGACCCGGCCTTCTACCGCCAGCCGGCGGACGCGGTCACCGCGGCCAACGCCCGCCTGTCTTCGCTGCAGGCCGAACTCGAGCAGGCCTACGCCCGCTGGAACGAACTGGAGTAGCGCCGTCGGCTTCTGCTAGCGTGTGAAGGCGCGCCGCGTGGCGCGCCAACACACACAGGGGAACCCCGGATGTCGCTACTGCGTTCGCTGCAAACGATGTTGCTCGGACTGGTCCTGCTCGCGCCCGCGGCGCTGGCGAAGGACGAGGTCGAAGCCTCGTCCGCCACCAATCCCGCGCCGGCCGAGGCCCTGTCGGCCTTCGATCGCTTCGAGGTCGCCAGGATCACCATGGGCGAGCCCTGGGCCGGCCAGAAGCCCAACGAAGCGGCGCTGGTCAACCTGCAGGCCAACCTCGACGAGCGCATCAACCCCTGGCTGGCCGAGGTCAACGGCGCGGCGGCGCCCGAGGGCGAAGCCCGCGTGCTGCGGATAGAACCCTATGTCGCCGGGATCCGCTACATCACCGGCGGCAAGCGCGTGTTCGCCGGCGCCTTCGCCGGCAAATCCCGGGTGCTGATGAAGCTTCGCCTGGTGGATGCCGCCACCGGCACCGTGGTCGCCGAGCCCGAGTTCTACCAGCATGCGGCCGGCATGGCGGGCGCCTACAGCTTCGGCGGCGCCGACAAGGCCATGCTCGAGCGCGTCACCAGCCTGGCCGTGGACTACCTGCGCGCCAACCACGCCGCTGCGGTCGGCGGCCCCACGGGCGGCGAGTGAACCCCGGGCCCGGGACGCGCCGAGGGCGGCGCGACCCGGGCCGGCTGGGCTAAAATCACGGCCCCGCCGCCACCCTGACGCCCGCCGTGAGCCAGCCGATCCAGCAGGAAGATTTCATCCAGTCCGTCGCCGACGCGCTGCAGTACATCTCGTACTACCACCCGGTCGACTACATCCGGAACCTCGCCGCCGCCTACGAGCGCGAGGAATCCCCGGCGGCCAAGGACGCCATCGCCCAGATCCTGATCAACTCGCGCCTGTGCGCCGAGGGCCACCGGCCGATCTGCCAGGACACCGGCATCGTCACGGTCTTCCTCGAGATCGGCATGGACGTGCGCTGGGCCGGCGCCACCATGGGCATCGAGGAGATGGTGAACGAGGGCGTGCGCCGCGCCTACAACCACCCCGACAACAAGCTGCGCGCCAGCGTGCTGGCCGACCCGGCCGGCAAGCGCACCAACACCCGGGACAACACGCCGGCCGTCGTGAACATGAAGGTCGTTCCGGGCGACACGGTGGACGTGATCGTCGCGGCCAAGGGCGGCGGCAGCGAGGCCAAGTCCAAGTTCGCCATGCTCAACCCGTCCGATTCCATCGTCGACTGGGTGCTCAAGACCGTGCCGACCATGGGCGCCGGCTGGTGCCCGCCGGGCATGCTGGGCATCGGCATCGGCGGCACCGCCGAGAAGGCGATGCTGCTGGCCAAGGAATCGCTGATGGAGCCGATCGACATCACCGACCTGCAGGCCCGCGGCCCGTCCAACCGCGCCGAGGAGCTGCGGCTGGAGTTGTACGAGAAGGTCAACGCGCTCGGCATCGGCGCCCAGGGCCTGGGGGGCCTGACCACGGTGCTCGACATCAAGGTCAAGGATTACCCGACCCATGCCGCCAACCTGCCGGTGGCCATGATCCCGAACTGCGCCGCCACCCGGCACGCCCACTTCACGCTCGACGGCAGCGGCCCGGTGCAACTCGAGCCGCCCTCGCTGGAAGACTGGCCGAAGCTGACCTACGACGCGTCGAAGGGCCGCCGCGTCGACCTCGGCACCGTCACCCGCGAGGAAGTGGCGAGCTGGAAGCCGGGCGAGGTGCTGCTGCTCAACGGCAAGCTGCTCACCGGCCGCGACGCCGCCCACAAGCGCATGGTGGACATGCTCAACAAGGGCGAGCCGCTGCCGGTCGACCTGCGCGGCCGCTTCATCTACTACGTCGGCCCGGTCGACCCGGTGCGCGACGAGGTGGTGGGCCCGGCCGGCCCGACCACCGCCACCCGCATGGACAAGTTCACCGAGCAGGTGCTCGACCAGACCGGCCTGATGGGCATGGTGGGCAAGGCCGAGCGCGGCCCGGCGGCCATCGAGGCCATCCGCAAGCACCGTTCGGTGTACCTGATGGCCGTGGGCGGGGCCGCCTACCTCGTGTCGAAGGCCATCAAGGCCTCGCGGGTGGTCGGGTTCGCTGACCTGGGCATGGAGGCGATCTATGAGTTCGAGGTCCGGGACATGCCCGTCACCGTGGCCGTGGACTCCACGGGCGAGTCGGTGCACCGCACCGGCCCCCGGGAATGGCAGTCCCGGATCGGCAAGATCCCGGTCGTGGTCGACTGACCCGGCACGCGCCCGAACCTGAACGGCGCCCGCACTTGACGCGGGCCCACCAGAAAGTGTTGGCATTCTTCCGCGGACTGGCGTATCGTCCGCGGCGACTGTGTTTGCGAAGGGTCACTGTGAATCGTGGCCTGATGCGGTAGATCCACCGATCCGCTACATCTTTTCACCTCGCTCTCCTTGCAACCCCAGTCGCGCGGCGGAATGTTTCCGTCAGCGATTTATCCACCTCGTTCCAAGGAGTGTTTCATGTCGGATCGTCAGATCGGTACCGTCAAGTGGTTCAACGATGCCAAGGGCTTCGGCTTCATCAGCCGCGAGAACGGCGAGGACGTCTTCGTCCATTTCCGTTCCATCCAGGGCACCGGCTTCAAGTCCCTGCAGGAAGGCCAGAAGGTCTCCTTCAAGCTCGTCAAGGGCCAGAAGGGCATGCAGGCTGACGAAGTGCAGCCGATGTAATCCAGTCCGCATGGACTGAGCGAAGCCCCGGGCGCAATCCCGGGGCTTTTCTTTTGTATGCTTCGGCCTCCCGGTTCGAACGGAAGCCTGCATGTACACGCTGTACTACTCCCCCGGCGCCGCCAGCCTCGTCGTCCACTGGCTGCTGATCGAGATCGGCGCGAAGCACGAGCTGCGCAAGCTCGACCTGGCGGCCGGCGAACACAAGCGCGCCGACTACCTGGCGCTCAATCCCAACGGCGTGGTGCCGACACTGCTGGTGCACGGCGAGCCGCTGTCTGAAGCCGCCGCGCTGGTGCTGCACCTGGCCGACGTGCATCCGTCCTTCGGTCTCGCCCCCGAGCCGGGCAGCATCGAGCGCGGCCGGTACTACCAGTGGATCCTGCACCTCGCGAACACGCTGCAGCCGGCCTTCCGCACGTGGTTCTATCCGGCCGAAGCGGCGGGCGAAGCGCACGCGCAGGAGGCCAAGGACCTGGCCCGCCAGCGCATCGAAGCCTGCTGGGACCGCATCGAGGCGCACCTGGCGAAGCGCGGCCCCTACCTGCTGGGCGCCTCGGTCAGCGCGGCTGACTTCCACCTGGCCATGCTCATGCGGTGGTCGCGCAACATGCCGCGGCCGGCGACCGACTGGCCGCAGCTGGCCGCGCTGGCGCAGCGCATGAAGGCGCGGCCGTCCTTCCGCACGCTGTACGAGCGCGAAGGCCTCACCGAATGGGCGTGACCGGGTGAGCCCCGTCCGCCGCGTGCTGCTGGCCGGTGCCTCCGGCCTGGTGGGCAGCGAAGTGCGGCGGCAGCTGCTGGCCCGGGGCGACGGCCTCAGCGTGGTTTCGCTGCTGCGGCGTCCGCGGCAGCCGCATCCGCCGCGCGACCTGGAGTGGGTCGCCGACCTGACAGACCCGGCCCGGGACGACGAACTCACCGCCGGCCTGCGCGCGCTGGCCGGCGACGTCGACGCCTGCATTTGCGCGCTGGGCACCACGATCCGGCAGGCCGGCTCGCGCGAGGCCTTCCTCGCGGTCGACCGCGACCTGGTCATCCGCGTGGCGACGATCGCCCGCGCCCTGGGCGCCGGGCGCATGGTGCTAGTGTCATCGGTCGGCGCCAGCGCCCAGTCCGACAATTTCTACCTGCGGGTGAAGGGCGAGACCGAGCGCGCGCTCGGCGAGCTCGGCTTCGAGCGGCTCGACCTGCTGCGCCCCGGTCTGCTGCTGGGCGAGCGCAGCGAGAAGCGCACGGCCGAGCAGTGGGGCCAGCGCCTGGCGCCGCTGGCGAATCCGCTGCTGCGCGGCCCGCTGCGCCGCTATCGCGCGATCGCGGCGTCAGACGTGGCGGCGGCCGCCGTCGCCGTGCTTGCGCAGGGCGAGGGCGGCCGCCATGTCCACGAAAATGCCGGGCTGCTGGCGCTGGCCCGGGCTTAGTTCGTCGACGCCAGGCCGACCCGCAGCAGCTTGCCGTTGGCGGCGTCGGTCAGCAGGTAGAGGTAGCCATCGGGGCCCTGGCGGACGTCGCGGATGCGCTCGCCGAGGTCGGTGAGCATCGCCTCCTCGCGTACCACCTTGTCGCCCTCGAGCTCGAGCCGCACGACGCGCTGGAAGGCGAGGGCGCCGACGAACAGGTCGCCCTGCCAGGCCGGGAAGCGGTCGGCGGTGTAGAAGGCCAGGCCGCTGGGCGCGATCGACGGCGTCCACTGGTGCATCGGCTGCTCCATGCCCGGGGCTTCGGTCTTGCCTTCGCCGATCGGCATGCCGTTGTAGTTCACGCCCAGCGTGATCACCGGCCAGCCGTAGTTCTTGCCGGCCTCGGGGATGTTGAGCTCATCGCCGCCGCGGGCGCCGTGCTCGGTCTGCCACAGCGCACCGGTGGTCGGGTGCAGCGCCGCGCCCTGCACGTTGCGGTGGCCGTAGGACCAGATCGCCGGCTGCGCATCCTCGCGGCCAACGAAGGGGTTGTCGGCGGGGATGCTGCCGTCGCGCTCGATGCGGAAGATCTTGCCCTGGCCCAGGTCGAGCGGCTGCACGTTGGGCTGGGTGCCGCGGTCGCCGCTGGTCACGTACAGGCGCTTCTCGCGGTCGAAGACCAGGCGCGAACCGAAGTGCTGCCCGGTGTCGAGCTTGGGCGACTGGCGGAAGATCACCTCGACGCCGACCAGCGCGTCGTTTTCCCAGCGGCCGCGGGCCACCGAGGTGCCGCCGCCGCCTTCACCGGGCTCGCTGAAGCTGAGGTAGACCCACGGCGTGGTGGCGAAATCGGGGTCCAGCGCGACGTCGAGCAGGCCGCCCTGGCCCTTGGCGAAGACTTCGGGCACGCCGGCCACCGGCGCCGACAGCGTGCCGTCGGCGGCGACGATGCGCAGGCGGCCGGGACGCTCGGTCACGAGGAAACGGCCGTCGGGCAGGAACGTCAGGCCCCACGGGTGCTCGAGGCCTTCGGCGACCGTGGCGACCTCGAGCTCGCCGGCTTCGCTGGCGAAGCGGGCGACCTTGGCGGGCGCCGCCGGCGCGGCATCGGCGGCCGGTGCGGGTGTGGCGGCGGTGCCGGCGGCGGCACCGGTTTCGCCGGCGCCGCAGCCGGCGAGGGCGAGGAGAAGCGCGACGGAAAGGACGGATCGCATGGTCGGGTTCCTTGGACGGGGATTACTTGAGAAGGGGTTCGAGCGCGGGCCAGACGTGGTCGCGCAGGCGCGGCTGGGCTTCGGCGACGGGGTGCAGGTTGTCGGCCTGGAAGGCTTCGCGGTCGGTGGCGATCGGCTCGAGCAGGAAGGGCAGCAGGGCCGCGTCGTGGGCCTCCGCCAGCTCGGCGAAGTTGCGTTCGAAGCCCTGGGTGTACTGCGGCCCGAAGTTGGGCGGCAGGCGCATGCCCACCAGCAGCACCCGCGCGCCGGCGTCGCGGGAGGCGAGGATGATCTTCTCGAGGTTGGCGCGGGTGTGCTCGAGCGGCAGGCCGCGCAGGCCGTCGTTGGCGCCCAGCTCGACCACGACCACGGCGGGCTTGTGCCGGGCCAGTTCGCCGGCGATGCGGCTGGCGCCGCCCGCCGTGGTTTCGCCGCTGACGCTGGCGTTGGCGACGCGCCAGCCGGGGTAGCGGGCCTTCAGCTTTTCAGCGGTCAGCGCCACCCAGCCCTGTTCCGGCGCCAGGCCGTAGGCCGCCGACAGCGAATCGCCCAGCACCAGCACCGTCCGGGATTCCGCGGCCTGCACGGCGCCGGCCAGCAGGGCAAGTGCCAACAGCAGGGCCGTCATGCCCCGTTGAACCCGGCCCCGCCATGCTCCATATCGTTCGAACATCTTCCACTCCATCTGCAAGAGGATTCCCATGGCCGACAGCCACGATTCGTCCGTCGTCGTCTCCGAAGCGCTGCGCGCCGACGACCTGGGCAAGCGGGTGCCGCTGCCCTCGGGCGAACTCACCATCCTCGATGGGGTCGGTTTTACCATCGCCAAGGGTGAAGCGGTTGCGATTGTCGGAGCCTCCGGTTCAGGGAAGAGCACGCTGCTGTCGCTGCTGGCCGGCCTGGACGTGCCCAGCCAGGGCCGCGTCCTGCTCGATGGCGGCGCGCTTTCGGCGCTGGACGAGGACGGCCGGGCGAAGGTCCGGGGCGAGAAGGTCGGCTTCGTGTTCCAGAGTTTCCAATTGCTGCCGTCCCTGACCGCGCTCGAGAACGTGATGCTGCCGCTGGAGCTGCGCGGCGACGACGACGCCGAGGGCCCGGCCCGGGCCATCCTGTCCCAGGTCGGCCTGGGCGAGCGCCTGGGCCACTACCCGCGCCAGCTCTCCGGCGGCGAGCAGCAGCGCGTCGCGATTGCGCGCGCCTTCGTCACCAGGCCCGCGGTGCTGTTCGCCGACGAGCCGACCGGCAACCTCGACACCGCGACCGGCGCGCGCGTGATGCAGCTGCTGTTCGACCTGAACCGCGCGACCGGCACGACGCTCATGCTCGTGACCCACGACCGCGCGATCGCCTCGTTGATGCATCGTGTCATCGCTCTGCGCGACGGGCGAATCGAATCCGACGAAGTGATGATGCCTCCCCGGAAGGCCAACGAGCCGGTCCTGTGAACCGCTTCATCTTCTCCATGGCATGGCGGGAAACCAGAGGGGCCTGGCGCCACTTCCTCTATTTCTTCGTCTGTATCGCAGTAGGGGTCGGCGCGCTGGTCGGCGTGTCGCTCTTTGCCGCTCACGTGGATCGTGCG
>NZ_DASUDO010000021.1:0-17917 GCF_036275555.1 Arenimonas sp.
ACGGTGGCGTGCACGCGCGACACGCGCGAATCGTTGACGTGCAGGTCCGCCGTGGCGGAACGGCCGAGCGTGAGCGCCTCGCCGCGCGGCCCCATGCGGCGCGTTTCGCCGGCGATGCTCAGCTCCAGGTGCGCCTCCGGCAGCTGGCCGAACATCGACACGCCCATCACGGTGGCTTCGGCATCGCGTTCCGGTTGCCATTCGACGCGGAAGACCTCGGTGGCCTCCGCCTTGCCGCGCAGGTACATGGGGCCGAGGCTGCGCAGCTTGTGCTGCTGTTCCTTCGGCAGGGCGTCGCGCACGCGCTGGGTGGTGAGGATCTGGTCGGCTCCGGCCAGGTCGGCCAGGCGCGCGGCGCAGTTGACGGCGTCGCCGTAGCAGTCCCCCTGGATCTCCACGACCTCGCCCGACTCGATGCCCATCTGCATCTGCACCGGCCGGCCGACGCCGCCCGGTCGCACCGGCTTCTGCGAGAGCCTTTCCTGGATCGCGATGCAGGCCGTGAGCGCCTGTGCCTCTTCCGGAAACACCACGAACAGGCCGTCGCCGAGCATCTTCACGACGCGGCCGTTGTGCTGTTCGAAGATCTTGGCGAGGGCCGTCGTCAGCTGGGTGACGAAGCGCCCGGCGGTCTCGTCACCGAGCCGCTCGAAGATGCCTGTGCTCCCTACGAGATCAGCGAATACGACGGAGGCCATTCGCGGCCATTATGCCCGCAGCCTTGCGGAAACGAAGAAGCCGGTTGGTCCTCGCGGGCCAACCGGCTGTCCTGCGGGGCCGCGCCGCCTAGCTCCCCGCGCCGCCGAGGAGGTCCACGAGTTCCGGGACGAGGGTTTCCGGCGTCCCCTTCTGCAATGCCTCCTCCAGCGTCGCCAGGACGGCGGCCGCGATCCCTTTCGCGGCACCCGCGTCGCCCGCCATGGTGTGGTAGTAATCCAGGTCCTTGCGGGCATTGGCGATCGAAAACCGCAGTCCCGAAGGATCGCGCGCCAGCAGGAACGGCCGGATCCGCTCCAGCGCGATGCCGCCGCCCCCGCCCTTGGCGAGCACGTCCACGAAGGCGCCGGCATCCACGCCGCTGCGCCGCGCGCAGGCCGCCGCCTCCGCCAGCAACGCCACCATGCCGAGCGAGACGTAGTTGTGCAGCAGCTTCATGCTGTGGCCGGCGCCGACCGGACCGACGTGCGTGATGTTCTCCGCGAAGCACTTCAGCAGGGGCCGGCACTCCTCCAGCAGCGCGGCATCGCCGCCCACCAGCAGGTTGAGCCTGCCCTCGGCCGCTTCCTTGGGCGTGCGGGTCATCGGCGCGTCGAGGAAGCGGCCGCCGCGGCGCTCCACCGCCGCCGCCATCCGCACGGTCGACGACGGCAGGGCGGTCGAGCAGTCGATGACGACGCCGCCGGGCCGCAGGCCCTCCAGCACCCCGCCGGGGCCGGTGAGCACGGCTTCGACCTGCGCCGAGCCGGTGACCACCAGGATCACGACGTCCGAGCGCATCGCCAGCTCGCGTGCGGTCGGCACGGCCACGGCGCCGGCAGCCTCGAGGGCATCCAGCGGCTGGTTGCCGGCGTGTTCCAGCACGGCCAGCCGGTAGCCATGCTTCACGACATTGCTGGCGATGCCGTGGCCCATCATGCCGATGCCGGCAATGCCTATGGTGTTCATGCTGCTCGCTCCCGGCGGTACGTCCACGCGCCTAGCCGCCCTTGGCAGTCGGATTGCGCATCGCCAGCATCAGGTTCTCGAAACTGCCCTCGGCGAACCGGGACCAGAGGATCTGGTCGTCGCGGAACTTCACGAAGCTGTCGTAGATCTTCTTCCACTTCTCGTTCTTCCCCGAAAGCTCGGCATAGAGCTCGTTGGTTGCCTTCCACGCCGCGGCCCCCACCTCTTTCGGGAACGGCCGGATCTGCACGCCGTTGCCCACCAGCCGGCGCAGGGCGTCGGGGTTGCGCGCGTCGTACTTGGCCTGCATCTCCACGTGCGCGTCGCTGCACGCCAGCTCGAAGATCGCCTGGTACTCCTTCGGCAGCGCCTGCCAGGCCTTCGCGTTCACGTACATCGTGATCTGCCCGCAGGGGTCCCAGTAGCTGGGGTAGTGGTAGACCTTGGCGATCTTGTAGAAGCCCAGTTTCTCGTCGTCGTAGGGCCCCACGAACTCGGCGCCGTCGATGCTACCTTTTTCCAGCGCCGTGTAGATTTCGCCGCCGGGAAAGTTCTGCGGCACCACGCCCAGGCGCTGCAGCACCAGTCCGCCGAAGCCGCCGATGCGGAACTTCAGCCCCTTCATGTCGGCCAGCGTCTTGATCTCCTTGCGGAACCAGCCGCCCATCTGCGTGCCGGTGTTGCCGCACGGAAAGTTGACGATGTTGTAGTCCCGGTAGAAGTCGCGCAGCAGTTGCAGCCCGCCGCCCGCGTACATCCAGCCGGTCATCTGGCGCGAGGTCATGCCGAAGGGGATCTGGCCGTCCAGCGCGAAGGTCGGGTCCTTGCCGAAGAAGAACACCGACGCGGTGTGCGCGCACTCGACGGTGCCGTTCTGCACGCCGTCGGCCACCTGCAGCGCGGGCATCAGCTCGCCGGGGCCGTGGACGCTGATCTCGAACTTGCCGCCGGTGGCGGCCGCCACGCGCCTGGCCACCGTCTCGGCGCCGCCGTAGATGGTGTCCAGGCTCTTGGGCCAGCTCGACGCCAGCCGCCAGCGGACCTGGGGCTGTGCCCGCACGATGGCGGGCGCCGCCAGTGCCGCGCCGACGGCGGCGGTCTGCACGAAGGATCGTCTCTGCATCTGTCTCTCTCCAGGGTGGTGGGTGGGTAGGGGCGCCCCGGGGAGTTGCGGACGCCGGTTGAACTGGTATGATCACTACATGACTGACGATTATGCAAGCCCGCCCACGGCCCGTCAACCGGGTGGCGCCTCGGACCCGCCGATCGCCCGCCGCAAGCTCTCGCACGAGGTGCTCGACCGCCTCCTGCCCCGCATCCGCTCGGGTGAATTCGCGGTCGGCTCGCGCCTGCCGTCGGAGCGCGAGCTGATGCAGGCGCTGGGCGTCGGCCGGCCCGCGGTGCGCGAGGCGCTGCAGACGCTCGAGCGCATGGGCCTCGTGTCCATCGTGCACGGCGAAGGCGCGCGCGTGCTGCCGCTGTCGGCCGAGAAGGTGATCGCGCAGATCTCCGACTCCGCCATGCACCTGTTCTCCGGCTCCAGCGACCTGCTGGAGCACCTGAAGGAGGCGCGCCTGCAGTTCGAGATCGGCATGGCGCGCATGGCCGCCGAGCGGGCCACGCCGCAGCAGGTCGAGCAGCTGGGCCTGCTGCTGGACGCGCACAAGGCGAGCGTGGACGACCCGGAACGCTTCCTGCGGACCGACATGGCCTTCCACCGCGGCATCGCCGCGATCTCGGGCAACCCGATCTACGCGGCCGTGTCGCAGGCCATGCTCGAGTGGCTGGAGCAGTTCCACCACGACCTGGTGCGCGCCCCCGGCGCCGAGAAGACCACCCTGGCCGAGCACGTGAAGCTGTTCAAGTGCATCGCCAGCCACGACCCGGACGGGGCCGCCGCGGCCCTGACGGCCCACCTGAAACGGGCCAACAGGCACTACGGCCCGCGGCCGGCGCCTACGGCCGGCACCCGCAGGAGATCCACTTGAACGAAGCCACCTGGCTCGAGGTGGCGCTGAACGGCCCCTGGTCCCGTTCGCGCCAGCCGAACATCCCCGTCACCGCCGACGAGATCGTGCAGGCCGCCGTCGCCTGCGCGGACGAAGGCGCCGCGATCGTCCACTTCCACGCCTACGACCCCGCCACCGGCCGGCAGCGCGACGACTACGAGATCTACGCGCCGATCATCGAGCGCATCCGCGCGCGGGCCGACGTGATCTGCTACGGCACCCTGCCCTTCGCGGGCAGCATCGATGCGCCCAGCCCGCTGAACCCGGCGCAGCGCTTCGGCGCCGTCGACC
This sequence comes from Arenimonas sp., assembly GCF_036275555.1. Taxonomy (GTDB): domain Bacteria; phylum Pseudomonadota; class Gammaproteobacteria; order Xanthomonadales; family Xanthomonadaceae; genus Arenimonas. The sequence continues at coordinate 3,966 of NZ_DASUDO010000021.1, forward strand.
GGCTGGTGCGCGCGGGCCTGATCGAATGGTCGGTGGTGGACCCGGGTTCCACGAACATCAGCCACCACGCCGACATCGCGGCAGGCAAGGAAGGCTTCGTCTACGCCAACCCCGAAAGTCACATCCGCTACGGCCTGCAGCTCGCGCAACAGCATCGCATCACGCCCTCGTACGCGATCTACGAGCCGGGCTTCATGCGCCTGGGCGCGGCGCTGCATCGCGCCTACCCGGCCGCCCCGGTGCCGATCTACCGGCTGATGTTCTCGCAGCACATCGCTTTCGGATTTCCGCCCGCGGACTGGGCGCTGGACGCCTACCTGCGGCTGTTGCAGCTGGAACAGCCGGGCGCGCCGTGGATGGTCGCGGGCCTGGCCGTCGAACTCGGCACGCTCGTGGAGGCGGCGGTGGAACGGGGCGGCCACGTGCGCGTGGGCCTGGAGGATGCGCCCATGGGATGCACCCTGGACAACGCCAGCCTGGTGCGGCAGGCGCGCGGGCGCATCGAGCGCGCCGGCGGCCGGGTGGCGGACGCCGCGGTCGTCCGCGCCCGCCTGCGGCGCGGCGCCGTGACGGGAGCGTGATCATGGACCTGTTCCCCGGCTTCACGCACGGTCGCTTCCAGGCGGGCGGCGCCGAGATCCACTACGTGCGCGCCGGCGCCGGCGCGCCCGTGCTGCTGCTGCACGGCTATCCGCAGACGCATGCCTGCTGGCACCGCATCGCGCCGCTGCTGGCGCAGCACTACACCGTGGTGTGCGCGGACCTGCGCGGCTACGGCGACTCGTCCAAGCCGGCGGGATTGCCGGACCACTCCAACTACTCCAAGCGCGCGATGGCGCAGGACATGGTGGAGCTCATGGCGTCACTCGGCTTCGGGCGCTTCCACCTGGTCGGGCACGACCGCGGCGGCCGCGTCGCGCATCGCCTGGCGGCCGACCATCCGCGGCGCGTGCACACGCTCGCCGTGCTGGACATCTCTCCCACGCTGAAGATGTTCGAAAGCACCAACCTGGCGTTCGCGACGGCCTACTACCACTGGTTCCTGATGCTGCAGCCACCGCCGCTGCCCGAGCAGATGCTGGCGGGGCGGGTGCCGTTCAACATCCTGGGCCGGGTCGGCCGCGAGGAGCCCGACCTGAGCAAGTTCGACGACGAGGCCGTGCGCGAGTACGTGCGCTGCTTCGCCGACCCGGCCGCGATCCATGCCAGCTGCGAGGACTACCGCGCCGCCGGCACCATCGACCTGGAGCACGACCGCGCCGATCGCGCCGCCGGCCGCAAGCTGCCCATGCCGGTGCTCGCGCTGTGGGGCAGCGAAGGCGTGGTCGCGCGGCTGTTCGACTGCCTGGCCGACTGGCGCGAGGTGGCCGCCGACGTGAGCGGCCGGGCCCTGCCCTGCGGCCACTTCGTGCCGGAAGAGGCGCCCGCGGAAACGCTGGCCGAGATCACGGCCTTCCTGCGCCGCCATCCGCTGGAGACGCCATGAGCCAGGCGTTGTTCGACGCCCGGCACAAGAGCCGCGCCCTCCTCGAGGGCCCCGATCGCGCCGTCGCCCGCGGCATGATGAAGGCCGTCGGCTTCAGCGACGAGGACCTGAAGCGGCCGCAGGTGGGCGTGGCCCATTGCTGGATCGGCACCATGCCCTGCAACTGGACGCACCGCGCGCTGGCCGCGCGGGTGATGGAGGGCATCCGGGCCGCCGGCGGCACGCCGCTGGAGGTCAACACCGTCTCGATCAACGACGGCATCACCACCGGCTCCGAAGGCATGAAGACCTCCTTGGTCAGCCGCGAGGTGATCGCCGATTCGGTGGAGCTGGTCGCGCGCGGCCACATGTTCGACGCGCTGGTGGTGATCGCCGGCTGCGACAAGACCATCCCCGCGATGGCGATGGCGCTCGGGCGCCTGGACCTGCCGGGCCTGCTGGTGTACAGCGGCTCGATCGCCTCGGGCGCCTGCCATGAGCGGGAGGGGATGTTCGCCGGGCGCAAGCTCACCATCCAGGACATCTACGAGGCGATCGGCGCCTTCAACGCCGGCCGCATCTCCGAGCGCGAGTTCCGCGATGTCGAGGACCATGCCTGCCCCGGGGCCGGCGCCTGCGGCGGCCAGTTCACCGCCAACACCATGGCCACCGCCTGCGAGATGCTGGGGCTGGCGCCCATGGGCGTGGGCGGCATCCCCGCCACCGACGCCGGCAAGGAAGACGCCGCGCGCGCGTGCGGAACGCTCGTCATGGACCTGCTGCGCCAGGGCGTCACGCCGCGCGCGCTGGCCACCCGGCGCAGCTTCGAGAACGCGATCACCGGCGTGATGGCCACCGGCGGCTCCACCAACGCGGTGCTGCACCTGCTGGCCATGGCGCGCGAGTTCGGGGTCGAGCTGGCGATCGACGACTTCGACCGCTTCTCGCGCCGCACGCCGGTGCTGGCCGACCTGCGGCCCTGGGGCCGCTATACCGCGCCCGAGATGCACGCCGCCGGCGGCATGGCCGTGGTCGGCAAGCGCCTGGTGGAGGCGGGCCTGCTGCACGCGGACGAACGCACGGTCACCGGCCGCAGCATCGGCGAGGAGATCGCCCGCGCGCCCGAGCCCGAGGGCCAGCAGGTCATCCGGCCGCTCGCGGACCCCCTCAAGCCGCAGGGCGGCCTCGCCATCCTGCGCGGCAACCTGGCGCCGGGCGGCTGCGTGATCAAGCTGTCGGGCCAGGCGAAAACCATGCACCGGGGCCCCGCGCGCGTGTTCGAGCGCGAGGAAGACGCCTTCCAGGCGATCAAGGCCGGCACGGTCCAGCCGAACGACGTGCTGGTGCTGCGCAACGAGGGCCCCAGGGGCGGTCCGGGCATGCGCGAGATGCAGCTGGTCACCGGCGCGCTGCAGGGCGCCGGCCTCGGCGAGACCGTGGCGCTGGTGACCGACGGCCGCTTCTCCGGCGCCTCGCGCGGCTTCGTCATCGGCCACGTGGTGCCGGAAGCGGCGGAGGGCGGGCCGATCGCCGTGGTGAAGGACGGCGACCCGGTGGTGATCGACGTGGAGCAGCGCCGGCTGGACCTGGACGTGCCGCAGCGCGTGCTGCAGCAGCGGCTGGCGCACTGGACGCCGCCGCCGGCGCCCGCGGCCGCCACCGGCGTGCTCGCGAAGTACGCACTGCTGGTCTCCGACGCGTCCCAGGGGGCGGTCACCACCGCGCGGGGCTGAAACGATGGAACCGGGAGGCGCGGGCGCGCGCGCCTCAGCGCGCAGCGTCCGCTCGATCCGCGGTCTCCTGGAGTTCCTCCGTCAGCCACTGGGCCAGCGCCTGCGTTTCCGGGCGGGTGCGCATGTGCGGCGCGATCCACAGGGCCAGCTTGTGCGGCCCCGGCGCGAAGCCGAAGGGCGCCACCAGCTTGCCCGATTGCAGGTCGTCCAGCACCAGCATGCGCGGCACCGGCGCGATCCCGAGGCCGCACACCGCGGCCTGGATCAGGACGTAGAAATGCTCGAAGCGTTCGCGCACCGGGAACTCCATCCCGCCCACGGCGGCGGCGGCGGCCCACTCCGCCCAGGCGTTGGGCCGGGTCTTGGTGGCGAGCAGGCGCGCCTCGGCCAGATCCGCGGGCTGGCGGATGCGGGCGCCACGCATGTAGTCGGGCGAGCAGACCGGCCCCACCCACTCGGTGACCAGCTCGCGCACCACCACGTCCTCGGGCGGCTGGACCATGGTGTTGCGGATCGCCACGCCGATGTTCTCCCGCACCACGTCCACCGGCCCGTAGTTGACGTTGAACTGCAGCTCCACGCCCGGATGCTGCTGGTGGAAACGCGCCAGCCGCGGGATCAGCCAGTGCGTGAGGATGGAAGCCGAGCAGGAAAGCGTGAGCGGCCCGGGCTTGAGCTGCTCCAGTGCCGCGTGCATCAGGTTGAGGGCCGCGGCCACGCCCTCGGCGAGCCGGGCACCTTCGGGCGTGGGTTCGGTCGCGTGCGGACCGCGCGTGAGCAGTTGCACGCCGAGCTGCTCCTCGAGCGAACGGACGTGCCGGCTGACGGCGCCGTGCGTCACTGCAAGCTCATCGGCCGCGGCCGTCATGCTGCGCAGCCGGGCGGTCGCCTCGAAGGCGCGCAGCGCGTTGAACGAGGGGCGGGGCGTGTTCGGCACGGTGTGACTTTAGATCACGGGGCGCGAACTTTAAATCGTTTGTGGGCAGGCGGGCGAGCCGCGATAGTTCCCCCACTCGCAAGCGCAGGCGCCCCGGCCTGTGCAGAGACAAGGGAAGCAAGGATCGTGGTGATGCTACGCAACGACGGCGGCCAGCGCGCGGAATTCACGGCGCGCTATTTCGTGGAGAGCCCGGATCCGCTGCAGAAGGTGGCGGAAACCATCGCGGGCGAGCAGTCTTCGGGCACCTTCCTGGAACTGCCCGGCGAGACGGCGGAGCTCAAGCAGCGTGCCCGTGCCCGCGTCACGCGCATCGAGCCGCAGGCGCCGGCCCTGGAGCCGGGCCTGCACAGCGCCCTGGTGGAGCGGCGTGGCCACCACGGCGTCTTCCACCGGGGGGAAATCGAGATCGCCTTCCCGGTCGACAACGTGGGCGCCAACCTGCCGACGCTCCTGGCCACGGTGGCCGGCAACCTGTACGAGCTGGGCGAACTGACCGGCGTGCGCCTGCTGGACCTGGACCTGCCCGAGGCGTACGCGAAGCGCTTCCCGGGCCCGCGCTTCGCGGTCGCCGGAACGCGCGCCAAGGCGGGCGTGCACGGCCGCCCCCTGATCGGCACGATCATCAAGCCCAGCATCGGGCTGAGCGCGGAGCAGACCGCCGCGCTGGTGGACACGCTGCTGGCGGGCGGCATCGACTTCCTCAAGGACGACGAGCTGACCGCCGATCCCGTGCACGCGCCCTTCGACCAGCGGCTGTCCGCGGTCATGCCGGTGCTGCACCGGCATGCCGACCGCCTGGGCCGCATGCCGATGTACGCCATCAACATCTCGGGCACGGTCGACGAGATGCTCCGCCGCCACGACGACGTGCTGCGCGCCGGCGGCACCTGCGTGATGGCGAGCATCAACTGGGTGGGCTTCGCCGGCCTGCAGCACCTGCGCGAGCACTGCGAGCTCCCGATCCACGGCCACCGCAACGGGTGGGGCGCCTTGTCTCGCCACCCCGGCCTGGGCATGTCCTTCCCCGCCTACCAGAAGCTGTGGCGCCTGGCCGGCGTCGACCAGCTGCACGTCGGCGGGCTGCGCAGCAAGTTCTCCGAGCCGGATGCGGCCGTCGTCGAAGCAGCGCGCGCCTGCCTGGCGCCCTTTGCCGGCTCCGCGCCGGTGATGCCCGTGTTCTCCTCCGGCCAGTGGGCCGGCCATGCGCCTGCCCTCTACGCAGCCCTGGGCAGCATCGACCTGATGCACCTGGCCGGCGGCGGCATCGTCAGCCATCCGGCCGGCGTGGCGGCGGGCGTGGCCAGCATGCGCGAGGCCTGGGAAGCGGCCACCGCCGGACTGCCCCTGGCCGACTACGCCGCGCAGCGGCCGGCGCTGCGCGCCGCGCTGGAGAAGTTCGGGAGCATGGTGTGAGCTTGAAGCTGGCGTTCTACGGGGACGACTTCACAGGCTCCACCGACGCGCTGGAGGTGCTGGCCTTCGCCGGCTTGCGCACCGCCCTGTTCCTTGCGCCGCCGACGCCGCAAGCCCTGGAGAAGGCCGGGCCGCTGGACGCGTTCGGCGTCGCCGGGGACAGCCGCGCGATGACACCGCAGGAGATGGACGACGCCTTGCCGCCCGTGTTCGACGCGCTGGCGAAGAGCGGCGCCCCGATCGTGCACTACAAGGTCTGCTCCACCTTCGACAGCTCTCCCGCCACCGGCAGCATCGGCCGGGCGATGCAGATCGGCCGCCGCAGCTTCCCGCGCAGCTTCATCCCGGTGGTGGGCGGCACGCCCTCGCTGCGCCGCTACTGCGCCTTCGGCCACCTGTTCGCCCGCTCGGCGACCGACGACCAGGTCCACCGCATCGACCGCCACCCGATCATGAGCGTGCACCCGGTGACGCCGATGACCGAGAGCGACCTGCGGCTGCATCTGGGCGCCCAGGCGCCGCTGAAGATCGCGAGCCTCGCCTTCCCGCAGCTGGATGCCGGCCACGAGGCTGCCGCCGCCCACCTGCAGTCGCTCCTCTCGCAGGGCGCCGACGCCGTGGTGTTCGACAGCCTCACGCCGACCCACCTCACCGAGGTGGGGCACCTGCTCGCGCGCCAGGCCGCCAAGGCGGCGCCGGTGTTCGTCGTCGGCCCCTCGGGCGTCGAATACGCGCTGACCCAGTGGTGGCGCGCCGCGCACGAACTCAGCGCGCCGCTGTCCGATTACCTGCGCTTCCGCCGCGCCGAACGCGTGCTGGCGGTGTCCGCCAGCGCCTCGCTGCTGAGCGCGCAGCAGATCGACGCCGCCGTCGAAGCGGGTTTCGCCGAACTCGCCGTCGACGCCGCCGCCCTGCTGGACGAGCGCGGCTGGCAGGCGGCCCGGGACCAGCTCGCGACCGACGCGCTGCACGCGCTGAGGCGCGGCAAGAGCGTCATCCTGCACTCCGCGCGCGGACCGCAAGACCCCCGCATCGAAGCCGCCGTCGCGGCGATGCAGGCGCAGGGCCTGGCCCGCGAGGAGGCGCGCCACGAAGCCGGTCGCCTGCTCGGCCGCCGCCTCGGCGCGGTGACGCAGGCGATCCTGCGCGACGAGCCGCTGGAGCGGCTGCTGCTCTCGGGTGGCGACACCTCCAGCCAGATCGTGAAGACCCTCGCGCCCGAAGCGCTGTTCGTGGCCGCCCGCCTCACGCCGGGCGCGCCGCTGTGCCGCCTGGTGTCCGCGCAGCCCTGGCTCGATGGCCTGGAGGTCGCCCTGAAGGGAGGCCAGATGGGCGACACGCACTTTTTCGAAACCGCCCGGCTCGGCCGGACCTGAACGCCGCACCGGCACCCATTCCACCGAAGGAGACGACATGAAGACCTGGACCACCCGCATCGTTGCCGCCGCCGCGGCCTGCCTGCCGCTCGCCGCGGCCGCGCAGCAGCCCGCCGGCGATTTCAAGGAGCGCACCATCCGCGTGAGCCACGTGGTGCCCAAGGACCACCCGTTCCAGGTGGGCGTCGAGAAGTTCGCCGAGCTGCTGGCGCAGAAGACGGGCGGCAGGATGAAGATGCGCGGCTACCCCGACGGCCAGCTGGGCGCCGAGCTGCAGTCGATCTCGTCCGCCCAGGGGGGCGTGCTGGAGATGGCGCTGGTGTCCACCGCCGCCACCGCGTCGGTCGTGAAGGAGTTCGGCGTCTACGACCTGCCCTTCCTGTTCAACGACCACAGGGAAGCGGACCTGGTGCTGGACGGCCCCGTGGGCCGCAGGCTGCTGGACAAGCTGGCGGAAAAGAACCTGGTCGGCCTGTGCTATTTCGAGAACGGCTTCCGCCACCTGACCAACAGCCGCCACGCGGTGGCCAGGGTGGAGGACTTCAAGGGCCTGAAGATCCGCACCATCCAGAACCCGGTGTTCATCGACATCTTCAACACGCTGGGCGCCAATGCCCTGCCCATGCCCTTCACCGAGGTGTTCACGGCGCTCGAGTCGAAGGCCATCGACGGCCAGGAGACGCCGTACAGCAACATCTTCGGCAACAAGTTCTACGAAGTGCAGAAGCACATGAGCAACACCGGCCACATCTACGGCGCCGCGGTGGTGCTGGTGGGCCGGAAGTTCTGGGACCAGCTGAACGCCGGGGAGCAGAAGGTGCTGCAGGAGTCGTGCAACGCCGCCCGTGATTTCGAGCGCCGCTACAACCGCGAGCAGGACCCCAAGCTGCTGGCCCAGATCCGCGCCAAGGGCATCACCTACACCGAGATCGCGCCCAGCGAGCGCGCCCGCATGCGCGAGCACCTCAAGCCGGTCTACGAGAAGTACGCCCGCACGCTGGGCGAGGACGTGGTCAGGCAGACCCTGGCCGAGCTGGACAAGCACCGCTCCGCCGCCAAGTAATCGCAACGGACCCGAGGAGACATCACATGAAGAAAGTCGTTGTGCTCGGCGCGGGCGGCAAGATGGGCTACCGCTGCTCCGCCAACCTGCGCGGCGCGCCCTACGAGGTGTCGCACGTGGAAGTCAGCGAGGCGGGTCGCGCCCGGCTGAAGGAACTGGGCATCAGCTGCGCGCCCGCCGATTCGGCGATCCCGCAGGCGGACGTCGTGGTGCTGGCGATCCCGGACAACGTGATCGGCAAGGCCACGCGGCAGCTGGCGAAGCAGTTCAAGCCGGGCGCGATCCTGATCGCGCTCGACGCCGCCGCGCCCTTCGCCGGCGAGTTGCCGGAGCGCGAGGACCTCACCGTGTTCGTGGCGCATCCCTGCCATCCGCCGATCTTCAACGACGAAACCGACCTGGAAGCCAAGCGCGACCACTTCGGCGGCGTCAAGGCGAAACAGGCGATCGTCTGCGCCCTGCTGCGCGGTCCGCAGGAGCACTTCGACCTGGCGGAGGACGTGGCCACGCGCATGTACGCGCCGGTGATGCGCTCGCACCGGGCCACGGTCGAACAGATGGCCATCCTGGAGCCGGTGCTGTCGGAGACGGTATGCGCCACCTGCCTCACCGTGATCCGCGAAGCCACCGACGAAGCGGTGCGCCGCGGCGTGCCCAAGGAAGTGGCGCACGACTTCATCCTCGGACACCTGAACGTGGAACTGGCGATCCTGTTCGACCAGCTGCCCGGCGTGCGGATGTCGGACGCCGCCAACCGCGCGGTCGAGCGGGCCAAGAAGGAGATCTTCGCGCCCGACTGGAAGAAGGTGTTCGAGCCGGACGCGATCCGCGAGAGCATCCGCCAGATCACCGACGTGGAGGCGTAGGCACCATGGCCCGCCTCGTCGACGGCTACTTCCGCGCGCTGCGCGCGCTCATCGCGCTGTGCCTGCTGCTCATGGTGGTGCTGGTGTTCGGCAACGTGGTGCTGCGCTACGTGTTCAACACCGGCATCACGCTCAGCGAGGAGCTGTCGCGCTGGCTGTTCGTGTACCTGGTGTTCCTGGGTGCGGTGGTCGCCATGCGCGAGCACGCGCACCTGGGAATGGACGGGGTGGTCAAGCGGCTGCCGCCGGCGGGAAAGAAGGCCTGCCTGGTCGCGAGCCATGCGCTCATGCTGTGGGCGACCTGGCTGCTGCTCAAGGGCAGCTGGGTGCAGACCCAGATCAACCTCGGGTCGACTGCACCCTCCTCGGGCCTGTCGCTGGGGATCTTCTACGCGGTGGGCATCGTCTACGGCGTGTCCGTCGGCGCAATCCTGCTGGCCGACCTGTACCGTGTGCTGACGGGCGCCGTGCGCGACGACGAACTCGTGATGGTGCGCGAGTCCGAGGAGGTGGAGGAGCTCGAGGCCACCCTGCACCACCCGGTCGGCGGCGGCGCTGCCGCCCGCCCCGTCCCGTCCGGACGGGCCGCCTGAGCCGGAGACAGCCATGCCCGTCGCCGTCTTCCTCTTCTCGCTGCTGGGCGCCATGGCGCTCGGCATGCCGATCGCCTACGCGCTGCTGGTGTCGGGCATCGCGCTGATGCTGCACCTGGACATGTTCGACGCGCAGATCATCGCGCAGAACGTGATCAACGGGGCCGACAGCTTTCCGCTGATGGCCGTGCCCTTCTTCCTGCTGGCCGGGGAGATCATGAACGTGGGCGGCCTGTCGCGCCGCATCGTGAACGTGGCGATGGCGGCGGTCGGCCATGTGCGCGGCGGCCTCGGCTACGTCACCGTGGTAGCCGCCTGCGTGCTGGCGGCGCTTTCCGGCTCGGCCATCGCCGACGCGGCGGCGCTGGCCAGCCTGCTGGTGCCCATGATGGTGCAGGCGGGGCACGACAAGTCGCGCGCCGCCGGCCTCGTGGCCTCGGCAGGCATCATCGGCCCGATCATCCCGCCCTCGATCGGGTTCGTGATCTTCGGCGTCGCCGCCAACCTGTCGATCACCAAGCTGTTCCTCGCCGGCATCATGCCCGGCATCTACCTGGGCATCGCGCTGATGGTCACCTGGTGGTTCCTGGTGCGCAAGGACGACGTGGTGGTGCTGCCCAGGCGCGCGCCCGGCGAGCTGCGCCGCACGCTGCTGGATGGCAGCTGGGCGCTCATGCTTCCCTTCATCATCATCTTCGGCCTGAAGTTCGGCATCTTCACGCCGACCGAAGCCGGCGTGGTGGCGGCGGTGTATTCCTTCGTGGTCGCGGTGTTCGTGTACCGCGAGCTGAAGGTGGGCCAGATCTACGAGCTGTTCGTCACTTCGGCCAGGATCACCGCCGTCGTGATGTTCCTGGTCGCCGCGGCGCTGGTGGCGGCCTGGCTGATCACCGTGGCCGACATGCCTGCCAAGGTCATCGCCATGCTGGAGCCGCTGATGGAGCACAAGACCCTGCTGCTGCTGGCGATCATGGTGCTGGTGCTGGTGGTCGGCACGGCCATGGACATGACGCCGACCATCCTGATCCTCACCCCGGTGCTGGTGCCGCTGGTCAAGGCGGCCGGAATCGACCCGATCTATTTCGGCGTGCTGTTCATGATCTGCAACGCCATCGGCCTGATCACGCCGCCCGTGGGCACCGTTCTCAACGTGGTGGCCGGCGTCTCCAAGATCTCGATCGGCCAGGTTGTCAAGGGCGTGCTGCCCTTCATGCTGGCGCAGATCATCGTCCTGTTCCTGCTGGTGCTGTTCCCCTCGCTGGTGACGGTGCCGGCCAAATGGTTCGCCGGCTGAACGCCGCGCGTGCCGCCCATTCGGAGAAAAGCAGATGCTGAAGAAGGAAGTGGCCCGCGGGCCCGGCGCCCGCGTCGTCATCATGGACTCGATCACCAAGGTCACCGCCGACGATGCCGGCAGCGTGGTGGTCTCCGCCTCGCACGGCGGCGCCAGTTCGGGCGAGTTCGCCCTGGAAGTGCCCCTGAAGGCGGCGTTCTTCAACGACGCCGGCGTCGGCAAGGACCAGGCCGGCATCGCCGCCCTCGCGATGCTGCAGAAGCGCGGCGTTGCGGCCGGCACGGTATCGCACACCAGCGCGCGCATCGGCGAGTCCCAGGACATGTGGGATGAAGGCGTGATCTCGCACCTGAACGAGGGTGCCCGCGCGCTCGGCCTGTCCGTGGGCGAGCCCCTTCGGCAGGCGCTGGAACGGCTCGCGCGCGGCTGAAAGCCGGAGAACCTGCACATGAAGACGTACCAGCATTTCATCGACGGCCGATACGTGGAGCCCGCCAGCCAGCGCTGGATGGACACCGTGGATCCCTACACCGGCCAGCCCTGGGCGCAGATCCCGCAGGGCGATGCCCGCGACGTCGACCGCGCGGTGGCCGCCGCCAGGCGCGCGATGCGCGAAGGCCCCTGGTCGAGGATGACCGCCACCGAGCGTGGCAAGCTGATGCTGCGCCTGGCCGATCTGGTGGAGAAGAACGCCCAGCGCCTGGCCGAGATCGAGGTGCGCGACAACGGCAAGCTGCTGGCCGAGATGCAGGGGCAGCTCAGGTACCACCCCGAGTGGTGGCGCTACTTCGGCGGGCTCGCCGACAAGATCGAAGGTCGCGTGATGCCGATCGACAAGCCCGACGTCTTCGCCTTCACGCGCCAGCAACCCGTGGGGGTGGTCGGTGCGATCACGGCCTGGAATTCCCCGCTGCTGTTCATCGCCTGGAAGTGCGCGCCCGCGCTGGCCGCGGGCTGTGCGGTCGTGATCAAGCCTTCGGAATTCGCTTCGGCCTCGACGCTGGAATATGCCGAGCTCACGCGTGAGGCCGGCTTTCCCGACGGGGTGTTCAACGTGGTCGCGGGACTGGGACACGAGGTCGGCTCCGCGCTGGTGGACCACCCGGACGTGGCGAAGATCACGTTCACCGGTTCGGACGCCACCGGCGCCCGAATCTACGCGCAGGCGGCCGCGAAGATGAAGCGCGTTTCGCTGGAGCTCGGGGGCAAGTCGCCCAACATCGTGTTCGAGGACGCCGACCTCGAACAGGCTGCCGCCGGCGTGGTGTCCGGCATCTTCGCCGCCACCGGCCAGACCTGCATCGCAGGTTCGCGCCTGCTCGTGCAGGACTCCATTCGCGAGCAGTTCACGCGCCGCCTGGTCGAACTGGGCGCCTCGGCGCGCAAGGGGAACCCGATGCACGCGGAGACCAACATCGGCCCGATCACCACGCCCGCTCAATACCGCAAGGTGCTCGAGTACATGGAGATCGCAAAGGCCGAGGGGGCCCGTTGCGTCCTCGGCGGCGGCGCGGCCGGGAGCCTGCCCGGCGGCCAGTTCGTGGAGCCGACGATCTTCGTGGACGTGAAGCCGGGCATGCGCATCGCGCGCGAGGAGGTGTTCGGCCCCGTGCTGTCGATCCTGGGATTCGAAACCGAGGCCGACGCCGTGCGAATGGCCAATGACACCATCTACGGGCTCGCCGCGGGCGTATGGACCGGCGACATGGGCCGCGCGCTGCGGATGTCGCAGGCCCTCGAGGCGGGCACCGTATGGGTGAACACGTACCGGGCGGTCAGCTACATGATGCCCTTCGGGGGCATGAAGCACTCCGGCCTCGGCCGGGAGAGCGGGATCACCGCCATCGACGAGTACCTGGAGAACAAGAGCACCTGGATCTCGTACGCCAGGGGAGCGCCCGCCAATCCGTTCGTGATGCGGTGACGGACCGCGCCAGAAGGCAAAAAAGCCCGGACCTTCGCAGGTACCGGGCTTTTCCAGTGTTGGTCGGCGTGGCGGGATTCGAACTCGCGACCCCTTGCACCCCATGCAAGTGCGCTACCAGGCTGCGCTACACGCCGAGCCCGCAATTATAGCCGGGCATTCGGCCCTTCGAAGTCGCGCGGCGATTTTTCAGTGAACGCCCAGCAAGTCGCGGATTTCGAACAGTTCGCGACGCAACAGTTGCAGCTTCTGCGAGATCGCATCGCGCTCGTCCGGCGGCGCTTCCTCGAACTGGCTCTCGCCGAAGGTGGATTCCTCCACCTCGATGACCTCCACCCCATCGAGCATGACCTCGCCGGCGCGGCGCCTGTCGCGCTCGACCTGCACGATCTCCTGCAGCTTGTTGCGCGCGCCGCTGATGGTGAAGCCCTGGTCGTACAGCAGGTCGCGGATGCGCCGGATCATCAGCACCTCGTGGTGCTGGTAATAGCGGCGGTTGCCGCGGCGCTTCATCGGGCGCAGCTGGGTGAACTCCTGCTCCCAATACCGTAGCACGTGGGGCTTGACGCCACACAGCTCGCTGACCTCACCGATGGTGAAGTAGCGCTTGGCAGGGATAGCCGGAAGGCCTTTCTCCATTGAAATCAATCTACTAGGAGAGAAAGCTTTGAGGTTACTCTAACTCGGGACGGATGCAAAGCGCGTCCGAGAGGCGGTGCTTGCGCCCCTGCCCTGCGGTAGCGCCGCCGCGACGGGCGCACCGGGAAAAGCGGGAAAAACGCCCCCGCGGGCGCTCAGGACTTGGGCTCGCCGTTGCCCTGGATCTGTTCCTTGAGCTTGTGGCTGGCGTGGAAGGTGACGACGCGCCGGGCTTCGATCGGGATGGCCTCGCCGGTGCGCGGGTTGCGGCCCGGGCGCGGCGCCTTGGTGCGGATCTGGAAGTTGCCGAAGCCGGAGATCTTGACGTCCTGGCCGTCGACCAGGCTCTGCGAGATCAGGTCGAAGAAGGCGTCGATCATGTCCTTGGACTCGCGCTTGTTCAGCCCGATCTGCTCGAACAGCAGCTCGGCGAGCTGCGCCTTCGTGAGTGCCGGGGTTTCCAGGCTCTCGACGGCAAACTCCATCATGTCTTCTGTCCTGAGCGCTGTTGTTGTCGCGAGGTCGGCCATGCTCATCCCCTCAGTCGGCCGCCGAGCCGCGCGGTGACCCTCTCCACCACCGCGCGCACGGCCGATTCGATTTGCTCGTCGGTCAGTGTGGCGTCGCTGCGCGCGAGCGTCAAGCG
>NZ_DASUDO010000022.1:0-2132 GCF_036275555.1 Arenimonas sp.
GCAGCGCTGGCTGCTCGCCCACGGGGCGCAGCTGCGCCTGGCGGAGCGTGCGCACGTCGAACGGCATCCGCGCGGGGGTTGGGCGGTGGCGGGCCAGCGTTTCGACGACGCGATCCTCGCCACCCAGCCCACCGAAGCCGCCCGCCTCGTGCGCGAAAGCGGCGTGCCGGCGGCCGACTGGCTCGCGCGCGCCGATGCCCTCGCCTTCGAGGCGATCGCCACCGTCTATGCCACCGGCGGGCCGCGGCTGCCCTTGCCGATGCTGGCCCTGCCTTCCGGTGAGGGGGCTCCGGCGCAGTTCGTCTTCGACCGCGGCCAGCTCGGGGGGCCGCCGGGCCTGCTCGCCTTCGTCGTGAGCGCGAGCCATGCGGACAAGGACACCCTGGAGCGCGAAGTGATCGCGCAGGCGGCCGGCCTCGGCTGGAAGCTGCAGCCGCTGAAGACCATCGTGGAGAAGCGCGCCACCTTCGCCTGCGTTCCGGGGCTGCGGCGCCCGGCTGTCGCCATCGCGCCCGGCCTCTGGGCCTGCGGCGACTACGTCGAAGGCCCGTATCCGGCGACGCTGGAAGGCGCGGTGCGCGCGGGCCTCGCCGTGGCCGAACGCCTGGGGTCCTAGGGAATCAGGTCGCTCAGGTCGCCGAGGTGGGCCAGCTCGATGTGCGGCTCCTGCTCGTGCGGCCAGATCGCGTCGGAACGGTTCAGCCAGGCTGCCTGCATGCCCGCGTTGAGCGCGCCCAGGGCATCCAGCGTGGCGTCGTCGCCGATGTGGAGGATGTGCTGCGGCATCGTTTCGGCCGCGCCGGCCGCGGCGTGGAAGATGCGCGGATCGGGCTTGCCCACGCCGAATTCGCGGGCGCAGATGCTGGCCCGGAACAGGTGCGCCAGCCCGATGCGATGCAGGTCGGCGTTGCCGTTGGACAGCGCCACCAGCGGATAGCGGGCCGACAGGTATTCGAGCGCGGGCAGCGCGTCTTCGAAGAGCGTGACGCGCTGGCGTTCAGCGAAGAAGACCTCGAAGGCGGGATCGGCCATCTGCGGGTCCTCGCCGGCCCGATACAGCGCAAGCCGGATCGATTCCCTGCGCAGCGCGCTCATGTCGTGCTTGAGGTCCGGCCGCGCACCGGTCATCTCGGCGCGAATGTCGCGCAGGGCAGCGGGGTTGGCGAACAGCGCCGCCGTCATCGGCGCGTGCTCGCACAGCCAGTGGTGCAGCGCCTTTTCCGCCCGCTCGATCGTGGGCCAGATCGGCCACAGCGTGTCATCGAGATCGATGGTGATGGCCCTGATTTTCCCGACGTCCAGCATGGCGGCGAGAATACCTCATGCCCGCGACCGCCAGCACCCCCGCACGCCCCGCCCACCAGCACGGGCAGGCGCCCTTCACCGCCGTCCTGCTTTGCAACCTGGGCACGCCCGACGAACCCACGCCCGCCGCCGTGCGGCGCTACCTCGCGCAGTTCCTGGCCGACCCGCGGGTGGTGGAGATCCCGCGCGCGCTGTGGCTGCCGCTGCTGTACGGCGTGATCCTGCCCCTGCGCTCGGCGAAGTCGGCGGCCAAGTACGCGACGATCTGGACGCCCGAGGGTTCGCCGCTGAAGGTGTGGACGGAAAGGCAGGCCAAGCGGCTGCAGGGGTGGCTGGGCGAGCACGGGCACCGCGTGCGCGTCGCCTATGCGATGCGCTATGGCAATCCGTCGATCGCCTCGCAGCTCGATGCGCTGGCCGACGCCGGTGCCGACCGCATCCTGGTGCTCACCGCCTACCCGCAGTACTCCGGCACGACGACCGCCAGCGTGATCGATGCCGTGGTGCAATGGGCGCAGGCGCGCCGGTCGATTCCGGAGCTGCGCTTCGTGAACCGCTACCACGACGACCGCGGCTACCTGCAGGCGCTCGCGCGCAGCATCGAGCGGCACTGGCGCGAACACGGCCGGCCCGACCACCTGGTCATGAGCTTCCACGGCGTGCCGGAACGCACGCTGCACCTGGGAGATCCCTACCACTGCGAATGCCGCAAGACCGGCCGGCTGCTGGCGGAGATGCTGCAGCTGGCGCCCGATGCCTGGACCCTCACCTTCCAGTCCCGCTTCGGCAAGGCCAAGTGGCTGGAGCCCTACACCGAGCCGACGCTC
>NZ_DASUDO010000023.1:0-38256 GCF_036275555.1 Arenimonas sp.
CGACGCTGCCCAAGGCCTTGGCCTCGAGGCCCTTGTCGATGCGCTTGGCCATGCCGGTCAGGGCCTTGCCCGGGCCGCACTCGGCAAGGCGGCCGACGCCGCGGGCGGCGAGATCCTGCACGCAGCGCGTCCACTGCACCGGGCGGTGCAACTGGCGCACCAGGGCGTCGACCACGGACTCGACGTCGGCATGCACGGTCGCGTCGACGTTCTGCACCACGGGGATCGACGGCGAGCGCCAGACCACCGACTTCATCGCCTCGGCCAGCGCATGCGAAGCCTCGCGCATCATCGGCGTGTGCGAGGGCACCGACACGGCGAGCTTCACCGCCTTGCGCACCCCGCGCTCGGCAAGCAGGGCGACGGCGCGATCGACGGCCGCCGCATGGCCGCCGATGACCACCTGGCCCGGCGTGTTGTAGTTCGCCGGCACCACGACCTCGCCCTGCGCCGCATCGGCGCATGCCGCCTCGATGACCGCGTCCTCGGCACCGAGCACGGCGACCATGGCGCCGGTGCCGACCGGCACCGCGGCCTGCATCAGCTGGCCGCGGAGGCGCACCAGCTTCGCCGCATCGCGGAGGTCGATGGCGCCGGCGGCCACGAGGGCGCTGTACTCGCCGAGGCTGTGGCCCGCCAGGGCGGCAGGCGCGGCGCCGCCGCGCGCCTGCCACAGGCGCCACACGGCCACGCTGGCGGCGAGCAGGGCCGGCTGGGTGAACTCGGTCTGGTTGAGCTGCTCCTCCGGACCCTGCTGCGACAGGGTCCAGAGGTCGAGGCCGGCGCCTTCGCTGGCCTCGTCGAAGGTCGCACGCACCGAGGCATCGGCGGCCGCGAGGTCGGCGAGCATGCCGACCGATTGCGAGCCCTGGCCGGGGAACACGAAGGCGAGTGCAGCAGTCATCCAGCAGGTCCGGAAGCAAAAACGGGCGGCCATGATAGGGCCGCCCGCGCGATTCCGTCTGTACGAGGCGGTATGGCGCCCGGCGCCCCGCCGCGAGGCTCAGTAGCGCATCAGCGCCGAGCCCCAGGTGAATCCGCCGCCGAAGGCCTCCATCAGCACCAGCTGGCCGCGCTGCACCTTGCCCGAGCGCACCGCCTCGTCGAGGGCCAGGGGAACCGAGGCGGCCGAGGTGTTGCCGTGCTTGTGCACGGTCAGCACGACGCGGTCCATCGGCATGGCGAGGCGCTTGGCGGTCGCCTCGATGATGCGCAGGTTGGCCTGGTGCGGGATCAGCCAGTCCAGGTCGGACTTCTGCAGGCCGTTGGCGTCCAGGGTTTCGTCCACGACCGAATCGAGCGCCTTCACCGCATGCTTGAATACCTCGTTGCCGGTCATCAGCACGCGCACGCCGGCGTTCTTCTCTTCCGGCTTGAAGCCAACCGACACGCCGACCGGGTTGTACAGCAGCTCTTTCTTGCCGCCGTCCGCATGCAGGTGCGTGGACAGGATGCCGGCCTCGGCATCGGCCTTGAGCACCACCGCGCCGGCGCCGTCGCCGAACAGCACGCAGGTGTTGCGGTCGGACCAGTCAAGCATGCGGGTCAGCGTCTCGGCGCCGACCACCAGCACCGTCCTGGCGCTGCCGGCGCGGATGAAGTTGTCGGCCACGCTCAGGGCATAGATGAAGCCCGAGCAGGCGGCGTTGACGTCGAACGCGGCGCAGCCGTTGGCCCCGAGGCGGTGCTGCAGCAGGCAGGCGGTGGACGGGAAGATGAGGTCGGGCGTGGTGGTGCCGACGACGATCATGTCGAGCTCGGCGGCGGTGACGTCGGCGGCTTCCATCGCGGCGCGGGCGGCGCGCTCGGCCAGGTCGCAGGTGGTTTCGCCCTCGGCGGCCACGTGGCGCTGGCGGATGCCGGTGCGGCTGGCGATCCACTCGTCGCTGGTTTCGACGAATTGCTCGAGGTCCTTGTTGGTCAGGATCTTCTCGGGCAGGCCACTGCCGGTGCCGGCGATACGCGAATAAACAGCCATCCTCATCCCCTCAGGGTGCGACATGCACAAACGCACGCGGCGGGACCAGGCCCGCCGCGTTCAGGATACATCCCATCAAGCACGTCCGGCCCGCCCGGGGGCGGGCCGCCGGGATCAGTCTTCGGAAACGACCGACGACTTCACCTCGATGACCTTCTTGCCACGGTAGTAGCCGTCCTTGGTCACGTGGTGGCGGATGTGCGTCTCGCCCGAGGTCGCGTCGGTGGACAGCAGCTTCGCGGTGAGGGCGTCGTGCGAACGACGCTGGCCACGGCGGGACGGGGTGACGCGGGATTTCTGGACGGCCATGTTCTATCTCCAACTACTTCTTGTGAGCCTTCAACGCGGCGAGCGCGGCGAAAGGGTTCGGTTTTTCCTCGACCTCGACATCGGCGGGCCATTCGGCCGAAACCTCCGTCGAGCGCGGATCCATGGGTACCACCGGGATGGCGAGGATCAGTTCATCCTCGACCAGCTCGGCCGGGTGCATCTCGCCGCTGGCATCGAGCAGGAACGGCTCCATGTCCTCCGGCAGCGCCGATTCCTGGGCTTCGTCGGTCAGCAGCCCGAGGCGCTGGGACAACGAAACCGGGTGCAGGAACCGCTCAAGGGTCCGCTGGCACTGGAGCGGCAGCTCGGCTTCGATGTGCAGCTCGACGAACGGCAGGTCGAGCACGGCATCGCGGCCGAATTCCATCACGTAGCGGCAGTCGCCTTCGGCATCCACCAGGCCCTCGCCCAGCCGGGGCATCCCGGACAGCGGCAGGCGGCCTTCGAAGCGACGCTTGGCCGAGACCATGCGCCAGGCATCGAGCACGGGAGGCAGGGGCACGGACATAAGCGCGAAATGATAGGCCCGGACCCGCGGCATGTCAAACCTAAGCCTTTGCGGAAACAGGGGTTTGCCGGCCTCGCGGGCGCTGGTGCAGACTGCCGGCTGCCGTCCGGAAGCCGCCCATGCCCAACTTCATCGTCCTGGCCGGCCTGGCCGCCCTGGTCCTGGCCCTGCCCCTGCTTTGGTGGCTGCTGCGCAGCCGTCGCCGGGACCGTGCCCTGGTCCGCCTGCTGGACCTGGCCGACGCGATGCAGGCCCTGCTCGATCGCAGCCAGAAGCAGATGCTGGCCATGCAGGCCGTGGTCGGCCGGGTGCCGTCCGACATCGCCGCCGTCGCCCACGCCTCGCTGGACCGGACCCTGCCGATCCTGGACGCCAAGCGGGACATCCTGCAGCACCGGCTCTGGATCCAGAAACACAGCGCCAGCGCCAGCCAGGCCGAGCTCGACGCCGCCTGCGCCGCCCTGGACCGGGCCCGGGCCAAGCTGTCCGCCCAGCTGGAGGAGCTCGAGCGCGCCGGGGCCGAGCTGGCCGAGGCCACCGAGGCCAGCGCCGAGGCCGCCCGGCGCGAGCCTGCCACCCTGCGCCGGGACGCCGGCACGCCATGACGCCGCTGGTGCTGGCCTCCACCTCGCGCTACCGCCGCGAGCTGCTCGCGCGCCTCGGCCTGCCGTTCACGGTGGACCGGCCGGACGTGGACGAGACCCCCCGGCCCGACGAAGCTCCCGCCGACCTGGCCCGGCGCCTGGCCGAGGCCAAGGCCCGCGAGGTCGCCCACCACCATCCCGGCGCCTGGGTACTGGGCTCGGACCAGGTGGCCGACCGCGACGGCCGGCCGCTGGGCAAGCCGGGTAACCGCGACACCGCCTTTCGACAGCTGGCCGCCGCCTCGGGGCGCGAAGTGCGGTTCCACACCGCGTTCTGCTTGATCCGCGACGACGGCCCGGCCCTGGCCGGGCTGGACGAAACCCGGGTGCGTTTCAGGGCGCTGGACGACGACGCGATCCTTCGCTACCTGGACGCCGAGCAGCCCTACGACTGCGCCGGCAGCTTCAAGTGCGAGGGCCTAGGCATCAGCCTGTTCGAGGCCATCGAGAACCGGGACCCGACCGCCCTGGTCGGCCTGCCGCTGATCGCGGTGGCCGACGCGCTCCGGCGCGCGGGCTACCGGCTGCCCTGATCCGGGATCCGGACCCGCTGCGCGGGCCAGGCCTCGACGCTGCCGTCGTGGCCGTGCAGCACCAGGCCCAGCCAGCGATCGCCGGGCGCCAGTCGTCCCGCCGGCACGCGGATCTCGAACCCTACGCGCGGGTCTTCGTCCGTCAGCCCCCAGTACTGCAGCACGTCCGGCCGCGCGACCGCCGGCGCACCTTCGGCCACCACCTCGCCATCGAGCGTCACTTCGATCCGCGCCACGCCGCCGCCGGACTTGAGCGCCCAGCCTGACAGCACGCCGTCTTGCCAGCGCGCCCCGGGCGCCGGGGCCTCGAGCCAGGCCAGGGCCGGCAGCGTGCAGCCGCGTTCGTCGCCTTCGAGGCGGAACAGCAGGAAACGCTTGCGCCCGTGGTCCACGTTCAGCGCCTGCGCCGCCGGCAGCGCGCCCGCGCGTTCGCACAGCGCGCGATAGCCCGCCAGGCGATCCTTGAGCGGTCGCGCGGTGTCCTCGACCACCAGCAGCACCGGCGCATCGCCCCAGTCCGCGCGCCCCGCGCTGAGCAGGCCCCAGTCGGCCAGCTGCACGGCGCGGCCGTGCTTTTCGTTGAGCGGATGCCCGAGCACCGCGATATCGCCGCGATCGAGCGCGAACGCCAGCTGCGCGCCCAGCATGAAGTTGTCGGCCACCACCCGCGTATCCGCCGGCATGGCGGCGAGTGCTTCCACGGTGGCGCGCGAGACCTCGTCCCAACCCGCGAAATTATCGGCGTACCCGGGACCCGCCGCGAGCCAGGCCCGGCCCGGCGGCTGCGACACCAGCGCCAGGTAGGCAAACAGCGCCACCGTACCGATTGCCGTGCTCACGGCGAGCGCGCGACGCCACCCGGCGCGCCAGCCCGCCAGCACCTCCGGCGCCACGCAGGCCAGCAGCAGCCAGCCCGCCAGCGGCCAGTGGAAGCTGACGCGATCGGTATCGGCGAAGAACGCCATCACGAAATAACCCGGCACCGCCACCGTCGCGACGCCGGCGATGAAGCGCCAGGGCACGCCGTCCTGCGCGTGGCGCCGCTGCCATGCCCGGCGCAGCGCCGCGAGCAGCAGCGCGAAAAGCAGCGGCGTCAGCACCAGCGCCTGCACCAGCGGCCACCACAGCCCGTCCGCCTGCAGCTGCCAGGGGTGCCGGTCCACGAACTGGAAGCCGAGGCCGGCACCGGCGTGGGCGAGGTTCCATGCGAGCAGCGGCCACCAGGCCAGCGCACCCAGCGCCAGCGCCAGCCAGAGCTTCGGCGAGCCGAGCAGCGCGCGCCCCCGCGGATCGAGCAGCAAGCCAACGCCGCCGGCGAGGATCACCAGCGCGAACCGGTAGTGCGACAGCGCGCCGAGCGCGAGGCCCAGCGCCAGCAGCGCCGCTGCCGGCCACGTCGGCCGCTGCAGCATCCGGGCGAACGCGTCCAGGCACAGCAGCGTCGCGAACAGCATCGGCACGTCCGGCAGCGCCAGGACGCCCATCCACCCGGCCAGCGGCATCAGCAGCGCGATCCATGCCGCCTGCCACCCGGCCGCCTCGCCGAACCAGCGCCGCGCGATGCCGCGCACCAGCCACGGCAGCGCGGCGCCCAGCAGCAGGAAGGGCGCGCGCATGGCCAGCGGCTCCATGCCGCCGAGGGACGTGCCCAGCCGCACCAGCCACGCGGTCAGGCCCGGCAGGTCCGAGTAGGCCCAGGCCAGCCGGCGCGACTCCAGCGCGTAGAACGCCTCGTCGCCGAACGGCAGCAGCGACAGCGCAAGCCAGGCCTTCGCGACCAGCAGCACGACCCACGCCGCGGTGAACTTCACGCGCGCGGAACTCACGGCCATGCCAGCATCCGGGGGGTTATCCTTCCTCAGCATTCCTTCCTCGGACGCACGCCATGCCAGCGCAGCCCATCGACGCCCACATCCTAACCGATGGCACTCGCCAGGCCCTGGGCGACGCGCTCGCGCAGGTGAACCGGCTGGTGCTGGGCAAGCCGCGCGAAGTGCGCCTGGCCTTCACCACCCTGCTCGCCGGCGGCCACCTGCTGATCGAGGACCTGCCGGGCCTCGGCAAAACCACGCTGGCGCGGGCGATGGCGGCGACGCTGGGCCTCGAGTTCCAGCGCATGCAGTTCACCTCCGACCTGCTGCCGTCCGACATCATCGGCGTGTCGATCTTCGACCAGACCTCGCGCGAATTCCGCTTCCACCCGGGCCCGGTGTTCACCCAGCTGCTGCTGGCCGACGAGATCAACCGCGCGCCGCCGCGCACCCAGAGCGCGCTGCTCGAGGCGATGGCCGAACACCAGGTCACCGTGGACGGCACCTGCCACGCGCTGCCGCAACCCTTCTTCGTGGTCGCGACCCAGAATCCGGTCGACCTCGCCGGCACCTTCCCGCTGCCCGACTCGCAGATGGATCGTTTCCTGATCCGGCTCAGGCTCGGCTACCCCGATGCCGCCGCCGAGCGCGAGATGCTGGCCGGCGAGGACCGCCGCGACCTGATCGCGCAGAGCCTGCCGCTGCTGGGCAGCGACCAGCTGCTGGCGCTGCGCGGCGCGGTCGACCACCTGCACGCCAGCCCCGCGCTGGTGAACTACGTGCAGGCGCTGCTGCAGGAAAGCCGCCGCCATCCCGGCGTGCAGGTCGGCCTGTCGCCGCGCGCCGGCCTGGGCCTGCTGCGGGGCGCCCGCGCCCACGCCCTGCTCGACGGCCGCAGCCACGTGCTGCCCGAGGACGTGCAGGCGCTGTTCGCCCACGTGGCGGCGCACCGGCTGGTGCCCGAATCGGAGTCGGAAGGGCGCGACGCGCTCGCCGACGGCATCCTGCGCACGGTGGCGGTGGACTAAAGCCGGTGGCGCGGCCCCTGGAACCGATCGAACG
This sequence comes from Arenimonas sp., assembly GCF_036275555.1. Classification (GTDB taxonomy): domain Bacteria; phylum Pseudomonadota; class Gammaproteobacteria; order Xanthomonadales; family Xanthomonadaceae; genus Arenimonas. The sequence goes on from NZ_DASUDO010000023.1 coordinate 6,867, forward strand.
CCTGAGCGAGCGCCTGGCCCGGCTGCCGCTGGTGCGCCCGCGCGCCGTCGAACCGGTGCCGGTACGCATCGACCGGCGGCGCGTCTACATCCTGCCCACCGGCTTCGGCCTGTTCCTGGCGCTGATGCTGCTGACCATGCTGGTCGGCGGCCTGAACTACAACAACAACCCGGCGCTGCTGCTGGCCTTCGTGGTGATGGCGGTCGCGCACAACAGCCTCGTGCACGCGCACCTGACGCTGTCCGGCATCCGCCTGATCGCCCTGCATGCCGAACCCGTGCACGCCGGGCGCGCGATCAAGCTGCGCTTCGCCTTCGACGCCGCCGGGCAGCGCCAACGGCCCGGGCTCGAGCTGCGCGTCGGCGGCGAAGAAGCCTTCTTCGACCTGATGCCCGGCGAGCGCACCGAGGTGGTGCTGCCCCTGCCCACCACGCGCCGCGGCTGGCTGCCGCTGGACCGCGTGCGGCTGTGCACGGTCCGGCCCTTCGGCCTGGCGCGGGCCTGGAGCTGGCTGCGCCCCGACACCCGCCTGCTCGTGTACCCCGCGCCGGAAACGGACCCGGTGCCGTTGCCGGATCTCGGCGGCGACGGCCAGGCCAGCCGCGCCCGCAGCCACGGCGAACAGCCGCACCAGCTGCGCGACTATCGCAGCGGCGACACGCTGCGCCAGGTCGCCTGGAAAACCTCGGCGCGCATGGACCGCCTGCTGGTGCGCGAGTACGAAGCCACCGCCCGCAGCGAGATCGAGCTCGACTGGTACGCGCTCGACACCCTCGCGCACGAGGCGCGCATCAGCCGCCTCACTCGCTGGGTGCTCGAGGCCGAACGCCAGGATCGCCGCTTCAGCCTGCGGCTGCCCGCCGTCCGGCTCGGGCCGGCGTCGGGACCCGAGCATCGCCACGCCTGCCTGCGCGCCCTGGCGCTGATGCCCCGTGCCTGAGCGCATGCCCTCGACGCTGCGGCGGTGGTGCCTGGCGACGGCGATGGCCTGCCTGCTGCCCCTGCTGCTGCAGGTGCGCGGCGAACTCGCGCTTGGGCTGTTGGCGCTGGCGGCGCTCGGCATCGCGGTGCCGCGGGCCTGGCCGGCCGCGCTTCGCCTGCTGCTGGTGCTGCTGGTGATCGGCTACGTGCTGGCCAGCCACAATTTCAGCGTCGGCCGCGACACCGGCTGCGCGCTGCTGGCGGCGATGCTGGTGCTGAAGATCTTCGAGACACGGGATTTGCGCGATGCGCGCAGCCTGCTGGGCTTCTCGCTGTTCGCGCCGTTCGCGGCCTTCCTGCAGGACCAGGGGCCGCTGACGATGGCGCTCGCCTTCCCCGCCGTCGGCCTGCTGCTGCTGTCGCTTTCCCTGCTGGCCGAGCACCGGCCCGGCGCGCCGGCACCCGCCTTCGACGGCCGCCGGGCGAAGCTGGCCGCGGCGGCGATCGGCCTGTCGCTGCCGCTGGCGCTGGCCGGTTTCTGGCTGTTCCCGCGCCTGGGCAGCCCGCTCTGGGGCATGCCCGGGAACGCCGCCGGGGGCAGCGGACTGAGCGACCGCATGACGCCCGACCAATGGGTGGACACGTTCGCCGCCGACGAGCCGGCGATGCGCGTGCGCTTCCCGGACGGCGCACCGGCCCCGGCCGACCTCTACTGGCGGGCGCAGGTGCTGTGGTCGTTCGATGGTCGCACCTGGAGCCGCGGCGACGTGCGGGTTCCCGGCCAGCCACCGCCGATCCGGCCGCAGTCGCCGATCCTGCGCTATGAAGTCTCGCTGGAGCCGAACGAGCGCCGCTACCTGCCGGTACTCGACACGACGCTGGCCGCACCCGAGGGCAGCGAGCTCGGCAGCGACCTGTCGGTGCGGCCCGACCGGCCGGTGACCGGACTGCTTCGCTACGAGGCCGTCGCCGCCGTGCGCGCCGAGGTCGGCGTGCGCCTGGACCCGCGCGAGGAGCGCGCCGCGCTGTCTCTGCCGGCGGGGCTGAACCCGCGCACGCGCGCGCTGTCGGCGCAGTGGCGGGCCGAGGCGGCCGGTGACAACGAGGCGGTGGTGCGGCGCGCGCTGGCGTGGATCGGCGACGAATTCAGCTACAGCCTGTCGGTGCCGCCCAGCGGGCGCGACGCGGTGGACGACTTCCTGTTCGAGACCCGGGTCGGCTTCTGCCAGCACTACAGTTCGGCGTTCGCGACGCTGATGCGCGGCGCCGGCATCCCCGCGCGCGTGGTCATCGGCTACGCGGGCGGCTACCGCAACCGCTACGGCGACTACTGGGTGGTGAGCGGCCGCGACGCGCACGCCTGGAACGAGGTCTGGCTCGACGGCCGCGGCTGGGTGCGGGTGGATCCGACCGCGGCAGTAGCGCCCTCTCGCATCCTCGACACCATCGACGACCAGGTCCGCGCGGGGTCGCTGCTGCCCGAGGCCTTTACGCCCCTGCGCGACTTCGGCGACTGGATGCGCCGCGGCTGGAACGATTTCGTGCTCGGCTTCAACGCCGCGCGCCAGGCCAGCCTGCTGCGCCCGCTGGGCATCGAGCAGGCCAGTGCCGGGCAGCTGGGCGCGGCCTTCGCGGTCGGTGCCGGCCTCGCCCTGGCGATGACGCTCTGGGTGGTGATGCGGGGCCGGCCGACGCCCCGCCATCCCGTGGACGCGGCCTGGCTGGCGCTGGTGCGGCGGGCACGCCGGGCCGGCATCGGCAAGGCCGTGCACGAGGCGCCGCTCGCGTTCGGTGCACGGCTGGCCTCGGCGCTGCCGGGCCAGGCGGAACGGATCGCGATGCTCAGCCGGCGTTACGCCGACTGGCGCTACGCTCCGGCCCGACCCACCGCCGACGACGAGGCGCAGCTCGCCCACGACCTGCGCGCCTTCCGGCCCACCCCCGCGCGCCCCGGAGCCACGCCATGAATCGAGTCCTGATCGCCATCGCCGTGCTGGCCCTGTCCGGCTGCGTCACCACCCCGAAGCCGCTGCAGGGCGAGTTCGCGGCAATCTCGCCGCGCGAGGCCGTGCAGCAGGACCTGGCCGGCGAACGCGTGCGCTGGGGCGGCCGCCTGCTCGAGACGGTGCGCTTCGATACCCACACCTGCTTCCTGGTGGCGTCCGCGCCCTTGGCCGACGATGCGCGGCCCTACGGTCGCGGGCCGGGCCAGGGCCGCTTCCTGGCCTGCCGCGCCGGTGCCTACGACCCGGCGGTGTTCGCGCCCGGCCGCGAACTGACGTTCGCCGGCACGCTGGCGGGCGCCGAAGTGCACGAGATCGGCGGCGGCTTGCGCCTGCCGCGGGTGGAGGCGGACGTGGTCTACCTGTGGCCCGAGCCGCCGGGCAGCGGCCGCGTCAACGCGCCCTCGCCCTACACCTGGTGAACCCGGCTCAGCCCGGCGGCCAGGCCATCGGTCGCCCGGCCAGCAGGTGCAGGTGGATGTGGAAGACGGTCTGGCCGCCGTCGCGGTTGCAGTTCATCACCACGCGGTAGCCGTCGTCCGCGAAGCCTTCGCGCCTGGCGTACGCCGCCGCGGCCATCGCCAGCCGGCCCACCACAGCTTCGTCGCCGTCGCCGAGGTCGTTGAGCGTGGGCACCGCGCGCTTGGGGATGAACAGCACGTGCACCGGCGCCTGCGGATGGATGTCGCGGAAGGCCAGCACGTGCTCGTCCTCGAAGACGATGTCGGCGGGGATCTCGCGGGCGATGATCTTGTCGAAAATCGTGGCCATGGCGGCGTCCGTCAGGAAGGGATTTCGGTGCGCGAACCGAAGGCGTGCGCGAGCGTGCCGCGGTCGACGTATTCCAGCTCGCCGCCCAGCGGCACGCCGTGCGCGAGCCGGCTCGGCCGCACGTTCGACTGCCGCGCCAGCTGCGCGAGGTAGTGCGCCGTGGCTTCACCCTCCACCGTGGGGTTGGTGGCGATGATCAGCTCGCGCGGCTCGCCGCTGGCCAGGCGCTCGGCCAGCTTGTCGAGGCCGAGCTCGCGCGGGCCGATGCCGTCGAGCGGCGACAACCGGCCCTGCAGGACGAAGTACAGGCCGCGGTAGCCGGTGGCCTGTTCGATCACCAGCCGGTCGGCCGGCGATTCGATGGCGCACAGCAGGCTGCGGTCGCGCGAGCCGCTGGCGCAGATGGGACACAGCGGCGTTTCGCTGAAGTCGCGGCAGGACTCGCAGTGGCCGACGCGTTCGACCGCCTCGGCCAGGGCACCGGCCAGGCGCAGGCCGCCTTCGCGGTCACGCTCGAGCAGATGGTAGGCCATGCGCTGGGCCGATTTCTGGCCGACGCCGGGCAGGCAGCGCAGCGCCTCTATCAGCTGTTCGAGCAGGGGCGAAGCGCTCATGCGGGAAGGATCAGAACATCCCCGGCAGCTTCATGCCCGGCGGGATCGGCATGCCGGCGGTGGCGGCGGACATGCGCTTCTGGCTTTCCTCGTTGGCCTTGTTCACCGCGTCGTTGAAGGCCGCGGCGACCAGGTCCTCGGCCATTTCCGGATCGGCCAGCACCGAGGGATCGATGCGGACGCTGCGGCACTCCATCTTGCCGCTCAGCGTGACCTTGACCACGCCGCCGCCGGACTGGCCCTGCACCTCGATGTTGGCCAGTTCGTCCTGGGCCTTCTTGAGGTTTTCCTGCATGCGCTGGGCCTGCTGCATGAGTTGGGCGATGTTGCCTCGCATGGTGTGTTCCTTCTGCTCAGTGGTCGTCCAGGGGACGGATGGATTCGGTGAGGACGGTGGCGCCCTGCTGCACCAGGCGGCTGACCACCGGGTCGGACAGGAAGGCCGACTCGGCCTCGGACTGGCGCTGGCCGCGCTCGCGCTCGGTGCGCGCGTGCAGGGTGTCGCCGGCGTGGGCGCGGGCGGATTCGAAGCGGATCTGCGGCGGGCCGCCGAGCGGGCCGGCCAGGGCCTGCGCCAGCTGGCGCACCAGGCCGTCGCTGCGCAGGTGGTCGAAGCTGTCGGGCAGCGAGAGCTGCAGCACGCCGTCCTGGTGGCCGCAGAAGGCGCTGTGCGCGGCGAGCTCGCGCACCGGGCCCTTCAGGCCGACGCTGGCCACCAGGGCCAGCCAGTCCTCGGCGTGTGCAAGTACCGCGCCGGACCGGGTGGCGCCAGGCGCGCTGGCTGAAGCGGCCGGCGCCGCCGCAGCGAGCGCCGGCGGCGGGACCGGAGCGCGGCTCGGGGCGGGCTCGCCCGCCATCGGCGGCACGACCGGACGAAGCGGCGGCGCGGCGGCGGCTGCCACAGGCGCGGGCGCCGGATGGCCTGCGGCCAGCGGTGCGCCCGGGGACGCCGCGCGCCCGCCGGTCGCCGCGGCGGGTGCCGCAGAGACCGCGGTGCGCGCAGGAGCCAGCGCCGCGCCCGCATCGCCCGCCGGCCGGAAGGCCAGCATCCGCAGCAGGGACATCTCGAAGCCGGTGCGCGGGCTGGGCGCCAGGCCCAGGTCGCGGCGACCGGTGACGGCCATCTGGTACCAGAGCTGCACCAGCTCGGGCGACAGCCGCGCGGCCAGGCCGACGACATCCACCCGGCCTTCCGGCGCCGCGGCCCCCGGCACCAGCTGCTGCAGCTGGACTTGGTGCAGGGCGGTGGCCAGGTCCTCGAGCACGTGGCCGAAATCCGGCGAATACGCCGCCAGTTCCTCGATCCGCGCCATCAGCGCGGCGCCGTCCGCGCCGGCGAGCGCTTCGAGCAGCGCGCCAACCTGGGCCCGGTCGACGGTGCCGAGCATGGCGTTGACCGCCTCCTCGCCCAGCTGGCCGCCGGTGTAGGCGATGGCCTGGTCGAGCAGCGACAGGCCGTCGCGCAGGCTGCCGTCGGCGGCCCGCGCCAGCAGCGCGACTGCGCCGGCCTCGGCCGGGATGGCCTCGGCCGCGAGGATGCGGGTGATCTGCCCGCCGATCTGGGCCTCGTCCAGCCGCCGCAGGTTGAACTGCAGGCAGCGCGAGAGCACCGTCACCGGCAGCTTCTGCGGGTCGGTGGTGGCCAGCAGGAACTTGACGTGCTCCGGCGGCTCTTCCAGCGTCTTGAGCAGCGCATTGAACGCGCTCTTGGACAGCATGTGCACTTCGTCGATCAGGTAGACCTTGGTCTTGCCGCGCGAGGGCATGTACTGGGCGTTGTCGATCAGCTCGCGCACGTCGTCCACGCCGGTGTTGCTGGCGGCATCGATCTCGAGCAGGTCGACGTAGCGGCCGGCGTCGATGTCCCGGCAGGCTGCGCACTCGCCGCAGGGCTCGGCGCTGGTGCCGCGCTCGCAGTTGAGCGACTTGGCGAAGATGCGGGCGATGGTGGTCTTGCCCACGCCGCGGGTGCCGGTGAACAGGAAGGCGTGGTGGACCTTGCCGGTCTCGAGGGCGTTGCTGAGCGCGCGCACAACGTGTTCCTGCCCGACCAGTTCGGAGAAGCGCCGGGGGCGCCATTTTCGGGCTAGCACGAGGTAGGACATGCAGGGGCTCACACGGGGTCGGGACCGGCCGGGCCATTGTGCCAACCCCCCCGCCCCCGGGCCAGCGGGAATCGCCGCGCTTGTGGCCTCCCGCCGCGACGGGTATGATTTCCGGCTTGTTTCAGGCGGTTATCTCTGCGGAGAGATGTCCGAGCGGTTGAAGGAGCACGCCTGGAAAGTGTGTATACGGCTAAACCCCGTATCGAGGGTTCGAATCCCTCTCTCTCCGCCACTCTTCAAACGGCGCGCCCCGGCGCGCCGTTCGCTTCAATGGTGGCCCCGTCGGCCCCCCGCGACGCTAGTCCGAAAACTCCGCCAGGGCCGGAAGGCAGCAACGGTATTGGATGATGCGGGCGCCGGGGTAAGTCGGCGGGGACACCGCCCCACGGGCGCAGCCCGAGGGGCGGCCCACGGTTCAAGAAAAAGGGGTCAGAGTAAATTTGCGTTTGAAACGCAAATTTACTCTGACCCCTTTTTCTTGAACCGCGGGTCCCGGTCCGCGCTTCCGATCCCCTGCGCCTGTCGGCGCGCCCCCCTTACCAAGGGGGGCTTCGCACGCCGTCGCTTCTCGCGAGAGGCCGCGTGCTGGACCCAGCCCACCCCAAGCCTTTGCACTATCCGTGTTTATCCGGCTTTTTCTGTGTTTATCCGTGTACAGCCTCTAAAACCATCACGTACCCGGATGGAGCCAGTCGGCATCGCCCGTCAGGTAGCGTTCGCGTTTCCAGATGGGAACGCGGGATTTGACCTCGTCGATGATCCAGCGGCAGGCGTCGAAGGCAGGGCCGCGGTGGCCGGCGCTGACGCCGACCCAGACGGCCAGGTCGCCGATCGCCAGCTCGCCGGTGCGGTGCACGCAGGCGGCGTTGGTGATGGCGAAGCGCTGCATCGCTTCCGCGAGGATGCGCTCGCCCTCGGACTCGGCCAGGGCGCGGTAGGACTCGTAGAACAGGCCCTGCACGGCGCGGCCGTCGTTGTGGTCGCGGACCCAGCCCTCGAAGCTGGCGTAGGCGCCGGCCGCGTCGGCCAGCAGGCGCGCGCGCAGGGGCGCGATGTCGAACGGCTCGGCGGCGATGGCGAAGCGCTTCATCCGCCCGACACCGGCGGGATGAAGGCGATCTCGGCGCCGTCGGCAATCGGCGAATCCCAGGCCGCGAAGGCACCGTCCACCGCCACCCGCAGCTTCTCGGCCGGCAGCGCGAAGCCGTGGCGGGCGCGCAGCTCGGCGTAAAGCGCCGGCAGCGACACCGGCGCGGGCAGCGTCTCGCTGTCGCGGCCGGCGGCGTCGCGCAGGCTGGCGAAATACAGCACGGTCACGCTCATGCGTGCGCCCCGCCGGCAAACCGCACCGGCGCGATCATGCCCGCGCCCCGCCGAAGTCGCGCTTGCCGCCGCGCTTGGCCAGCACCTTGGCCGGCCCGAGCACGATCGCGTGCGACAGCGCCTTGCACATGTCGTAGACCACCAGCGCGGCGACGGTGGCGCCCGTCAGCGCCTCCATCTCGACGCCGGTGCGGTGCGTGGTGCGCACGCCGCATTCGATGCGCAGCACCGACTCACCGGCCCAGGCCACGTCGAAGCGGCAGCCCTCGATCGGCAGCGGATGGCAGAACGGCACCAGCTCGTGGGTGCGCTTGACCGCCATCGTGCCGGCGATGATCGCGGTGTCCACCACCGCGCCTTTGGCCGTGGCCATGCCGGCCTTGCGCAGCGCCGCCGCTACCGCCGCCGGGAAGCGCAAGCGGCACTCGGCCACCGCTTCGCGCGCCGTCACCGCCTTGGCGGAGATGTCCACCATCGCCGGTCGGCCGGCCTTGTCCACGTGGGTCAGTTTCCGGGTCGCCATATCAGCCGCCTATGAAGAACATCTCGATTTTCTTGCGATCGGGCGCCGAGGCGCGCAGCTCGCTGTAGCGATCGCCGCGTTCGCGCCAGAGCCCGGCCAGGTGCGCCGCCAGCGCGTCCTCGCCGCGCGCGATGTGCGCGCGCAGCGGCTGCCCGCGGGTCGCAAACAGGCAGGTGAACAGCTGGCCGTCGGCCGACAGCCGCGCCCGGTGGCAGTCGCCGCAGAACGGTTCGCTGACCGAGCTGACGAAGCCCACCTCGCCCTGCCCGTCCACGTAGCGGTAGCGGGTCGCGACCTCGCCGCGGTAAGTGGCGTCCACCGGCAGCAGCGGCCAGCGCGCCGAGATCATGTCGCGCAGCTCGGCCGAAGGCAGCACGCCTTCGCGCTTCCAGCCGTTGCAGTTGCCGACGTCCATGTACTCGATGAAGCGCAGCACGTGCGGCGTGCCGCGGAAATGCCCGGCCAGCGCCAGCGCCTGGCCGTCGTTGACGCCGCGCTGCAGCACGCAGTTGATCTTGAGCCGCGGGAAGCCGGCGGCCTCGGCGGCGGCGATGCCCGCCAGCACGTCCGCGAGCTTGCCGCGGCCGCCCGACAGCGCGTTGAACTGCGCCGGGTCCAGCGAATCCAGGCTCACCGTCAGCCGGTGCAGGCCCGCGTCGCGCAGCGCCCGCGCCTGGCCCGCGAGCAGCGAGCCGTTGGTCGTCAGCGCCAGGTCCTCGACGCCGGGGATGGCCGCCAGCCGCGCGACCAGGTCCGGCAGGCCCTTGCGCAGCAGCGGCTCGCCGCCGGTCAGGCGCAGCTTGCTGACGCCCAGCCGGACGAAAGCGCGCACCGCGGTTTCGATTTCGTCGAAATCAAGCCGGCGGGCGCGGTCGAGCGCGGTCTCCTCGGGCGTCAGGCCCTCGGGCATGCAGTAGGGGCAACGGTAGTTGCAGGTCTCGATCACCGACACGCGCAGGTCGTGCAGGGGCCGGCCCAGGCGGTCGCGCGGCAGCAGGTCGGTGGGTGCGTTCACGCGGACGGATCGGCCAGGGCGAGCACGTCACCGGCGCGGGCGACACGGTGGCCGCGCGCGCGCAGGGCCTCGCCGTCGGCCTCGGAGGCGTAGTGGTAGAGCACGCAGCGCGCCAGCAGCGCCGGCGGGTATTCGCGCTCGAGGTCGTCGATGCCGCTGTGCGACGGATTGCCCCGCAGCGCGCAGTCGTGCGCGACCCACTCGCCGGCATCGGCGAACTTCGCCAGCATCTCGGGGATCGGGCGGGTGTCGCCAGTCCAGACCACGCTGCCCGGCAGCCGCAGGCCGAACGCGGTGTCCGGCAGGTGGTGGCGCACCGGGAACACGTCGTACCACTGGCCGGCATGCCAGAACCCGCGCGTCACCGGCACCAGCTGGAAGGCGTCCCACCAGTTGGCGTCGCCCTCGGCGATGACGCCCGGGTAGTCGGCCAGTCGCGACTGCAGGTGCGGCAGCACGCCCACCGGCACGTACAGGCGGACCTTGCCGCGCCGCGCCGGGTCGAAATAGGTGGCGAAGAACAGCCGCTCCAGCCCCGCCACGTGGTCCATGTGCACATGGGTGATGAACAGCGCCTCCGGCATCGCGCCGTAGGCCTCCTGGTAGGCGGTCAGCGCCTCCTGCCCGCAATCGACCATCAGCACCGGCGCCCCGTCGCGCCGCAGCACCGCCGAGGCCGAGCCCAGGCGCACCGCGGCCTGCGAATTGCCGACGCCGAGGAACTGCAGCGACCAGCTCATGCGCGCGCCCCGGCGTACGCCGCCTGCAGGCGCGCGAAGCCACCCCGCCAGCGCGCGTCGCCGCCGGAGATTTTTTCCAGCGAGCGTGCGAGCCGGCGCAGGTTGGCCTGGCGCCAGGCGCCGGGACTGCGGCGGCGGCCGCGGTCGAAGTCGATCAGCCAGGGCGTGCCCGCGGCATCGACCAGGATGTTGTGGGCGTTGAGGTCGGCGTGGTGGATGCCCGCGGCGTGGAAGCGCGCCAGCATCGCGCCGATCGCCTCCCAGGGCGCGGCGTCGGCCGCCTCGCCGCGCCACTCGGCCAGGGCCCGCACCGAGGGAATACGCTGCACCAGCAGCGCCGCCCGATAGCCCAGGCCGCGACGCCAGCAGGCCGCGGCCAGCGGCGCCGGCACCGGCAGGCCTTCGGCGTGCATCGCGGCCAGAAGCCGGAACTCGGCGAAGCTGCGCACCGCGTTCTCGCCGCGCCACAGGTAGGTGTCCCGGCTCAGCCGCGCGACCAGGCCGCCGCGCCGGTAGTGGCGCAGCACCGCCTCGCCGAAACCGCCCGCCACGAACCACGCGGCCCCGCGGCCGCCCGCCTGCACCGGCCGCGCCTGCGCGCCGTACGCCGCCGGCTCGAACAGCGCCGGCGTGGCTTGCTGCACCCGCGCCGGGTCGAACACAATCGTGCCCTGCCCGCGCGCGTCGCGGAAAGGCTGCTGGCGCTCGAGGGCGGCGACGGTCACTTCCATTCGAGGCCAGTTTAACCAATGCCCGTGAACCGCGCGCCGCGTTCGATCTGCCTGCTCCGCCTCTCGGCCCTGGGCGACGCCACCCACGCCCTCGCCCTCGTGCGCCAGCTCCAGCGGGCGTGGCCCGAGGCCGCCATCACCTGGGTCATCGGCAAGGGCGAAGCGAAGCTGATGGAAGGGCTCGAGGGCGTCGAACTGGTCGTGTTCGACAAGCAGGCCGGCCTGGCCGGCTACCGCGCGCTGCGCGCGAGGCTGTCCGGCCGCCGCTTCGACGTGCTGCTGAACCTGCAGCTGGCCCTGCGCGCCGGCCTGGCCTCGACCGCGGTGAAGGCCGACCGGCGCATCGGCTTCGACCGCGGGCGCAGCAAGGAGGGCCACTCGCTGTTCATCAGCGAACGCATCCCGCCCGGCGGCCACCACGTACTCGATGCTTTCCTGCAGTTCCTGCAGCCGCTCGGTCTGGCGCGCGGCCCGGTGGAATGGCGGATGCCGGTGCCCGAGGCCGCCCACGCCTGGGCCCGCGAACAGCTGCCGGGCGACCAGCCCACCCTGCTGGTCTCGCCCTGCTCCAGCCACGTGCTGCGCAACTGGCGCCCGGAGCGCTACGCCGCCGTCGCCGACCACGCCGCCGCGCGCGGGTGGCGCGTGGTGCTGTGCGGCGGCCGCAGCGCGCTCGAGCGCGAGACCACCGACGCCATCCTCGCGGCGATGACCGCGCCGGCGCTCGACCTGGTGGGCAAGGACACCTTCAAGCAGCTGCTGGCGCTGCTGGCGCGCGCCACCCTGGTGATGTCGCCGGACTCCGGCCCGGCGCACATGGCCAACGCCATGGGCACCGCCGTGCTGGGCCTGCACGCGTGCACCGACGCCGAGCGCTCCGGCCCCTACTCGGACCGCCGCTGGACGGTGAACCGCTTTGCCGAAGCGGCAGAAAAGTTCATGGGCAAGCCCGCCAGCCGGCTGGCCTGGGGCCGGCGGATCGAATTCCCGGGCGTGATGGACCTGGTCACGGTGGACGAGGTCCTGGCCCGTTTCGACGCCTTCCGCGCCGAGCGCGGCGCCTGACTCAAGGCGTGCTGCCGGCCCGGTAGTCCTGGTAGGACTTCTCTTCTACGTACGCCGAGCCCAGCGCCAGGTTGATATCCCTCTTGATGCGCGCGCGCTCGTCGTTCTCGAAATAGACCGCGCGCGCCAGCCGCACGAACTCGGCGTCGAAAGCCTGCGCCTTTTCCTTGATCCGGATGTCGTCCTCGATCACCCACAGCAGCTCGTTCACCGCCTTGAGCTTGGCGCGCAGCGCGGAGATGTCGGTCGCGGCGGCAGGGTGCGAAGCCCAGGTGGCGTCCAGCGCCGCCAGCTCCTTGCGCACGTTGGCCAGCTTGGCCGGGTCGGACATGCGCTCGGACTTGATCTGCAGGATGGCGATCTTGTCGAGCAGCTCGCCGAAGGACACGGGGACGAGGATTTCGGACATAGCAGGGATTCCGTGGGGCAGGCGGACATCTTAACTCCCTGGAAGAGGGTCATCAGGCCCGGAGCTTTTCGGCTGAAAGCTTCGGACCTGGAGGACCTACTTCAAGGGGCGGAAACGACAAGGCCCCGGAATCCGGGGCCTTGTCTGGGTATGGCGGAGAGGGTGGGATTCGAACCCACGGTAGGCTCACACCTACGCCTGATTTCGAGTCAGGTACATTCGACCACTCTGCCACCTCTCCGGACCCCGGCGTAGCGGTCGTACCGCCGGGCCCCAAATTATAGGGTGACCCGGGCCAATGCGCCAGCCTCAGGGACCGGACCGGCTCCCGGCCCCCTTGGGCAGGAAGAAGAACTCGCCGCTTTCGTGGCCGGCGAAGCGGATCGGGGAGTACTGCGGCACCTGCGGCACCGGGGCATCGATGGCGCCCAGCGCCAGCGCCGTCGAGACCTCCCGGAACAGCCGCTGGCCTTCAAGCAGGCGGTTGTTGTCCTGCAGGACGTTGAGGAAGGCGCGCGCGAAATAGCTGTGGCGGCCCGAGCCGGTGTCGGGCACCGGCTGCACGCCGCCCGAGGTCAGCGCGGTGCGCGAGCGACCGTCGGCCATGGCCTTGACCCAGCCATCCCACTGCCCGGGCGCCATCGACCCCGCGTCGAAGGTGGGCACCGATGCCCGGGTCATCGTGCCCGAGTAGCAGGAGTCGGCCACCACCAGCACGTGCCGCGCCGGGATGGTGTTGAGGATGTCGCTGATCGCCGCGTTCGAGATCCAGGTCTTGTCGGCGTTGGCGGCGCCGTCGCTGGGTACCCAGTAGCCCTGCCCGCGCGCGTCGATCTCGCCGTGGCCGGCGTAGTAGACCAGCAGGTTGTCCTCGGGCTTGAGCTTCTCGCGCATCTCGTTGAGCGCGGTCAGGATCTCGAGGCGGCTGCCGTTGAGCACGAGGCTGGCGTCGTAGCCGTAGCGCTCGCGCAGCAGGGCGGCCACCGCGTTGGCATCGTTGGCGGCGCTGGTGAGCGTGGGATAGGCCGGGTCGCGGTAGCTGTTGTTGCCGATCACCACCGCGTAGAAGCGGCCCAGGCTGACGCCGCGCGGTAGCTTGCCGTCGCCCGCCGGGCTCGCACCGGCGCCCGGCGACGCCGCCGCCTGCGGCAGCAGGGTGAACGCCAGCTCCGCGCGTGCGCCCGCCTTGTCGGTGGCGGCCACCTGCACCTGGGTGCCGCCCGCGGGCACGTCGATCTCGGCGCTGAAGCCGCCGCTGGCGTTGAGCGGTGCCGGCTGGCCGTTGACCGTGATCGCGCCGACGCGCTCGGGCGCGGTCACCCGGCCCACGACCTGGCGCTTGCCGGGGCCGCCGCGGTACACGGCGGTGTTGCGGCCGCGCGTGGCGACGAATACCGGATCGAGGATCTCCAACATCGGCGCCGCCGCGTAGGCCCCGCCCGCCGACGCGCCCGCGCGCTGCTCGAGCGAAGCGAGCTGGGTGCGCTGGCTGTTGATCTGTTCTTCCTGCGCGAGCAGCTGGTTCTCGAGCAGCCGCGTCAGGTCGTCGTCCTGCTGCTGGCGCGCCTGCGCCAGCTTCGCCTGCGTGTCGGACAGCTGGCGCTGGGCCGCGGCGAGCGCGCTGCGGCGCTGCGCCAGCTCCTGCTGCAGCCGGCGCACCTGCTCGCGCAGCGCGGCCGACTCGGCCTCGCCCGCCTGCACCTGCTGCTCCAGGCCGGTGATCTTTTCGTCGCGCGCCTTGATTTCCACCTGCGCCACCGAGGCATACATCAGCTCGTCCTCGATGCCAGACGCCTCGCGGTAGAGGTTCAAGGCCGCGGCCTGGTCGCGCTCGACCCCGAGCCCCTGCTCGTACAGATAGCCGAGGTTGATCTTGGCGCGGCCGTAGCCCTGGTCGGCGGCCTTCTTGAACCACTGGAAGGCCATGCCGTAGTCGGGCGCGGTGCCGAGCCCCTTGGAATAGATCTCGCCGACGTTGTTCTGCGCCTCGGCATCGCCGGACATCGCGCCTTCGAGCCAGACCTTGAGCGCGGTCTGGTAGTTGGCGCGGTCGTAGGAAACATATTCGCCGCCGCGGATCTCGCAGTCGGCCTGCGTGGTGCGCACCGGGCGGCGCGCGCTGAGGAAGGTGGCCTGGCGGCCGAGGCGACGGATCTGCCCGGGCAGCAGGCAGTCGACGATCAGCAGGTCCTCGGCGTTGCGGACCGCGGCCTGCGCCGGCGCCGCGGGCCAGCCGGCGACGATCGCCAGCACGAATCCCGACGCTAGAACGGACACGCGGGGAAGAAGCGGACAAGCGTCGTGCAGGTTCATAAGCATGGCTCCGGATGGAAGCAATGCGACCCGCGCCGAGGCCCTTGCAGCGGCGCGCCAGCCGCTATACTCGAGGCGAAGTTATAGCCGCATTCCAGGGGAAAAGCGATGGACGTCCGAAGCACCGCGTGCGCTGCCCGACGAACGGTTTCCCGCGGCCTGCAGGCCGTCGCCTGCCTGCTGCTGGCGATCGCCGCGATGGCCTGGAGCAACCTCGCGCAGGCACAGAGCTGCGACTTCGTCGCGGTCGGATCCACTTCGGCGATCTCGCCCGCCGGCACCTCGGTGACGTTCACCCTGCGCGCCGAAACCGCGTGCCCGAATCCGACCGCCATCGTGCTGTCGATCACCTCCGACACCACGGGCGGCGCCACCATCGTGCCGCCGCTCAACCCGAACGTGCCGCTGAACACCGACTACGTGGTCACGGTCAACCTGGGCCCGACGCCGGGCGGCAGCGGCACGCTGCAGGCCACCTGCGTGCCGACCTCCTGCATCCCGGGTTCGCTGGTCTTCAACTTCGCCACCAACAACCAGTTCACCTACGTCGCGCAGACACCGCCGCCGGTGGTGGCCAACCAGATCACGCCCTTCACCGTCGCCACCAACCTGCAGTTCAACGGCGCGCCCGGTGGCTTGAACATCAGTTTCACCAACCTCACCAACAGCGCCAATTACGGTATTTCCGCACCGGACGCCGCCGGCACCGCCAGCACCACGCAAAGCATTCCCGGCGCAGGCAGTTACGTCGTCCGCGGCAGCCTGCAGTGCCCGGTTGCCTTCGTGCTCGAAGGCTGCGGGTCGGTGCCGCCGGTGGACATCCCGGTCACGATCGAACCGGTGTCCGTGCAGCCGGTTGGCTCCGGCACGCCGACCGTGCCCGCCGGCACGCCGCTGCCGCTGTCGGTGAGTTTCGGCAGCGCGTCCATCCCGGCCGCCGACGGCACCAGCATCACCTGGTCGGTCACCGGCCAGCCGGCGGGCGGCGATGGCGCGGTCACCGGCAATGCCGTGCTCGGCGGCACCAGCAACGCCAGCTTCAGCGCGACCGTGCCCGGCGTTTACCAGGTCACCGCGAACAGCGGCTGCACCTTCTGCCTGCCCGGGCTCTACACCTTCAACGTCACCGTCACCGCCCTGCCGGTGGTGATGACCGCGGTGACGCCCAACCCGGCCAGCGGCGTGGCCGGCGCACCGGTCACGTTCACCGTGCAGCTCGACCAGGGCGGTTCGCCGCTGGCGGCGGCCAACGTGCAGTGGACCGCCAGCGCGCCGTTCGCGCCGGCCAACGGCGCGAGCGCCACCAACGCCGCCGGCCAGGCCAGCTTCGTCGCCACGCCCGCCACCTTCGGCAACTTCACCAACGTGGTGGTGGCCAGCGTCGATCCCGACGGCCTGCCGGCCAGCGGCGACGAGGCCAGCCTCGCCTTCGATGCGAACATCAGCTTCGTCGCGGGGCTCGCACCCACCGGCGGCGGCGGCCAGTCCGCGCTGGTCAACACGGCCTTCGCGGCGCCGCTGCAGGTCAACGCCACCAATAGCGGCGTGCCGGCGCCCGGCGTCACCATCAACTGGACGGTGACGGCCGGCACGGCGGTGCTGTCGGCGCCAACCAGCGTCACCAGCGCCACCGGCGATGCCGCGATCAGCGTGACCGCGGGTGCCACGCCCGGCCCCGTCACGATCGTGGCGGCGCGCCAGGACGATCCGGCGGCGACGGCGACCTTCAACCTCACCGTCGACGGCCTCGGCACGCTGGTGGTGGTGTCCGGCGATGGCCAGACGCTTCCGGCGGGCAGCACTTCCGATCCGCTCGAGGTGGAGCTGCGCGATGCCGCGGGCCTGCCCGTCGCCGGCGCGACGATCACGTGGACCGCCAGTGCCGGCACGCTGGCGAGCGCCACCTCGGTCACCGACGCCAGCGGCGTCGCCGGCAACACGCTTACCGTCGCCACCGCGGGCGCAGTGGACGTCAGCGCCAGCTCGCCGCTCGCCGGTGCGCCGGCGGTGTTCCAGCTCAACGGCGCACTCGCCAACCTGACGACGCTGACGCCGACCCAGCGCGCGGTCGCCGAAGCCATCGACCAGCTCTGCCCGGCCCTGGCCAACGTGGCCACGCCTACGCCGGAACAGGCCGACTTGCTGGCGCGATGCCGCGAACTCGGCGAAGCCGTGGTGCTGGACCCCGCCGCCACCGTCGACGCGCTCGACCAGCTCAGCTCCGACGTTGCCCTGGCCCAGGCCAATGCCGCGATGAGCGCGGCGCAATCGCAGTTCCAGAACCTCAAGACCCGCATCGCCGCACTGCGCAGCGGCACCGGCGGCACCAGCTTCGGCGGCCTGGCCCTGAACACGCCGGCCGGTCCGATCTCGCTGGGCACGCTGTCGAGCGCGTTCGGGGCGGACGAAACGGGCACCGAAGTCGGCACCGACTTCAGCCGCTGGGGCTTCTTCGCCGCGGGCACCGTGGGCCGCGGCGAGTCCGAGGCCGGCGTGGTCGACCCGGCTTACGACTACGACATCGAAGGCCTGACCGCCGGCCTCGACTACCGCCAGAGCGACCGCTGGATCATCGGCGGCTCGCTCGGCTTCACCCGCCAGGACACCGACCTGCCGGGCGAACGCGGCGGGCTGGAGACCACGGGCTGGAGCGTTTCCGCGTACACCACCTACTACCAGGCCGACAGCTGGTACCTGGACAGCGTGGTCACCTGGGGCCGCAACGACTACGAGATGCTGCGCCGGATCCAGTACACCCTGCCCCTGGCCGGCGGCGGCACCACCGCCATCGACCAGACCGCGGTGGCGGATGCCTCGGGTGACCTGCTGGCGACGGCGTTCACCTTCGGCCGCGACTTCAACCGCGGCGCCTTCGGCATCGGGCCTTACGGCCGCCTGATGTACACGCACCTGGGCTTCGACGCGATCCGCGAGCAAACCCTCGCGGGCGAGCCCGGCAGCGGCCTCGGCCTGCACATCGCCAGCCGCGACCTGGTGTCGCTGGCCAGCGTGCTGGGCACCAAGTTCACCTGGACCTACAGCACGAACTGGGGCGTGTTGATGCCGCACCTGCAGCTGGAGTGGGAGCACGAGTTCCGCGACGACCCCCAGGCGATGGAGGCGCGCTTCCTCAACGACCCCACCGGCACCGCGATGCTGGTGACCGGCGACCCGCTGGACACCAACTATTTCCGCCTCGGCCTGGGCCTTTCCATGGTGCTCACCGGCGGGCGCTCGGGTTTCTTCTACTATGAGCACCTGGCCGGGCGCGACGGTGAGTCGCAGTGGAACCTGGCCCTGGGCCTGCGGATGGAGTTCTGAGCATGATCGAGTTCGGCCACCTCAGCCACGTCGGCCTGCGCCGCGAGCTGAACGAAGACACCTATTTCGGGGACTCCGAGCTCGGGCTGTGGCTGGTGGCCGACGGCATGGGCGGCCATGAGTTCGGCGAGGTGGCCAGCGCCCTCGCCCGCGACACCGTGGTGCGCGAGGTGCGCGCCGGCCGGCCGCTGGCCGACGCCATCCGCCGCGCCGACGAGGACATCATCCGCCACAGCAAGCAGCGCGCCGAAAGCTTGCCGATGGGCACCACCATGGTGGCGCTGCGCATCGTCGACCACCGCTTCGAGCTGGCCTGGGTCGGCGATAGCCGCGCCTACCTCTGGAACGGCCAGCTGCGCCAGCTCTCGTCCGACCACAGCTACGTGCAGGAACTGATCGACCAGGGCGCGATCACCGCCGAGCAGGCGCGTGCGCATCCGCACCGCAACGTGGTGACGCAGGCGCTGGGCGTCACCGACCCGCAGAGCCTGAAGGTGGAAACCCTGTCGGGCGAGCTCCGCCCGGGCCAGCAGCTGCTGCTGTGCAGCGACGGCCTGACCGAGGAAGTCGACGACGCCGGCATCGCCCACCTGCTGGGCCAGGCCGAACTCTCGGCGCAGGAATGCGTGGACCACCTGGTGTCGGCCGCGCTCGATGGCGGCGGTTCCGACAACGTCACCGTCATCCTGCTTCGGCGCCGCTGAGCGGCCTCAGCCGGCGGGCGGCGCCGGCGGCAGCGTGGGCTCTTCGCCGGCTTCGGCGCCAGCCACCGCATCCTGCAGTTGCAGCAAATAAGCATCGGCGGGATCCACCGCCAGCCCCGCGCGCACGATCACCCCGCACTGCGCCCAGCGACCGGCGGCGCAGGCCTTGTGGCCGAAGCTGCGGTAGAAGGCAACGATGCCGGCGATGCCGGCCCTGGCGCGCGCGTTCTCCGGGTCGAGTCGCAGCGCCTGCCGGTAGTAGCCGAGTGCGCTGTCGTCATCGGGCAGGGTCAGCTTGCGGCCCGGCTCGGTTTGGGTGCCGTACTCGAACAGCTGGTCGGCGGCGTTGAGCAGGCGCGAGACCTCGGCGGCATCGCCGGCGTCCACGGGCCGCGGCATCTGGAAATCGGCGGGCAGCTCGGTGCCGCCCGGCGTTTCGGCAGGCGGCCTGGCGGTGGATTCGCCTGCGACCTCCGTTCCCGGTCCGGCAGGATCCGGCGCCGACGGCGACAGCAGCCACCACGCCAGCACGGCCACTGCGAACAGGCCGGCCAGCCCCGCCACCGGCAGCACCCACGCCGGCCGCTCCCCCGCACGCGCGACGCTGACGCGCGTGCGCTGCTGGGTGGCGGCGCCCGTCGCGATGCGCTGCCCGGCGCCCGGCTTGCGCGCGCGGGTTTCCTGGATCGCCGCCGCTTCGGGGGCATTCGCCACCACGCGGTGCAGGGCTTCGATGAAGGCCGCGCCGGTGTTGAATCGCTGGCCCGCCTCCTTCGCCATCAGGCCGTCGACCAGCGGTTGCAGCCATTCGTGCGGCGGCGGCAGCGTCGGCACCGGGTGCGTGACGTGCATCAACGCGACGGTGAAGGGATCAGCGGCCTGGTAGGGCGGCGCGCCGACCAGCATTTCGTACAGCACGGTGCCCAGGCTGTAGAGGTCGGAGCGACCGTCCACCGGCTCGCCGCGCGCCTGCTCCGGGCTCATGTAGTCGGGCGTGCCGATCGAGGCGCCGGCGACGGTGGAGCTGTTGCTGCCGTCCATCGCCTTGGCGATGCCGAAGTCGGCAAGGACCACGCGGCCGTCCTTGCGGAACAGCACGTTGCCGGGCTTGACGTCGCGGTGCACGAAGCCCTTCTCGTGCGCGAAATCCAGCCCCAGCGCGATGTCGGTGGCGATGTCGAGCACGTGCGCGACGCTGAGGTCGCCTTCGGCGATGCGCTCCTTCAGCGTGCCGCCCGGGATGTACTCGGCGGCCAGGTAGTAGACGCCGTTGTGGCTGCCGATGTCGTACACCGTCACCAGGTTCGGGTGCTGCAGCTTGGCGGTGATCTTGCCCTCGACCACGAAGCGGCCGGCGAACTCGGCGTTCGCGGCCAGCACCGGCGACATCACCTTCAGCGCGACCTCGCGCTCGAGCGATTCCTGCAGCGCAAGGAACACCGAGGCCATGCCGCCCTCGCCGATCGGCCGCAGGATGCGGTAGCCGGGGATGTTGATGTCGACCGAGGTGAGCAGGACGGTGGCGTTCAAGGCAACCCCAGGGCCGGTGGTTCCGGCCGATTATCCACCAAACGCGTCAGGCCGCCGGCCCGGGCCACAGGCATTTGCCGGCCTTGGCCGAGATCTTCTGCAGGCGGGCCTCGTGCGCCGCCACCTCGGCATCGCTGGCGCGCAGCACGCGGCGCGGCGCGGACGGGATGGCCACGGCGCCGGGCAGGCGCGCCGCGGTGTCCGGCTCGCCCAGCGGCGCCAGGCCCAGGTCGCCCTGGCCCGCGGTCAGGCCCAGGTACACCTCGGCCAGCAGTTCGGCGTCGAGCAGCGCGCCGTGCAGCTTGCGGTGGCCGTTGTCGACGCCGAGGCGCTTGCACAGCGCGTCGAGCGAATTGCGCTGGCCCGGGTAGCGTTCGCGCGCCATCGCCAGGGTGTCGAGCACGCTGGCGTGGTCCTCGAGGCGGCCGTAGTGCGCGCCGGCCAGCGACAGCTCGTAGTTGAGGAAGCCGACGTCGAAGCTGGCGTTGTGGATGATGAGCTCGGCGCCCGCGATGAACTCCAGCAGCTCGTCCAGCACGGTCTCGAAGCGCGGCTTGTCGCGCAGGAAGTCGAGGCTCAGGCCGGTCACTTCCTGCGCGCCCGGCTCCATCTCGCGGCCAGGGTTGAAGTAGCGCTGGAACTGGCGGCCGGTCGGACGGCGCTCGATGAGTTCGATGCAGCCGACCTCGACGATGCGGTTGCCCTTCTCCCAGGACAGGCCGGTGGTTTCGGTATCGAGCACGATCTGGCGCATGGCGGGCCTCAGCGGAATTTTTCGGCGGCGGCGCGGGCGAGCTGGTCCACGCGCTCGTTCTCGACGTGGCCGGCGTGGCCCTTGACCCACTTCCACTGGACCTTGTGCGGCTTGGCGGCGGCCTGCAGCCGCTCCCACAGGTCCTTGTTCTTGACCGGCTCGCCGCCCGCGGTCTTCCAGCCGCGGCGGATCCAGTTCGGCAGCCATTCGCCGATGCCCTTCTGCACGTACTGCGAGTCGGTCGAGAGCACGACCTCGCAGGGCGACTTCAGCGCTTCCAGCGCCATGATCGCGGCCAGCAGCTCCATGCGGTTGTTGGTGGTGTTGGCTTCGCCGCCGGCGAGCTCGCGCTCGGTGTCGCCGTGGCGGAGCAGCGCGCCCCAGCCACCGGGGCCGGGATTGCCGAGGCAGGCGCCGTCGGTGTGGATTTCTACGGATTTCATTCGGGCTTCCATGCGTTGGAACGTGTCAGCCGGCACTCATGCCGGGGCGGAACTTCAGGGCGGGCGAGCCGAGGCGAAGCGGGGTCAGCCCCGGATCCCGGCGCCGCGCCACCAGCAGGCTGGCCATGCGCAGGCCCGACCAGGGATGATCGCGGCCCCGCGCCGCCAGGTCTACTGCCGCCGGGCCGGACCAGACCGGGCCGATGCAGCGTCGCCGCTGCACCTCCAGGCCGGCCGCCTGCACGTCGGCGGCGACGGCGGCCGGGTCGCGCGCGGCCAGGCCGCGCAGCCCCCAGCGCAGCCGGACCGGGCTCCAGGGGTTGAGGGTGAGCAGGATGGCGACGCCCTCGGGCTTGAGCACCCGCGCCACCTCGTCCAGCAGGGCGGCCGGCGCCGCCGAGGTCTCGAGCACGAACAGGCCGTAGACCAGCGACACGCAGCCGCTGCCGATCGGCAACTGCTCGTCCCGGCAGGCCAGGTCGCCGTCGAAGCCATCGCCGCGGCGGTGCAGGCTCACGACGTTGGCCAGCATGTTGCCCGACAGCACCGGGGCCAGGGCCGCCGTGGGCCGCAGGTAGAGCCCGGTGTGGCCGAAGACGCGGGTCAGCTCCGGGATGGCCTGGCGCTGGACCTCGTGAAGCATGCGCAGGGTGGCCTCGCGCCCGAACCAGGCCGCGGCGGGCGTGTCGGGTTGACGAGGGACGGGAGCCGGGGGCATGGTCGCGATTCTGCGTCATCAGCGCGCCCCAGGTCACCCCGTTTGCTGCGTGCGATCGCCCTGCCCGCCTTCCAGGACAACTACATCTGGCTCCTGGGCGGGCCGGACGGTGCGGTCGTGGTCGTGGACCCGGGCGACGAGGCCCCGGTGCAAGCCGCAATGGCCCGCGGCCTGCGCCCCGTGGCCCTGCTGCTGACCCACCACCACGCCGACCACGTCGGCGGCGCCGCGCGGCTGCAGGCGGCGCTGGGCATTCCCGCCTACGGCCCGGACGACGCCCGCATCCCCGGCGAGATCACCCGGGTCGGCGACGGCGACCGGGTGGAACTCCCCGAACTGGGCCTGGGCTTCGACGTGCTGGCGGTTCCCGGCCACACGCGCAGCCACGTCGCCTTCCACGGCGCCGGCCACCTGTTCTGCGGCGATACCTTGTTCAGCCTCGGCTGCGGCCGGATGTTCGAGGGCGAGCCGGCGCAGTTCCTCGCCTCGCTGGAGCGCCTGGCCGCCCTGCCCGCCGACACCGCGGTCTGCTGCGGGCACGAGTACACCGAGGCCAACGGTCGCTTCGCCCGGGTGGTGGAGCCCGACAACCCCGCCCGCGAGGCCTGGCTGGCGCGGGTCGCGGCGCTGCGCCGCGCCGGGCAGCCCAGCCTGCCGAGCACCCTGGCGATCGAGCGCGCGGGGAACCCGTTCCTGCGCATCGACCAGCCGGCGCTGCGGGCGCGCCTGGCCACCCACCTGGGCCGGCCGCCCGCGGACCGCAGCGAGGCCTTCGCCGCGCTGCGCCAATGGAAGGATGGATTCACCGGATGAAAACCGATCGCATCGCGCTTGCCCTCGCCCTGCTCCTGCTGGCGGCCTGCCAGCCGACCGTCAGGCCCGATCCGCTCGAACCCGAGGAACCCGCCACCCCGGTGCGGGTGACGCCCGACGCAGCGACCCCGCGGACGCCGCCGCCCCCGCCGCCCGAAGAGGTCGTGCCAGATCCGATCGATACCGGCGCCGAGGTCTTCGACCGCATGCGCGCGCGCTTCTCCGCGCCGATTTGCGTCAAGGGCGAACACAACCGCGCCTGGCGCAAGCGCTACGCCGGGCATCCCGCCAGCTTCGCCCGCCACGTCGAGCAGATCCTGCCGCTGATGGGCTACGTGGTCGAGGAACTCGAGCGCCGCGACCTGCCGGGCGAATTCGCGCTGCTGCCGATCGTCGAGAGCTGGTACCGCCCGGCCGCGATCGGCCCGGGCGGACCGGCGGGCATGTGGCAGATGATCTCCAGCACCGCGCGCAACCACGGCATCCGCATCCAGCCCGGCTACGACGGGCGGCTGTCGCCGGTGGAGTCCACCGAGGCGGCGCTGGACTACCTGGAGACCCTCGACGGCCTCTTCGACGGCGAGTGGCGGGCGATGGCGATGGGCTACAACGCCGGCGAATACCGCATCCTGCGCGCCTTCCGCAACAGCGGCGACCAGCGCGTGTCGGGCGAGAGCCGGCTGCCGCGCGGGCTGTCGAACACCACCTACGACTACGTCGCCAAGCTGCATGCGCTGGCCTGCCTGTTCGACAAGCCCGAGCGGCACAACCTGGTGCTGCCGCGCGAGGCGCGGTTCACGCCGCTGGTGCGGGTGTCGCTGCCGGCCGGCGTGGCCAGCCTGGACCAGGCGGCGGTGCGCCTGGGGGTGGATGCGTCGGCGCTGCGCGCGCTCAACCCGGCCTATCGCCAGGGGCGCGTGGCGGCGGGCGTGCCGCGTGACGTGCTGGCGCCGGCGACCGCACTGGCGCGGATGGCGCAGGCGGGCACGGTGGACACCGGCGGCGGCACCGCTGCGTCGGCGAACGGCGCGGCCACCGGCGACGCGGGCCGCGTGCACGAAGTGCGGCGCGGCGACACGCTGTCGCGCATCGCCGTGCGCTACGGCGTGCCGCTGCGCGCGCTGTTCGAGCTCAACGGACTCACCGGCCGCTCGATCCTGCGGCCCGGCCAGGTGATCCGCATCGATCCCTGATCCGCGCGACCATGCTTGGCGGTATGGCCCGCGGCGGTTCAAACTACCGGCCACTCGCCGCCGGTAGGGCGGCCATCGGGAGGAAACCATGGGATTCTTGACCGGCAAGCGTGCCCTGATCGTGGGCATCGCCAGCCAACGCTCCATCGCCAGCGGCATCGCCGAGGCCATGCATCGTGAGGGCGCCGAACTGGCCTTCACCTACCAGAACGACAAGCTCAAGTCGCGCGTGGAAGCGGCCGCGGCCGACTGCGGCTCCGGCATCGTGCTGCCGCTGGACGTGGCCGAGGATGCGCAGATCGACGCCATGTTCGCCGAGCTCGGCAAGCATTGGGACGGCTTCGACATCCTGGTGCACTCGGTCGGCTTCGCGCCGCGCGAGGCGCTCGAGGGCGGGTTCCTCGACAACCTGACCCGCGAGAACTTCCGCGTCGCCCACGATATCTCCAGCTACTCGCTGGCGGCGCTGGCCAAGGCCGGCCGGCCGATGATGAAGGGCCGCGGCGGCAGCATCCTGACGCTGAGCTACCTCGGCGCCGAGCGCGCGCTGGCCAGCTACAACGTGATGGGCCTGGCCAAGGCCAGCCTCGAGGCGAACGTGCGCTACCTGGCCATGAACCTCGGCCCGGAAGGCACCCGCGTCAACGCGATCTCGGCCGGCCCGATCAAGACGCTGGCGGCCTCCGGCGTGGGCAACCTGCGCAAGATGCTCACCCACGTGGCGGAAACCGCGCCGCTGCGCCGCAACGTCACCATCGAGGACGTCGGCAACGTGGGCGCCTTCCTGTGCTCGGACCTGGCGGCCGGCGTCACCGGCGAAGTCACCTACGTCGACTGCGGCTACAACATCCTGGGCATGACCGGCATCACGATCGATTGATCGTGGCGCCATGCGGCAATGAAAAAGGCCCGGGATTCCCGGGCCTTTTTCTTGCGTCGCCGCGATGGGCTCAGAGCCGGTCTTCGGCGACCCGCACCGTGTATACCTTGCGCAGCGCCTTCGCGTACTCCTGGTATTCGACCAGGCCACGGGCCTGCGCGAACTGGCCCAGGATCACCGCGCGGGTGGCGTCGTCCAGCGTGGCCAGGTCGCCCGGGGTGACCGCGGTCACTTCGAACAGCACCTGGCGGTCCGCGCCGATCTTGGCGATGCCGAACGAGGGCTTGCCCTCCTCCGGCGCGGCCACGCGGAAGGCCTCGGACAGCAGGGCCGGCGGCAGCGCGGCCTGGCGGGCGATGCCGTCGAGCTGCGCCACGGTGCGGCCGACTTCGGTGGCCAGCGCATCGAGCGTCTCGCCCGCGCGCGCACGCTCCAGCAGCGCCTCGGCCTGGGCCTGCGCCGCCTTGGCCAGGCGGTCGGCGTTGAAATCGGAGAGCACGCGGTCCTTGACCTCGGCGAACGGGATCGCGGCCTCGGGCACGTGCTCGACGACATGGATGACCACGATGTGGTTGGGTCCGATCTCGATCGCGTCGCTGACCTGGCGCTCGGTCTTCTGCGCGTCGCTGAACGCCGCGGCACGGACCGCCTCGATCGCCGACAAGCCCTGGTCCAGGCCGCCGCGACCAAACAGCGCAGTGCGCTGCACGGGCAGGCCCAGCGCCTCGGCGGACGGCGCCAGCGCGGTCGGATCCTTGTAAGTGCGCTCGATCAGGCGGCCGCTGAGGTCGCTGAACAGGCGCTCGGCCTCGTTCTCGAAATACTCGGCCTCGAGTTCGGCGCGCACTTCCTCGAACGGACGTTCGGTGCCCGGGGTGAGTTCGCGCAGCTGGATGACGTGCCAGCCATCCGGCGTGCGCACCGGGTCGGTGACCTGTCCGGCTTCTTCCAGCGCAAACAGCGCCTGCTCGAAGGCGGCATCGAACAGCCCGGCCTCGACCACGCCCAGGTCGCCGCCCTCGGCCTTGGAGCCCAGGTCGTCGGAATTCTCGCGCGCCAGCGCCGCGAAGTCGGCGCCCGGCGCCCGCGCCTGCGCGGCGAGGGCAGCGGCACGCTCGCGCGCGGCGTCGTTGGTGGCCGGGTCGGCATCCACCGGCGCCGCCACCAGGATGTGCGAAGCAACACGCTGCGGCTCGGTCACGTAGCGGGAGCGAAGCTCCTGGTAGCGCGCGCGCAGGGTGTCCTCGTCGACCGTGGTGGGGACATCGAGGCTGGCGCCGTCGATCTCCACGTAGTCCACCGCTACCTTTTCCTCGCTGCGGTACAGCGACGGGTTGGCGTCATACCAGGCCTGCAGCTCCGCCTCGGTCGGCGCCTCGGCCGGCAACGACGGGGTCGGCAGGTCGAGCAGGCGCAGCGTGCGGGTTTGCTGGCTGAGCTTCAGGAAAGACTCGAGCTCGGCCTTGCTGGCGATGGCGCTGTCGATGATCTGGTTGGGCAGCAGGCGGCTGGCCAGGTCGGCACGCACCGACGCCATGAACTGGGCGTGGGTCAGCCCCTGCCCTGCCAGCGTCAGCCGGTACTGGTCCGGGCTGTAGACGCCGTTGACCTGGAACTGCGGCAGCGCCTTGAGCTGGTCGGCCACTTCCAGGTCGGACACGGTCAGGCCCTCGCGCTCGGCGACCAGCGCCATCAGCGCGTTGTCCACCATGCCGTCGAGGATGTTGCGCTTGGATTCGATCGACTCGAACGCGGCGCTGTCGAAGGCCTCGCCCTGCTGCTGGCGCGCCTCCTGGCGGGCCTGCTCGAAGCGGCGGCGGAATTCCTCCTGGGAAATCTCGCGCTCCTGCTTGCCGAAGATCCAGAACTTGGCGGGACCCTCGACCTTGGCGGCGTAGGTCTCGATTTTCGGCGAGAAATACGCCTCGAGGCCGAAGAACGCCATCGTGATGATGACGGCGCCGAGGATGAGGTAAGCGATCCAACCCGAGGACTTGTCGCGAATGCGCTGCAGCATGTGGGCTTTGCCGTTCGAAGGTGGAGCCCGGTTTCCCGGGCCGGAAAAAACGAAGGCGCCCTTGTGGGGCGCCCTCGAGGATATGGCGGAGTGGACGGGACTCGAACCCGCGACCTCCGGCGTGACAGGCCAGCATTCTAACCGACTGAACTACCACTCCGCTGAATCACTTACTGGTGGGTGCTGAGGGTTTCGAACCCCCGACCCTCGCCTTGTAAGGGCGACGCTCTACCGCTGAGCTAAGCACCCTTACAAGACGCTCAGTTTACAGCATCCTTTAGGGCTTTGCCAGCCTTGAACGCAGGATTTTTCGAAGCCTTGATCTTGATGGTGTCGCCGGTCTGCGGATTGCGGCCCTGGCGGGCGGCGCGCTTGCGGACGGAGAAGGTGCCAAAGCCCACCAGAGTGATGGTTTCGCCCTTCTTGAGCGCCTTCTTGATCACTTCGATCATGGCGTCGACGGCACGGCCGGCGTCAGCCTTGGACAGCTCGGCGCCATCGGCGACGGCACTCGTAAATTCGGCTTTGTTCATTATTGACTCCCTGGGCGGGGGGTTACCCGCATTCTGAAAAATCGGGCCGGCCCGGCAATGGCCTGGGGCGCGGCTCCGATCCACCTGTGCCAGCGCGCCCGGAGGTTTCCGGTGCGAAGGTTGGATGATTTATACCAGCCGCATTTTGACCGCGCAATACGCGAAAGCCATATATTTCGCGGGTTTCAGGGGCTTGCGGTGCGTCGCGATCAGTGCGTCATCGCGGCGCCGCCGGCGTCCTTGCCGCCCGGTTCGCTGCTTGCTTCCGGGGCGGGCTCGGAGCCCGCGCCGGGCGACAGCGGCCGTACCAGGGCGACATCCAGAACCTCGTCGATCCACTTGACCGGAATGATCTCAAGGCCTTGGGTGACGTTCTTGGGGATGTCCGCAAGGTCCTTCTTGTTCTCGTCCGGGATCAGCACCGTACGGATGCCGCCGCGCAGGGCCGCGAGCAGCTTCTCCTTGAGGCCGCCGATCGGCAGCACGCGCCCGCGCAGGGTGATCTCGCCGGTCATGGCGACGTCGGCGCGGATCGGCACGCCCGAGAGCACCGAGACCAGGGCCGTCACCATCGCGATGCCGGCGCTGGGGCCGTCCTTCGGGGTGGCGCCCTCGGGCACGTGCACGTGGGTGTCGAACTTGCTGTGGAATTCGGTGTCCAGGCCCAGCCGCTCGCTGCGCGAACGCACCACGCTGTAGGCCGCCTTCACCGACTCCTGCATCACGTCGCCGAGCTGGCCGGTGAGGATCAGCTGGCCCTTGCCAGGCAGCAGCGTGGCTTCGATCTGCAGCAGGTCGCCGCCGACCTCGGTCCAGGCCAGGCCGGTGACCAGGCCCACTTCGCTCTCCTGCTCCGCACGGCCGAAATCGAAGCGCTGCACGCCCAGGTACTTGTCGAGGTTCTTGGGCGTGACGCTCATCGAAAGCGGCTTGCCGTTCTTGCGTGGGCCGGCCAGCGCGATCTCCTTGACCACCTTGCGGCAGATCTTGGACACCTCGCGCTCGAGGTTGCGCACGCCGGATTCGCGCGTGTAGTAGCGCACGATGTCGCGCACCGCCGCCTCGCTGACCTTGAGCTCGGCCGGCTTGAGGCCGTTGGCCTTGAGCTGCTTCGGGATCAGGTATTTCTCGGCGATGTGCAGCTTCTCGTCCTCGGTGTAGCCGGGGATGCGGATCACCTCCATGCGGTCGAGCAGCGGGCCGGGGATGTTGAGCGAGTTGGAGGTCGCCACGAACATCACTTCCGACAGATCCAGGTCGACCTCGAGGTAGTGGTCGTTGAACGAGTGGTTCTGCTCGGGGTCCAGCACCTCGAGCAGGGCCGAGGACGGGTCGCCGCGGAAGTCCATGCTCATCTTGTCGATTTCGTCGAGCATGAACAGCGGGTTCTTGCTGCCGACCTTGCTCAGGTTCTGGACGATGCGGCCGGGCATGGAGCCAATGTAGGTGCGGCGGTGGCCTCGGATTTCGGCCTCGTCGCGCACGCCGCCCAGCGACATGCGCACGAACTTGCGGTTCGTGGCCTTGGCGATGGACTGGCCGAGGGAGGTCTTGCCCACGCCGGGCGGGCCGACCAGGCACAGGATCGCGCCCTTCATGTTCTTCACCCGCGACTGCACCGCGAGGTACTCGAGGATGCGCTCCTTCACCTTCTCCAGGCCGTAGTGGTCGGCGTCGAGCACGTCGAGCGCGGCCTTGAGGTCCTTGCGGACCTTGCTGCGCTTCTTCCACGGCACGCCGACCAGCCAGTCGATGTAGTTGCGCACGACGGTGGCCTCGGCCGACATCGGCGACATCTGCTTGAGCTTGTTGAGCTCGGTGCGGGCCTTGGCCTCGACCGGCTTGGGCATGCCGGCGGCCGCGACCTTCTTGGCGAGCTCCTCCAGTTCGTTCGGCGCCTCGTCCAGCTCGCCGAGCTCCTTCTGGATCGCCTTCATCTGCTCGTTGAGGTAGTACTCGCGCTGGCTCTTCTCCATCTGCGACTTCACGCGGCCGCGGATGCGCTTCTCGATCTGCTGCACGTCGATCTCGCCGTCCACCAGGCCGATCAGCATCTCCATGCGCTGGCCGATGTCGAGCGTCTCGAGCAGCTGCTGCTTGTCCGAGAGGCGCGCGCCGAGGTGGGCCGAGATCGTGTCGGCCAGGCGGCTGGGCTCGTCGATGCCCGACAGCGTGGTGAGCAGCTCGGGCGGCAGCTTGCGGTTGGTCTTGACGTACTGCTCGAACAGGGTCATCAGCGAACGCTGGGTGACCTCGAGTTCGCGCGCATCGCGCTCGTGCAGGGAGTCCACCTCGACGCCGGTGGCGGTGAGCGCGCCCTCGCGGTCGCCGTAGCCGTCGATGGCCACGCGCGCGGAACCCTCGACCAGCACCTTGATGGTGCCGTCGGGCAGCTTGAGCAGCTGCAGCACCTGGGCCAGCGTGCCGACCGAGTACAGGTCGTCGGCGCCCGGGTCGTCGGTGTCCGGGCTCTTCTGCGCGATCAGGAGGATCTGCTTGTCGCCAGCCATCGCCAGGTCCAGCGCCTTGATCGAGCGGTCGCGGCCGACGAACAGCGGGATGACCATGTGCGGGTAGACCACCACGTCGCGCAGCGGCAGCACGGGCAGGTCGAGGCGGTTCGGGACGGGGGTCTTGTCTTCCATGGGATTGGCTCCGTCGGGGGCCGGGGGCCCCGCTATGGCTCAGGTTATGGGGGCCGCGGGCGCCGCTTGCAAGTTTTTCTTCCCGAAAAGAAACGGGCCGGAAAGACCGGCCCGGGATTCAAGCACTTGCAGCATCCGGCTCAGTCGCCGGAAGCCGCCTTGGGCGCCGCGGCGGGGGCCGGGCTGCTGGAGTAGATCAGGTAGGGCTCGGTGGCATGGCTGATCACCGACTCGTCCACGACGACCTTGCTGACGTTCTCCAGCGACGGAAGGTCGTACATGGTGTCGAGCAACACCGACTCCATGATGGTGCGCAGGCCGCGGGCGCCGGTCTTGCGCTTGAGCGCACGCTTGGCGATGGCCATCAGCGCGTCCGGACGCACCTCGAGCTCGACGCCCTCCATCTCGAACAGCTTCTTGAACTGCTTGGTGATGGCGTTCTTGGGCTCGGTGAGGATCTTGATCAGCGCGGTTTCGTCGAGCTCCTCGAGCGTGGCGACCACCGGCAGGCGGCCGACGAACTCGGGGATCAGGCCGAACTTGATCAGGTCCTCGGGCTCGACTTCGGCCAGCAGCTTGCCGACCTCGACCTTGCGCTCGGTGCTCTTGACCTTGGACGAGAAGCCGATGCCGCCGGCCTCGGTGCTGCGCGCCTGGATGATCTTGTCGAGGCCGGCGAAGGCGCCGCCGACGATGAACAGGATGTTCTTGGTGTCGACCTGCAGGAATTCCTGCTGCGGATGCTTGCGGCCACCTTGCGGCGGCACCGAGGCGACGGTGCCCTCGATCAGCTTGAGCAGCGCCTGCTGCACGCCCTCGCCCGACACGTCGCGGGTGATGGACGGGTTCTCGGACTTGCGCGAGATCTTGTCGATCTCGTCGATGTAGACGATGCCTTGCTGCGCCTTCTCGACGTCGTAGTCGCACTTCTGCAGTAGCTTCTGGATGATGTTCTCGACGTCCTCGCCCACATAGCCGGCCTCGGTGAGCGTCGTGGCATCGGCAATGGTGAACGGCACGTTGAGCAGGCGGGCCAGGGTCTCGGCCAGCAGGGTCTTGCCGGAACCGGTGGGGCCGATGAGCAGGATGTTGCTCTTGCCGAGTTCCACGTCGTCGCCACGCACGCCGGAACCGTGGTTCAGGCGCTTGTAGTGGTTGTAGACCGCGACGGACAGCGCGCGCTTGGCCGCTTCCTGGCCGATCACGTAGTTGTCGAGGTTGGCCTTGATCTCCGCCGGGGTCGGCAGGTCGCCGCGCGCCTCGCGCGTGTCCTCACCCGCGGGCAGTTCGTCGCGGATGATCTCGT
>NZ_DASUDO010000024.1:0-24124 GCF_036275555.1 Arenimonas sp.
CGGGGAAGCCATCCACGATCTGGCCGCCCTTGACCAGCATCACCGTCGGGACCGACTTGATCTGGAAGTAGCCGGCCAGCTGCTGCTCCTGGTCCACGTCCACCTTGGCCAGCACGAAGCCGCCGTTGAACTCGGCGGCCAGCTTCTCCAGCACCGGCCCGAGCGTCTTGCAGGGACCGCACCAGGTGGCCCAGAAGTCCAGCAGCACCGGGACGTCCTTGGACCTGAGCAGTACGTCCTGCTCGAAGGTCGGCAGGCTGGCGTCGAAAACATGGGGGCTGGCGGGGTTCATCGCGTGTCCGTGCGGTGGGGTGGCTACCCCACATGGTGCCACCGGCCGCGGTGTGCAAGCCCGGCGGCGCGCCGACGGGGCTCAGGCGGCTTCGATGCGCCGGAACCAGGCCACGCCCGCCAGCGCCGCAACCACGCCACCCGCGAGGCTGAGCGCCAGCACCCGCCCGGGCACCTGCGGGTCATCCGCCAGCACCTGCAGCGGCAGCGACCACGGGTACCAGGGCCCGAAGCGCGCCGACTGGCCGATCAGGAAGCCCATCACGGTGGCACCCATGCCCACGCCGACGGCGACCGCGAAACTGCGCCAGCGGATCGCGATCCAGGTGTGCAGTGCCGCCAGCAGCACGGTGGCGCCGAGGATCGTGGCCAGGGTGGACGCCAGCGTGGTCCAGGGCGGCGCACCGGCGAGGCCGAAGGCGGGCTTGGCCAGCATGAGCACCGCGCCGCCCAGCGGGACCAGCGCGAACATGGCGGCGTGCGCCAGCGCCAGCATCGCCAGCAGCGCAAGCAGCTTGGCCAGGTAGTGCACGTGCCGGGGCGGCGCCAGCGCCAGCAGGTGTTTCCAGTGCTGGCCCTGGTGCTCGAGGCCGGCGAGCAGCGCGGCCTGCAGCGTCACCAGCAGCGGCAGCATCAGGAAGGCCCAGAGCAGCAGCGTCGACTGCACCAGCGCCCGCCAGGCCCTGGCGCCATCGACGTCTTCGACGCGCGCCGGCAAGTTCGAGAAGGTGATCTGCAGGACGTAGACGCCGACCACCAGGGCCGGCGCGACCACGCACATCCACAGCGCCAGCGTGCCGCGCAGCTTCAGTTGCTCCGCCCACAGGGCGCGTGCGAGGGCGTTCATGCCACCTGCTCCCGACGATCGGCCGGCGCGGTGAGGTCGAAGAACAGGCGCTCCAGCGTCACCGGCTCCAGCGCCAGGTGGGCGACGGCGACGCCCGCGGCCACCAGCCGACGGTTGAGCTCGGGCACCGGCAGCCGCGGCCAGAGCCGCAGCGCGCGGCCTTCGGCGAGGGCCGGGTCTTCGCCGGCCTCGACCAGCACGCGGATCGCCCGCGACGGATCGTCGCAGCGCAGCACCAGGGCCGGGCGGACCCGGTCGCGCAGCGCCGCCAGCGTGCCCTGGAAGCGCAGCCGGCCGTGATCGAGCACGCCGACGTGGCTGGCCAGCTGCTCGACCTCGCCCAGCAAATGGCTCGAAAGGAACAGCGTCAGGCCCTCGCTGGCCACCAGTTCGCGCAGGAAGCCTCGCAGCTGCTGGGTGCCGGCGGGGTCGAGGCCGTTGCCGGGCTCGTCGAGCACCATCAGCTTCGGCCGCGACAGCAGGGCGAGGCCGATGCCGAGGCGCTGGCGCATGCCGAGCGAATACTCGCGCACGCGGCGGCCGGCGTCGTTGGCCAGGCCGATGCGTTCGAGCACTTCGTCCACGCGCCCGGCGGGCAGCCCGAGCAGGCGCCGCGTGACCTCGAGGTTGGCGCGGCCGTCGAGGTGCGGATACAGCGAGGGGTTCTCGACCAGCGCGCCCACCCGGGCCAGCGCGCCGCGCTGCGTGGGGTCGAGGCGTTCGCCCAGCAGCCGGACTTCGCCCGCGTCCGGCTTGAGCAAGCCCAGCAGCAGGCGGATGGTGGTGGTCTTGCCGGCGCCGTTGGGGCCGAGGAAGCCATAGATGCTCCCGGCGGGCACCGCCAGGTCGAGGTCATGCACGCCGTGGCCACCGGCGAAGCGGCGGCTGAGCGCGTGGGTTTGCAGGGCTAGTTCCATGGCAGGCAGGGCGCGGGAGGTGTGTCGAGTGTGACCGCGGGCCGCGCGCCGCGACCCGTGCCATGGGTTGCCCAACCATCGCTTGACAGGGACGAATCGGGATGTAAAGTGCAGATTACATTTTGTATGCCGGAGATTACGATGCGCGTGTCCGTCAAGGTATTGGCGATTTGGGTCCTCCTGGCCGCGCTGGCGGCCTGGCTGCAGATGGGCGCGGTCGCGCGGGTGGCCGGCGTCGATGCCGGCACCCTCGGGTTCGCCCTCGCGGTACTGCTTGGCCTGGCGGCGGTGCACCTGCTGATGACCTGGCCTCGCAGCGGCTTCGACGAGGCGATCTCCCCCGGCGAGTGGCGGGCCTGGGGCGGGTTGGTCGCCACGGTCCTGGTCATGGCCGGCGTGGTGGTCGAATCTGGCGAACTGCTGGGCGCCCTGAGGCCGGGTGACGGCGAGCGGATCGGCCGCCGCATCGTGGTGGGGCTGGTCATCCTTGCCGCCGTGGGTTGGCTGGTTGACCGGCGCTGGAAGCAGCGGGTCCAGGCCGACGAACGCGATCGCGAGATCGGGGCCCGCGGGGCCGTGTGGGGCCGGGCCGCGCTGGCGCTGTCGGTGTTTTCCCTGGTGCTGCTGCTGGCCGCCTCGCCGGCCGAGCGGCTGGCCTGGGCCACCCACCATGCGATCGCCCACCTGCTGGTGTACGCGATCGTGCTCGGCTTCGTGGTCGAGTACGGGTATGCGGTCGTGCGCTACTGGCGGGATCGGCGGGCATGACCGGCACGGTCCTCGCCAACCACATCCGCCGGCTGCGCTTCGAGCGCGGCGAAATGACGCAGGAGGCGCTGGCCCGCGAGGCGGGCGTCACGCGCCAGACGATCATCGCGCTCGAGTCGGGCAAGTACGCGCCGTCGCTGGAGCTGGCGTTCCGCATCGCCCACGTGTTCGGCGTGGGCGTGCAGGACGTCTTCGAGTGGCGGGGCTGAGCCCGCCGGGTACGCTCAGGGCTGGCGCACGACCACGCCGTCCTTCATCACGAAGTCCACGGCCTTGACCGCCTGGATGTCGGCCAGCGGGTCGCCCGGCATCGCCACCACGTCGGCGCGGAAGCCCGGCGCGATCCGGCCCAGGTCGGCGACGCCCAGCACCTCGGCGGCGTTCACCGTCGCGGTCTGCAGCGCGGCCGCCGGCGCCATGCCGGCCTCGACCATGAACAGGAACTCGTCGGCGTTGTCGCCGTGCAGGCTGACGCCGGCGTCGGTGCCGAAGCCGATGCGCACGCCGGCCCGGTGGGCCTGGCCGAAGGTGGTCTGGATCAGCGCGCCGATGCGCGCGGCCTTGGGCCGCACCACGTCGGGGTAGAAACCGTCGATCTTCGCCTTCTCCGCCACGAAGCGGCCGGCGCTGATGGTCGGCACGTACCAGGTGCCGTTCTTCTTCATCAGCGCGAAGATCTCGTCGTCCATGTAGGTGCCGTGCTCGATCGAGGTCACGCCGCCGACGATGGCGCGGCGGATGCCTTCCTTGCCGTGGGCGTGGGCGGCGACGCGGTAGCCGTAGTCATTCGCGGCCTCGACCACCGCCCGCACTTCGTCCTCGGTGAACTGCGGGCCGTCGCCGCTCTTGGCGTAGCTCAGCACGCCGCCGGTGGCGGTGATCTTGATGACGTCGGAGCCGTCCTGGTAGCGCTCGCGCACGGCCTGGCGGGCCTCCTCGGGGCTGTTGACCACGCCCTCGGCCGGGCCGGGCTCGCCGATCGCGTCCTCGAGCAGGTGGTTCATGCCGTTGGTGGGGTCGGCGTGGCCGCCGGTGGTGGCGATGGACTTGCCGGCCGCGTACACCCGCGGGCCCTCGATGAGCCCCTGGGCGATGGCGTCGCGCAGGGCCAGGGTGGTCTCGCCGCCGAGGTCGCGCACGGTGGTGAAGCCGGCCTGCAGGGTCTTGCGGGCATAGCCGACCGAGCGCAGCACGGTGAACTCCGGGTTGAGCCGGAAGCCTTCGGAGTAGGACTGGGCGCTGGACTGGTTGCCCAGGTGCACGTGCAGGTCGATCCAGCCCGGGCTGCAGGTGTGGCCGCGCAGGTCCACCGAGCGGGCGCCCTCGACCGCGGCCATTCCGGCGCGGACCTCGCGGACCTTGCCCTCGGCGACGACGATCGTCTGCTCCGCCCGGTTGCGGCCCGCGGCGCTGTCGAACAGCTGGCCGCAGTGCAGGGCGAGGGTTTCTGCCTGGGCGGCGGCGGGCAGGGCGAGGCAGAGGGCGAGTGGAAGCAGGGCATGGATCGGGCGCATCGGATTCCCCTTGGAGTGGTCGCCCGATGGTACCCGCTGGCGCAGCGCGCGCCGTCAAGGCGCCGCGAGGGCCGGCGGCGCCGGGCGGCGCGCCCGGACGCGCGCCGATTTGTTACGCTGGACGCCTGTTTTTCCCCGCCCCAAACCCATGTCCGACATCCAAGACCCCAGCGCCTACGACCCGAAGGCGGTGGAAGCCGCCGCGCAGACCCATTGGCAGGCCACGGCCGCCTTCGCCGTGCGCGAGGACGCCTCGCGCCCGAAGTACTACTGCCTCTCGATGCTGCCCTACCCCTCGGGCGCGCTGCACATGGGACACGTGCGCAACTACACCATCGGCGACGTGATCAGCCGCCACCGGCGCATGAAGGGCTTCAACGTGCTGCAGCCGATGGGCTGGGACGCCTTCGGCCTGCCGGCCGAGAACGCCGCGATCAAGAACAAGACCGCGCCGGCGCAGTGGACCTACAGGAACATCGAGCACATGCGCGGCCAGCTCCAGCGCCTGGGCTTCGCCTACGACTGGACCCGCGAGTTCGCCACCTGCACCCCGGAGTACTACCGCTGGGAGCAGCTGATGTTCACCCGCCTGATGAAGAAGGGGCTGGTGTACCGCAAGAATTCGGTCGTGAACTGGGATCCGGTGGACCACACCGTGCTCGCCAACGAACAGGTGATCGACGGCCGCGGCTGGCGCTCGGGCGCGCTGGTGGAAAAGCGCGAGATCCCGCAGTGGTTCCTCAAGATCACCGACTACGCGCAGGAGCTGCTCGACGGCCTGGATACGCTCTCCGGCTGGCCCGAGGCGGTCAAGACCATGCAGCGCAACTGGATCGGCCGCAGCGAGGGCCTGGAGATCCGCTTCGCCGTGGACGGCCTGGCCGAGCCCCTGGAAGTCTTCACCACCCGCCCCGACACGCTGATGGGCGTCACCTACGTCGCGGTCGCGGCCGAACACCCGGTGGCGCTGTGGGCGGCGTCGGGCAATCCGGCCGTGCGCGCCTTCATCGATGAGTGCCGCCGCGGCGGCGTGTCCGAGGCCGAGCTCGAGACGCAGGAGAAGAAGGGCATCTTCACCGGCCTGCACGCGGTGCACCCGGTGTCGGGCGAGAAGGTGCCGGTGTGGATCGCCAACTTCGTGCTGATGGGCTACGGCACCGGCGCCGTGATGGCCGTGCCGGGACACGACGAGCGCGACTTCGAGTTCGCGCACAAGTACGGCCTGCCGATCAAGCAGGTGGTCGCGATCGACGGCGAGACCTACGACGCCAACACCTGGCAGGACTGGTATGCCGACAAGACCGATCCGCGCATGCACGTGGTCAACTCCGGCGCGCTCGACAAGCTGGGCTTCCAGGCCGCGTTCGACGCGCTGGCGGACAAGCTGGCCGGCGAAGGCCTCGGCCGTCGCCGCGTCAATTTCCGCCTGCGCGACTGGGGCGTCAGCCGCCAGCGCTACTGGGGCTGCCCGATCCCGGTCATCTACTGCGAAAAGTGCGGCGCGCTGCCGGTGCCCGAAGACCAGCTGCCGGTGAAGCTGCCGGAGGACGTCGCCTTCACCGGCGTGGCCTCGCCGATCAAGGCCGATCCGGAATGGCGCAAGACCACCTGCCCGGGCTGCGGCGGTGCCGCCGAGCGCGAGACCGACACCTTCGACACCTTCATGGAGTCGAGCTGGTACTACGCGCGCTACACCTCGCCGGGCGCCACCGACCTGGTGGACGAGCGCGCCAACTACTGGCTGCCGGTCGACCAGTACATCGGCGGCATCGAGCACGCGATCATGCACCTGATGTATTTCCGCTTCTACCACAAGCTCATGCGCGACGCGGGCCTGGTGAAGTCGGACGAGCCGGCCACCAATCTGCTGTGCCAGGGCATGGTGGTCGCCGACACGTTCTATCGCGAGAACCCGGGCGCGCCCAACGACTGGTTCAATCCGGCCGACGTGGACGTGGTGCGTGACGCCAAGGGCCACGCCACCGGCGCGGTGCTGCGCAGCGACGGCCAGCCGGTGAAGATCGGCGGCACCGAGAAGATGGCGAAGTCGAAGAACAACGGCGTCGACCCGCAGACCATGGTCGACCGCTACGGCGCCGACACCGTGCGCCTGTTCTCGATGTTCGCCGCGCCGCCCGAGCAGAGCCTGGAGTGGAACGAGGCCGGCGTCGAGGGCATGGCGCGCTTCCTGCGCCGGCTCTGGAGCCAGGTGCAGAAGCACGTGGCCGAAGGCCCCGCGCCGGCGCTGGACGCCGCCGCGCTCGACGCCACGCAGAAGGCGCTGCGCCGCCAGGTGCACGAGACCATCCAGAAGGTCGGCGACGACTACGGCCGCCGCCACACCTTCAACACCGCCATCGCCGCGGTGATGGAGCTGCTCAACGCGATCGCGAAGTTCGACGACGCCAGCGCGCCGGGCCGGGCGCTGCGGCAGGAGGCCTTCGAGGCCGTGACGCTGCTGCTCAACCCGATCACGCCGCACACCTCGCACGCGCTGTGGCAGCGCCTGGGCCATGCCGAGGCCACGCTCGAGGACATCCCGTTCCCGCAGGCCGACCCGGCCGCGCTGGTGCGCGAGGCCGCCACCCTGGCGGTGCAGGTGAACGGCAAGCTGCGCGGTACCATCGAGGTGTCGGTGAACGCCGGCAAGGACACGATCGAAGCCCTGGCCCTGGCCGAGCCGAACGTGCAGAAGTTCCTGGAAGGCTTGGCCGTGCGCAAGGTGATCGTCGTGCCGGGCAAGATCGTCAACATCGTCGCGGGGTGAAGCTGATGCAGCGTCTACTGGTCCTGGTCTGCCTGCTCGCGGTCGCCACCGCCTGCGGTTTCCGCCCCCGCGCCTCGCTCGCGCTCGCCGACGACCTCGGCCCGGTGAAGGTGTCCACCAGCGATCCCTACAGCCCGCTGGGCCAGGGGCTGTCGGTGGCGCTCACCCGTGCCGGGGCCACGCCCGCCGTGGACGGCCAGCCGGCCGCGCAGCTGCGCGTGCTGTCCGAGTCGCTCGGCACCCGCCCGCTGGCGCTCGACCGCCTGGCCCAGGTGCGCGAGTACGAAACCACCTACCGCGTCCGCTTCGACCTGGTCGGCGCCGACGGCGCCGTGCGGGTGCCGGCCCAGGACGTCGAGCTGTCGCGCGAGTACACCTACGACAGCGTCGCTTCCGCCGGCAGCCCGGCCGAGCAGGCCCTGATCCAGGACGAACTGCGCCGCGAGATGCAGGCCGCGATCCTGCGGCGCCTGGACGCGGTGCTGCGCGCCGACTGATGGAGCTGCGCGCAGACCGCCTGGAGCGCCAGCTCGCCGGCGAGCCGCTGCGCCCGGTTTACCTGGTGGCCGGCGGCGAACCGCTGCTCGTGCAGGAGGCCGCCGATGCCATCCGCGCCCGCGCCCGCGAGGAGGGCTACACCGAGCGCGAGGTCTACGACGCCGAGGGCAGCTTCGACTGGAACACGCTCAGCCGCGGCCTGGCCTCGCTGAGCCTGTTCGCCAGCCGCCGCGTATTCGACCTGCGCCTGCCCACCGGGAAGCCGGGCAAGGACGGCAGCGAGGCGATCCGCGAATACTGCGAAAACCCGCCGCCCGACACCGTGCTGCTGATCACCGCGCAGGAC
The DNA here is from genome assembly GCF_036275555.1 of Arenimonas sp. Classification (GTDB taxonomy): domain Bacteria; phylum Pseudomonadota; class Gammaproteobacteria; order Xanthomonadales; family Xanthomonadaceae; genus Arenimonas. Next base: position 7,949 of record NZ_DASUDO010000024.1, read on the forward strand.
TGGAGCAAGGCCCACGCCGGCAAGTGGAGCGAGGCGATCGCGAAGGCGGGCCACTTCCTGCCGATCTATCCGCTGAAGACGCACGAACTGGGCGACTGGCTGCAGCGCCGCCTGCGCGGGCGCGGCCTGGTGGCCACGCCTGACGCCGTGCAGCGGCTGGCGGACCGCGTCGAGGGCAACCTGCTCGCGGCCGCGCAGGAAGTGGACAAGCTGGCGCTGCTGGTCGGTACCGGCCGCGGCGCCGCGGCGCAGGCCATCGACGAGGCGCAAATGGAGCAGCTGGTCGCGGACTCCTCGCGCTTCGACGTGTTCAAGCTGGTGGACGCGGCGCTCGCCGGCGATGCGCCGCGCGCGGTGCGCATGCTGGCCGCGCTGCGCGCCGAGGGCGACCAGGTGGCGGGCCTGATGCCGATGGTCGCGAAGGAAGTGCTGGCGCTCTGCGCGCTCGCCCGCGCGGCGGAGTCGGGCAACGTGATGTCGGCGATGCGCGAGGCGCGCGTCTGGGACAGCAAGCAGGCGATGTACCGGCGCGCGATCGAGCGGCATCCGCCGTCGCGCTGGGAGGCCTTCGTGGCCGAGTGCGGCGCCATCGACCGCGCCGCCAAGGGCCGCGGCGGCGGCGACCCCTGGCTGCGGCTGGAGCGGCTGCTGGCCGCGATCGCCGACGCCCGCGCCCGGGGCCTGCTGGCGTCGTGACGCTGGCGCTCTACTACGGCGGCACCTTCGACCCGGTGCATGCCGGCCACCTGGCGGTGGCGCGGGCGGTGCGCGAGGCCTTCGGCACCGCCCCGGCCTTCGTGCCCGCCGCCGATCCGCCGCATCGCCCCGCGCCCGGCGCCAGCGCCGCCCAGCGCACCCGGATGCTGGAGCTGGCCCTGGCCGGCGAGCCCGGGTTCCGCATCGACACCCGTGAACTGCGGCGCGAGGGGCCGTCCTGGACGGTGCGCACGCTGCGCGACCTGCGCGCCGAGGCCGGGCCCACCGCGGCCGTGGCCTGGGTGCTGGGCGCCGACGCCTTCCGCGGGCTGCCGACCTGGCATGAGTGGGAGGCGCTGCTGGGGCTGGCCCATTTCGTGGTCGCGGTGCGCCCGGGGCATGCGCTCGACCCGCTGCCGCCGGCGCTGGCCGCGGCCTGCGCCGGCCGCTGGCGCGAGGCTCCCGCCGACCTGGCGGCCGCGCCGGCCGGCCGGCTGTTCAGGCTGGACATGGCCCTGCACCCGGCCTCGGCCACGGAAGTGCGTCGCGGCCTCGCCGGGGCCGGCGGCCGCGCGGGCTGGCTGGACCCGGCAGTGGCGGCCTACATCGCCCGGGAAGGGCTCTACCGGGGCGGCCCGGGCCCGGCGGGCGTATAATGCGGCCCGTCTTTCCGATTCGAGCGCCACGTTGACCACCCAAGCCCACGTCATCAAGACCCAGATGCCCGACCCGGCCCCGTCGCCGGAAGCCATCCTCAAGCAGGTGCACCTGGCGCTGGAGGAAATGAAGGCCAAGGATGCCGTCGAGATCGACGTGCGCGGCAAGACCAGCATCGCCGACTACCTCGTCGTGGTCTCGGGCACCTCGACCCGCCACGTGAAGTCGGTGGCCGACGAAGTGGTCAAGTTCGCCAAGAAGTGCGGCGTGATGCCGCTGGGCGTGGAAGGCGAGCGCGAGGCCGAGTGGGTGCTGGTCGACCTGGGCGACGTCATCGTCCACGTCATGCTGCCCCGCGTCCGCGAGTTCTACGCCCTCGAGCGCCTCTGGACCGTCGGCGACCAGCCGCCCGAAGACTCCGCGACGGTCTAGTCCTCGCGCTGGCAGGCGCTTCGTATCTAACGCGGATCAAAGCGGATGCACGCGGATAAGAGCGGATGAATTCCTTGTTCAGTCAATCCGCTTTTATCCGCGTGCATCCGCCTTTATCCGCGTTCATTCCCCTGGCGCCCCATCACCGATGAAAGCCCGGCTGATCGCGGTGGGTGAGCGGGCGCCGGAGTGGGTGGCCGCGGGGTTTGGCGAGTACCAGAAGCGCTTGTCGCACTGGTTGCCGCTGGAGCTGGTGGAGGTGGCGCCGGGGATGCGCGGCAAGGGCCGCGATGCCGCGCGGGCCATGGCCGAGGAGGGTGAGCGCGTGCTGGCGGCGGTGCCGCGCGGCGCGCATGTCGTCACCCTCGATGGCCGCGGCAAGCCGTATTCCTCCGAGCAGCTGGGGCAGCGCCTGGAACACTGGCGCCAGCAGGGCCGCGACCTGGCCTTCCTGGTCGGCGGGCCCGAGGGGCATTCGCCCGACGTGATCGCCGCGGCCGGCGAAAGCTGGTCGCTCGGGCCGCTGACGCTGCCGCACATGCTGGTGCGGCTGGTGCTGGCCGAACAGCTCTACCGCGCCGCCAGCCTGCTCGCCAACCACCCCTACCACCGCGCCTGACGCGACCGGCTGCCCGCTGAAGCCACCCGCCGGGGAACTGCCCGCGGACGGTGCCAGCGGCTATGCTTGGGCGATGCTCTATCTCGCCTCGCAATCCCCGCGCCGCCGCGACCTCCTGGCCCAGTTGGGCCTCGCGTTCGGCCTGCTCGACGTGGACGTTCCCGAACAGCGCCTGCCCGGCGAACCGCCCGATGACTACGTCCGCCGCGTCGCCCGCGAAAAGGCCGGCGCCGGCCTGCTGGCGGTGGTCGCGAACAAGGACGCGGTGGTGCTCGGCGCCGACACCGAAGTGGTGCTGGGCGACCAGGTGTTCGGCAAGCCGGCCGACGCCGACGCCGCCGCGCGCATGCTGCGCATGCTCTCGGGCCGCACCCACCGCGTGGTGTCCAGCGTCTGGCTGGTGAGCGCCGGCCGCGAGGCGAACGCCACCTGCGTCTCCGAGGTCCGCGTCGAGCCGCTCGACGAGGCGATGATCGCCGCCTACGTGGCCACCGGCGACTGCTTCGGCAAGGCCGGTGCCTACGCCATCCAGGGCCGCTTCGGCGCCCACGTCGCCCACCTCGCCGGCAGCTACACCGGCGTGATGGGACTGCCGCTGCACGAAACCGCGCGCCTGCTGCGCGGCTTCGGGCTCCTGCACTGAACCGGGGAACCGCGTGTCCGAGGAAATCCTGATCAACGTCACCCCGCGCGAGACCCGCGTCGCGGTGGTCGAGAACGGCATGCTGCAGGAGCTGCACATCGAGCGCGCCTCGCGCCGCGGCGTGGTCGGCAACATCTACAAGGGCCGCGTGCAGCGGGTGATGCCCGGCATGCAGGCGGCCTTCGTCGAGATCGGGCTGGACCGCGCGGCGTTCCTGCACGCCTCCGACATCCTCAAGCCGGCGCTGGCGGGCGAGGGCGACGACGCGCCGCCGCCCCCCGGTCCGCCGCCGACCATCAACTCGCTGGTGCACGAAGGCCAGGAGATCGTGGTGCAGGTGGTCAAGGACCCGATCGGCAGCAAGGGCGCGCGGCTCACGACCCAGCTCTCGATCCCGTCGCGCTATCTGGTCTTCCTGCCGCACTCGCGCGTGCTGGGCGTGTCGGCCCGCATCGAGGACGAGGCGCAGCGCGCGCGGCTCAAGGCCCTGATGGCGTCGCTGGCGAATGGCTCGGGCCAGGGCTACATCGTGCGCACCAATGCCGAGGGCCAGCCCGACGAGGCGCTGGCCGAGGACGTGGCCTACCTGCAGCGCGCCTGGGGCGTGATCCGCGCCGCCAGCGCCAGCACCCGGGTCGGCCAACGCATCTACGAAGACCTGGCGCTGCCGCTGCGCGCGGTGCGCGACCTGATGCGCAAGGACGTGGACAAGGTGCGGGTGGATTCGCGCGAGGCCTTCGAGAAGCTCACGACCTTCGCCAACCAGTTCATGCCCGACCTGGCCGAGCGCATCGAGCACTACGCCGGCGAGCGGCCGATCTTCGACCTCTACGGCGTCGAGGACGAGATCCTGCGGGCGATGCAGAAGGAGGTGCCGCTCAAGTCCGGCGGCCACCTCATCATCGACCAGACCGAGGCGATGACCACGGTGGACGTCAACACCGGCTCCTTCCTTGGCCAGCGCAACCTCGAGGAAACGGTGTACCGCACCAACCTCGAGGCCGCGCAGGCGGTGGCGCGCCAGCTGCGGCTGCGCAACCTCGGCGGCATCATCATCATCGACTTCATCGACATGACCGACGACGAGCACCGGCGCCAGGTGCTGCGCACGCTCGAGAAGGGCCTGCTGCACGACCATGCGCGCACCTCGGTGCACGAGTTCTCGCCGCTGGGCCTGGTGGAGATGACGCGCAAGCGCACCACCGAGAGCCTCGAGCGCCAGCTCTGCGAGCCCTGCCACGAATGCGGCGGCCGCGGCACGCTGAAGACGCCGGAAACGCTGACCTACGAGATCTTCCGCGAGATCACCCGCGCCGTGCGCCAGTTCGAGGCCTCGCAGCTGCTGGTGATCGCGTCGCCGCGGGTGGTGACCAAGATCACCGAGGAGGAATCCGCCGCGGTGGCCGAGCTCGAGGAGTTCCTGGGCAAGTCCATCCGCTTCCAGGCCGACGAGCAGTACGCGCAGGAACAGTACGACGTGGTCCTGCTCTGAGCCGCGGATGAGTTCGCCGCTGCGCCGCCGGATCCGCCATGCCCGCCGTTTCACCGGCTACGGGCTGCTGGTGCTGCTGATCCTCGCAGCCACCCTGGTCGGCGGCCTGAACCAGCTGCTGCCGCTGGTCGAGCGACACCCGGACAAGATCGCCGGCTGGCTGTCGGAACGGCTGCGCCAGCCGGTTGCCTTCGACGCCGCGCGCGGCGAGTGGACCCGGCGCGGGCCGCGCTTCACGCTCGACGGGCTGCGCATCGGCCCCGAAGGCCGCCGCCTCGACATCGGCCGCGCCGAACTGCTGGTGGCGGTGTACTCGGGCCTGCTGCCCGGCGCGCCGCTGACCGAACTCAAGGTGCGCGAGCTTTCGCTGGTGCTGGAGCAGGGCGAGGACCGCCGCTGGCGCATGGTCGGCCTGCCGTTCCAGCCCGATCCGGCGGTCGATCCGCTCGACACGCTCGAAGCGCTGGGCGAACTGCAGGTGGAACGCGCCAACCTCGCGGTGCGCTCGCCCGCCTTCAAGCGCGAACTGCGGCTGCCGCGCGTCGACCTGCGCCTGCGCGTCGGCGGCGACCGCCTGCTCGCCGGCGTGCGCGCCTGGGCCGATCGCGAGGGCACGCCGCTGCAGGCCGTCGCCGACCTCGAGCGCGGCACTTGGTCGGGCCTGCTCTGGGCTGGCGGCAAGCCGCTGGCGCTGGAGGAATGGTCGCCGCTGCTGGCCGACACCGGCATGGTGGTGGCCGGCAAGGGCGCGGTCGACCTCTGGGCGCGTATCGATACCCAACGGGTCATGGACGTGCGCGTCCGCGCCCAGCTCGCGCCGATCGCGCTGGTGGCGCGCACGCCCTGGCACCGCGACGGCGGCGACGCGCTGTCGTCGCCGCCGGTGGCCTTCGAGCGCGCCGACCTGCTGGCGCGCTGGCAGGCCGACGCGAACGGCTGGCAGCTGCACGCGCCCGAGCTGCACTTCCACGAGGGCGGGCGGCGCGAACCGCACAGCTTCGATGGCCTGTGGCTGGCCGGCGGCGAGCGCTTCGCGCTGCAGGCGCCGCGCATGGACCTGGCCCCGGCGCGCGCGCTTGCCACCCTGGCCCCGGCCGTGCCCGCCGGCCTGCGCCAGTGGCTGCACGAGGCGGCGCCCGACGGCGTGCTGCACCACGTGCAGGTGCAGGGCCGCGAGGGCGACTGGTCCGGCTCGGCGCGGATCGACGCCGTGGGCTGGGCGCCCTACGGCGGCCAGCCGGGCGTGCAGGGCCTGGGCGGCAGCGTCGCCTACGACCAGGACGGCGGCGTGCTGCGCCTGGCCGAAGGGCCGGCGCGTTTCGACTGGCCGAAGTTCCGCCAGCCGCTGGATTTCCGGCTGGGCGGCACGCTGGGCTGGTGGCGCGAGGGTGGGCTGTGGACGGCGGGCGCCAGCGACCTGCGCATCCGGGGTGCCGATTTCGGGGCGCGGCTGCGCGCCGAGCTGCATTTCCCGGGCGAGGCCCGGCGGCCGCGGGTAGACCTCGCGGCGATCGTGGATCCGTCGCCGGTGCCGGCCGCCGGCAAGTTCTGGGTGCAGGGCAAGATGCCGCCCACGACCATCGAGTGGCTCGACCGGGCGCTGCTCGACGGCTCGGTCGAACAGGGCCGCGCCGTGCTCGCCGGCGACCTGGCCGACTGGCCGTTCCGCAACGGCGAGGGACGCTTCGACGCCCGCGCCCGCGTCTCGCAGGCGCGCGTGGCCTTCAATCCCGAGTGGCCGGACGCCGAGGCGATGGACCTCGATGTCGCCTTCGACGGCCCGGGCATGACGCTCGAAGGCCAGGGCATGATCCTGGGCAACCGCGTGCGCCGGGTGGCGGGCGGCATCGCCGACTTCCGCGACCCGCGGCTGGTGCTCGACATCGAGGCGCCCGCCGACGGCGCTTCGCTGCAGGCGCTGATGCTGGAGAGTCCGCTGCGCGCGCGCTTCGAGGAGCACCTGCTCAACGCCAGCATCCGCGGCCCGGCCGAGGTGCGGCTGTCGCTCGACCTGCCGCTGGCTGCGCGCCTGGGCGGCCGCCGCATCGACGGCACCATCGACCTCGCCGGTGCGCGCCTGTCCGATCCGCGCTGGGACATCGACCTGCAGGCAGTGAACGGGCGCACGCGCTTCAGCGACCGCGGCTTCATCGCCGACGCGCTCGAGGTCGAGTTCGAGGGCGAACCCGCGCGCTTCAGCCTGATGGTCGGCGCGGACTACACCGGTGATGCCGGCCTCGCCGCCCGCGCCAGCCTGGTCGGCGGGTTCCCGGCCCAGACGCTGATCGCGAGGCACCCGCCGCTGGCCTGGCTCGACCCGTGGCTGGTCGGGCGCAGCACCTGGACCGTGGCGGTGGACATCCCGCAGTCGGTGCCGGGCGCGGCGGCGGCGCCCTCGCGGCTGTCGATCAACTCCGACCTGGTCGGCACCGCCGTGGCGCTGCCGGCGCCGCTGGCCAAGCCGGCCGAGGCGCGCTGGCCGCTGCGGCTGCAGGCGCCGCTGCCGCTCGCGGGAGGCGAAGTGCGCATGCAGCTCGGCGACACCCTGCGCCTGCGCGGGCGCATGGGCAGCGACGATGCGATGGGCGGCCTGCTGCTGTTCGGGCCCGGCGAGGAGCCGCCGCTGCCGCAGCAGGGCCTGGTGGCGCTGGGCCGCACCGAAACCCTGGACGCCGCCGGCTGGATCGCGTTCGCGGCGAAGGGCGAGGGTGCCGGCGGCTTGCGCGAAGTGGACCTGCGCGTCGCCAACCTCGACTTGCTCGGCTCCCGTTTCGCCGACACCCGCCTGCAGCTGCGGCGCGAGCCCGAGCGCACGCGCCTGTCGCTCGAGGGCCCCGCGGTGGCGGGCGAGATCGACATCCCGCGCGACCTGGCGCAGGGCATCGACGGCCGCTTCGCGCGCCTGCACTGGCCGGAGAAGCCCGAGCCCACGCCCGAGCAACGGGCGACGCTCGAGGCCGGCCGCAGCGACGACCCGGCCAAGCTGCCGCCGCTGCGCTTCCGGGTGCAGGACCTGCGGCTGGGCCAGCTGGCGCTGGGCGTGGCCGAGCTCGCGGCGCAGCCGATGCCCGAGGGCCTGCGCATCGACCGATTCGACACCACCTCGGACGCCGTGCAGCTGCGCGCGCGCGGCGAATGGCTGCGCGCCGGCGAGGGCAGCAGCCGCTCGCGCTTCGCGGTCGACTTCGGCGCCGACAGCCTGGGCGACATGCTCGGGGCTTTCGGGCTTGCCGGCATGGTCGAGGACGGCGAGACCCGCGGCCGGCTCGAGGGTGGCTGGCCGGGTTCGCCGGGCGCCTTCGCGCTGGCGCGTTTCGAAGGCAAGCTGTCGGTCGACGTGGGCGAGGGCCAGCTGCTGGAGGTCGAGCCCGGCGGCGGAGGGCGCGTGCTGGGCCTGATCAGCCTCGCCGAGATCCCGCGCCGGCTCAGCCTCGATTTCAGCGATTTCTTCGAGAAGGGCTTCGGCTTCAACACCATGCGGGGCGAATTCGTGTTCGCCGACGGCCGCGCCAGCACCGACCTGCTGCAGATCAACGGCCCCGCCGCCGAGATCCGCGTGAGCGGCTCGACCGACCTGCGCGCGCAGCAGTACGACCAGCGCATCGAGGTGCTGCCCAAGGCCGGCGGCGTGCTGCCCGCGATCGGCGCGATCGCCGGCGGCCCGGTGGGCGCCGCGGTCGGCGCGGTCGCGCAGGCCGTGCTGCAGAAACCGCTCAAGCAAGCCGCGCGCACGGTGTACCGGGTGACCGGGCCGTGGAAGGAGCCGGTGATTGAAGTGGTGGAGAAGGGGCCGCCGGTGGCCGGCGGGGACTAGCGAGCGAGGAGCTTAGGAAATAGTGGATAGGAGGTAGGAGGTAGGAGGTAGTGGGTGGCTCGGTGAGGTTTCCGGGGGGATGGGAACTAGTGAAGAGGAAACAGGAACCAGTGGAAGAGGACGCCGCATCGGATCAGCCGCGCGAACGCCGCTTCTCACTATCTCCTAACTCCTCTTCACTATTTCCTCGCTTTTCCCGTCTTCCACCCCTTGATCACCCCACCCATCCCCCACATCTGTCACCCTGATCATCACTCCCGCACGCCGCCCACGCCCATGACCGACACCCTGCAACTCGCCCAATCGCGCCTGCTCACGCCGGGCGGCCTCGGCCTCGATGGCCTGGACGCGGCCTTCGGGCGGCTGATGGGGCCGGGCGTGGATTACGGCGATCTGTATTTCCAGCACAGCCGGCGCGAGGGCTGGAGCCTGGAGGACGGCATCGTCAAGGACGGCTCGCATTCGATCGAGCAGGGCGTCGGCGTGCGCGCGGTCAGCGGCGAGAAGACCGGCTTTGCGTATTCCGACGACATCCGCGCCGATGCGCTGCTCGAATCCGCCTCGGCCGCGCGCGCGATCAGCCGCAGCGGCGGCCAGTCGGCGGGCGGCCAGCGCGTCGTGGTGCGCGGGCGCGAACTCTATGCGCCGGTGGACCCGATCGACGGCATGGCCACGGACGAGAAGATCCACGCGCTTCGCGAGGTCGACCAGTGGCTGCGCGCGCAGGATCCGCGCGTCAAGCAGGTGGTCGTGAGCCTCTCCGGTGGCGTCGACACGGTGCTGGTGGCGCGCAGCGACGGCACGCTCGCGTCCGACGTGCGGCCGCTGGTGCGCTTCAACGTGCAGGTGATCGTCGAGCACGACGGCCGCCGCGAGCAGGGCTACTCCGGCGCCGGCGGCCGCTATTCCTATGCCGAGCTGTTCTCCGGCGGGCGGCCGCGCGCGGTGGCGAAGGAAGCCCTGCGCCAGGCGCTGGTCAACCTCGAGGCCGTCGACGCGCCGGCCGGCACGCTACCGGTGGTGCTGGGCCCGGGCTGGCCGGGCGTGCTGCTGCATGAGGCGGTGGGCCATGGCCTCGAGGGCGACTTCAATCGCAAGGGCACCTCGGTCTACGCGGGCCGCATCGGCGAACGCGTGGCGGCACCGGGCGTCACCATCGTCGACGACGGCACGCTGGCGGCGCGCCGCGGCTCGCTCAACGTCGACGACGAGGGCACGCCCACGCAGTGCACCACGCTGATCGAGGACGGCATCCTGCGCGGCTATATCCAGGACACGCTCAACGCCCGGCTGATGGGCGTGGCGCCGACCGGCAACGGCCGCCGCGAGAGCTTCGCGCACCTGCCGATGCCGCGCATGACCAACACCTACATGCTGGCCGGCGACTACGACCCGGCCGAGATCATCGCCTCGGTTAAGAAGGGCCTGTACGCGCCGAACTTCGGCGGCGGCCAGGTCGACATCACCAGCGGCAAGTTCGTGTTCTCGGCCACCGAGGCCTACCTGATCGAGGACGGGAAGATCACCCGGCCGGTGAAGGGCGCCACCCTGATCGGCAACGGCCCCGAGGCCATGACCCGCGTCAGCATGGTCGGCCGCGACCTCGAACTCGACCAGGGCGTCGGCATCTGCGGCAAGGACGGCCAGTCGGTCCCCGTCGGCGTCGGCCAGCCCACCCTCAAGATCGACGCCATGACCATCGGCGGCACGCGTGCCTGATTTTTCCGGCGCTTCGGTCGCTGGCGCGGTTGAACGCGGATCAGAGCCGATGCGCGCGGATAAAAGCGGATTGAGCCATTGAAAAACCCAAGGCCAAAAAACCCATCTTCATCCGCTCTTATCCGCGTGCATCCGCTTTTATCCGCGTTCGGACACCTGGCCCACAGTCTTCGCGGCGCGATCCCGCGGAGCCACCCGGCCTCACTCGCCAGAGCCGTCGCCGGAGGCGGCGAGGAGGGTGCGGAGTTCGCGGAAGAGTTCGCGGTAGGCGTGCGGGGGTTTGTTCTTCAGGCGTTCCTGGTGCGCGTTGCGGGCGAGCTGGCGCAGGTGCTGGCGGTCGGCGTGCGGGTGGCTGGCCAGCAGCTCCGAGAGCGCCTCGTCGCCGTCGGCGACCAGCTTGTCGCGCCAGTACTCGACCTCGTGCAGGGCCTGCGCCTCGCGGCGGCCTTCGGCCTTGTCGTGGTCCAGCGCCGCGCGGATCACCTGCAGCGCCTCGTCGTCCTGCCGCCGCATCTGCTTGGCCAGGAAGTGGATCTGCCGCTTGCGCGCGATCTGCGAGGTGATCTTCTTCGAGGCGATCACCAGCGCCAGCAGGTCCTCGTCCATCGGGATCTGCTGCAGCCGCGCGTCGCTCTCGCCGACCAGCTTCATGGCCAGGTCCAGCACCGCCAGCGCCTCGCGGCGCTGCTCGCTGCGGCTCGGGCCGTAGTCGTGTTCCTCGTCTTCGAAGTCTTCTTCGTGCATCGTCCACCACCGTCCTGGAGCGAAAGGATACGCCCATGCAGCCCCTGACCGCAGCTTCCGATGATTCCCTGGCCCGGATGGACCGCCTGTCCGGCCTGGCCCGCGAGGTCCTGGACCAATGCGCGCGCCTCGGCGCCAGCCAGGCCGAGGTGACCATGAACGAGGACGCCGGCCTGTCGGTGAACGTCCGCATGGGCGAGGTCGAAACCGTGGAGCGCACCCGCGACCGCGGCGTCGGCCTCACCGTGTACTTCGGCCAGCGCAAGGGCAGCGCCAGCACCGCCGACCTGCAGCCCGACAGCCTGCGCGCCAGCGTCGAGCAGGCTTGCGCGATCGCGCGCCACACCGAGGCCGACCCGGCCGCCGGCCTGGCCGATGCCGACCGCATGGCCACCGACCTGCGCGAATTCGACGGCTGGCACCCGTGGCCGCTCGACGCGGACCGCGCCATCGCGCTGGCGCTGGAGGCCGAGGCCGCCGGCCGCGCCGCCGACGCCCGCATCTCCAATTCCGACGGCGCCGGCGCCTACAGCAGCGAAAGCGTCTCGGTATACGCCAACAGCCACGGCTTCCTCGGCGCCGAGCGCGGCACCAGCCACTCGCTCAGCGTGTCGCTGATCGCCGGCAGCGGCGACCGGATGCAGCGCGACTACTGGTACACCAGCGCGCTCTCGCCCGACGACCTCGAGGCCCCGGTCCAGGTCGGCCGCCGCGCCGCCGAGCGCACGCTGCGCCGCCTCGATCCGCGGCCGATCCGCACCGGCGAGTACCCGGTGCTGTTCGCGCCGGAAATGGCCCGCAGCCTCATCGGCCACCTGCTCGGCGCCGTGTCCGGCGGCGCGCTGTACCGGCGCGCCAGCTTCCTGCTCGACCACGCGGGCAAGCAGATCCTGCCGCCGTGGTTCGCCATCTCGGAGCGGCCGCACAAGCCGCGCGGCATCCGCTCCTCGGCCTTCGACGCCGAGGGCGTGGCCACGGTGGATTCCGACCTGGTGCGCGACGGCATCCTCCAGCGCTACGTGCTGGGCAGCTATTCGGCCCGCAAGCTGGGCCTCAAGAGCACCGGCAACGCCGGCGGCGTCAACAACCTCGAGGTCGCCGCCAACGCCAGCGGGCTCGAGGACATGGCCCGGGCCATGGGCCGCGGCCTGCTGGTCACCGAGCTGATGGGGCAGGGGGCCAACACCGTCACCGGCGACTATTCGCGCGGGGCCGCGGGCTTCTGGGTCGAAGGCGGCGAGCTGGTCCACCCGGTGGACGAACTCACCATCGCCGGCCGCCTGCCGGAGATGTTCCTGGCCATCGAGGCGGTGGGCGCGGACGTCGACCGGCGCTCGCACGTTTCGGTCGGTTCGATCCTGGTCGGGCGGATGATGGTGGCCGGGGAGGCCTGATCCTGCGTTGCCTTGACAGCCTCTTCACAAGCCCGGAAATTAGCCGGGCCAAGGCGCCCCCGGCGCCAGCAAACCAAGCATCCAATCGAAGGGGAACCGAATGAACGACGTGCAAGCCGAAGACAAAACCCTCGCCCTGATCACCCACCTGTCGGGCATCATCGCCGGCTTCATCGTTCCGCTGATCATCTGGCTGATCAACAAGGACAAGGCCGACAAGTCCTGGCTGACCGAGCAGTCCAAGGAAGCGCTGAACTTCCAGATCACCGTGCTGCTGGCCTGGATCGTGGCCGTGGTGCTGAGCTTCCTGCTGATCGGCTTCCTGCTCTACCCGGTGATCCTGATCGGCAACATCGTGTTCTGCATCCTGGCCGGCATCAAGGCCAACAACGGCGAGAGCTACCGCTACCCGGTCGCCATCCGCCTGGTCAGCTGAGCCGCGCGCGTCGCGCCGGTCAGTTGGCCCGCGCGACCGCGAATTCGGCGAGCCGGCGCAGTGCGCCGGCCTCGTCGCCAAGCGGCCCCAGGGCCGCTTTTGTTTTTTCCGCCAGCTCCGCCAGCAGCGCCTTCGAGCGCGCCATGCCCAGCAGGGCCGGGTAGGTGGATTTTTCCTGCGCCTGGTCCTTGCCGGCGGTCTTGCCGAGCTGGGCGCTGTCGCCTTCGACGTCGAGGATGTCGTCGCGGATCTGGAAGGCCAGGCCCAGCGCCGACGCATAGTCGTCCAGCCGCGCCAGCGTGCCGGCATCGGCACCGCCCGCCAGCCCGCCCATCCGCACCGCGGCCCGGATCAGCGCGCCGGTCTTGAGCGCATGCAGGCGCTCGAGCTGCGCCACTTCGAGCAGCCGGCCGGTGGCGTCGATGTCGAGCGCCTGGCCGCCGCACATGCCGGGCGCGCCGGCGGCGCGCGCCAGCGACTGCAGCCAGGCGACGCGCAGCGCGGCGTCCGCCGGCGCGTCCGCCAGTACCTCGAAGGCCAGCGCCTGCAGCGCGTCGCCGGCGAGGATGGCGGTGGCCTCGTCGAAGGCGACGTGCACGGTGGGCCGGCCGCGGCGCAGCGCGTCGTCGTCCATGGCCGGCAGGTCGTCGTGCACCAGTGAGTAGGCGTGCACCAGTTCGACCGCGGCGGCCGGCGCGTCGCACAGGATTTCATCGGCGCCGGTGGCGGCGCCGGCGGCGTAGACCAGCATCGGGCGCAGGCGCTTGCCGCCGCCCAGCACCGCGTGGCGCATGGCCGAGTGCAGGCGTTCCGGCGAATCGTTGGCCGGGGGCAATGCGCTTTCGAGGCGGGCTTCGACGCGCTGCATCCAGCGCGCCGCGGCCGGATCAACCGGCATCGGGCTGGAACGGCTGGCCGCTGTCGGGATCGGCCGGGTCGCTGAGCAGGCGCACGCGCAGTTCGGCCTGCTCCAGCGCGCCCTGGCACTGGCGATACAGGCCGACGCCGCGCTCGTACGCCGCGAGCGAATCGTCGAGCGAGAGGTCGCCCTTCTCCATCTTCTGCACCAACTGCTCGAGCTCGTCGAGCGAGGTCTCGAACTGGGCGACGGGGGACGGCGGCGATGCGGGGGTCTTGGCGGCCATGCGCGGAGTTTGCGGGGCGAGGCGGCGGGTGGTCAACGTGGCCGCGGCATCGCCGGCGACTGCAGGCGGAGGCAGGCGCCTCGGGCGGCCAGCCAGTCGTGTAGCGGCGCCGCGATGGCCACGTCGCCGGCCGCCAGCAGCTCGCCGCCGGGGCCCGAGAGCAGCGGCAGCCGCGCGCGCAGCCAGGGCGGCAGGCCGAGGTCCTGCAGCACGTGCTTGAGTTCACTCGAATGCGCGCGGCCCGGCAGCACCAGGCGCTCGCCGCCCTGGCGCGCGTGCACGCGCAGCGGCGCATCGAAGGCGCTGGCCGGCGACAGCGACAGCACGTCGCCGGTGGGCAGCGCCAGCGGCGAGCGGCCGTCCCAGGCCTGCGCGAAGTCCGCGGGCAGGGGCGGCATCGTCGGTCCGGCGTACAGCAGGTCGCGCCAGCGTCGCACCACGGCGCCGGACCAGGCGAAGGCCGGCTCGCCGTCTTCGCGCGCCGGCAGCAGTTCCCCGGTGATGGCGCGCAGGCCGGCGGGCGGCAGCGGCGGCAGGCCGAGGTCGCGCACCCAGCGGCGCAGCACGCGGTCGCGCCAGCCCGGCGCCAGCGCCTTTAACGCCGGCACCGACAGGGTGGCGGGGTCCAGGCCCTGCACCTGCGCCAGCCGGCGCGCGTCCTCGCCAGAGAGCAGGTCCGCCTGCCCCGCAAGCAGGGAGGCGCTGCGCGCCAGCCCCGCCGCGGCCCCGGGCCAGCGGTCGGCGAGCCGCGGCAGCACCTGCCGGCGCAGGAAGTTGCGGTCGGCGTGGTCGGTGGCGTTGCTGGGGTCCTCGATCCACGCCAGCCCGTGTTCGCGCGCGTAGCGGGCCAGCGCTTCGCGCGGCTGGTCCAGCAGCGGCCGCCAGAGCCAGCCGGCGCCGAAGCGGCGCAGCGGCCGCATCGCCGCCAGGCCCTCGCCGCTGCCCCGCAGCAGGCGCAGCAGCACGGTCTCGGCCTGGTCGTCGCGGTGGTGGGCCAGGGCAACCCGCTCGCCGGGCACCAGGCCGTCCGCGAGGGCGTCGTAGCGCGCCGCGCGCGCGGCGGCTTCCAGGCCGTCCCCCGCGTCGTGCACGGCGACGCGGCGCGATTCGAAGGCGATGCCCAGCCCTGCGCAAACCTCGGCGCAGCGGGCCGCCCAGGCGGCGGAACCGGGCTGCAGGCCGTGGTCCACGTGCAGCGCGCGCAGTCCGTCGGCGCGCACCGCCGGGCTGGACGCCAGCCAGTGCAGCAGCACGGTCGAGTCCATGCCGCCGCTGAAGGCGACGCGGACGGGGCAACCAGGGGACGGCGGCGGCGAATCCAGCGGCATGCGGCGTCCCGTCGGGCCCGGCCGCCGCGGCGCGGTCAGGCGGCCTCGTAGGCGCCGTAGCTGCGCAGGCGCTGGTAGCGGTTCTCGAGCAGCTGCGGGATCTCGACGCGGTCGAGCACCGCCAGCTCGGCCTGGATCAGCTGCTTGAGCGTGGCCGCCATCGCGGCGGGATCGCGGTGGGCGCCGCCCAGCGGCTCGGGCACGATCTTGTCGACCAGGCCGTGCTCGAACAGGCGCTTCGCGGTCAGGCCCAGGGCCTCGGCCGCGTCGCGGGCCTTGTCCGCGGACTTCCACAGGATCGAGGCGCAGCCTTCCGGCGAGATCACCGAGTAGGTGCTGTATTCGAGCATGAGGGTGCGGTCGCCGACGCCGATGGCCAGCGCGCCGCCGGAGCCGCCTTCGCCGATCACGGTGCAGATGACCGGGATCTTGAGCTCGGCCATTTCCAGCAGGTTGCGGGCGATGGCCTCGGACTGGCCGCGCTCTTCGGCGCCGACGCCCGGATAGGCGCCCGGCGTGTCGATGAAGGTGAGCAGGGGCAGCTTGAAGCGCTCGGCCATCTTCATCAGGCGCAGCGCCTTGCGGTAGCCCTCGGGGCGCGGCATGCCGAAATTGCGCTTGATCTTGGCCTTGGTGTCGCGGCCCTTCTGCTGGCCGATGATCATCACCGTGTCGCCGTCGAGCCGCGCCCAGCCGCCGACGATGGCGGCGTCGTCGCGGAAGGCGCGGTCGCCGTGCAGCTCGATCCAGTCGGTGAAGATGTGCTGGACGTAGTCGAGCGTGAACGGACGTCGCCCGTTGCGGGCGACCTGCACGCGCTGCAGCGGCGTGAGGTTCCGGTAGATCTCGGCGCGAAGCTCGCCGAGCTTGCGTTCGAGCGGCTCCAGCTCCGCTTCGACGCCCAGCTGCTTCTCGCCCGCGAGCTTCATGAGCCGCAGCGCCTTGCGGTAGCCCTCGGGTTTGGGCATGCCGAAATTGCGATGGATCTTTTCCTTGGTGTCGCGGCCTTTCTGGTGGCCGATGATCACGCAGCTCTCGCCGTTGAATCGGGCAAGCC
>NZ_DASUDO010000025.1:0-73476 GCF_036275555.1 Arenimonas sp.
GTCGCTTTCTCCGAAATAAAAGGCTTCACGGAGGAGAAAGCGACCTTCGCTTCCGTGGTGACGCCGGCGCCAGAACTCCACCAAAAAAAGAGCCCGGCGAAAGCCGGGCTCTTGGTGTTGCGCGGTGACGCGGGAAGGATCAGGCGCCGGTGGTCGTGCCGCACTTGGTCTTGAGGAAGTTTTCCATCAGGCCCAGCGTGACCGACATGTGGCGCGGGTACCACGGCATGCTGTGCGGCATGTCCGGGATCAGGTGGAACTCCGCGTCGACCTTGTCCTTCACGCCGTTGTAGAAGTCACGCGCGTGGAAGGCCGGCGTGCGCACGTCGCGGTCGCCCACGTACAGCAGCACCGGGATGTTGGCCTTGTCCGTGTTCTGCATCGGGTCCATGCCCTTCACCGTGTCGCCCTGCACGATGCGCTGCAGGCGATTGTCGCTCCAGGACGTGCCCAGGCGGCCCAGGTCGGTGACCGGCGCGCCGGAGATGGCGCAGCGGTACGGGCTGTTCGGGCGGACCACCGCGGCGGCGGCGGCGAAGCCACCGTAGGAGTAGCCGAACATCACCATGCGCTTGGGATCGGCGATGCCCTGCTGCACCAGCCAGGCGGCGCCGTCGTCCTTGTCGTCCTGCATCTTCTGGCCCCATTCGGCGTCGCCGCTGGTCCAGAGCTTGCGGCCCAGGCCCTGCGAGCCGCGGTACTGCGGACGCAGCACGGCGTAGCCGCGCGAGGTCAGGAAGGGCACCCAGCCCGAGGCGTCCCAGCCGCCGAAGTCACGGGACCAGGGGCCGCCGTGCGGATGGATGACGGTCGGCAGCGGGCCGTCGGCCTTGGTCCAGCCGGCCGGCAGGTCGAGGATGGCCGGGATCTCCAGGCCATCGCGGGCCTTGTAGGTGACCCACTGCTGCTCGCCGATGTCGTTCGGGTCGATGCCGTCGCGGGTGACGCCCAGGGTCGAGACCTTGTTGCCGTCCACCAGCAGGCGGTAGGCCACCGGGTGGCGCGGGCTCTCGGTGGTGAACAGGATCTTGTTGCGATCGTCGGTCATGCTGCCGATCGAGACCTGCTGGCCCGGGAAGGCCTTCTTCAGGCCCTCGTGGATGGCCGCCAGCTGCGGGTCGATCCAGACCGTGTCGCCGTTCATGTTGGCGATGGTGAAGCCCAGCACCTTGTTGAAGTCACTCGGGCGCGAGCCCAGCACGATGCTGGCGATCGAGTACTTCGGGTGCGCCAGCAGCGGCTCGTCGTCGAACTTGCTGGTGGCCGGGTCGTACATGCGCGCCTGCACCAGGTCGGAGAAGGCGTCGGTGAGCACGTAGTACTTGCCGGTGGCCTCGTCCAGGCCGACCACGGCCATGGTGTAGCGGTCCTTGATCTTGCGCGACAGCGCCGGGTGCACCACGAACTCGTCGGTGCCGGCCTTGCGGATCTTGATGCGCTGCTCCAGGCCATCGGCGGTCGGCTCGATGGTGGTGGTGGTCAGCACTTCGCCGTTGCGCGGGTTCAGCAGGCCCGGCGCATCGCGGCCGCTGGCGCGGAACAGCAGCTCCGTCTTGTCGGTGGCGAGGTCGTAGCGGTAGTAGTTTTCCTGGAAGGTCAGCGGGTTGAGCCGCGACACGATCACCTTGGTCGGGTCCAGCGGCAGGCCGTTCACCAGGCTGGCGCTGCCGGCCAGCTCGAGGCAGCGCTCGGTCTGGGCGCTGACGCCGGCGGTACGGGTGCCGGCCGCGAAGGCCTCGGAAAACTCGGAATGCTTGGTGTCGGTCAGGTAGGCCTTGGACACGAAGGTCTTGGTCGAGCCGGTGCTGTTGCCTTCACCGCAGCCCTGCAGGGCGCCGGTCCATTCCTGGCGCGCGAACACGAACACGCGGTCGGCCTTCAGCGCCGAGGCGGCGATGAAGCGCATGCGGTCGCCCGAGGCGGTGACGGTGGGGCCGGCGGCGAGGTTGTCGAGCTGCCAGGTGGCCAGGGAGGTCTCGTAATCCTCGGCGCCTTCCTTGCCGATCAGGGCGACGATGTTCTTGCCGTCCGAGCTCATCGAGACGGATTGGATCTTGGGCATCGACGACAGCGCCTCGATCGAGATCGGGTCGCGCGCGGATGCGGAATTCACGGTCGCCAGCAGCGAGGCGGTGGCGATGGCCAGTAGGTTCTTGAAGCGGTTGCGCATGGTGCTTCTCCGGATGTACCTGTTTCCCCAAAAGAGACGGCCGGGATAACCCGGCCGTCTCCAAGACTACTGCTTTTTATCAGAAACGATAGGTCATGCGCGCGAACAGCGAGCGGCCGAACCAATCGTACTGGGTGGCAAACGCCGGGATGTTGCCGTAACGCGTGGCGGTGCCGGTCGAAACGTTCGGCGGATCCTTGTCGAGCACGTTGTCGATGCCGACCAGCAGGTCCCAGCTGTCCGCGCTGTAGAGGACGGACAGGCTGTGGTACAGGCGATCCTCGGCCACGGTGTCGTACACCGGGTTCGGGTTGCCGAAGTACGCAGCCGGCTGGGTGAAGTTGAAGTTCTCGGTCTCGTCCACGTAGCGCATGCCCCAGGTGTACGTGAAGTCACCGCGGGTCAGCGAGCTGCGGACGTTGCCGACGAGCTTCGGATAGCTGATCAGGCCGACGTAGTCGTTGCTGTCGAAGCCGCTCTCGAGGCTGCTGTCGAACAGCTGCTCGACGTTCTCCATCGTGTACGTGAACTGGCTCTCGACCTCGACCTTGCCGAAGTTGAAGTCGCCGTCCCAACGCAGGTTCAGGTCATAGCCACGGACCAGCTGCTTGTTGATGTTCAGGTACGAATCGGCGACGAACTCGATGTTGAGCGGGTTCGCGCCGGAACCGATGCGGTTGAACAGGTCGCAGTAGGCGTTCGGGTAGTTCGGCAGGGCATAGCAGCTGCCCACGATCGCGCCGGCGCCGAGCTGCGAGATCTGGTCACGCACGTCGATCTCGAAGTAGTCCACGGAAGCGGTGAAGTTCGCCCACGACGGGGTGAAGACGATGCCCGCGGTGGTCGCGGTCGAGGTCTCCGGCTTCAGGACGCCCAGGCCGCCACCGGTGATGATGGTGGCCGAGGAACCGGCGCCGTTGTAGTCAGACGGGATGCCTTCCGCAGCGCAGTTGTTGCGGATGTTCGGGTTGGTCGAGTTGCCCCAGTCGATGCAGGGATCGATCGCCAGCTGGCCGACGAACGAGGTCTGGTCACCCAGGAACAGCTCGTACAGGCCCGGGGCGCGGTACGAGGTGCCACGGGTGGCGCGGACGCTCAGCGACGGGATGATCTGCCAGCGCATGCCGATCTTCCAGATCGAGTCCGAGTCCGCCACGGTGTCGTACTTGAACACGCGGCCGGAAGCGTTGACCGCCAGCTCCTCGATGCCCGGGATGCCGGACAGCAGGGGCACTTCGATCTCGCCGAAGACTTCCTGCACGTAGTCCTTGCCCTCGGTGCCGGTGGCCGACGACTGGCCCCACAGGCGGCCGGTGCGCTCGAGCTCGCTCGGGTTGTCATCGATGCTGATGCGGCGGAACTCGGTACCGATCGCGGCGGCGACGACGCCGGCCGGCAGCTCGAACAGCTCGCCGGTGGCGGTGGCGTTGACCACGAACTGGTCATACACGGTGTTGCCGGTGTGCCAGACGCCGATTTCCTGCGCCAGGCGCTCCATGCCGCGACCGCTCAGGAAGACCGGGTCGAGGTAGTTGACCGGGGCGCCGCCACCGTCGAGGTCGCGGAAGCGATCGCCGGTCTTGTTGGCGTCGATGCTGAAGACTTCGTAGTCACCGTCCGAACGCGAGAAGGTGGTGTCGAAGTTCCAGGACCAGGTGCTGTCGCTGCCGAAGCCGCCCTTGAAGCTGGACGCCGCGTACATGAAGTCGACGTCGATGTTGGCGTCGGACTTGAACGGCATGATCGGCTGGGTGTTGATGCTCAGGCCCAGCGAGCGGTAGTCCATCGTCGGGAAGAACTGGCGGAAGCGACGCGACTCGGTCTCGCGGTTCGTGTACAGGAACTGGCCGCTCCAGTCCACGCGGTCGAAGCTGAAATCAGCGCCGACGAACAGGCTGCTGCGCTCCTGCGACGAGAAGATGTGCGACTCGGCGACGAAGTCGGCGTTCAGCACGTCCTCGTAGAACGCCGGGTTGCCGCCGGCGGCGACGCCGTTGGCGCGCGGGCGGTAGCCCGGGATCGGGCCGATGGTCACGCCGTTCGGCGACGGGACGTAGCGGTTCGCACCCGAGATGACGGTGTTGTGGTAGAGGTTGTTGCAACCACCCAGCGGGGTGTTGCCGATGACCGAGCGGTCCTGGCGGTCGATGATGTTGCCGTTGGCGTCACGCACCAGGTCCTGCGGGCAGGCCAGGAAGTCGCGGTCGCCGATGCTGAGCGGCTGCTGGTCGTAGAACTGGAAGGCGGCAACGATGCTGCCCTTGTCGAAGTTCCAGCCGGTCGCGCCGGACACCGAGTACGACGAACCGCCGGCTTCCTGCGGAAGGTCGGTTTCGAAGATCAGGGTCGGCTGGTCGACGCTCTTGCGGGTGATCAGGTTGACGACGCCGCCGATACCGTCGGAGCCGTAGATCGAACCGCCGCCGTCCTTGAGCAGCTCAACGCGCTGCAGGATGACCGACGGGATGACGTTCAGGTCGAACGCGCCGACCTGGCCGCGGGTACCGGCCGGGCCCGGGCGCTTGCCGTCGAGCAGGACCAGGGTGCGGGAGGCGCCGAGGCCGCGCAGGGCGATCGACTGGTTGCCGTTACCGCCCTCGACCACGAAGCCCGAGAACTGGTTGCTGATCTGGGTGGTGCCCGAGGCCACGCTGGTGGTCTGCAGGATCGAGGCCGTGTCCAGCTGGCCGGTGGTGGCGCTCACGTCGGCGGTGATGATCTGCACCGGCGACATCGAGTTGAAGCCCAGACGATTGATCAGCGAGCCGGTGACCGTGATGGTCTCCAGTTCGGTGGCATCGGCCGCGTTTTCTGCCGCCTGCTCCTCGTTTTCGGGCTCGGAGGGCGGGTCCTGGGCGAGAACCGCCGGACCATAGAGGCCGGCGACCACGGCTGCCACGAGGGGCAGACGAGCCAGCGACTTGTTACGCGTGTCTTTCTTGAGGGACATTGAAGCGTCTCCGCTGTTTTGGGTGGGTTCATGAAGCAGGTGACTTCTTAACATCGAACCAAGCCTTAACGCAAATTGAATTTTTGAAAGGCCACGGTCCTGTCACATTCCGCGGCTACCCTCGGCCCGGGGCTCCCGGGCTGCGTGGGCCCCGCCGGGGTGGCACCATGGCAGGCTGAATCCACGGCCCGGCCTCCCCATGACCCCCTCCGAAACCCTGATCCACGCCCTTGGCCAGCTGGCCGACCCCCACACCGGCCAGTCCCTGGCCGAGGCCCGCGCCATCCGGGGGCTGGGGCTCGACGGCGGCAAGGTGGCCGCCGAGATCCAGCTCGGTTATCCGGCGGCGGGCTGGCACGCGGCCCTGGCGGCCCAGGCCAAGGCCCTGCTGGAGGCCCAGCCGGGCGTCGACCAGGCCACCGTCTCGGTCGGCTCCCGGGTCCATGCGCACCGGGTGCAGAAGGACCTGACCCCGCTGCCCCAGGTCCGCAACATCATCGCCGTGGCCTCGGGCAAGGGCGGGGTGGGCAAGTCCACCACCGCCGTGAACCTGGCCCTGGCCCTGCAGGCCGAGGGGGCCCGGGTCGGCGTGCTCGATGCCGACATCTACGGCCCGTCCATCCCGAAGATGCTGGGCCTGCAGGGCCGCCCCGACAGCCCGGACGGCAAGTCGATCGAGCCCAAGCGCAACCACGGCCTGCAGGCCATGTCCATCGGCCTGCTGGTGGGCGAGGACACCCCGATGATCTGGCGCGGCCCGATGGTCACCCAGGCCCTGCAGCAGTTGCTCAACGACACCCGCTGGGACGACCTGGACTACCTGGTCATCGACCTGCCGCCCGGCACCGGCGACATCCAGCTGACCCTGGCGCAGCGGGTGCCCGTCTCGGGCGCGGTGATCGTGACCACCCCGCAGGACATCGCCACGCTCGATGCCCGCAAGGCCCTGCAGATGTTCGCCAAGGTCGAGGTGCCGGTGCTGGGCATCGTCGAGAACATGGCCGTGCACGTGTGCTCGAACTGCGGCCACAGCGAGCACGTGTTCGGCGCCGGCGGCGGCGAACGCATGGCGGCGCAGTACGACGTGCCGCTGCTGGGCGCGCTGCCGCTGGACATCCACATCCGCGAGCAGGCCGATTCCGGCACCCCCACGGTCGCGGCCGACCCGGGGTCGGCGCTGTCGCTGGCCTACCGGGACATCGCCCGCCGCACCGCGGCCCGGCTGTCGCTGCAGGCCCGCAACAAGGCCATCGCCTTCCCGAACATCGTCATGCAGGACACCTGAGCCGGCCCCGTCCCGCTAGAATCCCGCCTTCACTCCAGGAAACCGCGCCCCGCATGAGCATCAAGTCCGACAAGTGGATCCGCCGCATGGCCGAACAGCAGGGCATGATCGAGCCGTTCGAGCCCGGCCAGGTCAAGCACGGCGGCGACGGCCAGCGCATCGTCAGCTACGGCACGTCCAGCTACGGCTACGACGTGCGCTGCGCGCGCGAGTTCAAGATCTTCACCAACATCAACTCCACCATCGTCGACCCGAAGAACTTCGACCCGACCAGCTTCGTGGACGTGGTCTCCGACGTCTGCATCATCCCGCCCAATTCGTTCGCGCTGGCGCGCACCGTGGAGTTCTTCCGCATCCCGCGCGACACGCTGGTGGTGTGCCTGGGCAAGAGCACCTACGCCCGCTGCGGCATCATCGTCAACGTGACGCCGCTGGAGCCGGAGTGGGAGGGCCACGTGACGCTCGAGTTCAGCAACACCACGCCGCTGCCGGCCAAGATCTACGCCGGCGAGGGCGTGGCGCAGATGCTGTTCTTCCAGTCCGACGAAGTCTGCGAGACCTCGTACAAGGACCGCGGCGGCAAGTACCAGGGCCAGACCGGCGTGACCCTGCCGCGCACCTGAGGCGCGGCCTCAGCCCCGTTTCGCGAGCAGGCTCACGCCCAGCGCGATCAGCAGCACCGGCCACCACTTGAACAGGGTGGCCCAGATGCGGAACTCCGGGATCAGGTTGTTGGCCAGCAGCAGGGCGCCCAGCACGATCAGGATGATGGCGGACAGCACGTTCGACTTCATGGGGACTCCGGGGATTGGGCAGCGGCGGCCAGCGCCGAACGCAGCGAAGATAGCAGCGCCTCGCGCTCGCTGGCCACGTAGGGCTGGCGCGTGCCCGCGCCCCACACCGGCCCCGGCCAGGCGGCGTCGCCTTCCTGGCGCGCCACCACGTGCACGTGCAGCTGCCGCACCACGTTGCCCAGCGCGCCGATGTTGAGCTTGTGCACCGGCCCGAGGCCGCGCAGCAGGCGGCCGGCCAGGTTCACTTCGGCCAGCAGCAGGCGCTGGGCGGCGCCGTCGAGGTCGATCCACTCGGTGGCGCCGGGGACGCGCGGCACAAGCACCAGCCAGGGGAAGCGGGCGTCGTCCACCAGCCGGAACTGCGACAGGGGGCCATCGGCCACGAGCACGGAATCCGCGGCCAGGCGCGGATCAAGGTCGGTCATGTCCGGAGGCCTCAGCGCAGGTTCTTCTGGAAGAAGGCGAGGGTGCGGTCCAGCGCCTGCTTCGCGACCGCCTCGTTGTAGTCCGGGCGCTGGTCGCAGTTGAAGCCGTGGCCGGCGCCGGGCCAGACGTGGATCTCGGCGGCATCGCCCAGCGCCTCGCGGTGCTTGGCCACGTCGTCCGGCGGGATCAGCGGGTCGTTTTCGCCGAAGTGGAGCATCAGCGGCGCCTTCGGCCGCTCCTTCAGCAGGGGCACGGTGCGGCCGCCGTAGTAGCTGACCGCCGGCAGGCCGATGCGGGCGTTGGCCAGGTAGGCCACCGACCCGCCCCAGCAGAAACCGACCACGCCCACGCGGTTCTCGGACTCCAGCACGTCGTAGGCGCCGCGCACGCCGTCCAGCGCGCCGCCGAAGCCCAGTGCTTCCGTGAGTGCCCGGCCCCGGGCGACCCCGGCCTCGTCGTAGCCCAGCTCGACCCCGCGGTCGACCAGGTCGAACAGGGCGGGTGCCACCGCCAGGTAGCCGTAGTTGGCGAACCGGTCGGTGACCTGGCGGATGTGCGGGTTCAGGCCGAAGATTTCCTGGACCACGATGATGGCGCCGCGGGGCTTGTCGTGCGGCTTGGCTTCCCAGGCCGAGATGCGCCCGTGGCGGGTGGAGATCGAGATCGTCTGGCCCATGCTTGCTTCCCCTGCATCGATGTCCCGCCGGCTAGCCTACACCGGCCCGGCGGCCCCGGAGGGGTATACTCCGCCCCCCTCACCGAGCCCCGCGCCCATGTCCGCCAGCCACCCGAAGGTGGGTTTCGTCAGCCTAGGCTGCCCGAAGGCCCTCGTAGACTCCGAACGCATTCTGACCCAGCTTCGGGTCGAGGGTTACGAGATCGTGCCCAGCTACGACGCCGCCGACGTGGTCGTGGTCAACACCTGCGGCTTCATCGACTCGGCCGTGGCCGAGAGCCTGGACGCGATCGGCGAAGCCATCGCCGAGAACGGCAAGGTCATCGTCACCGGCTGCCTGGGCAAGCGCCCGGAGCAGATCCGCGCCGCGCACCCGGACGTGCTGTCGATCAGCGGCCCGCAGGATTACGCCAGCGTGATGTCGGCCGTGCACCAGGCGCTGCCGCCGCGGCACGACCCGTTCGTGGACCTGCTGCCGGACTACGGCCTCAAGCTCACGCCCAAGCACTACGCCTACCTGAAGATTTCCGAGGGCTGCAACCACCGCTGCAGCTTCTGCATCATTCCCTCGATGCGCGGCGACCTGGTGTCGCGCCCGGTCGACGAAGTGCTGCGCGAGGCCGAGAAGCTGGCCCGCGGCGGCGTGAAGGAGCTGCTGGTGGTGTCGCAGGACACCAGCGCCTACGGCGTGGACATGAAGTACGCCGCCCGCGAATGGCGCGGCAAGGACTACCAGACCCGCATGAAGGGCCTTTGCGAAGGCCTGTCCGAACTCGGCCTGTGGACGCGCCTGCACTACGTCTATCCGTACCCGCACGTCGACGACATCATCCCGCTGATGGCGGACGGCAAGCTGTTGCCCTATCTCGACATCCCGTTCCAGCACGCCAGCCCGCGCATCCTGAAGTTGATGAAGCGGCCGGGCGCGGTGGACAAGACCCTCGAGCGGATCCAGCGCTGGCGCGATATCTGCCCCGAGATCACGATCCGCAGCACCTTCATCGTCGGCTTCCCGGGCGAGACCGAGGAGGACTTCGAGCAGCTGCTGGCCTTCCTCGACCAGGCCGAGCTCGACCGCGTCGGCGCCTTCGCCTATTCGCCGGTGGAGGGCGCCGGCGCCAACGACCTGCCGGGCGCCGTGCCCGAGGACGTGAAGCAGGAGCGCCTGGCGCGCTTCATGGCCCTGCAGGCCGAGATCAGCGCCGACAAGCTCGAGCGCAAGGTCGGCACGGTGCAGACGGTGATCATCGACGAGATCGACGGCGAGCTGGCGATCGGACGCTCGAAGGCCGACGCGCCGGAGATAGACGGCCTGGTGCAGATCCAGGACGGCGCCGCGGCGGGCCTCAAGCCCGGCGATTTCTGCGAAGTCCGCATCATGGGCAGCGACGAACACGACCTCTTCGGCCTCGTCGGCGACGACGAGGACTGAGCTGCGGCTGGCGCGGTTGGTCTTGCGGGGCTTCTTTAGACGCGGATTTACGCGGATGAACGCGGATAGGGCAAAGGCTGGAGGGGATATTCGCCGGTCTTTGCAACCCGCGAAGAGCCCATCGCGAATGCTTTTTCCCTATCCGCGTTCATCCGCGTAAATCCGCGCCTGGAAATCTTCCCCACCCGCGGCCGCTACGCCGACTCGTACGAGACGGAGAGGACTAGGTAGCGGGCGGGGCCGGCGGGGAGCTGGACTTCGAACTCGTCGTCGACGCGCTTGCGCAGGGCGGCGCGGGCCAGCGGGGAGTCGATGCTGATCCAGCCGGCCTTGGCGTCGGTTTCGTCGGGGCCGACGATGCGGTAGCGCGCGCTGTCGCCGCTGACTTCGTCTTCGATCTCGAACACCGCGCCGAAGAAGATCGCGCCCGGATCGGACGGCGCGCCCTCGGCCACTTTCAGCGCCTCGAGCCGCTTGGTCAGGTAGCGCACGCGCCGGTCGATCTCGCCCAGCTGCTTCTTGCGGTAGGTGTACTCGGCGTTCTCGCTGCGGTCGCCCTCGGCGGCGGCCTCCGCCAGCGCCTTGACCACCGCCGGGCGCCGCACGCGCCAGAGCTCGTCGAGCTCGGCGCGCAGGCGCTCGAAGCCGGCGCGGGTGATGATCGCCGTCGAGCCCTCGGCCGGCGGCCGCCAGCGCCCCACGGTCAGCCCGCGGCGGGCGCCACCGCCGGGTAGGACAGCGGCGCGTCCAGGCCCAGCGGCCAGCCCATCAGGATCCAGACGCTGAACAGCGCCGCCCAACCGATCAGGAACACGATGGAGTAGGGCACCATCGTGGCCACCACCGTGCCGATGCCGGCCTTGGGCTCGTAGCGCTGCAGGAAGGCGATCACCAGCGCGAAGTAGCTCATCATCGGCGAGATGATGTTGGTGACCGAATCACCGATGCGGTAGGCCGTCTGCGTCACTTCCGGCGAATAGCCCAGCAGCATGAACATCGGGATGAACACCGGCGCCATCAGCGCCCACTTGGCCGAGGCCGAGCCCATGGCCAGGTTCACCAGCGCGGTGAGCAGGATGAAGCACAGCAGCAGCGGGATCTTCGGCAGGCCGATCGCCTTCAGGGTTTCCGCGCCCTCGACCGCGAAGATCAGGCCCAGCTGGGTCCAGTTGAACAGCGCCACGAACTGCGCCGCGAAGAACACCAGCACCAGGTAGCTGGCCAGCGTGCCCATGGACTTGGACATGCCGTTGACCACGTCGGCATCCGACTTGATGGTGCCCGCGCCGATGCCGTAGGCGATGCCCACCAGCGCGCCGGCGACGAAGATCAGGGCCACGATGCCGTTGAGGAAGGGCGCCAGCGACTTGAGCGTATCGGCCTCGCCCGCCAGGCGCAGCGCGCCATTGGCCGGCACCGTGGCCAGCAGCACCAGCGCGGTCAGCACCAGCGTGGCGACGCCGGCGTAGGCCAGGCCGCGCTTCTCGGCGGCGCTCAGGCGCTCGATCTTCTCGTCGCCCCGCCCGTAGTCGCCGTCCGGGAAGCGGCGCGCGACGATCTTTTCGGTCACGAACCAGCCCAGCAGCGTGATCAGCGGCGTCGAGGCCTGCATGAAGAACAGGTTGGCCGCGGCGTTGACGGAGTAGGTGGGGTCGACGATCCGCGCCGCCTCCTGCGACAGGCCCGAGAGCAGCGGGTCGATGGTGCCCAGCAGCAGGTTGGCCGAGTAGCCGCCGGACACGCCGGCGAAGGCGGCGGCGATGCCGAGGATCGGGTGGCGTCCCGCCGCCACGTAGAGCAGCCCGGCCAGCGGCACCAGCAGCACGTAGCCGATCTCGCTGGCCATGTTCGACATCACGCCCGCGAACACCACGATCGGCGTCAGCAGGAAGCGCGGGGCGTTGAGCACGACGATGCGCAGGCAGGCGCCGATCAGGCCGCTGTGCTCGGCCACGCCGATGCCGATCAGGGCCACCAGCACGGTGCCCAGCGGCGCGAAGCCGGTGAAGTTGGTGACCAGCGAGGCCATGATCCGCTGCAGGCCGTCGACGCTGAGCAGGTTCACCGGCGTCACCAGTTCGCCGGTCTTGGGGTGCGCCACCGACAGGTCGAACTGGGCGGCAATCGCGCTCGCCACCACCACGGCCAGCGTGAGCAGGAAGAACAGCGTCGCCGGGTGCGGGAGCAGGTTGCCGGCGTACTCGACGATGCCGAGGAAACGGTCGACGGCGGTGCGCCGCGGGGTCGTGGCTTGGGTCATGGGGTCGGGCTCATGCGATCGTCGGGGCCGGGCCCCGGGGCGCCCGACTATAACCGACACCGGCGCGAGCGTCGTCCCGGTTGGCGCTGTTTCAGCGCTTCTTCCCGCCCAGCAGGCTGCCCAGGATGCCGCGCAGGATCTGCCGGCCGATGCCGTTGGCCACCGTGCGCGTGGCCGATTTCGCGGCGGCCTCCACCGCGCCCTGGCGGCGCTTGTTGCCCCACAGGAACTCTTCGAACTTCGAGGGCTTCTCCGGTTCGGGCTTCGGGGCCGGGGCGTTCGGGCCGGGCGCCGGGGCCTCGGGAGCCGCGGCCTGCTCGGCGCGCCTGGCCAGCATCTCGAAGGCCGATTCGCGGTTGACCGCGGTGTCGTACTTGCCGCCCACCGGGCTGCGCGCGCGCACCGCGGCGCGCTCGGCCTCGGTGATCGCGCCCATCCGGCAGCGCGGCGGCGCGATCAGGGCGCGCTCGACCGGCATCGGCACGCCTTTGTCCAGCAGCATCGACACCAGCGCCTCGCCCACGCCCAGCTCGCCGATCACCTTGGCGACGTCGAGCTTGGGGTTCTGCACGAAGGTTTCCGCGGCGGTGCGCACCGCCTTCTGGTCGCGCGGCGTGTAGGCGCGCAGCGCGTGCTGCACGCGGTTGCCGAGCTGGCCCAGCACGGTGTCGGGGATGTCATCGGGGTTCTGCGAGCAGAAGTACACGCCGACGCCCTTGGAGCGGATCAGGCGCACCACCTGCTCGACGCGCTGCTGCAGCGCCGGCGGGCAGTCGTCGAACAGCAGGTGCGCCTCGTCGAAGAAGAACACCAGCTTGGGCACGTCCAGGTCGCCGACCTCGGGCAGGGTCTCGAACAGCTCGGACAACAGCCAGAGCAGGAAGCTCGAATACAGCCGCGGCCGCAGGATCAGCTGGTCGGCGGCGAGCAGGTTGATGACGCCGCGGCCGGACATGTCCTGGCGCATCAGGTCGGCCAGCTGCAGCGCCGGTTCGCCGAAGAACTGCTTGCCGCCGTCCTGCTCGAGCCGCAGCAGCGAGCGCTGGATCGCGGCGACCGACTGCGGGCTCACCAGCCCGTACTGCTGGGAGATGTCCTTCTTGTTCTCGGTGACGAAGTTGAGCAGGGCGCGCAGGTCGTCGAGGTCGAGCAGCAGCAGGCCGTGGTCGTCGGCCAGCTTGAAGGCGATGTCCATCACGCCGGACTGGGTGTCATTGAGCTCGAGCATGCGCGACATCAGCGCCGGGCCGACCTCGGACACGGTGGTGCGCAGCGGGTGGCCGAGCTTGCCGTACAGGTCCCAGAACACCACCGGGCTGGCCTCGTTGGCGTAGCCCTCGACGCCGATCTGCTGCACGCGCGCGGCGATCTTTTCATTCGAGACCCCCGCCATCGCGAGCCCGGCGATGTCGCCCTTCACGTCGGCCATCACCACCGGCACGCCCAGCCGCGAGAAACCCTCGGCCATCACCATCAGCGTCACCGACTTGCCGGTGCCGGTGGCGCCGGCGACCAGGCCGTGGCGGTTGCCGTACTTGCCCAGCAGGCGCACGGGCAGGTCGCCCTTGCCGATCAGGATGTCGCTCATCAGGGGGAACTCCGGGGGCGGGTGTCGCCCCGATTCTAGCCGCGGCCGCTTGCCGCCGCGCGACCGCGGCCGCTAGGCTGCGCGCCTGCCGTCCCGGATGCCGCCATGCGCGCCTCGCTCCTGCTGTCCTGCCTCGCCCTCCTGCTGTTCGCCGCCGCCCCGGCCGACGCCCGCCGCATTTCGGCCAATGCGCAGAAGCTTTACGACACCCTGGCCCAGGCCAGCGACGACTACCGCGAGGGGCTCGCCATGATCCGGCGCGGCGACACCACGCCCGGCCGGGAGGCCACGCGCGATGCCGCGGCCCGCCTGCTCGAGGCCGGCCGCCGCTGCCAGGACACGCGCGGCTGCGACGGCGCCCGTTTCCTCGCGGCCTACGACGCGCTGGTGCAGGAGGGCGCCGAGCTGGCCGCCGGCGGGGAGGGCTTCGGCGCCACCGCCCCGGCGGGACCGGCGGCGGGCGAAGCCTCGATCACCTCGCTGATGCCCGAGGCTGGCCGCAGCGCGACCCTGCTCAAGGGCCAGGACCTGCGCCAGCTGATCGAGCTCAACGAGCCGGTGAAGGCCGCGCTGGCCGAATGGCTGACCTGGATGCGCCCCAGCCTGATCACCAGCTGGGAGAACTACCAGCAGATGCGCTTCCTGATGTGGCCCGAGTACGAGCAGGCGGGCCTGCCCGAAGCGCTGCTGTTCGGCATCCTGGCCAAGGAGTCCAACGGCCGCGTGCACGCGGTGTCGCGCGCCGGGGCCGCCGGACCGATGCAGTTCATGCCGGCCACCGGCGCCCGTTTCGGCCTCGGCTGGCGCGACGGCTTCGACACCCGCTACGACCCGCAGCTGGCCGCGCGCGCCAGCGTGCTTTACTTCAACGAGCGCTTCGCCGAGCTCAACAATGACCTCGAGTTCGCGGTCGCCGCCTACAACGGCGGCGAGGGGCGGGCGCTGCGGCTCAAGCGGGCGGCCGGCGACAAGTCGTTCTGGGATCCGTCCGTCTACGGCCAGCTGCCGCCCGAGACCCGCGACTACGTGCCCTACGTGCTGGCCGCGGCCTGGCTGTTCCTGCACCCGGAGGAATACGGCCTGGAGTTCCCGAAGGTGGACGGCGCCGCGACCGTGATGAAGCTGCAGGCGCCGGCCTCGATCTACCAGCTGGCGATCTGCCTGGGCGGTCCGCGCGAAGGTTATTTCCGCGCGCTGCGCAACCTCAACCCGCGCTACGAGCCGCACGTGCCGATCGCCGGCGGCACCGAGCTGCGGGTGCCGGTGGCGGTGCCACCGCGCTACCAGCAGTCCTGCGTCAGCGGCCCGCGGGCCGAGCTCGCGGTGGCGCTGATGGCGGCCAGCAAACCG
The DNA here is from genome assembly GCF_036275555.1 of Arenimonas sp. Taxonomy (GTDB): domain Bacteria; phylum Pseudomonadota; class Gammaproteobacteria; order Xanthomonadales; family Xanthomonadaceae; genus Arenimonas. The sequence continues at coordinate 14,932 of NZ_DASUDO010000025.1, forward strand.
ACCGCGCCGCCCACCGCGTCCCGCCCGCCGGCCGGCGCCACGGCCGGTGCGTCGGTGCGCAGCTACCGCGTGCGTTCGGGCGACACCCTGAGCAGCATCTCGCGCCGCCACGAGTGCCGCGGCGCCACCCAGCTGGCGCGAGCGAACGGCCTGCGCCCGCCGTTCGTGATCCGCGCGGGCCAGTCGCTGAAGCTGATCGGCTGCGGCTAGTCCGCGGCGTCCGGCGCTGGCACTGGCGCCGGTGCCGCTTCCGCGGCTGCGGCCGCGGCCTGCGTTGCGTCCTCGGCGCGGCTGCCGCGGCGCAGCTCCCAGGCGTATTCGCCCTCGGCCAGCGGCGACACGCTCAGCTCGAGCGAGACGGGCCGGATGCACGTCGCGACGGGTTCGCCGGCGGTGACCGACGCGAGCTGCACCGGCACCCAGGCCACGACGCGCCCGTCGTCTGCCTCGACCTCGACTTCGACCGGGCCGGTGGCGATCGACTCGCGCGAATTCATCCAGACGGTGAGCGAGTGCACGGCTTGCCCGGGGCGCTCCCAGCGGGTCGCCGCGGGCGCGTCGGCGCCGCTGCTGCAGCCCGGGTCGATGACCCGCAGGTAGGCGACGGGCGTCGGGTCGGACGCCGCGGCGGTCCCCGCCAGCAGCAGCGTCGCCAGCGCGATGGCACCCCGCCCTCGGGTCACAGCGATTCCCAGCCCGCGCGCGGCTTGAAGCGGGCGCCGTAGCGGGTGTGCAGGGTGTCGAGGCGGGCCCTTAGCTTGTCGGCGCCCACGGCCTTGATGTGCTGGATCGGGCCGCCGCGGAAGGGCGCGAAGCCGGTGCCGAAGATCACGCCGGCGTCGAGCAGGTCGGCGTCGGACACCACGCCGTCGTGCAGGCAGGACACCGCCTCGTTGAGCAGGGGCAGGATCAGGCGATCCTCGAGGTCTTCGGGCGCCTGGTAGTCCTTCGGCACCTCGGGCTTCACCGCGCGGCCGTTTTCCCACTTGTACAGGCCCTGGCCGTCCTTCTTGCCGCGCTTGCCGTCTTCGACCTTGAAGGCATCGGGCAGGGGCACGCCGTGGAAATCGGCCATGATCTTGCCGACCGAGGCCGCGACGTCGAGGCCCACGGTGTCCACCAGCTCGATCGGGCCCATGGGCATGCCGAACTTCAGCGCCACCTTGTCGATCACCGGGCCCGGTATGCCTTCCGAGAACGCGATGATCGCTTCCTGCATGTAGGGCGCCAGGATGCGGTTGACCAGGAAGCCCGGCGTGCCGGCGACCGGCACCGGCAGTTTGTCGATGGCCTTGCAGAATGCGGCGAGGCGGCGCTCGGTCTCGGCGTCGAGGCCGTCGTGGCGGACGATCTCGACCAGCGGCATCAGCGCCACCGGATTGAAGTAGTGCAGGCCGGCGAAACGCGCCGGGTCCTTGCGGCCCTCGCGCAGCGCGGTGAGCGGGATGGACGAGGTGTTCGAGACCAGGATCGCGCCGGGCTTCAGCGTTTGCTCGACCTTGGCGAACAGCGCCTGCTTGGCTTCCAGGTTCTCGAAGATCGCCTCGATCACCAGGTCGGCGTCGGCCGCGCCCGCGCCTTCGACGTCGGCCTTGAGTCGGGCGCTGGTCGCGGCGCGCTTGGTTTCGTCCTTCACCTTCTTTTCGAACAGCTTGGCCGCGCGGTCCAGGGCCGGCTGGATGTACTTCATCTCGCGGTCCTGCAGCGTCACCTCGAAGCCGCGCAGTGCGCACCAGGCGGCGATGTCGCCACCCATCACGCCGGCGCCGATGACGTGCACCTTCTGGATGCCGTGGTCCTTGCCGCCCAGCGACTTCAGGCGATCCATCAGGAAGAACACGCGCACCAGGTTGTGCGCGGTCGGCGTCGCGGCCAGCTTCACCACCGACTTCGCCTCGGCCTTCAGCGCCGCGTGCACCGGCAGGCCGCCGCTGCGGCGCCAGGTCTCGATCAGCGCGAACGGGGCGGGGTAGTGCTCCTTGCGCGCCTTGCGGGCGACCTGCTTGGCGATCTGCGGTGCCAGGATGGCGCGGCCGGGGCCGGTGTTCGTGGCCCACGCCAGGAAGCGCTGCTTGAACGGGCGGGTGGTGCCGCGCTGGGCCAGCTTCACCGCTTCATCCAGCAGCACGGCGGGCGCGACGACCTTGTCCACCAAGCCGATGGCGCGCGCCGCCGAGGCCGAGAGCGAGCGGCCGGTCAGCATCAGGTCCATCGCCGCCGGGGCGCCCAGCAGGCGCGGCGCGCGCACGCTGCCGCCCCAGCCCGGGTAGATGCCCAGCTTCACTTCGGGAAGGCCGATGCGGGTCTTCTCGTCATTGCTGGCGATGCGGTAGCGGCAGGCCAGCGAGATCTCGGTGCCGCCGCCCATGCAGTGGCCGTGGATCGCCGCCACGGTGGGGCAGCGCAGCTCGGCCAGCTTCTGGAACACCAGCTGGCCGTGGCGGATCCAGTCCTCGGTCTGGCCCTTGGCGGCGATGTCGCCGAAGCCCTTGATGTCGGCGCCCGGGATGAAGCCGGCGGCCTTGCCGGAAATGATGACGACGCCCTTGGGCAGTTCGAGCGCGATACGCTCGACCATGGACTCGAGCTCGTCGAGCACGGCCCGCGACAGCGCGTTGACGTTCTGGTCGGCCCGGTCGAGGGTCAGGACCAGGATGCCGTCGGGGCGGGGGTCGGCACGCCAGTGCGCGAGGCGAAGTCCGTCGAACATGGCGGTCTCCATACGATGGGGTAGGGAAGGGAGGACGTATCATCCCGGCAGGACCCCGGGGGGTCAACGCCGGTTTGCACCGGCGGGAACTTTCCCCGGCGGCGGATGTCCATTGAGCGGCCCGGATGGCCGCAGGAGCAGCGGCCCGGATGGGCGACAACGAACTGGACCTGGTCCTCGTCAAGCGTGTGCAGGGTGGCGACAACTCGGCCTTCGACCTGCTGGTGCGCAAGTACCAGCACCGGATCGGCGCCGTGGTGTACCGCTTCGTGCCCGATCACGCCGAGGCCCAGGACATCACCCAGGATGCGTTCATCCGCGCCTATCGGGCGCTGCCGAACTTCCGCGGCGATGCCCAGTTCTATACCTGGCTCTACCGGATCGCCGTGAACACCGCCAAGAACCACCTCGTCGCCAGCAAGCGCCGCCCCCCGACCGCCGACATCGCGGCCGAGGACGCCGAGCATCTCTCCGGCGGCGGCCGCCTGCACGACCACGACACCCCGGAACACCAGCTTCTGCGCGGCGAGATCGAGCAGGCCGTCACCGACACGGTGGCCGGCCTGCCCGAGGAGCTGCGCCAGGCCATCACCCTGCGCGAGGTGGACGGCCTGAGCTACGAAGAGATCGCCCGGCTGATGCAGTGCCCGATCGGCACCGTGCGCTCGCGCATCTTCCGTGCCCGCGAAGCGATCGACCAAACCCTGCGACCCCTGATGGACAGCGAACGAGTGCGCCCATGACCGACATCGATGACCGCCTGAAGGAACAGCTCAGCGCCTGGCTGGACGGCGAGCTGCCGGCCGACGAGGCCCGCTTCCTGCAGCGGCGACTGGACAACGACCCGGCCCTGCGCGCGCAATTCGAACGCTGGCAGCTGGCCTCGGCCTGCCTGCGCGGCCAGCCGGTGCGGCTGATGCCCGCGGCGTTCGCCGGACGCGTGCAGGCCGGCCTGGGTCCGGCGGCCACGGCGCGTGCGCGCTGGCCCTGGTTCGCCAGCGCCGCGGCGGCGGTGCTGATGGTGGCCCTGCTGCCGAACATGCTGGCCCCCGACGCCGGCCCGGGCCTGCCGGCGACGGCCGGGCTGGCCGAGGCGCCCGCGCCCGCCGCGACGTCCGCGCTGCCCGCGACGCCGTCCGCGGCGCTGCCCGAATTCGAGTCGGTGGCCTCGGCGCCCTCGTCGCCGCTGCCGTCGGTGCGTGATTTCCCGCTCACCAGCCCAACCGCCGGCAAGGCCTGGCCGCGTTCGCCGGTCGTGGCCGGCGAGCGTTCGCTGCAGGCCTACCTCGTGCGCCACAACGCGCTGGCGGCGGGAGACGGCGTCGGCGGTTTCCTGCCCTACGTGGACGTGGTCACGCAGGAGGCCGAGGCGGCGCCCGCGCCGGAGGATCGCCGCGAGTGAGGCCCGCCTGGCTGGTCCTGCTGCTGGCGCTGGCCGGGCCGCTGCAGGCCGCGGTGGGCGCGGGCGACTGGCTGGCGCGGATCGAGCCGGCGCTGCGCGGGCTCGATTACCAGGGCACCCTGGTGCACGTCACCGGTGGCCGCGTGGAAACGGTCCGGCTGTTCCACCGTCGCGACGGCGATCGCGAACGCGAGCGCCTGGTGGCGCTGGGCGGCGCCCCGCGCGAGGTCATCCGCGACGGCCGGAAGGTCATGTGCCTGGGCGGGGGCGACGGACCACTCGCCTTCGAAGTCACGGCGCACGGCGGCTGGAGCCCCGCGCTCGCCCTGTCCGCGGCGGGCGACCTGACGGGCTATCGCGTGCAGCTGGCCGGCAGCGACCGCATCGCGGGCCACGCGGCCCAGCGCATCGACATCCTCGCCACCGACCGCTGGCGCTACGGCTACCGGCTGTGGCTGGAGCGCAAGACCGGCCTGCCGCTGCGCGTGGACCTGGTGGATGCGCAGGGCGCCGCGGTCGAGCACGTCGCGTTCACAGAGTTGGCGATCGGGCGCCGGCCGCGCGACGAAGACCTCGAGCCCTCCACCGACCGCGGCCTGGTCGCGCTGGCCCCGCTCGCCGCCGCGCGCACGGTCGCGCCGGACTGGCGCGTGCCGGCGCCGCCGCCGGGTTTCACGCTGCGCTCGGCGCGGCGGGACGACGCCGGGCTGCAGCTGCTCTACAGCGACGGGCTGGCCAGCGTGTCGGTCTACGTCGAGCGCGCCGACCCGAACCGCCGCGCCGCCAGCGCCAGCCGGCAGGGCGCGGTGCACGCGCAGTCCTTCCAGTCGGCGGGCTGGCACGTGCTGGCGATCGGCAAGGTGCCGGCCGGCACCGTCGCGCACCTGGCGCGCACCGTGCGTGCGGTGGACGCCGATGGCTGAGCGCGAGGTCGAGGTGATCGGCGTCCAGGACGGGCAGCTGAGCCTGCGCCTGCTGGGCGGGCCTTGCTCGGGCTGCGAAGGCGGCTGCGCCGGTCGCTGCAACCTGTTTGCCACGACCGACGCCGGCGAATTCGTCCTCGCGGGCGCCGGCGTTGACGACGCACGGCCCGGCCAGCGCTATCGCCTCGCGATCGACGACGAGGCCCTGCGTCGCGCCGCCTGGCTCGGCTACGGTCGCGCGCTGCTGGGCCTGCTGCTCGGCGCGCTCGCGGGCTACGCCGTCGGCGCGGCGTGGCCGGTCGCGCGCGATGGCCTGACCCTCGCCGGCCTGCTGGCGGGAACTTTCCTGGCAGCGCGCGCCTCCAAGCGCCACTTGCCCGCGCCGCGGCTGCTGCCCGCCGCCGGCGCCACCCCCAACCCCTGCAAGAGTGATTGCCCATGAGCCTGTCCTACCGCCATGTCCTCGCCATCGCCCTGCTGCTGCCGCTTGGCTTCGCCCAAGCGCAGTCGCCCGCCGCGCCGGAGTCGGCCCCGCTGGTGCAACTGCCCGACTTCACCCGGCTGGTGGAGCGCACCGGCCCGGCCGTGGTCAACATCGAAGCCACGATCGGCGGTGGCGACGCCCGTGACGACGAAGACGCCGCGGCCGAGGGCGCGCCGCCGATGCCCGAGGACATGCCCGAATTCTTCCGGCGCTTCTTCGGCCAGCCCGGCTTGCCGGGGCGCCCGGGTCAGGGCCCGCGCGGCGGCGTGTCGCAGGGCTCGGGTTTCATCATCTCGGCCGATGGCTACGTGCTCACCAACCACCACGTGGTCGAAGGCGCCACCGACATCGTGGTGCGGCTGAACGACCGCAACGAGCTCAAGGCCGAACTGGTCGGCAGCGATCCGCTGTCCGACGTGGCCCTGCTCAAGGTCGACGGCCGCGGCCTGCCGGTGCTGAAGATCGGCGATTCCCGCGGCCTCAAGGCCGGCCAGTGGGTGCTGGCGATCGGCTCGCCCTTCGGCTTCGAGCACTCGGTCACCGCCGGCATCGTCAGTGGCGTCGGCCGCCGCTCGCTCGATCCCAGCCAGCAGTACGTGCCCTTCATCCAGACCGACGTGGCCATCAACCGCGGCAACTCCGGCGGACCGCTGCTCAACACCCGCGGCGAGGTGGTCGGCATCAACTCGCAGATCTTCTCGAATTCGGGCGGCTACATGGGCGTGAGCTTCGCGATCCCGATCGAGGTGGCGATGAACGCCGTGCGCCAGCTGCGCGACACCGGCAAGGTGGTGCGCGGCCAGCTCGGCGTGCGCATCCAGGACGTGGACCGCGAGCGCCTGGCCGAGTTCGGCCTGGACCGACCGGTCGGCGCCTTCGTCGATTCGGTCGAGAACGGCAGCGCCGCCGCCCGCGCCGGCATCCGCCCGGGCGACGTGATCACCCGCTTCAACGGCCGCGAGATCGGCCGCTCGGCCGAACTGCCGCCGATGGTGGGCGCCATGCCGCCGGGCAGCCGCGCCAGCGTCACCCTGATGCGCGACGGCAAGCCGCTCGACCTGGTCGTGACCCTGTCGGCCCTGGATACCGCCGCGGCGCCGTCGGCACCGGCAGGGCAGGGTGCGGCCCCGGCCCCCGCGGCCGGCAACGCGCTGGGGGTCGTGGTCGAGGAGCTCGACGCCTCGGCCCGGTCCGCGCTGGGACTGCGGGCGGGCGAGGGCGTGCTGGTCGGCCGCGTGGCCGGGCTGGCCGCTCGCCAGGCCGGGCTGGCGCCGGGCGACGTGATCCTGCAGGTGGGTCGCGCCGACATCGGCTCGGTGGCCGACTTCGAGGCCGCCGTGAAGGACCTCGGTTCCGGCGACGAAGTGCGCCTGCTGGTGCGCAACGCGCGCAGCACCGGCTTCGTGACCTTCACGCTGCGCTGAGCCCCGGGACCGGGCCGGCCCGCCCCCGCGGCGGGCCAGGCCCCGGGGGCTGTGCGATAATCCGCCGTTTACCGCCACCGACCGGCAGCCGTCCCCCGCATGCAGCACATCCGCAATTTCTCCATCATCGCCCACGTGGACCACGGCAAGTCCACCCTTGCCGACCGCATCATCCAGATCTGTGGCGGCCTCCAGGCGCGCGAGATGGAGGCGCAGGTGCTCGACTCGAACCCGATCGAGCGCGAGCGCGGCATCACCATCAAGGCCCAGTCGGTCTCGCTGCCGTACACGGCCAAGGACGGCGTCACCTACCAGCTCAACTTCATCGACACCCCCGGCCACGTCGACTTCAGCTACGAGGTCAGCCGCTCGCTGGCCGCCTGCGAGGGCGCGCTGCTGGTGGTCGACGCGGCGCAGGGCGTCGAGGCGCAGTCGGTGGCCAATTGCTACACCGCGGTGGAGCAGGGCCTGGAAGTGGTGCCGGTGATCAACAAGATCGACCTGCCCACCGCCGACATCCCCAAGGTCAAGGCCGAGATCGAGGCCGTGATCGGCATCGACGCCGAGGACGCCGTGGCCATCAGCGCCAAGACCGGATTGAACGTGGTGGACGTGCTGGAGGCGATCGTGCAGCGCATCCCGCCGCCGAAGCCGCGCGACACCGACAAGCTGCAGGCGCTGATCATCGACTCGTGGTTCGACAACTACCTGGGCGTGGTCTCGCTGGTGCGGGTGATGCAGGGCGAGCTCAAGCCCGGCGACAAGATGCTGGTGATGTCCACCGGCCGCACCCACCAGGTCGACAAGGTCGGCGTGTTCACCCCCAAGCGCAAGGACCTGCCCAAGCTGGGCGCCGGCGAGGTGGGCTGGATCAACGCCTCCATCAAGGATGTGCACGGCGCGCCGGTGGGCGACACCCTGACCCTGGCCAACGACCCGGCCCCGGGCCCGCTGCCGGGCTTCCAGGAAATGCAGCCGCGCGTGTTCGCCGGCCTGTTCCCGGTCGACGCCGAGGACTACCCGTCGCTGCGCGAGGCGCTCGAGAAGCTGCGCCTGAACGACGCCGCGCTGCGCTTCGAGCCGGAAAGCTCGGAGGCCATGGGCTTCGGCTTCCGCTGCGGCTTCCTGGGCATGCTGCACATGGAGATCGTGCAGGAGCGGCTTGAGCGCGAGTACGACCTCAACCTCATCACCACCGCGCCGACCGTGGTGTACGAGGTGCTGCTGGTGGACGGCAGCACGATGCCGCTGGACAACCCGTCCAAGCTGCCGCACGTGACCAAGATCCAGGAAATCCGCGAACCCATCATCCGCGCCAACATCCTCACGCCGCCCGACTACGTGGGCAACGTGATCAAGCTCTGCGAGGAAAAGCGCGGGCGCCAGGTCGGCATCAACTACATGGCCTCGCAGGTGCAGGTGAGCTACGAGCTGCCGATGGCCGAGGTGGTGCTGGACTTCTTCGACAAGCTCAAGTCGGTCTCGCGCGGCTATGCCTCGCTCGACTACCACTTCGAGCGCTTCGAAGCCGGCCCGTTCGTGCTGATCGACACGCTGATCAACGGCGACAAGGTCGATGCACTCTCGTCGATCGTCCACCGCAGCCACGCCGACCGCCGCGGCCGCGAGGTCTGCGAGAAGATGCGCGAGCTGATCCCGCGCCAGATGTTCGACGTGGCGATCCAGGCCGCGATCGGCTCGCAGATCATCGCCCGCTCGACGGTCAAGGCGATGCGCAAGAACGTGCTGGCCAAGTGCTACGGCGGCGACGCCACCCGCAAGAAGAAGCTCCTCGAGAAGCAGAAAGAAGGCAAGAAGCGCATGAAGCAGGTCGGGCGGGTGGACATCCCGCAGGAAGCCTTCCTCGCCGTGCTGCAGACCGACAACAAGTAAGCGGCCCCCGCCGCGAGGACCCCCGACGCGTGAAAATCGACCTTGCCCTGATCCTGACCACGCTGGCCGCGCTCACCGGCCTGGTGTGGCTCCTCGACTCCCTGCTGTTCGCGCGCAAGCGCAAGCTGATGCAGGCGGAAGGCGAGGACGTGGCCGACCCGATCGTGGTCGAGTACGCGAAGTCCCTGTTCCCGATCATCTTCCTGGTGCTGGGCCTGCGCAGCTTCGTCGCCGAGCCCTTCCGGATCCCGTCCAGCTCGATGATGCCGACCCTGCTGGTGGGCGACTTCATCCTGGTCAACAAGTTCACCTACGGCCTGCGCCTGCCGGTGGCCAACACCAAGGTCGTCCCGCTGGGCCAGCCGGCGCGCGGCGACGTGGTGGTGTTCCGCTACCCGGGCTACGGCCCCGGCGACACCAAGGCCGGCACCGACTACATCAAGCGCGTGGTTGGCCTGCCGGGCGACCGCATCGCGTTCAAGGACCAGGTGCTCTACGTGAACGACGTGGCCGTCGCCAAGCGCGAGACCGGCGTCTACATCGGGCGCGGCCAGGGTCGGTCCATGACCGGCGCCAGCCTGTTCGAGGTCGAGCTGCCGGGCCAGGACGGCCAGGCGCCCATTCGCCACGCCAGCCTCGAGAACAACCGCTGGAGCGACCCGCGCATCGAGAACCAGTGGGTGGTGCCGGCCGGCCACTTCTTCGTGATGGGCGACAACCGGGACCAGAGCGAGGACAGCCGCTACTGGGGTTTCGTGCCGGAGCAGAACCTGGTCGGCAAGGCCTTCCTGGTCTGGCTCAACTGCTCGGGCTGGTTCTGCAACGAGGCGTTTGACTACACCCGGATTGGCGATACCATCCGCTGAACGGCCACCACCCAGGGGACAGGACCATGGTTCGCAAGCAGCAAGGCATCACGTTGATGAGTTTCGTCATGGTCCTGGTCGTCGTGGGCTTCTTCGCCCTGATGGCCATGAAGCTGTTCCCGATGTACAGCGAGTTCCACAACATGAAGGCGGCCATCAACGCCTACGCCGCCGAGCCGAACTCGGCCAACAAGACCCTGCCGCAGGCGTGGGTCGACCTCGAGCGTCGCTTCAACATCGCCTATGTCGTGTCGGTGAAGCGCGAGCACATCAAGATCGAGCGGGCCGCCCAGGGGCGCGGCATGCAGATGAAGGTGTACTACGAAGTCCGCAAGCCGCTGCTGGGCAACCTCGACGTGGTCGGCAAGTTCGAGCACGTGGCCGATCTCAACGGTACGGGTTCGGGTGGCTGATCGGCTCCAATACGCCTTTCGCCACCCCGAACTGCTGCAGCAGGCCCTCAGGCACCGCAGCGCCGGGGCGCCGAACAACGAACGGCTCGAATTCCTCGGCGACGCGCTGGTCAACCTGATCGTCGCCGAGGCCCTGCACGCCCGCTGGCCGAAGGCCGACGAAGGCACCCTGACCCGCGCGCGCGCCGCCCTGGTGCGTGAATCCGCCCTGGCCGGCATCGCCCGCGAACTGCAGCTGGGCGACCGCATCGAACTCGGGCCCGGCGAACTCAAGAGCGGCGGGCACCGCCGTGATTCGATCCTGGCAGATGCGCTCGAGGCGGTGGTGGCCGCGATCCACCTCGACGCTGGCTTCGAAGCCTGCCGCGCCGCGGTGATGCCCTGGTTCGAGCCGCTGGTCGAAGCCCTGCCGACCGGCAAGGCCGAGAAGGATCCCAAGACCCGGCTCCAGGAGTGGCTGCAGGGGCGGCAGCTGCCGCGCCCGGCCTACCGGCTGCTGGAGACCCGCGGCGACGACCACGCCCGCGTCTTCGTGGTCAGCTGCGAAACCACCGATCCCGAGCTGGCCGAGCAGGCCGAAGGCCCGGCGCTGCGGGCCGCCGAACAACTCGCCGCCGAGCGCGTGCTGGCGCGACTGGAGACCAAGTGAACACCGAAGCCCCCAACGACCCGGCGCCGCACCGCGCCGGCACCATCGCCGTGATCGGCCGGCCGAACGTTGGCAAGTCCACCCTGGTCAATGCCATGGTCGGTGCCAAGGTCAGCATCGTCTCGCCGCGGCCGCAGACCACGCGCCACCGCATGCTCGGCATCGCCACCTTCCCCGAGGGGCAGCTGCTGCTGGTGGACACCCCGGGCATCCACGGCCAGCAGAAGCGCGCCATGAACCGGATGATGAACCGCGCCGCCCGCGGCGCCGTCGAGGGCGTGGACGCGGCGATGCTGGTGATCGAGGCCGGCCGCTGGACCGACGACGACGCGCTCGCCTACAAGGCGCTGCACGACGCGGGCGTGCCCTGTCTGCTGGTCATCAACAAGGTCGACAAGATCAACGACAAGGGCGCGCTGCTGCCCTTCATCGCCGAGGTCACCGCGGGCCGCGAGTTCAGCGCGGTGTACCCGCTGTCGGCGCTGAAGAAGCGCGGCCTCGACGGCCTGGTCAAGACCCTGCTGGCGCACGTGCCCGAAGCGCCGCCGATGCACGACGAGGACGAGATCACCGACCGCAGCGAGCGCTTCCTGGCCGGCGAACTGGTGCGCGAGCAGCTCATGCTGCGCCTCGGCGACGAGTTGCCTTATTCGGCCACGGTCGAGATCGAGAAGTTCGAGCTCGACGGCGAGATGCTGCGGATCGCGGCCGTGGTCTGGGTCGAGCGCGAAGGGCAGAAGCCGATCGTGATCGGCAAGGGCGGCGAGCGCATGAAGGCGATCAGCACCAGCGCCCGCCACGGCATGGAGCAGCTGTTCGGCCGCAAGGTCTTCCTCGAGACCTGGTGCCGCGTGCGCGAGGGCTGGTCGGACGACGAGGCCGCGCTGCGCCGGTTCGGCTACAGCGACTGACATGCAGGTCCGGGCCCAGCCCGCCTTCGTGCTGCACGCGCGGGCCTGGCGCGAGACCAGCCTGATCGTCGAGTTGCTGACCCGCGACCATGGCCGCGTCGCCGTGGTCGCGCGCGGCGTGCAGGGCGCCAAGCGGCATCCGCTGCGCGCGGCGCTGCAGCCGCTGCAGTCGATCCGCGCCGACTTCCTGCCGCGCGGCGAGCTGGCGCGGCTGGTGCAGGCGGAGGCGCTGGATGCCGGCGCGGCGCTCCAGGGCGACGCACTGATGGCCGCGTTCTACGTCAACGAGCTGGTGCTGCGGCTGCTGCCGCGGCAGGATCCGGCGCCGGACCTTTACGCGCGCTACGGCGAACTGCGCGCCGAGCTGGCGGGGCCCGGCCCGCTGGCCTGGACCCTGCGCCGCTTCGAGCGCGACCTGCTGGAGCTGCTGGGTTACGGCCTGCCGCTGGACGAGTCCGAGGACGGCGAACGCATCGACCCGGCCGCACGCTACCGCCTCGACGCCGAGCGCGGGCCGGTGCGCGACCGCGCGCACGACGCGGGTTCCACCAGTGGCGCGGCGCTGCTGGCCCTCGCCGCCGACCGGCTGCCGCCGGCCGAGCAGCTGGCGGAGCTGCGCAGTGCGCTGCGCGGCGTGCTGCAGGTGCACCTGGGTCCGCAGAAGCTGAAATCCTGGGGATTGCTGTCGGAGCTGGCTCGCCTGGGTCAGGACTGAGCGACCGGGCCGGAGAGGATCTCGGCGGCGTCGGCCTGGAATCGCGAATGCGCGCCGGCGTCCGCGGGCGCGGCGTGCAGGGCGCGCGCGGATTCGAGCAGGCCGGCGGCCCCGACGAAGGCGCAGCTGGCCTTGAGCCGGTGCAGGTGTTCGCGCAGGCGCGCCTCGTCGCGTGCGGACCAGGCCGCGGCGATGGTGCCGGCCTGCCCGGGCAGCTCCTGCAGGAACAGACGCCGCAGCGCGCGCACGGCATCCGGTTCACCGCCGAGCGCCGACAGCGCCGCGGCATCGTCCCAGGCCAGGCGCGCCATCCGGCCGGGCTCTTCGCAGCCGGCGGCGGGGCGCGCGGCCGCCCCGCAGCACGCCGGTGCAGCGGGTGCCGCGGCGCGGGCCGGGGCGGGCACCGCCATGGCACCGCGCACCGCCTGCCGCAGCGCCGCCGCTCCGATGGGCTTGCGAAGCACGGCCACGAAGCCGGCGGCCTGCAGGCCCGCCAGCGCGACCGGGTCATCCTCCGCGGTCAGCGCCAGCGCGGGCACGCGCCAGCCGCGGGCGCGCAGCGAGGCTAGCAGTGCGTCGCCGCGGCCATCGGGCAGGTGGGCATCGAACAACCAAAGCGCCTCGCCGCCGTCCGCCAGCGCCCGGGCCTGCGCCAAGTCCGACGCGAGCGCCAACCGGACCGGCAAGGACGCCAGCGCCTGCGCGAGGAAGGCGGCGGTCACGGCATCGTCCTCGACCAACAGCAGGCGGGGGTTCATCGGGTGTCCCGTGTAATCGCGTCGTGCAAAACCACTATGCTGGCAGCATGCGGCGACCCGCCACGCTCGGCAAGAGGCTCCTCCTCGTCCTGCTGCTGGCCATCCCGGCCGCACAGGCGAAGGTGCTGCGCGTGCAGGTGGATGCGGTGCGCAGCGAGGTCGCGACGCTGGAGGGCGTCGACCTGGTGCTGGACTGGGCCGAAGGCGAGGCCACCGGCGCGCTCGAGATGCGCGTGGAAAGCGCGGAAATGCCGCTGCTTGGCTACCGCGGCCGTGACCTCGCCTGGCGTTGCCCGCTGGTGCGCGACGACAGCGGCCGCTGGGCCTGCGACGGGCCGCTGCAGGTGGCGGGCGGCGCGCTGCATCCGCTTTCGCTCGAGGTTTCCCCGGCAGGCACGCGCGCCGAACTCGCGCTCGGCGCCCGTCGGATTTCCTACGAATCCATCGCCGCCGCGCCCGATCGCCACCGGCTGCAGCTGGCGCGCATCCCGGTCGCGTGGCTCGGCGAATTCCTCGCCGGCCTCTGGAGCGAAGGGCGGTGGACCGCCGGCGAGTTGGGCGGGCGTGTCGATATTTCCGTGCCCGACGCCGGGCCCTTCGCGGTGGACGCCGAGCTGGCGCTGGCCGACCTCGGGCTGGAGACGCCCGACGGCTGGCTCGCGGCCGCGGGGCTGCAGGCCACGCTGGCGCTCGGCTATCGCGAGCAGGCCGGCCGCCAGCAGGTCGCGGTGGACCTGCGCGCGCGCGGCGGCGAGTTCCTGGCCCAAGGTTTCTACGCGACGCTGCCGGATACGCCGGTGGACGTGGCCGTGGTGGCGGAGCAGCACGACGGCGCGGGGTGGCGGCTCCCCCGATTCTCCTGGCGCGACGGCGAGGTGCTGCAGGCCAGCGGCCAGGGGCGGCTGGCCGCCGACGCCAGCCTGCGCGAACTGGCGCTGGAGCTCACGCTGGGCGACCTGGCCGTGGCCCGCGACCGCTACCTCAGCGGCTTCCTCGCGCCGGCCGGGTTTCCAGACCTGCTGCTGTCGGGCCGCGCCACGGCCCGGCTCGCGCTGCAGGACGGCCGCGCGCAGGCGATGGCGCTGGGGCTCGCCGGCGTCAATGCGGTCGACCCGCGGCAGCGCTTCACGCTGGCGGGACTCTCCGGCGACCTGCGCTGGACGCGCGACGCCGCCGCCGTGGGCAGCGCACTGCGCCTCGACGGCGGCGCGCTGTACGGCATCGGCCTGGGTCCCGCGCGTCTGGCCTTCCGCAGCGCAGACGGCGAATTGAAGCTGCGCGAGGGCGCGCGCATCGCCGCGCTGGGCGGCCAGGTGACGCTCGACGACCTGCGCTGGCAGGCGCCCACCGAGACCCGGCGCACGCGCTTCCAGCTGGGGCTGACCCTGGACGCGCTCGACCTCGGCAGCCTGTCGCAGCGCCTGGGCTGGCCCCCCTTCACCGGCACCGTGGGCGGGCGCATCCCGTCGGCGCGCTACGAAGACAACCGGCTCACGCTGGACGGCGGCCTGGCGATGGACGTGTTCGGGGGGCGCGTGGCGCTGTCGTCGCTGGAAATGGAGCGTCCCTTCGGCGTCGCGCCCTCGCTCTCGGCCGATATCGCCATCGAGGACATCGACATGGCGCCGATGACCGCGGCGTTCGGCTTCGGCAGCATCACCGGCCGGCTCGACGGCCGCATCGCCGGCCTGCGCATGGTCGACTGGTCGCCGGTGGCCTTCGATGCGCGGCTGATGACCGACGAGGCGTGGAAGGGACGCCGGCGCATCAGCCAGCGCGCGGTCGAAGACATCTCCCGGGTCGGCGGCGCCGGCCTGGTGGCCGGGCTGCAGACGCAGGTGCTGAAGCTGTTCGATGACTTCGGCTACGCCCGCATCGGGCTGGCCTGCCGCCTGCGCGACAACGTTTGTGCGATGGACGGCGTCAGTTCAGCCGGTGATGGCTATACCATCGTCGAAGGTTCCGGCCTGCCGCGCATCCAGGTGGTGGGCTTCCGCCGGCAGGTCGACTGGCCGACCTTGCTGGACCGCCTCAAGGCGGCCACCGAAGGCCAGGCCCCGGTCATCCAATAGCCGGTCACCCAATCAAACGGAGAGCGTCATGGGCAAGCCGAAGTCGCGTTACCTGTTCACGTCGCTGCTCGCCGCCGGCGTGCTGGCGCTGGGCGCCTGCGTCACCATCAACGTCTACTTCCCGGCGGCCGAGGCGCAGCAGGCGGCCGAGGAGTTCGTCGAGAAGGTGCTGGGCGAGGACGCCGCGCAGGGCGAGAACCCCCAGTCCTTCCAGGCCCCCGCGCACGAAGGCTTCGATGTCGCCTCGCTGTTCATTTCCTCGGCCCACGCGCAGCAGGCCGACATCACCATCCGCACGCCGGCCATCCAGGCGATCCAGTCGCGGATGGAGGCGCGTTTCCAGTCCAGCCTCAAGCCGCACTTCGACTCCGGCGCGCTCGGCTTCGGCCAGGACGGCCGCGTGGTGCTGCGCGACGCCACCCAGGTCGGCCTGAAGGACCGCGTGGCGGTCAACCAGCTGGTGGCCGAGGAGAACCGGGACCGCGACGCGGTGTACCGCGAGATCGCGGTCGCCAACAACCACCCGGAGTGGGAAGGCCAGATCCGCGAGACCTTCGCCAAGCAGTGGGTCGCCAGCGCCCGCGCCGGCTGGTGGTACCAGGACGCCGACGGCGCCTGGAAGCAGAAGTAACCCGTAGGAGGGCCTTCAGGCCCGAACCCCGCGCCGCCGCGCGGGCCGACCGATCCAGCACCCGGGGCGCGGATTTGCGACAATCCGCGCCCCGTTTCCGTTTGGTCCCGCCGTGGCTCGTTCCCGCTCCAAGCTGCACCAGGTCTTCGAAATCGACGTTACCGACTTCAGCCACGACGGTCGCGGCGTCGGGCGCCGCGAGGGCAAGGCCGTGTTCGTGGCCGGCGCGCTGCCGGGTGAAACCGTGCGGGTGGAGCAGACCGGCCGAAACCGCCACTTCGACGAGTGCCGCACCCTGGAGGTGCTGAAGCCGGCGCCCGAGCGCGTGGCGCCGCGCTGCCCGCATTTCGGCACCTGCGCCGGCTGCGTGCTGCAGCACCTCGAGGCGTCGCAGCAAATCACCGCCAAGCAGCGGGTGCTGACCGACAACCTGCGCCGCATCGGCCACGTCGAGCCGGGCACCGTGCTGCCGCCGCTTACCGACGCCGCCTGGGGCTACCGCCGCAAGGGGCGCTTCTCGGTGCGCTACGTCGAGAAGAAGGGCAAGGTCGTGGTCGGCTTCCGCGAGACCAACCCGCGCTTCGTCGCCGACCTGTCGGTCTGCCACACCGTGGTGCCTTCGATCGGCCTGCGCATCCCGGAGATTTCCGCGCTGGTCGAAAGCCTCGACGGCCGCCGCACGCTGCCGCAGATCGAATTCATCGCCGGCGACGAGGCCGTGGCGCTGGTATTCCGCCACCTCGAGCCGCTGTCGGCGTCCGACCTGGAGCGGCTTGTGGCGTTCGCGAAGGACACCGGCTTCGCCGTGTTCCTGCAGCCGGGCGGTATCGAGACGGTGAAGGCGCTGTGGCCGGAACAGGTGCCGCTGTCCTTCGCCATCCCCGCCTACGACCTCTCGCTGGACTTCCGGCCGCTGGACTTCATCCAGGTCAACGCCGGCCTCAACGACAAGATGATCGCCTCGGCGCTCGACCTGCTCGACCCGCAGCCGGGCGACCGCGTGCTGGATTTGTTCTGCGGGCTGGGCAACTTCACGCTGCCGCTGGCGAAGCGGGCCGGGCAGGTGGTGGGCGTGGAGGGCGAGGCCGGCCTGGTGGCCCGCGCCCGCGCCAACGCAGCGAAGAACGGCCTGGCCAACGTCGAATTCCACGCCGCCGACCTGGCCAAGGATCTGTCGGGCGAGCCCTGGATGAAGGCCGGCTTCGACAAGCTGCTGCTCGACCCGCCGCGCGCCGGCGCCGCCGAGGTGCTGGCGCAGCTGCCGCTCAAGGGCATCCGCCGGATCGTGTACGTCAGCTGCCATCCGGGCTCGCTGGCGCGCGACGCCGGCTTCCTGGTGCGCGAGCGCGGCTACACGCTCAAGGCCGCCGGTGCGATGGACATGTTCCCGCAGACGGCGCACGTCGAATCCATCGCGCTGTTCGAGAAATAGGAAACCCATGGGCATCGAGATCGAGCGCAAGTTCCGGGTGGTGGGCGAGGGCTGGCGCGCGCAGGCGGTCCGCTCGGTGCGCATCGCGCAGGGCTACATCAACGACATGGCGGCGCTGCGCGAAGGGCGCCAGAACGCCTCGGTGCGCGTGCGCATCGCCGGCGACCAGGCCTTCCTCAACCTCAAGTCGCGCGAGCTGGGCACCACCCGCCAGGAGTTCGACTACCCGGTGCCGGTGGCCGACGCCGAGGCGCTGCTGGCGCTGTGCGTGGGCGGCCGCATCGACAAGGTGCGCCACTACGTCGAGGTCGAAGGCCACACCTTCGAAGTCGATGAGTTCCGCGGCGACAATGCCGGCCTGGTCGTGGCCGAGCTCGAGCTCGAATCCGCCGGCCAGGCCTACCCGCGCCCCGGGTGGCTGGGCCAGGAAGTCACCGAGGAACTCCGCTACTACAACCTGGCGCTCGCCGAGCGCCCGTATTCGCGCTGGAGCGCACAGGAGCAGCACTGATGCTGGTGATCGGAATCAGCGGCCACGAACTCGACGCCCGCGAGCGCGAGTGGCTGCAGCATGACGCGGTGGCGGGCGTGATCCTGTTCACCCGCAACTTCGCCTCCCGCCAGCAGGTGGCCGACCTGTCCGCGGCCATCCGCGCCGCCGCGCCGCGGCCGCAGCTGCTGTGCGTGGACCAGGAAGGCGGCCGCGTGCAGCGCTTCCGCGACGGCTACCACCCGCTGCCTTCGCTCGACGGCTACGGCCACCTGTACGCGCGCGACCCGAAGGCGGCCCTGCGCCTGGCCCGCGACCACGCCTGGCTGATGGCCAGCGAGATCCGCGCCACCGGCGTCGACCTGAGCTTCGCGCCCGTGGTCGACCTGGGCCGCGGCAACCTCGCGATCGGCAGCCGCGCCTTCCACGCCGACCCGGCCATCGTCGCCGAATTCACCCGCGCCTACGTGGCCGGCATGCACGAGGCCGGCATGGCCGCGACGCTCAAGCATTTCCCGGGCCACGGTTCGGTGCTCGAGGACACGCACTTCGACGACGCCGTGGACCCGCGCCCGCTCGAGGCGCTGCAGGCCGAGGACCTGGTGCCGTTCGTGGCCGGCATCGACGCCGGCGCCGACGCGGTGATGATGGCGCACGTGAAGTACCCGGCCGTCGCGCCCGAACCCGCCGGCTACTCGCCGCGCTGGATCAAGGACATCCTGCGCCGCGACATGGGCTTCCGCGGCGTGGTCTTCTCCGACGACATCGGCATGGCCGCGGCCGAATCGGCCGGCGGCGTGAAGTCGCGCATCGACGCCCACCTCGACGCCGGCTGCGACATCGTGCTGGTGTGCGCCCCGGCCCTGGTCGAGGATTCGCTCAAGGCCATGGACACGCGTCCGGCCTCCGACACGCTGGGCATCAGCTCGTTGTTGGGCCGCGGTGCCGGCGGCTGGGACGGCCTGCTGGCCGATGCGCGCTACGATGAGGCCCGCGGCCGCATCACGGCCCATCCCGAAGGAGTGGCCTGACATGGCGAAGTCCCTGGCCGAGGCGGTGGCGGGTTCCGACCTGCTGTTCGACCGCGCAAGGATCGAGCGCGAGATCACCCGGATCGCCGCCGAGATCGACGCCCACTACGCCGACGGCGAGCGCCCGGTCTACCTCACCATCATGCACGGCGGCCTGCCGTTCGCGGCCCAGCTGGCGATGGCGATGAAGACCGACCTCGAGTTCGACTACCTGCACGCCTCGCGCTACCGCGGCGCCACCACCGGCTCGGGCCTGGCCTGGCTGCACCGTCCGGCCACGCCGCTGCGCGGCCGGCGCGTGCTGCTGGCCGACGACATCCTGGACGAAGGCCACACGCTCAAGGCCGTCAAGCAGTGGTGCGAGGACCAGGGCGCGCGCGAGGTGCGGGTGGCCGTGCTGGCCGTGAAGCAGCACGACCGCTGCGTCGACGGCATCGCCGCGGATTACGTCGCGCTGGAAGTGCCCGACCGCTACGTCTACGGCTACGGCATGGACTACCACGAACAGGGCCGCAACCTGCCCGCGATCTACGCGCTGGGGAACTGACATGGCCGCGATCGACCTGGCCGTGATCGGCGGCACCGGCGTCTACCGCCTCGCCAGCCTGCAGGATGCCGAGGCCGTCACCGGCGACACGCCTTTCGGCCCGCCGTCCGGGCCGGTCCGCGTCGGCACGATCCGCGGCCGCCGCGTGGCTTTCCTGGCGCGCCACGGCGAGGGCCACTCGCTGCCGCCGCACCGGGTGAACTACCGCGCCAACCTCTGGCAGCTCAAGCAGCTTGGCGCCAGCCGCGTGCTCGCCATCAATACCGTCGGCGGCATCACCGAGCGCTTCGGCCCGCGCGTGCTGGCGCTGCCCGACCAGCTGATCGACTACACCTGGGGCCGCGCCTCGAGTTTCTGGGACGGCGAGGGCGGCGAAGTGCTGCACGTCGATTTCGGCGACCCGTACACGCCTTCGCTGCGCGCCGCGGTGCTCGCGGCCGCCGCCCGCGCCGGCACCGCGATCGTGGACGGCGGCTGCTATGGCGCCACCCAGGGGCCGCGCCTGGAAACCAAGGCCGAGATCGCCCGCATGCGCCGCGACGGCTGCGACCTGGTCGGCATGACCGGCATGCCCGAGGCCGGCCTGGCCCGCGAGCTGGGCCTGGACTACGCCTGCCTGGCCGTGGTGGCCAACTGGGCCGCCGGCTGCAGCGACGACGGCGAGATCACGCTGGCCGAGGTGCTGGCGCACGTCGAGGCCGCCAGCGCCGGGCTGCCTGGGCTGTTCGACGCGCTGCTGGGGTGATTGTCAGTCGAATTCCCCTTTTGCATACTCGGCCCGTGCGACGGCCCGGGGAAGGTGCCGGGGCACGTTCGACCAACCGCACTCGAGGGAAGGAAAGCGCATGAGTTTCGGCACCGTGAAGTGGTTCAACGACGCCAAGGGGTTTGGCTTCATCGCTCCGGAAGACGGCAGCGCGGATGTGTTCGTGCATTACTCGGCGATCGCATCCAAGGGCTTCCGTTCGCTCCAGGAAGGCCAGCGCGTCAGTTTCGAAGTCGTCCAGGGCCCGAAGGGCGCGCAAGCCGCCAACGTCGCGCCCGCCTGAGGCTGTTTCGATTCGAAACCCGGGGCCCCGCTTTTGCGGGGCTCTTCTTTTTTGGAGCGGTGGACGCGGATTTACGCGGATAAACGCGGATAAAGCAAAGGCGAAAGTGGGTCTTCGCCGGCTGAACCATTCCGCGAAGTACCAATCCTGCGTTCGTTTGCTTTATCCGCGTTTATCCGCGTAAATCCGCGTCAAAAACGCCCTTCGCACCGCCGGGAAACTAGTGGTCGAACTGGAGGCGGGCGAGTTCCGCGTAGAGGCCGCCCTGGGCGAGGAGCTCGGCGTGCGTGCCCTGCGCGACGATGCGGCCGCGGTCCATGACGATGATGCGGTCGGCCTTGAGCACCGTGGCGAGGCGGTGCGCGATGACCAGCGTGGTGCGGCCCTGCATCAGGCGCTCGAGCGCCTGCTGGACCGCATGCTCGCTCTGCGAGTCGAGCGCACTGGTGGCCTCGTCGAGCAGCAGGATGGGCGCGTCCTTGAGCAGCGCCCGCGCGATCGCCAGCCGCTGCTGCTGGCCGCCGGAAAGACGCGCGCCGCGCTCGCCCAGCTCGCTGTCGTAGCCCTGCGGCAGCGCCGCCAGGAACTCGTGGGCCTCGGCGCTGCGGGCCGCCGCCTCGATCTCGGCGTCGCTGGCCTCGAGCCGACCGTAGCGGATGTTCTCGCGCGCGGTGGCGCCGAAGATCATCGGGTCCTGCGGCACCAGGGCCACCTGCCGGCGCAGCGCGGCGGGCTCGAGCGTGCGCAGGTCGTGGCCGTCGAGGCTGAGGCGACCGGCCTCGGGGTCGTGGAAGCGCAGCAGCAGCTGCAGCACCGTGCTCTTGCCGGCGCCGGACGGGCCGACCAGCGCGACGGTTTCGCCGGGCGCGACCGACAGGCTGAAGTCGTCGAGCGCGGCCACGTCCGGGCGGGTGGGGTAGTGGAAGCGCACGCCTTCGAGTCGGATTTCGCCGCGCACGGGCGTCGGCAGCGGTGCCGGCCGGGCCGGCACGGCCAGCACCGAGCGCTCCTGCAGCAGTTCGTTGATGCGGGTCATGCCGCCGGCCGCGCGCTGCACCTCGGCCCAGACCTCCGTCAGGGCGCCGACCGAGCCTGCGCCCAGCAGTGCGTACAGCACGAATTGCCCCAGCGTGCCCGGCGTCATGCTGCCGGCCACCACGTCCTGCGCGCCGATCCACAGCACCGCCGTGATCGATCCGAACACGAGCACGATCACCACTGCGGTCAGCATCGCCTGCAGCCGGATGCGCTTGCGCGCGGTGCCCAGCGCCACCTGCACGGCGCCGGAGAAACGCTCGCGTTCGTAGTCCTCGCGCGCGTAGCTCTGCACGGTGTGCATCGCGCCCAGGGTTTCGCCGGCGCGGGCGTTGGCGTCGGCGACGCGGTCCTGGCTGTCCTTGGCCACGCCGCGCACGCGCCGGCCCGAGACCACCATCGGCAGGATCACCAGCGGGATGCCCAGCAGGGCGAACAGCGCCAGCCGCGGGCTGGTGACCGCCAGCATCAGCGCGCTGCCCAGCACGGTAATGCCGCTGCGCAGCGCCACCGACATGCTCGAGGCCACCACGCTGCGCAGCAGCTCGGTGTCGGCCGACAGCCGCGACAGCAGCTCGCCCGTTCGGGTGCGCTCGAAGAAGGCCTGGTCCAGCGACAGCAGGTGGCCGTAGAGCGTGCGCCGCAGGTCGGCGATCACCCGCTCGCCCAGCAGCGACACGAAATAGAAGCGCGCCGCCGTGGCCAGCGCCAGCAGCACCGCCACCGCGAACAGCAGCGCGAACCAGCGATCGACCGAGCTGCCGGCGACGAAGCCCTGGTCGATCATGTACTTCACCGCCACCGGCAGCATCAGCGTGGCGCTCGAACTCAGCGCCAGCGCCACCAGCCAGCACAGCAGCAGCGGCCGGTGGGGGCGCAGGAAGGGCAGCAGCCCGCGCAGGGAGTTCAGCGGCGGGCGCGGCGTCGGGGTGTCGGTCATGCGTCGGGGGTCTCGAGGCGCCTCAGGCGCGCGGCACCCCGGCTGAGGTCGCGCAGCCGGTCGGCCAGGTCGTCAAAGCTGGAGGCGGGAACGCGCAAACGCAAGTGCAGGCCGTGTTCGTCGAACGTTTCCCCGAGCTTGCCGGCCCCGACCGCGTCCAGCAGGCCGTGCAGCGGGCCGGCGAGCGCGAACCCGGCCTCGACCTCGGCCTCGCACCAGTCCACCAGCGGCCGACGCGGTGCGGTGCGCAGGCATTCCGCGGCGGCGCCGCCGTAGGCGCGCACCAGGCCGCCGACGCCGAGGTTGGTGCCGCCATACCAGCGCGTCACCACCACCATCACCTGGTCCACGCCCTGGCCTTCGATCGCGGCCAGGATCGGGCGGCCGGCGCTGCCGCCGGGTTCGCCGTCGTCGCTGGAGCGGTAGGTGGCGCCGATGCGGTAGGCCCAGCAGTTGTGCGTGGCCTGCGGGTCGGCGATTTGCCGGAGCCAGGCCAGCGCCTGCTCCGGCGTATCCACCGGGGCGGCCTGTGCGATGAAGCGGCTCTTGCGGGCCTCGAGCGTGAAGCTGGCCGGGCCCTGCAGCGTTTGCGCCGCCATCAGCGCAGGTCGGCGAGGTCGTCGGGGACGGCCGCGTCGGGATGGGCGGCGCGAAGCCGGGCCAGGCTCTCCCGTGCGCCCGCGAGGTCGCCGGCGTCGCGGCGCGCGCGGATGCGGTCGAACCATGCGTACGGCGCCAGTGCGGTGTCTTCGGAAACCGGCGGCAGGGCCGCCTGCTGCCGCGCGACCGGCGGGCCGGCGGCGCCAGGCGCGGCCGCGGCCTTCGCGGCGGCATCGCGTTGCGCGGACTCGCTGGCCTGGGCCTGCTGCCGGGCCAGCGCCTCGCGTTCGGCGTCGGCACGTTCGGCGGCGCGCTGGGCGTAAGCGGACTGGTGGCGGCGGCGTGCCTGGTCGCCGGTTTCCGGCGGCGGCGCGACGCGGGTGCCGGAGACGGTGATCGAGTCCAGCGCGGCGCCTTCGTCCGCGGCGGCGTCCTCGGCAAGCACGGGGGCCGCGGGGAAGGCATCGGCCACGGCTTCGGCGGGCGCCGGTGGGCTCGGTGGCGCGGGGGACTCGGGTGCGGGCGGAGGCGGGGGCGGCGGCAGCGGCGCCTGGCGCTCGCTGCGCATTTGCGCGGGCTGGGCCGGCGGCGGCGCCGGGGGCGGCGGCGGCGCCAGCTGGGGTTCGGGGAGTTCGATGTCCATCCGCGGCCGCGACTCCGGCAGCGGGCGATGGGCCGGGGCCTGCTCGGCCTGGGGTGCGACGGTGGGTGCGAGCGGCGGCCGCAGCTGCACGCCGATGCCGACCGCGAGCACCGCGGCGGCGGCGGTGCCAATGGCCCAGGTCGGCAGCCACGGCAGGATCCGCTTCGGCGCGCCGGTGCGCGGTCGCTCGCCGGGCGAGGCGGCGACCGCGTCGGTCGCCGCCGCCAGGATCGCGGCATCCAGCCGCGACGGCGGTTCCCCGGCCGGCAGGGCGCGCAAGACCCGGGCCAGGGCGATCTCGTCGTCCTGGAGCGGCTGCTTGCGCGGGTCCTGCGGCTGGGTCACGGGCGGTTCAATCCTGGCTGATCGCGACGTCGGGGTCGCGCGCGGGGCTCAGGCTGCGCGCCTGCGCCAACAGTTGCAAGAACTCACCGCGGTAGCCCCAGGCGTCGTTGCCGCGCGCGCCGCGCGCCAGCGCCTCCACCTGGTCCCAGGTGAAGCCGTTGGTGTGCCGGCCGCCGCGCAGCAGGTCGGCGTAGGCGGCCACGGCCGCGGCGAAGCGCAGGTCCTCGCTGGCTTCCTTGCGCACGTCGCCGCGGGTGACCGGGCGCTCCATCAGCACGCTCTTCTCTTCGCCCGGCCGCTTGTAGCGCAGCTTGAGGAAGGCGAGCTCCGTGCCCCTGGCGCCCGCGGCGGGCGGCGCCGAATAGCGCAGCGGATCGCTCGACTCGCAGCCCATGCCGACCAGGCAGACTTCGTAGAGCGCGGTCACGTCGTGGCCCGCGCCAATCTCGCCGGCGTCGACCTGGTCGTTGTTGAAGTCCTCGCGCGCCAGCGTGCGGTTCTCGTAGCCCACCAGCCGGTACTCGGCGACCTGCGCCGGGTTAAACTCGACCTGGATCTTCACGTCGCTGGCGATGGTCAGCAGGGTCGAGCCCATTTCCTCCACCAGCACCTTGCGGCCTTCCATCAGGTTGTCGATGTAGGCGTGGTTGCCGTTGCCGAGGTCGGCCAGCTTCTCGGCCAGCGCATCGTTGTAGTTGCCCATGCCGAAGCCCAGCGTGGTCAGCGCGACGCCGGATTCGCGGCCCTGCTCGACCTTGGTCTCGAGCGCGCGCTGGTCGTAGATGCCGACGTTGAAGTCGCCGTCGGTGGCCAGCACGATGCGGTTGACGCCGCCTTCGATGAAGGCCTGCTTCGCCATCGCGTAGGCCAGGTCGATGCCCTCGCCGCCGTTGGTGGAGCCGCCGGCCTCGAGCTGGCCCAGCGCGGCCAGGATCTCGCCGTGGCGGTCACCCGGCGTCGGCGGCAGCACCAGCCCGGCGCTGCCGGCGTACACCACGATCGAGACGCGGTCCTGCGCGCGCAGGCGCGGCACCAGCTGGCGGAAGCTTTCCTTCAGCAGCGGCAGCTTCTCGGGCGAGTCCATCGAGCCCGAGGTGTCGATCAGGAACACCAGGTTCGAGGCGGGAATCTCGGCCGCCGGGACCTCGTAGCCCTGGATGCCGACCTGCATCAGCAGTTTCTTCGCGTGCCAGGGCGAGGGCGCGAGTTCGGTGCGCACGCTGAAGGGCTGGCTGCGGTCGGTCGGCGCGACGTAGCCGTAGTCGAAGTAGTTGATCATCTCCTCGACCCGCACCGCGTCCTTCGGCGGCTGCTGTCCCTGCGCGAGCATGCGGCGCACGTTGCTGTAGCTGCCGGTGTCGACGTCGATGGAGAAGGTGGATACCGCGTTCTCGGCGGTGCGGACGATGCCGTTGTCTTCGAACGCGGCGTAGTTCTCGGTGTTGGCTTCCGGCGGCGCCACCACCGGTGCCGGACCGCCGGCGAACGCGGCGGCCGGGGCCGGCGGCGACGGCGGCGGGGGAGGCGGGGGCGCCATCACCACCATGCGTCGCGCCTCCGCGTCGCGCATGCGGGTGCCGGTGACGGTGATCGAGTCGAGCGCGGCCGATTCCTGGGCCAGGGCCTGTTCGGCCTCGGCCTTCTCGGTGCGGACCTGGTCGGACTTCTTGGCGCAGCCGGCGGCGACGGCAAGGGCGAGGCAGCTGATCATGAGCGGACGCATGGTGGAGCTCCTGTCTGGGGTGGCGCTGCCTTCAACGTGCCGCCGCGGAGAATGGGGTTGATCGATCATGGCCGCAGCCTCGCGCGCAGCTTGTTCATGGCGTAGCGCAGGCGCGACTTCACCGTTTCCCGGCCGACGCCGGTGATTTCCCCGATCTCCTCGAGGCTCAGCTCCTGCTCCAGGCGCAGCAGCACCACTTCGCGCTGGTCCTCGGGCAATTCCTCCAGCGCCAGCTGCAGGCGTCGGCGCTCCTCGAAGGCCGACAGGCTGCGCTCGGGCGAATCCGGGTCGGGCAGCCGCTCCGCCAGCTCGGTGGCGTCGCCGGGCGCATCCGGTCGGTGCTGCTTCGCCCGCCAGTGGTCGGCGAGCCGGTTGTGCGCGATCTGGTAAAGCCAGGTCGCGAACTTCGCCTCGGGGCGGTAACGCTCCCGGGCCGTGATCACCCGCTGCCAGGTGTCCTGGAAGAACTCTTCGGCCAGCGCAGCATCCCGCACCTGCCGCGTGAGGTGCCGGAACAGCGGGCCGCGATGGCGGGCGTAGAGGGTCTGGAACGCTCCGACGTCGCCGGCCCCGTAGGCCAGCATCAGCGCTTCGTCGGTGGACTCCTCCTGCATGCCCCGAAGCGTACGGGCTTTCGCCGGGCGCGAGAAGCTGGCCAGCCGCCGCTCACCTTGGACGGCCGGGGCGGGTCTACACTGGCGGCATGGCGCCAAGCCTCTTCCACGACCCCGACGATGGCAGTGGGCCCGCCGGGCCGCGGGGTGGCTGGCTGCTGCCGGGTCCGCACTGGTGGGCGGCGCTGGCGGTGCTGGCGCTGGGCCTGTATTTCAGCTTCAACACGCTGCAGACCGAACGCGGCCGCGACCTGAGCCGGCGGCAGGCGGAAGTGCAGGCCGACCTGTCCGATTTCCGCGCGCGCCTCGAGACCGACCTCTACGCCAGCGTCGCCCTCGTGCGTGGCCTGGCGGTGCAGGTGGTGTTGAACGAGGGCATCACCCACGCCGAGTTCCAGGCCATCGCCGAGGAGCTGCTGCGCGGCCAGCCGCACATCGACAACCTGTCGCTGGCGCCCGGCTTCGTGCTCACCGACATCTACCCGCTGCCGGGCAACGAGGCCGCGCTCGGGCTGGACCTGCTGGCGGACCCGGTGCAGAAGCACGCGGTGTTCCAGGCCATCCGGCTCGACCAGCCGGTGCTGGCCGGGCCGTTCGAGCCGGTGCAGGGCGGCAGCGTGCTGGCCGTGCGGATCCCGCTGTGGGTGGACGTGGACGGCGTGCCCCGGCTCTGGGGCGCGGTGAGCATGACCCTGGACTACGAGCGCATGCTGCGGCGCGCCGGCATCACCAAGCTCGAGAAGTCCCTGCAGCTCTCGATCATCGGCCGCGATGCGCTGGGGCCGGGCGGCGAGCCGATCCGCGGCGAACGCATTCCCGTGGCCGCCAACGCGGTGAAGGTGCCGGTGTTCCTGCCCGGCGGCAGCTGGCTGCTCTCCGCGGTGCCGCGCGAGGGCTGGCATGCGCGCGGCCGCTGGCTGTCGCCGCTGTTCCTGCTGCGCCTCGGGCTGAGCCTGCTGGCCTCGCTGGCGGTCGCGCGCATCCTTCACGATCGCCGCCGCATCCGGCACCTCGCGGGCGTGGATACGCTGACCCAACTGCCGAACCGGCGCCGGGCCCTGCGCCACCTCGACCGCATGATCGCGCGCGGACAGCGCGGGGGTCCCGGCTTCGCGCTGATGTCGCTGGACCTCGACGGCTTCAAGCCGGTCAACGACACCCACGGCCACGCCGCGGGCGACCGCCTCCTCTACGAACTGGCGCGCCGCCTCTCCGACGCGGTGCGGCCCGGCGACATGGTCGCGCGCATGGGCGGCGATGAGTTCCTGGTGCTGGTGCCGATGCCGCCCGGCGCCGACGACGCGTGGGTGCAGGCGATGGCCGCGCGGCTGCGCGAGGCGATCCGCCAGCCGGTGCCGATCGGCGACCACTGGATGATGGTGGGCACCAGCATCGGCATCGCCCGGTTCCCCGCCGACGGCGGCAGCCCTGAAGTCCTGCTGCACCTCGCCGATGCGGCGATGTACCGCGCGAAGCAGGGCGGCGGCCGGGGCATCTCTTTCCACGCGCCGGCGCTGGCGCCGGCGGACTGATCAGTCCGGCCCGGGTTCGACCCGCAGCCGCAGCCGGCCCTCGGCCAGCCGGGCCTCGAGCGCATCGCCGACGCGCACCTGGTCGGCGCGCCGCACCACCGGGCCGTCGTCGCCTTCGCGCAGGATGCTGTAGCCGCGGGCGAGCGTGGCCAGCGGGCTGACGCTGGCCAGCGCCCGGGCCAGCCCCGCCAGGCGCAGGCGGCGCGGCGGCAGCAGGCGGTCGGGGGCATTCGCCAGGGCCTGGCCGAGCAGCTGCAGCCGGTGGCGCTGCTCCTGCAGGCGCCGGCGCGGGTGCTGCTGGTCCAGGCGCCGCAGCACGCGGGCAGCGCGTTCGCTGCGGGCGGCCAGCGCCTGCGCCACGGCCTGGTCGAGGCGATGCTGCAGTTTCGCGAGCCGGCCGCGGCCGCGTTCGAGCCGCAGCTGCGGGCGCAGCGCCTGCAGCTTCAGGAAGGCCTGGTCGGCGCGCTGGGCGCGGGCGGCGTTCATGCGGGCCAGCAGCGCCTGCAGCTGGCGGTGGCGCTGCGCGAGCCGTGCCTGCAGTTCCCCCTGCTCGGGCACCAGCAGCTCGGCCGCGGCGGAGGGCGTGGGCGCGCGCAGGTCGGCGGCGAAGTCGCTCAGGCTGGTGTCGATCTCGTGGCCCACGGCCGACACCACCGGCACCGGCGAGGCCGCGATGGCGCGCGCCAGCGCTTCGTCGTTGAAGGCCCAGAGGTCTTCGAGCGAGCCGCCGCCGCGGGTGAGCAGCAGCACGTCGTAGCGGCCCGAACCGGCGGCGCGGCGCAGCATGTCGAGGATCTGCGCGGCGGCGCCGTCGCCCTGCACCGGCACCGGCAGCACGTCCACCGGCAGCAGCGGGAAACGCCGCCCCAGCACGCTGAGTACGTCGCGCACCGCGGCGCCGCGCGGCGAGGTGATCACGCCGAGGCGGCGCGGGAAGGCGGGCAGGGGACGCTTGCGGGCCGCCTCGAACAGGCCTTCGGCGGCCAGCCGGGCCTTGAGCTGTTCGAAGGCCCGGCGCAGCGCGCCTTCGCCGGCCTCCTCCATGTGGTCGAGCACCAGCTGGTAGTCGCCGCGGGCCTCGTACAGCGTCAGGCGGCCCCGGGCCAGCACCTGCAGGCCGTCGCGCGGCGCGAACCGCAGCGCTTGCGCCTTGGGCTTGAACAGCGCGCAGCGGACCTGGGCGCGTTCGTCCTTGAGCGTGAAATAGGCGTGGCCGGAGGCCGGGCGCGAGAAATTGCTGATCTCGCCCTCGACCCAGACCTGCGGGAAGCTGCCCTCGAGCAGGTCGCGCGCCAGCGCATTGAGCTGGGACGGGCGCAGGACCTGGCGTTCGCGGGCGAGTGAAGACATGGCGGGCGGGCGGGACGGCCGGACAGGATACCCCGGGGCGTTCCTCACCGGGGTAGGGCGCGGGCACCGGCCCGGTCTAAACTGTGGCGGCCACGAGGACCCCCCCATGAGCGATAGCTACAAGCGGCTTTGCGACGGCCTGCCCGCCACCACCGGCGGCGCCGGCTTCGCGACCGAACCCCGCAAGGTCAAGGCCTGGGTCGCGGCGCTGCCGCGCGCCAACGCCCAGGCCACCGAGCAGGAGCTGGCGCGCGCGCTGGCCAGCCTGGCCTCGCAGCGGCTCGAAGGCGGCGCCCGCCTGGGTGCGCTGGAAGAGCTGCGCGCGGCGGCGATCGAATCAATCACCCTGCTCGAACGCCAGTTCAACACCAGCCCGCTGCCGCTGCCGCCGGACAAGGCGCGCGCGGCCGCGGTCGCCGAGTCCTTCCACGTGCTGCTGGCGCACGCCTACCGGGGTGCGGCGGTCGACCTGTGCGCGCCGGCCGGCAGCGTGCCCTTCCTGCGCGGCGGCGCGGTGCTGACGGCGCTGGAGCGCGCGGCCTGGCACTACGCGCGTGCGCTCGCGATGGCCTGGCGCGTGTACCGCCCGGCGTCCGCGGGCGTGTGGCAGGGGCTGCACCGCGTGCACCGGTTCGCGGCCCAGCTCAAGCTCGACCGCAAGGCCACCGAGGACAAGCCCGCCGGCGGCAACTTCGACGTCAACACGCTTTACGTGCAGGCGCTGCTGCTGGCGGCGGTCAATCCCTACGCCTTCGGCCAGGCCGAGCAGGACAGCCTGTGGCCGATCGCACGTGCGTTCACCGCCCGCTGCGGGCTGGTCGAGCAGGCGCCCGATGGGCTGGCGCCCGTGGTCCCCGACGACGCCGACCGCGGCCCGGGCACCGGCGCCGGCGAGGAGTCGCATTCGCTGTGGCTGGACCTGCGCGCGTTCGCCGACGAAGTCGAGCGCGCGCTGTCGCGGGTGCGCGATGGCCAGTCCGAGATCGTGCCGGCCGCGGGCCCGGGGTTCCGCGTCGGCAACGACCTGCTGATCCGCCTGCGTCGTGCCTTCGGCCAGATCGCCGCGCGCGGCCTGGTCCGCCTGCCGGCCGGGCACAAGCTCGACACCGTGCTGGGCTTGAGCGGCCTGCATTACTTCCTCGCGGGCCAGCGCGATTTCGACACGTTCATGAAGCAGTCGGCGCAGGGCACCGTGCACGTGATCGCCGGCGCCGCCTGGACCCAGGGCGCGGCCAGCATGACCAAGGTGCCGCGCTTCACCGGCAAGGTGCTCGACCAGAGCCTGGGCGGCTACCGCATGGCCTGGGCCAGCGCCGAGCAGGCGCGCGCGCGCGTCGGCGAACTGGTGGGCCTGAATTTCGGCGACGAGGGCGAGGAGCAGGCGTGGATGGTCGGCGTGATGCGCTGGCTGCGCTACGAGGACGACGGCAGCCTGTCGGCGGGCGTCGAGCTGCTGTCGCGGCGTTCGAGCGCGGTGGCCCTGCGCGTGGTCAGCGCCGACGGCGGCAACCGGCAGGTCAACCGCGCGATCGAGGTGTTCCCGATCGACGGCACGCCGGGCCGCTGCTTCGTCGCCAACGCGGTGATCGAATCGGGCAGCCGGGTCGAGGTGATCCACGACCTCTCCAGCCATTTCCCCGAGCTCGCGCCGCGCGGCGCCGACCTGCTGCCCGACGTGGAGGTGCTGCTCAACGCCGGCGACTACGTGCTGCTGGGCGAGCGCCAGCCGGAGGCGACGGCATGAGCGAGGCCCGTTCGCAGCCGCGCCGCGATACCCGAGGCGTCGACGTCGGCAAGGTCCGCATCGGCGGCGGGGCCCCGGTGGTGGTGCAGTCGATGACCAACACCGACACCGCCGACGTCAACGCCACCGTGAAGCAGGTGGCCGAGCTCTGGCGCGCCGGCTCCGAGCTGGTGCGCGTCACGGTCAACAACCCCGAGTCCGCCGCCGCGGTGCCGCGCATCCGCGACAAGCTCGACATGATGAACGTGCCGGTGCCGATCGTCGGCGACTTCCACTACAACGGCGACCGCCTGCTGGCGGCCGAGCCCGCCTGTGCCGAGGCGCTGGCCAAGTACCGCATCAACCCGGGCAACGTCGGCTTCGGCAAGAAGAAGGACACCCAGTTCGCCGCCATCGTCGAGAAGGCGATCGAGTTCGGCAAGCCGGTGCGCATCGGCGTCAACTGGGGCTCGCTGGACCAGGCGCTGTCGGCGCGGCTGATGGACGAGAACGCCGCCCGCGCCCAGCCCTGGGACGCGGCGCGGGTGCTGCGCGAGGCGCTGGTGGTGTCGGCGCTGGAATCGGCCGAACGCGCCGTCGAGATCGGCCTGGCGCGCGAACGGATCGTGCTCTCGGCCAAGGTCAGCGGCGTGCAGGAGCTGATCGCCGTGTACCGGGACCTGGCCGCCCGCTCCGATTTCCCGCTGCACCTGGGCCTGACCGAGGCCGGCATGGGCAGCAAGGGCATCGTCGCCTCCGCGGCCGCGCTGGCGGTGCTGATGCAGGAAGGCATCGGCGACACCATCCGCATCTCGCTGACGCCCGAGCCCGGCGCGCCGCGCGCGCTGGAGGTGCAGGTGGCGCAGGAACTGCTGCAGACGATGGGACTGCGCGCGTTCACCCCGCTGGTGACGGCCTGCCCGGGCTGCGGCCGCACCACCTCGGAGTTCTTCCAGGTCCTGGCGCAGAAGGTGCAGGAGCACGTGCGCGGGCAGATGCCGGTCTGGAAGCTCAAGTACCCGGGCGTCGAGAGCCTGTCGCTGGCGGTGATGGGCTGCGTGGTGAACGGCCCGGGCGAGTCCCGGCACGCCGACATCGGCATCTCGCTGCCCGGCACCGGCGAGGCGCCCTCGGCGCCGGTGTTCATCGACGGCGAGAAGGCCATGACCCTGCGCGGCGAGAACATCGCCGATGACTTCGTGGGCGTGATCGACGACTACGTGGCCCGGCGCTACGGCGGCGGCTGAACGGGCCCGGCGGACCCGTGGACGGCCGCCGGGGCAAGCGTGAGAATGGCGGGGCATCCAACCAAACAGGGGAACGATGATGCGCAACACGAAGAACGCAATGGCCTGGCTCTTCGCCGGCCTGATGATGGCGGGCGCGGGCACCGCGGCGGCCGATGCCTCGGTGGCGAAGCGGCTGGACGAGCGCGGCGTCAAGTACGAGGTGGACATGGATGGTGACTACAAGGTCACCTACAACTACTCCAAGGAAGGGCGCACCCAGCTGGTGTTCGTCTCCGGCGGCACCGAGTCGGTGGCCGGCTTCACGGTGCGCGAGGTGTTCTCACCGGCGGCGCGCGTGGAGGGCGACGGCATCGACGGCGCCAAGGCGCTGGAGCTGATGGCCGAGAGCCGCCGGAACAAGCTCGGCGCCTGGGAGCTGGCCGGCGACGTGCTGTACTTCGTCATCAAGCTGCCCGACGACATCAGCGCCGCCGAGCTCGAGTCGGCCATGGACATCGCGGCCGAGACGGCCGACGACATGGAGATCGAGTTCTCCGGCGACCGCGACGACCTCTGAGTCGCCGCGGCAGGCACCGCCCGGGCACCGTCAGCGCTGCTGGGTGCCCGGGTTGATCTCGGGATCGGTGACGGCCTGGCGCGCGAGCCGGGCTTCGCGGCGCGCGATGTAGACGTTCGAGCCGAAGATGATCGCCGCGCCCAGCACCGTCCAGCGGTCGAGCACCTCGTCGAACAGCAGGTAGCCCAGCACCGCCACCACCAGCACCTGCAGGAAACTGATCGGCGTGAGCATCGAGGCCTCGCCGAGCTTCATCGCCCGGGTCCAGAACATGTGCGCGGTGGTGCCCAGGAAACCGGCCAGCACGATCCACAGCCAGGTGATGCCGACCGGCGTCTCCCAGACCATCAGCGCCGGCACCAGCGACATCGGCACCCAGATCATCGTGGTGTAGAGCACGATCGCGTCCGGGTGTTCGGTGCGCGAGAGGAACTTGATCGAGATCGCCGCGCTGGCGCTGGCCACCGCCGCCAGCACCGCGACCAGGCTGCCCGCGGTGAAGTCGTCGCTGCCCGGGCGCACGATCACCAGCACGCCGAGGAAGCCGACGATCACCGCGGTCCAGCGGCGCGCGCGCACCACTTCGCCCAGCACCACCACCGCGGCGATGGTCACGAACAGTGGGCTTGAATACGACAGCGCGATCGCCTGCGCCAGCGGCAGGTGCACGATCGCCCAGAAGCCGGCCAGCATCGACACCATGCCGATCGCGCAGCGGCCGGTGTAGAAGCCCAGCTTGTCGGTGCGCAGGATCGCCGGCCCGTGCTTGAACAGGATCGGCAGGATGAACACCAGGCCGAAGAAGTTGCGGAAGAAGGCGATCTCGAAGGCGTGCAGCTGCTCCGACGCCAGCCGGATGCACACCGCCATGAAGCCGAACAGCACGGTGCCAATGGTCATCAGCGCGACCGCGCGCGGCACGTCCACGGGGCGGTTGCCGGGGGCGTTCAAGCGGCGTCGTCGAAACGGGCGCCGATGATGCGGGGCTCGGGCTCGAGCGCGACGCCGAAGCGCTCGCGCACCGAGGCGGCGATCCGGCGGGCCAGCCCCAGCAGCTCGGCGCCGCTGGCGTGGCCATGGTTCACCAGCACCAGCGCGTGCTGCGCGGCGACGCCGGCATCGCCCTCGCGGAAGCCCTTCCAGCCGCAGGCTTCGATCATCCAGCCGGCGGAGAGCTTGCGCTGTCCCTCGGGCCCGGGAAAGACGGGCAGGGCGGGGTGTTCCACCTTCAGCGCGTCGGCCCGCGCCGCGTCCACCACCGGGTTCTTGAAGAAGCTGCCGGCATTGCCCAGCAGCGCCGGGTTGGGCAGCTTGCGCGTGCGCAGGCGGCTGATGGCCTCGGCCACGTGCACGGCGCGCGGCGTCGCCACGCCCATCGCGGCCAATTCTTCCTTCACCCCGGCATAGTCGAGGCGCAGCTCGCGCTGGCGCGGCAGGCGCAGCTCGATGGCGGTGACCACCCAGCGGTCGGCCTCGCGCTTGAACAGGCTGTCGCGGTAGCCGAAGGCGCAGTCCTCGCGGGCCAGCCGCTTCACCTGCCCGGTGTCGCGCTGGAAGGCCTCGACGGCCTCGATGAACTCGCCGACCTCGACGCCGTAGGCACCGATGTTCTGGATCGGCGAGGCGCCGACGGTACCCGGGATCAGGGCCATGTTTTCCAGGCCCACCAGCCCGCGCGCCAGCGTCCAGCCGACCAGGTCGTTCCAGGCCAGGCCGGCTTCGGCGCGCACCAGGGCGGTGTCGCCGTCGTCCTGGACGATGCGCACGCCGGCCATGGTCAGGCAGATCGCGACGCCGGGGAAATCGCCGGCGAACAGCAGGTTGCTGCCTTCGCCCAGCACCAGCACCGGTCCGTCGCGCAGCGTGGCGAATTCGAACAGTTCGGCCAGTGCGTCGGCGCGCGACACATCGGCCATCATCGCGGCGCGGGCGGCGACGCGGAAGGTGTTGCGGCCGGCGAGGGAGACGTTCTCCGCCAGCTGGTAGCCGGTCATGCCGGGCCGCCCTCGCGCCGGCGGCGGATCGCGTCCACGCACTCGCCGATGAGGTCGGGGCCGCGGTAGATCAGGCCGGTGTAGAACTGCACCATCAGCGCGCCGGCGGTGATCTTGCCGGCCGCGTCGGCGCCGCTGAGGATGCCGCCGACGCCGACGATGGGGATGCTGTCGGCCAGGCGCGCACGCAGGCGGCGCATCACCGCCGTGGACTTGCCGTACAGCGGCTGGCCCGAGAGGCCGCCGGTTTCCTTCGCCAGCCGGTGGTGCTCGACCGGCAGGCGGTCGACGGTGGTGTTGGTGGCGACCACCCCGTCCACGTGCATGTCGCTGAGCACGCGGGCGCAGGCGTCGATGTCGTCGTCGGACAGGTCGGGGGCGATCTTCACCAGCATGGGCACGCGCTTGCCGTGCTGGCTGGCCAGTTTTTCCTGGGCCTCGCGCAGGCCGCCGACCAGGTGGCGCAGCGCCTGCTCTTCCTGCAGCTCGCGCAGGCCGGCGGTGTTGGGCGAGGAGATGTTGACGGTGACGTAGTCGGCCAGTGGATACACGCGCTCGAGGCAGTACGCATAGTCGTCGAGCGCGTCCTCGTTGGCGGTGTCCTTGTTCTTGCCGATGTTGATGCCGAGCAGGCCCTGCTTGCGGCGGGCCTTGGACACGTTCGCCACCAGCGCGTCGACGCCGTCGTTGTTGAAGCCGAGGCGGTTGATGACGGCGTTGTGCTCGGGCAGCCGGAACATCCGCGGCTTGGGGTTGCCGGCCTGCGGCCGCGGCGTGGTGGTGCCGACCTCGACGAAGCCGAAGCCCAGCGCCAGCAGCGCGTCCACGTGTTCGCCGTTCTTGTCCAGCCCGGCGGCGCAGCCGACCGGGTTCGGGAAACTCAGCCCGAAGGCCTTGGTCACCAGCGGCTTGGGGCGGCTGGCCAGCAGCGGGTTGAGGCCGGTGCGGTAGGCCGCCTCGAGCGCGCGCAGGCCGAGGCCATGCGCCTTCTCGGCATCAAGGTGGAACAGGAAGGGGCGGG
This sequence comes from Arenimonas sp., assembly GCF_036275555.1. Classification (GTDB taxonomy): domain Bacteria; phylum Pseudomonadota; class Gammaproteobacteria; order Xanthomonadales; family Xanthomonadaceae; genus Arenimonas. The sequence continues at coordinate 50,658 of NZ_DASUDO010000025.1, forward strand.
CGAGGGCGTACATCCGGTCGGCGCCTCAGAACTGGCCGCTCAGTCCCAGCGCGCCCAGGAGCACCGCCAGCCCGCCGAAGAACAGGATCAACGCCAGGACCGCGAGGACGCTGAGCGCAATCGCGGTCCAGCCCAGGATCAGGCCGGCGATGGCCATGCCGTCGCCGTCCATGGTGCCCGCGCTGCGGCGGATCTCGGCGCGGGCCATATGGCCGCAGATCACCGCGGCCAGGCTGCCCAGCCACGGCAGCAGGGTCCAGCCCAGGATGCCGCCGACCAGCGCGACGATCGCCAGCGGGCTGGTCGGGCGACCCGCCGGAACGGGCGCCGGGGCCGGCGCAGGCGCCGGTTCAGGCGCCGGCGGCGAGGGCGGGGCGGGCGGCAGCATGGGCTCGGACATGGGCGATCCTCAGAGGTCGAACTTGATGCCCTGGGCCAGCGGCAGCGCGTTGGAGTAGTTGATGGTGTTGGTCTGGCGGCGCATGTAGACCTTCCACGCGTCCGAGCCGGACTCGCGGCCACCGCCGGTTTCCTTCTCGCCGCCGAAGGCGCCGCCGATCTCGGCGCCGGAGGTGCCGATGTTGACGTTGGCGATGCCGCAATCCGAGCCCGCCGCCGACAGGAACTGCTCGGCCGCGCGCAGGTCGGTGGTGAAGATCGACGAGGACAGGCCCTGCGGCACGGCGTTCTGCAGCTCCATCGCCTCGTCCAGGGTCGAGTACTTCATCACGTACAGGATCGGCGCGAAGGTTTCGGTCTGCACGACCTCGGCGCTGTTGGCCAGGCCGGTGACGATGGTGGGCAGCACGAAGTTGCCCGGGCGGTCGATGCGGGCGCCGCCGGTCTCGATCTTGCCGCCCGCGGCCTTGGCCTTGGCCACGGCGTCGAGGTAGGCGTCCACGGCGTCGGAGCTGTTGAGCGGGCCCATCAGGTTGGCCGGGTCGGTCGGGTCGCCGATCTTCTTCTCGACCTGCTTGTAGGCCGCGACCAGCTTGGCCAGCACGTCGGCATAGATGGATTCATGCACGAACAGGCGGCGCGTGGTGGTGCAGCGCTGGCCGGCGGTGCCGACGGCGCCGAAGGCGATCGCCGGGATCGCCAGCTTCAGGTCGGCCGACGGATCGACAATGATCGCGTTGTTGCCGCCCAGCTCGAGCAGCGAACGGCCCATGCGCCGCGCCACGCGCTCGCCAACCATGCGGCCGACCTTGGTCGAGCCGGTGAAGCTGATCAGCGGGATGCGCTTGTCGTCGACGAAGGTCTGCGCCAGCTCGGTGCCGCCGTCGTTGAACAGGAAGAAAATGTCGGGGAAGCCGCCGGCCTTGAGCGCCTCGTTGCAGATCTTCATCGAGGCGATCGCCGACAGCGGGGTCTTGGGCGAGGGCTTCCAGATGCAGATGTCGCCGCAGACGCCGGCCAGGAACGAGTTCCAGGCCCACACCGCGACCGGGAAGTTGAACGCCGAGATGATGCCGACGATGCCCAGCGGCTGGTACTGCTCGTACATGCGGTGGCCCGGGCGCTCGGAGTGCATGGTCAGGCCGTAGAGCTGGCGCGAGAGGCCGACGGCGAATTCGCCGATGTCGATCATCTCCTGCACCTCGCCGTCGCCTTCCGGCTTGGACTTGCCCATTTCCAGCGCCACCAGCGAACCCAGCGCGTCCTTGTGCTTGCGCAGCGCGTCGGCGCACAGGCGGATCGCTTCGCCGCGCTTGGGCGCCGGGGTGGTGCGCCAGACCTTGAAGGCGGCCTGGGCGCGCTCGAGGATCAGGTCGTAGTCGGCCTGCGAGGACGCGTGCACCTTGCCCAGCACCTCGCCGTTGCTCGGGTTCACCGGCTCGATCACGCCGGCGTCGCGGGTGGTGGACCACTCGCCATGGCCGAGGTAGGTGCCGGATTCGACCTCGGACAGGCCGAGCGCGGTGAGGACGGGGTGGGTCATGGAAAGCTCCGGTTGCGGTTGGCCGCCATGCGGCCAAGGGGGAAAGTGGCGGCCCCGATACGATTCGAACGTACGACCTTCCCCTTAGGAGGGGGACGCTCTATCCAGCTGAGCTACGGGGCCAAGCCGCCGAATTATCGCAGAAACCCCGGGCCGGCCCCAGCGCCGTCGGCCGGGGGCAGCAGTGTCGCCGCGGGCCCGTCCAGCGGCGAAACAAAGCCGTCGCTGTCCAGGCCGGCACCGGCGAAGGCGGCGCGCATGGCGTCGACGGCGCGCGCGGCCGTCGCGGCATCCTCGCACCACGCGAACACGCTGGGGCCCGCGCCGGACAGGCTCGCGCCCATTGCGCCGGCATCCATCGCGGCCTGCTTCACCGCGGCGAAGCCCGGCACCAGCGGCGCGCGCCGCGGCTCGACCACCTCGTCGCGCAAGCCGGCGCGCACCAGCGCGGCGTCGCCGCGCTCGCAGCCCAGCAGCACCTGGGAAAGATTCGCGGTCTGCCGGACCAGGGCCGCCAGCGGGTAGGGCGCGACCAGCACCTCTCGGGCGCGCAGGGTTTCGAGCACGAAGTGCGGGTGCACCAGCGCGCAGTGCCAGGCCGCGGGCGGCGACAGCCGCAGCAGGCGCTCGGGCGTGGCCAGCACCAGCCCGCCGAGCAGCATCGGCCCGACGTTGTCGCCGGTGCGGGCGCCGCTGGCGACCGACTCGCCGGCCAGCGCATGCGGGTACAGCGCCTCGCGCGGCAGCGGCGTCGGCAGCAGCGCATTCGCCGCCACCAGTGCCGCCACGCAGGACGCCGCCGAGCCGCCCATGCCCGAGCCCAGCGCGATGCCCTTGTCGAGCTCGAGTTCAAAGCCGTGGCCGGGGCGTTCGGCCGCCAGCAGCGACAGCAGCGCGGCGCCGGCGGTATTGGCGGCGGGCTCGCGCGGCAGGTCGGTGACCAGGCCGCGGATCGCGGTGATGTGCACGCCCGGGCGCGCGCACCGGCGCACGGTGGCGATGTCGCCGGCCCCGCGCACGCTGTGCCCCAGCAGGTCGAAACCGACCGCGACATTGCCCACCGAGGCCGGCGCGAAGGCGCGTGCGGTGGCTTGCGGGGCGGCGGCAGGGGGCGGGGCGGGAGTCACGCGGTCAGGGCCAAATCCGGGGGGCGCCATCTTGCCCCGGCCGGCGGGCGCGCCGGGGCTGCGGGGCGTGAAAAGAGAAAGGCCGGACGCGAGGTCCGGCCTTTCGGGTACGTGGTGGAGAGGATGGGGATCGAACCCACGACCTCATCGATGCGAACGATGCGCTCTCCCAGCTGAGCTACCCCCCCACGGAAGGTCCGCGAATTATACGGATGCCATGTCGCCATGGCTAGCCGTCCGTTTCAGGCGGCGGGGATCAGCGGCGCCAGGGCCGGTTCCAGCAGTTCGCGGCGCCAGCCGGCGAGCGCGGCCGGCCAGCCGCGGCCCTCCAGCAGGGCCTCGAGGTGGCGGCGGGCGCACAGCAGGCCCTCGGGCAGGCCCTGCGACTGCGCCACCGCGGCCACGGCGTCCTGCATCGCCCGCACCTTCTGCTTGTCCAGGCTGTCGGCCTTGAGCAGCGGAATGGCGCGGTCCGCGTCGGACAGCGGCGCGTTGACCACGTCGTAGAGCGCGCCGCGCGACTTGCGCGGGGCCTTGGGGTGTCGGTCGAGGACGGCGTTGAAATCGCCCTGGTCGGCCGGCGGGCGGCGCGCGAGCGCCACGGCCAGCTCGTTGTCGATGATCCAGCTCTTGGGCTTGTCGCTGCGGCGCGCTTCCTGGTCGCGCCAGCGAAGGATGCGGCACAGGCGCGCCTGGGCATCGGCGTCCAGGCCCTGGGCGCTGCGCAGCGACAGGTGCGGCCAGGGTTCGTCGCTTTCGTCCGCCGCGTTGGCCAGCGCGCGCTCGGCGTCGGCGTTCAGCCACGCGTGGCGGCCCAGTTCGAACAGCTTGGCGTCGAGCGAGGCGTGCACGGCGTGCAGGTGGCGGACGTCGTCGGCGGCGTACTCGCGCTGCGATTCGCTCAGCGGGCGCCGCAGCCAGTCCGAGCGGGTCTCGCCCTTGGCCAGGGTGATGCCCGTGACCTGTTCCACCAGCTTCTGGTAGCCCAGCCCGGCGCCGAGGCCGACCAGGGCCGCCGCGACCTGGGTGTCGAACAAGGGCGCGGGCAGGGCGGCGCAGCCGCGCTGCAGCGCCTGTAGGTCTTCGCTGGCGCTGTGCATCAGCTTGGTCACGGCCGGATCGACCAGCAGCGGGCGCAGGGCGGCGTCCATGCCGGGCACCAGCGGGTCCACCAGCAGGATGTCGCCGGGGATCGCCAGCTGCACCAAAGCCAGCTGCGGGTAATAGGTGCGTTCGCGGATGAACTCGGTGTCCAGGGCCACCAGCGGCTGGCCGGACCAGCGATCGAGGCGTTCGGAGAGGGCTTGGGGGGTGTCGATCCAGAGGCTCAAGGGCGGTGACTGTGGTTGCCAGAAGCCGGCACCTTAGCCTAAGTTCGGGCCGTCCACGTTCCCGGGTTGTCCCGGGCGCCCACGAGCGAAGATGAAGCACACCTTTAGAATCCCGTTCCCGGCCTGGCTGTTGGCCTGCGGACTGCTTGCCGGCTGCGGCGCCCCGGATGAATCGGCGGCGCCGGCCGAGCCGGAGACCGTGGACCCGGCCGAGCTCGAGGCCGGGATCGACGTCGAGGAAACCGCGCCGGGCCCCGCGCCCGACGTGCCGGCCTGGTCGCCGGCGGTGGTGCCGGTCGAGCCCGGCCAGTTCCGCGAGAGCCTGCGCGCGGCGGGCGTCGCCATCGAGGAAGGCCGACTGCTGGCGACGCTGTCGACGCCGGACGCGTCCGCCGACATCGCCGCCACGGGCAGCGCAGGCCCTGCTGTTGAGCCCGGGGCCGACGCCGTCGACCCCGGTGCGCTGGAGCTGTATCTCGGCATCATCGCCACCGACGCCGAGCACCGCGAGGCCAACGCCGGCATCGACGCGGTCACCACCCAGCTCGTCCTGCAGGGCCGCGCCGCGCTCGCCGATGGCCGCGTGCTCGAGGCGCAGCAGATCGAACGCGTGCTGGTGCGCGCCCGGCCCCAGCACCCGGACCTGGCGAGCTACCGCACCGCGATCGAGTCCGCGCTGCAGGCGCAGGCGCTGGTGCAACTGGGCGACACCCGCGTGCGCGGCAACCGCATCTTCAAGCCCGAGGGCAAGGGCGCCGTGGTGGCCTACCGCGAGGCGCTGCAGGCCTTCCCCGATTTCCTGCCGGCGCGCGACGGGCTGGCGCGGCTGCAGGCCACCTGGCTGGACCGGGCGCTGCAGGCCGCGCAGTCCGGCGAGTACGCCGAGGCCGAGCGGCTGCAGGCCGAAGCCGCGCGCATCGTCGCCGACTCGGCGGCGCTGCAGGACATGGCCGCGCGCATCGTCGAGCTTCGGCAGGCGCGCACCGAGCAGCTGCTGGCGCAGGGCCACGCGGCGGTGGATGCGCTGGACCTCGAGCTGGCGGCGCGGCGGCTGGCCGAGGCCGAGCGCGCGTCGCTGCAGGCGCGCGGGCTCGATGGCCTGAACGAGCGCATCGAACTCGCGCGGCACTACGGCCGCTTCCGCCCCGGCCAGGTGTTCCGCGACCCGCTGGCCACCGGCGGCGAGGCGCCGGAAATGATCGTGCTCGCGCACGGTGCCTTCCGCATGGGCTCGCCCGAGTCCGAGCGCGACCGGCAGGAGAACGAGGGACCCCAGCACGAGGTCGCGTTCACGCGCGGCTTCGCGATGGCGCGCAACGAGGTGACGGTGGCCGACTTCGGGCGTTTCGTCGAGGCCACCCAATACCGCAGCGTGGCCCTGCGCCGGGGTGGCTCCACGGTTTACGACGAGCGCGGCGGCGTCATGGGTGAACACCGCGGCGTCGACTGGCGACGCGACCACGCGGGCCGCAAGGCCGCGCCGGAGCTGCCGGTGGTGCACGTCGCGTTCGAGGACGCCGAGGCCTACGTCGCCTGGCTCTCGGCGCAGACCGGCCAGCGCTACCGCCTGCCCAGCGAGGCCGAGTTCGAGTACGCACTGCGCGGCGGCCGCGCCGAGGCCTACGCCTGGGGCGAGGAGGCGCCGACCCGCGTGGTCGGCAACCTCACCGGCGACGGCGACACTTCGCGGCTGGGCCGGCGCTGGTCCAACGCGATCCCCGGTTATGCCGACGGCCACTGGGGCCCGGCGCCGGTGCGCAGTTTCCCGGCCGAGGCCTTCGGCACCTTCGACCTGATCGGCAACGTCTCGGAGTGGGTGCAGGACTGCTGGCACGACAGCTACCGGCGCGCGCCCGGCGACGGCACCGCCTGGGTCAACCCAGGCTGCAGCGAGCGGGTGATCCGCGGCGCGTCCTGGGCCAGCACGCTCGATCGCGCGCGCTCGGCCTACCGGCAGCCCAGCGCCGCCGCGACGACGCATGCCCGCCTGGGCTTCCGGGTGGTGCGCGACATCTGAGGCCCGCCGCGGGCCGGCGCGGCTCAGCGCGTGCGGGACTTGGCCGCGGACTTCTCGCGCGCCTTGGCGCGCGCCTTCGGCGGCGGCGAGGCGACGTTGCCCAGGCCGCTTTGCAGCGAGCGCCAGATATCCAGGTTGCGCTCGGCCAGCTGGTTGAGCAGGCCCCACGGCGCCTGGCCGACGAGGTTGCCGACGTGGCCGCGGAACTGCTGCTGCTGGTCGAGGAAGAACTGCAGGCTGCGCTCGAGGAACCCACCCAGCAGGCCCTGCAGCGAATCGCCGCGGAAGCGGATCACCTGCACCAGCAGCTCATTGGTGAAGATCGGCTGCCCGTGCTCCTCGTGCTCGGCGATGATCTGCATCAGCACGTTGCGGGTGAGGTCGCCGCCGGTCTTCGCGTCGCGCACCACGAACTCCTCGCGGTCCACGATCAGCTGGCGGACGTCTTCGAGCGTGATGTAGCTCGAGATCCCCGTGTCGTAGAGGCGGCGGTTCGGATACTTCTTGATGATGCGCGTTTGCGTCATGGATGCACCGGAAGTTCGACGGCCGCGGCGGCGTCGGGGGCCTGAAGCATCCCCCAGCGTGGACGTCCATGCAAGCGACCTTGGCCGCTTTTCCAGCGCCTTCACGTGGGGGCGGCAGGATCACTCACGGGGTGGTCGGAACTGGCGGGTATGCGGCGCGGATCGAAGCGTCCGGCGGCCCGCCGAAGCGCGGGGCCGGGCGCGCCGCCGACGTCCAGCGCCGCGGCCGGCTGGCCCAGGAAACGCCAGGCGGCGGCGAGCGCCGGCCAGGGGTCGGCGTCGTCCACCGGCAGCGCCTGCAGCGATTTGCCGAGCTTGCGCCCCGCCGCGTCCCGCACCAGCGGCAGGTGGGCGTAGTGCGGCGTCGGCAGGCCCAGGCGCTGCTGCAGCAGGATCTGCCGCGGCGTCGAATCGAGCAGGTCGGCGCCGCGCACGACGTGGGTGATGCCCTGTTCGGCATCGTCCACCACGACCGCGAGCTGGTAGGCCCAGAGGCCATCCGCGCGCTTGAGCACGAAATCGCCGACGGCCGTGTCCAGCGCCTGCCGGAACGGGCCCTGCAGCGCGTCCTCGAAGCCGAGCGACAGCGCGGGCACGCGAAGCCGGATGGCCGGCGTGCGCGCCGGGTCGCCCGCGCCGACGCAGCGCCGGTGGATGCCGCCGACCGCCTCGAGGTCGCTGCGGCTGCAGCGGCAGGTGAAGGCCTCGCCGGACGCCAGCAGGCGATCGAGCGCGGCCTGGTAAAGGTGCCCGCGCTGGCTCTGGCGGACCACGGGGCCGTCGGGCGGCATGCCGAACGCCTCCAGCGTGTTCAGCTGCCGGTCGGCGGCACCGGGAACTTCGCGCAGCGCGTCGATGTCCTCCATGCGCACGATCCACTCGCCGCCCGCGCGCCGGGCCATCATCCAGCTGCCCAGGGCCGCGACCAGCGAGCCCAAGTGCAGCGGGCCGGTGGGCGAGGGTGCGAAGCGTCCGCGGTAGGGGGTCGGCATCGTCATGGTGACTTGAAATTCACCGGGCGAGATTACATTTATCCGGCAAGCCGCGTCCCGCGGTTCCCCCTGAGAAACCACGACCCATGTTCAAGCGCATCGCACTGTTCCTTGCCACCAACCTCGCCGTGATGGTGCTGCTGGGCATCGTCCTGAGCGTCCTGCAGGGCGTGTTCGGCGTCTCGCTGGGCAACAACGGCCTGCTGCTGGTCATGGCCGCCGTGTTCGGCTTCGGCGGCTCGCTGTTCTCGCTGGCCATCTCCAAGTGGGTGGCCAAGCGCACCACCGGCATGCACCTGATCGAACAGCCGCGCAACGAGGGCGAGGCCTGGCTGTACAACACGGTCAAGCGCCAGGCCGAAGCCGCCGGCATCCGCATGCCCGAGGTCGGCATCTACGACGCGCCCGAGATCAACGCCTTCGCCACCGGCCCCAGCCGCAACAACTCGCTGGTGGCGGTGTCCACGGGCCTGCTGCGGGCGATGGACCGCGACGAGGCCGAGGCGGTGCTCGCGCACGAGGTCAGCCACGTCGCCAACGGCGACATGGTGACGATGGCCCTGATCCAGGGCGTGCTCAACACCTTCGTGTTCTACCTGGCGCGCGTGGTGGGCCGGATCGTCGACGGTTTCCTCAGCGGCAACCGCGAGGGCGGAGGTGGCGGGCTGGCCTACTACGCCATCGTGTTCGTGCTCGAGATCGCGTTCGGCCTGCTGGCCTCGGTGATCACGATGTGGTTCAGCCGCTGGCGCGAGTTCCGCGCCGACGCGGGCGGCGCCCACCTGGCTGGCCGCGGGAAGATGATCTCGGCGCTGGAGAAGCTGGCCCGCACCTACGGCCAGAGCACCCTGCCGAGCCAGGTCCGCGCCTTCGGCATCTCCGGCAGCGTCGGCGCCGGCCTCAAGCGCCTCTTTATGTCCCACCCGCCCCTGGCCGAACGCATCCAGGCCCTGCGGGACGCGCCCGCTTCGGTGGGGGCGGTTCGCGGCTGAAGCAGTTTCGACGCGGATTTGCGCGGATAAACGCGGATAGATCAAAAGCATTCAAGAGTTGAAAAAACGGGGCGCCAGGTAAACCCGGCGCCCCATCTTCATATCCCGCTTTTGTCCCATCCGCGTTTATCCGCGTAAATCCGCGTAAATCCGCGTAAATCCGCGTCTAGATAGCCTTACCCGAAGTCGTAGTTCATGACGGGGCCGGCGGCGGCCAGGAAGTTGCCTTCGACGAAGTCCATGCCCATGCCGAACAGCACGCTCATGGTGGTGGCGTCGGAGACGAACTCGGCCACGGTCTGCTTGCCCGCGGCGTGGGCCTTCTCGACGATGCCGCGGACCTGCTTCTGGATCTCCGGGTTCTTGCCCATCTCGGTGATGAAGCTGCGGTCGATCTTGAGGATCGCCGGGTCGAAGTGGGTAAGCATCTGGAACGAATTCAGGCCGGTGCCGAACTGTTCCAGCGCGACGCGGCAGCCCAGCAGCGAGACCGCCTTCTGGAAGGACTGCAGGGCCTTGAGGTGGGTGAACACCTTCGACTCCGGGATCTGCACCACCAGCCGGTCGCCCGGCACGCCGTGGGCCTGCAGTTGCTCGGCGATGTGCTTCTCGAGGCCGCCCTCGACCAGCGAGGCCGGGGTGATCTTCACGAACAGGTTGGTGTGCTTGCCTTCCTTCATGCGGGCGGCGATCACGCCGATGGCGTGGCTGACCACCCAACGGTCGATGTCGTCGAGCAGGCCGTGTTCCTCGGCGATGGCGAGGTAGGTCATCGGGGGGATGACTTCGCCGGCCGGGCCCTTCATGCGCAGGTAGACGTCGTAGTTCTCTTCCTCGGCGCCGGTGAGGCTGATGATCGGCTGGTAGTGCAGCACGAACTGGTCGTTGGCCAGGGCCTCGCGGATGCGCTGCACCCAGGCCTGGATGCGCTCTTCCTCGGCGCGGTCGCGCGCGGCGGGGTCGAAGATCTCGATCCGGTTGCCGCCCATGCCGACGCAGGACGCCAGGCACTGGCTGGACTTGCCCATCACCTGCGACACCGAGGCGATCTTCTCGCCGATCTGCACGCCGCCGATGCTCACGCTCGGGTTCACCGAGCGGTCGCCGACTTCCAGGATGTGGCCGTGGAAGGCCTCGCGGATGCGCTCGGCCTGGGCCAGGCTGTGGTTGTGGTCGTGCCCCAGGCACAGCACGGCGAAGCTGTGGTCGCTCAGGCGCGCCGCCACCGTCTCGGCGTCGAGCGCCGAGGACAGGCGGTCGGCGATGCCCTTGATCAGGTCGTCGGCGGCCGCGAGGCCGATCTCGCCGACCAGGTTCTCGTAGTGGTCGGGCTCGACGAGCAGGAAGGCCTGCTGGCCCTTGCCCTCGGTCGCGCGCACCACGGCCGACTCGAGTTCGGTCATGAAGTGCTGGCGGTTGAACAGGCCGGTGAGCGCGTCGCGCTGGCGCAGCGTGTCGAGCTCCTTGACCATGTCCGGGTCGACCGCCTGCTGGCGGAACACGATCTGCAGGCAGGACTCGCCTTCGTAGGTGGCGTGGGTGAACTCCATCACCGCGTCGAAGGTGCTGCCGTCGCTGCGCTGGGCCTGCAGCTCCATCTGCCGCGGCGGCGACTCGCCCTTGCTGAGTTTCTTGAGCAGCTGCTTGAAGTCCTCGGCGTGCTTGCCGCTGATCAGGTCGAGCACCGACAGGCCCTCGATCTCATCGAAGCCCTCGAAGCCGAACATCTCGAGGTAGGCGTCGTTGGCGCGGATGTGCATGCCCTCGTGCACGTAGGCGATCGGGTCGCGCGAGGAGGCGATCAGCGCGTCGCAGCGGCGCTCGGTCTCGCGCAGCGAGGCCTCCAGGTGGCGCAGGCCGCGGCGGGCGAGCAGGGCGGCGAATTCGCTACGCACCACCGCCTGCACGTGCTCGGGGCGGTGGCGCATGGCGATGTCGCGGGTGCCGGCGGCGAGCGCGGCCAGCGCGGTCTTTTCGTCGAGCACCGTGGTGGAGGTGATGACCGGGATGTCCTTGCCGGTGGCGTTGACGTGCTGCACCACCGTCTCGAGCGGCAGGTACTTCGCCTCGAACGAGGCCAGCACCATGTCCACGCTCTGCGAGCCGAGCAGGCTCACCAGTTCTTCCTCGGATTCGGGCCGCTGCGGGCGCACGGCCATGCCCCCGTTGCGCAGGTGGCTGATCAACTGTTCCGCATCCTCCAACCGGTCTTCGACCAGGAGCAGGCGGATCACGGCATCCTGCTGTGCCATCGAGGGGGTGCTCCTTTATCCATCAAAGGCTTGCAAGGGGGGATTGAGACAATACCAAAAGTCCCGTCAGGTAAACCATCCGACGTTCACCCCGGGTTGGCCACCGGCAGCTTGGCGGGCGCGCCGGCCACCTCCCGCACCAGCCGCGGGACGAGGTAGCCCGGCATCCGGGCGGACAGGGCGGCGTGCAGGGCCAGGGCCTCGGCATCGGGCACCTCGAAGTGGGCGGCGCCGGCCACCCGGTCCAGCTGGTGCAGGTAGTAGGGCAGCACGCCGGCCTCGAACAGGCGCTCGGACAGCCCGGCCAGGGCGGCCACGTCGTCGTTGACCCCACGGAGCAGCACGGCCTGGTTGAGCACGGTGGCGCCGGCCCGGCGCAGCTCGCCAAGGGCCCGGGCCACGCCGGCGTCGATCTCGTTGGGGTGGTTGGCGTGGATCACGACCACCCGCTGCTGGGGCAGGTCCGCCAGCCAGGCGAGCAGGGCGTCGTCGACCCGCTCGGGCAGCACCACCGGCAGGCGGGTGTGCAGGCGCAGGCGGCGGACGTGGGGCAGGCCGGCCAGGCCCGCGGTGAACTCGCCCAGCTTGGCCGTGGCCAGCGAGAGCGGGTCGCCGCCGGACAGCAGCACCTCGTCCAGGCCCCGGTCGGACGCGAGGTAGGCGAGAGCATCCCGCCACTGGCCCGCGGCCGCGGTTTCCTCGCCATACGGGAAGTGGCGCCGGAAGCAGTAGCGGCAGTGGATGGCGCAGCTGCCGGTGGCGACCAGCAGGGCGCGGCCCTCGTATTTATGGACGATGCCCGGGCCGCCGCGGGCGGCGCGGTCGCCGACGGCGTCGAGCACGAAGCCCGGCACGAGCGCGTCCTCGTCGTCGAGCGGCAGCACCTGGCGCAGCAGCGGGTCGGCCGGATCACCGTGGCGCATGCGGGCCACGAAGCCGCGCGGCACCCGCAGCGGGAACTGGGCGGCAGCTTCGGCCGACACCCGCGCCGAGAGCGCCGGCAGGCCGACCAGTTCAAGCAGCTCCCGCGGATCGCGGATGGCGTCGCGCCACAAGCGCTGCCATCGGGGCGGGGTGTCGGCGGCGGCAGGCTGCGTCGGGACGGGGTTGGCGGTTATCATGTCGGGCTTGGACGGGCCCCGCGGGCCCCCGGAAGACCACCATTGTAGCCGCGCAGCCCCCGGATCGGCCGGCGGACCGGCCCAGACACCAGGAGCAAGGCATGGCCAGCTATGGCATGAACGACGTCAAGAACGGCATGAAGATCATCGTCAACGGCGAGCCGTGCGTGATCACCGACACCGAGTACGTCAAGCCCGGCAAGGGCCAGGCCTTCACCCGCGTGAAGTACCGCTTCATCAAGACCGGCCGCACGGTCGAGCTGACCATGAAGGCCACCGACAACCTCGAGGCCGCCGACGTCGTCGACACCGACATGCAGTACCTGTACTCGGACGGCGAGTACTGGCACTTCATGCAGCCCGAGACCTTCGAGCAGGTGCAGGCCGACGCCGCCGGCATCGGCGAGACCAAGAACTGGCTCAAGGGCGAGGAGCCCTGCGTGGTCACGCTCTGGAATGGCACCCCGATCGCGGTGCAGGCGCCGAACTTCGTCGAGCTCAAGATCGTCGAGACCGACCCCGGCCTGCGCGGCGACACCTCGGGCGGCGGCGGCAAGCCGGCCAAGCTCGAGACCGGCGCCGTGGTGCGCGTGCCGCTGTTCGTGAACCAGGACGAGATCATCAAGGTCGACACCCGCTCCGGCGAGTACGTCTCCCGGGTGAAGTGACCCGATGACGACCCCGGCCGCCCCCCAAGCCTGCGACCTGCTGATCGAAGCCGGTTGGGTCGTGCCGGTGGTCCCGCACGGCGTGGTCCTGGCCGACCACGCCGTCGCCATCCGCGGCGACCGCATCCTGGCGGTGCTGCCGCGGGCCGAGGCCCGGGCCGCTTTCGCGGCCGCCGACGTGGTCAGCCGCCCGGGTTCGGTGCTGATCCCCGGCCTGGTCAATGCCCACTGCCACAACCCGATGACGCTGATGCGCGGCGTCGCCGACGACCTGCCGCTGATGACCTGGCTGCAGCAGCACATCTGGCCGATCGAGGCCAAGGTGATCGGGCCGGAGTTCGTCGCCGACGGCATCGCGCTGGCCGTGGCCGAGATGCTGCGCGGCGGCACCACCGCCTGCGCCGAGAACTACTTCTTCCCCGACATCCAGGCCGCCACGTATTCACGGCTGGGCTTCCGCGCGCTGGTCGGCCTGCCGGTCATTGATTTCCCGACCGCCTGGGCCCGCACCCAGGACGAGTACTTCGACAAGGGCCTGGAAGTGCACGACAACTGGCGGCGCGACCCGCTGGTGTCCACCTGCTTCGTGCCGCACGCGCCGTACACGGTGAACGATGCCGCCTTCGAGCGCGTCCGCATGCTCGCCGACCAGCTCGACCTGGTCGTGCACTGCCACATCCACGAGACCGCTCACGAGAACGCCGAGGCCATCAGGCAGCACGGCAGCCGCCAGCTCGCGCGCCTCGACCGCCTGGGCCTGGTCAACGACCGCCTGATGGCGGTGCACATGACCGACCTCACCGACGCCGAGATCGCCCTGTGCGCCGAGCGCGGCGTGTCGGTGGTGCACTGCCCGGAATCCAACCTCAAGCTCGCCTCGGGCTTCTGCCCCACGCGCAAGCTGCAGCTGGCTGGCGTCAACCTGGCCCTGGGCACCGACGGCGCCGCCAGCAACAACGACCTCGACATGTTCGGCGAGATGCGCACCGCGGCGCTGCTCTCGAAGGGCGTATCGGGCGACGCCTCGGCGCTTGACGCCGCCAGCACGCTGCACATGGCTACGCTGGGCAGCGCCCGGGCGATGGGCCTGGGCGAGCGCATCGGCTCGATCGAGCCGGGCAAGCAGGCCGACCTCGCCTGCATCGACCTCGACCCGCTGGAAACGCAGCCCATGTACCACGCGATCTCCCAGCTCGTTTACGCCACCGGCCGCCAGCAGGTGTCGGACGTGTGGGTCGCCGGCGTGCGCAAGCTCGCGGCCGGCGAACTGGTCGACCTCGACGTCGGCGCCATCCGCGCCAAGGCGCGCGGCTGGCGCGAGCGCATCGCCGGTCTCCGGGGCGAGGCGTGAGCGCGCCCGCCGCCAACGCCAGCCAGGCCGAGCTCGACAAGTTCGGCGCCTTGGCCAACCGCTGGTGGGACCCGCAGGGCCCGCAGCGCCCCCTGCATGAACTCAACCCGGCGCGCCTGGGCTACGTGCGCGACGGCCTCGCCCTGGCCGGTGCCCGCGTGCTCGACGTCGGCTGCGGCGCCGGCCTGCTCAGCGAGGCCCTGGCCCGCGAGGGCGCGAAGGTCACCGCGCTCGACCTCGCGCCCGAACTGATCGACGTCGCCAAACTCCACTTGCTCGAATCGGGGCTGCAGGTCGACTACCGCCTGCAGTCGGTGGAGTCGCTGGCCGCCGAACAGCCCGCCAGCTTCGACGCCATCACCTGCATGGAAATGCTCGAGCACGTGCCGGACCCGGCCGCCGTGGTGCGCGCGTGCGCGACGCTGCTCAAGCCCGGCGGCCGCCTGTTCCTGTCCACGCTCAACCGCACGCCGGCCGCGTTCGCGGTGGCCATCGTCGGCGCCGAATACGTCGCGCGCCTGCTGCCCAAGGGCACCCACGACTACAAGCAGTTCATCAAGCCGTCCGAACTGGCGGCCTGGCTGCGCGCCGCCGGCCTGCAGGCGGAGGACGTCAGCGGCCTGGCTTACGACCCGATCCGCCGCAAGGCCTGGGTGGGCGGGCCGACCGCCATCAACTACCTCGCGCGTGCGGTGAAAGCCTGATGCCGACGCCGCCGCGCGCGGTGCTGTTCGACCTCGATGGCACCCTGGTCGACAGCGCCCCCGACCTCTGCAACGCCGTGAACCGCGTGCTGGCCGACCTGGGCCGGCCGCCGGTGCCGCTGTCCCGCTTGCGCCAGGTGGTGTCCAAAGGCGGCCGGGCAATGCTGGCGGTGGCGCTGCCCGACCTGGATGCCGACGCCCGCGAGGCCCGCCTGGCGCCCTTCCTCGCGTATTACGCGCAGGCGCTGGCGAACGACAGCGTCGCCTTCGAAGGCGTCGACGAACTGCTGGCCGCGCTCGATGCGCGCGGCATCGCCTGGGGCATCGTCACCAACAAGCCCGAGGGCCTGGCGCGCGGCGTGGTCGAGGGATTCGGCTGGGGCACGCGCTGCAAGGTGCTGGTGGGCGGCGACACCTTGCCGAAACGCAAGCCGGACCCGGAGCCGCTGCTGTTCGCGTGCCGCCAGCTAGGCATCGCGCCCGGCGATGCGATCTATGTCGGCGACGACCAGCGCGACATCGAGGCCGCCCGCGCCGCGGGCATGCCGTCGGTGGCCGCGCTGTGGGGCTACCGCGAACCCCACGAGGACCCGTCGCAGTGGGGCGCCGACCATGCCTTCGACGGTGCCGCCGGCCTGCTGGCCTCGGACCTGTTGCCGCCATGACGCCCGCCAGCGACCCCACCGCGCACTTCGTCGAGAAGTGGCATCGCCGCGAGCCGGAGATGGCGCTGGCCGAGGTGTTTTGCCCGCCGGAGCAGCGTCCGCGGTTCCGGGCCTGGGGCGCGCTGCTGCACGAGCTGCGCGAGGCCACCTTCGAGCTCAGTGACGCGCGCGTGACCGCCGCCAAATCGCAGTGGTGGGCCGAGGAGCTGCTGCTGGTGGCGCGTGGCGCCGGCCGGCATCCGGTGTGCGCCGACCTGCCGCCGGCGCTGCCGTGGGCGGCGCTGGCGCGCGCGGTCATCGAGCAGGCCAGCTTCGACGGGCGTCCCGCCGATACGGCGCAGGCGCTGCAGCAGGTCGCGCCGCTGGCGGAAGCCATCGCCGCGATCGAGGCCGGGCTGCACGGGGCTGCGCCGCCGGTCGACGCCGTGGCCGTGAACCTGCTGTTGCACCGCCTGCCGCATGGCCTCGTGGCCGATGACCAGGCGCGGCTGCCGCTGGGCCTGCTCGCGCGCCACGGCCTCACGGTGGCCCGGGTCGCCGAAGGGCAGGGCGAGGCGCTGCTGCGCGATTGGGCCCGCGAGCTGCTTGCTGCGCTGCCGGCGCCCGCGCGCCCGTCCAGCCTGTACCGGCGCCTTCGCAGCGGCTTTGATCGCGCCCGCCTGCAGCGGCTCGCGGCCGGCCGCGGCTTCGATCCGCCGCCGGCCCCGGCCAGCCTGTGGCGCGCCTGGCGCCTGGCGCGGTCGGGCTGAAACGCATTGTTTCGCGCTGCCCGGGGCGCGAGTCGCCAACTTGACGTAGCCTGCACCCGCCCTCATCTAGCTTGCCGTGACACTGAACAGGAGAGCCGTCGTGGCCCCGAAGAATCTTGAGAACACCGCCCGCGTGATGCCCGACATCGCGGCCGAAGCCCGCCCGGCCCTTTCCGGCGTGCTCGACTGGGTCGGCATGGGCGAGATCGAGATGCCCGTGGCCCTGCAGGCCGATGACGGCCGCACCGTCAGCAGCGGCGCCCGCGTCAATGCCTTCGTCAACCTCAAGCGCGGCGACGTGCGCGGCATCCACATGTCGCGCCTCTACCTGCACGTGGACAAGGCGCTGTCGGCCGAGCCGGTGACGCCGGCCTCGATCCGCCGTCTGCTGAAGGACTTCCTCGAGTCGCACGCCGACCTGTCCGACCGCGCCATGGTCAGCCTGCGCTTCGACCACCTGGTGCGCCGTGCGGCCCTGGCCAGCGACAACAGCGGCTGGAAGAGCTACCCGGTCAGCATCACCGGCGTGATGGACCGCGGCCACTTCGCGCTCGAACTGGGCGTGGAAGCGGCGTACTCGAGTACCTGCCCGTGCTCGGCGGCGCTGGCGCGCCAGCTGATCCAGGAGCAGTTCGACGCCGACTTCGCCGCCGGCAAGCCGCTCGACCGCGACGCCGTGATGGCCTGGCTGGGCAGCGAGCAGGGCATCCGCGCCACGCCGCACAGCCAGCGCAGCTTCGCCACGGTGAAGTTGCGCCTGGTGCCGTCGTTCTCGGACTTCCCGATCGTCGAGATCATCGACCGCATCGAGAACGCCCTGAAGACCCCGGTGCAGACCGCGGTGAAGCGCGTCGACGAGCAGGCCTTCGCCCTGCTCAACGGCCAGAACCTGATGTTCTGCGAGGACGCGGCCCGCCGCATCCAGGACGCGCTGGACCAGGACGAGCGCATCAGCGATTTCTGGCTGCGCGCCTCGCACCACGAAAGCCTGCACCCGCACGACGCGGTCGCGGTCGCCACCAAGGGCATCCCCGGCGGCTACACCGCCGTCCCCGACGGCCTCCAGCCCCGCTGAGCCCTGGCTTCAATGCAACCCGGAACGGCGCTCTCGCGGCGCCGTTGTCGTATCTGGCGCTGTAGGGGCGCCCGTTTCCAACGCGGATCAAAGCGGATGGACGCGGATAAAGGCGGATAAAGATTTCGGCTTGATCGTCGCGAGCGCCAGCCAATCGCGGAAACCCATTCCGGCCTTCGCTCTATCCGCTGTTATCCGCGTCCATCCGCTTTGATCCGCGTCCGACACATGCACCCCCAAAGATGCGTCAGCGCTCGAGGACGAGGAGAGGGTCTATGCGGACGTCGAACCAGTTCATGCCCCAGTGCAGGTGGGGGCCGGTGGCGCGGCCGGTGGCGCCTACCGCGCCGATCACCTGGCCTTGTTCGACGCGGTCGCCGACCTGCACGTCGATGCGGGAGAGGTGCAGGAAGTTCGAGCTGATGCCGTGGCCGTGGTCGAGCAGCAGGGTGCCGCCGGTGAGGTAGAAGTCGGGCGCGGCCAGCGTGACCACGCCGGCGGCCGGGGCCAGCACGGGCGTGCCGTTGGGCGCGGCGATGTCCATGCCCGAGTGCGCGCTGCCGGGCGTGCCGTTGTAGACGCGCTGGTTGCCGAAGCGGCCGCTGATGCGGCCTTTCACCGGCCAGAGGAAGGCCTGGGTGAAGTCGGTGCGCGGCTCGTCGGCGGCACGCGCCGCGGTGACCGTGGCCTGCTCGCGGCGGATGCGCTCGGCGATCGCGGGCGGCGGATCCACGGTCTTGGGCGGCACGCCGTCCACGCGTTCGATCGGCCAGTCGCGCCTGGCGACGGCGATGGAGACCGTGTCGGCGCGGCCGTCGGGGCGCACGACTTCGACCTGCAGGGGCGAGGCCGCGTCGCGGCCGACGCCGAACACCACGCTGCCGTAGCCGGTGACGCGCAGCGTGCGGCCCGCGTGTCGCACCGTGCTGCCCGGCGGCACCTTGCCGATCACCATCGCGCCCTGCGAGACCTCGGCGGGGAAGACGATGCGATCCGGGTCCGGCGCCGCGGCCGCGGGCGGCACTTGGGTGACGGTCGCGGCGGCGGTGCGGGTGGCGTTGGCCTGCAGCGAGGCCAGCAGTCCGCACAGCAGGGCGCCGGCCAATAGCGCGTTCATCGCTCGAACACCAGGGTCATGCGGGCGTCATCGGTGGGTCGTAGGGTCATGGCGTCTTTTTGTCAGGCCAGGCGTCGGGGACCGGATCCAGCCCGCCGGGGTTCAGGGGGTGGCAGCGGCCGATGCGCCGGGCACCGAGCCAGCCGCCGCGCAGCACGCCGAAGCGGTCGATGGCCTGCATGGTGTACTCCGAGCAACTCGGATAAAAACGGCATCGCTGGCCCAGCAGCGGGCTGATCGCCAGCTTGTAGCCGCGCAGGAGCAGGATGACGGGTTTTTTCACTGATTGCGTCGGGAGGGCGGCAGGCTTAAGGTTGCCGCTGGTGAAGGTCTAGGCTATAACACGCCGCCTTCGAGCCTCAAGGAAAGAGAGGAATCGCCCTAGTGGCCGCAAAGAAACCCGCCAAGAAGGCCGCCAAGCCGGCCGCCAAGAAGCCCGTCAAGGTCAGCAAGCCGGTCAAGAAGCCGGTCGCCAAGTCCAAGCCGGCCGCCAAACCCGCTAAAAAGGCTGTAAAACCCATCAAGAAGGTCACGAAACCCGCCGCGAAGGCGAAGCCGGCCGCCAAGCCCGCCAAGAAGCCCGCCAAGCCCGCTGCGAAGCCGGTTGCGAAGACCGCGGCCAGCAAGGCCGCCAAACCCGCCGCCAAGCCGGTGGCCAAGGCCAAGCCGGCGGCCAAGCCTGCGCCGAAGCCGGTCGCGAAAGCGGCGGCCAAGCCCGCGGCCAAGGCGCCCGCGCCGAAACCGGCGGCGAAGCCCGCGCCCGTCGCGAAGCCCGCGCCGGTGGCCAAGGCCAAGCCTGCGGCCGCCCCGGCGCCCGTCGCCGCCAAGCCGGCCCCGGCGCCGAAGCGCGAAGCGGGCGTCCGCGCCGGCTACGTCAAGCCGGCCGCGCCGCGTCCCGAGCGCATCAAGCCCGCGCCCGCGCGCGAGCGCGTCACCTTGCCCGCGGGCTACAAGCCGTCGGCCAAGGAGGAGTACATGGGCCCGATGCAGCTCGAGTACTTCCGCCAGCGCCTGCTGCAGTGGAAGGACGATCTGGTCGAGGAATCCAAGCAGACCATCGAGAACCTCAAGGAAGAAGTGCGCGACGTCGGCGACGAGGCCGAGCGCGCCAGCCGTGAGTCCGAGAACAGCCTGGAGCTGCGCACCCGCGACCGCTACCGCAAGCTGATCAGCAAGATCGACAGCACGCTCAAGCGCATCGAGGACGGCAGCTACGGCTACTGCGTGGACACCGGCGAGGAAATCGGCCTCGAGCGCCTCGAAGCCCGCCTCACCGCCGAACGCACCATCGACGCCCAGGAGCGTTGGGAACACCGCCAGAAACAAATGGGCGAGTAATCCCCGCGCCTCGCGCCACCAGACAGCCCCGCGAAAGCGGGGCTGTTTTTTTTGCCACGGATGAGCACGGATAGAGCCAAGTGCATTCAGACGCGGATTTACGCGGATGCACGCGGATGAACGCGGATAGAGCAAAGACGGGAGTGGGTCCTCGCAAGTGGGTCCGGTGAGCGAAGACCCAATCCCGATGGCTTCTGCCTTATCCGCGTTTATCCGCGCAAATCCGCGTCAAGAATTTCTTTTTGCTTCATCCGCGTTCATCCGTGGCCAAAGACCCCTACTTCCCGAAGTCGTAGAAGCGCCAGTCGCGCGGCAGTTCGCCCGGGGCCAGTTCGCCCAGGAGGCGGGCGCGGACGGCGGCCACGGGCATCGGGCCGCCCTTGAGGATGGTGTCGTGGAAGTCGCGCTCGGTCATGCGGCCGGAGGCGACGAATTCCTTGTGCAGGGCGTTGAACTGCAGGCCGCCGATCATGTACGCGATCTGGTACAGCGGGCCGTAGTCGCCGGCGAAGCTGCGGCGCACTTCGGCGCGGGCGTTTTCGCGCTCGTGGCCGACGCGGTCGACCAGCAGGTCCACGGCCTCGTCCGGCGTCATTTCGCCCAGGTGGAAGCCCAGCGAGAACAGGATGCGGGCGGCGCGGTGGCTGCGCCAGAACAGCATGCCGATCTTGTCCTCGGGCGTCTTCGCGAAGCCCAGGTCCCACAGGCGGAACTCCCAGTACAGCGCCCAGCCCTCGCCCCAGAACGGCGTGTCGAACAGTTCGCGGTGCGGCTGGTAGCGCGTGTTGTAGAAGTACTGCAGGTGGTGGCCGGGGATCAGCTCGTGGTGCACCACCGCGCGGGAAAAGTGGCGGTTGTTGCCGCGCAGCGCCATCAGCTTCTTGTCGTGCGGCATGGTGTCGGTGGGGTAGGCCACCCACACGTCCTGGCCGCCGAGGAAGAACGGCGCCTGCAGCTGGTACTCGGGCGTGAGCATGGTCATGCGCCAGTCGCGCTTGGCCAGCTCGGGCACGGTCAGCAGGTCGTTCGATTCCATGAAGGCGATCGCTTCGTCCGCCAGTTCGACCACCAGCTTCGGCTGTTCGCCCGGCGCCGGGTGGCGCGACTTGACGATCTCCAGCGCGCGGCGCCAGTCGTCCTGGCCCATCTCGGCCGCGGCCTTGGCGAGCTCGCGCTGGCACCAGGCCAGTTCGCGCTCGGCCAGGTCCATCAGCTGCTCGGGCGTGTAGGGAATCAGCTCGTGGCGCAGGCCGGTGAGCAGCGCCTCGCGGCCGATCGGGTCGCCGATGATGGTCTCGGGATCGTTGGCGCCGGCCAGCTTGTCGCGCAGCAGCTTGGCGTGTGCCTCGAGCTGCTTGTCCAGCGCCTCGTAGGGCTGGCGCGTCCACCAGGTGAAGTCGGGGTCGTAGCCGGCGTGGAAGCCGTGCCACTGGCGCAGGTCCTCGCGCACGGCGTCGAGCAGGCGCGCGGCGCGGAAAGCGACGATGGGCGAGGTGCCCAGCGCCTTGGGGTCCTTTTCCAGCCGCGACTGCAGGTCGGCCAGGGCGCGGCGGCTGCGGTCGAGCACCTCGGCGCTGGCGCGGCCATCGGGATACTCCAGCGCGCGGCGCGCTTCGGCCAGCGCCACCAGCGCGTCCACGCCCGGCAGCAGCGGTGCCGCCTCTTCGTAGCGGCTGCGGCTGAAGTCGAGCTGGCCGAGGCGGTAGCCGAGTTCGCGCGTCATCAGCGCGTGGTCGAGGCGGTCCTCAAGCGCCAGCGTGCCCGGGTCGATCTCGGCCAGGCGCGCCTGCCAGGCCTGGTAAAGCTCGCGGAGCGCGGCCTCGCGGCGCGGTCCGCCGGTGATGTCGCGCACGCGCTCGAGGCTGGCCAGGTCGCTGCGGAAGCGCGCCACCACCGGCGCCATCCGCTGCGTGCTGGCGGGCATCTCGGCCAGCGCGGGCGCCAGCCCGTCGCCGGTGGCGTGCGTGGCGGCCGGGGCGGCGAGGGCGGCGGCGAGGCAGATCGCCAGCAGGCGGCGGGCGTGGGGCATGCGATTACTCCTGGGCGGGCAAGTGCCGCCGGGCGGTGTCCTGGATGAAGGCCAGCAGCGAGGCCAGGCCGTTGCTGCGGGTGGGCGAGAGGTGCTTGGCCAGGCCGATGCCGGCGATGTAGTCGGGCGTGGTGGCCAGGATCTCCGCTGCGCTGCGCCCGGAATAGACGCGCAGCGCAAGGTAGATCAGTCCGGAAACGATCGTCGAGTCGCTGATGGCGTGGAATTCCAGCGCGTCGGCATTTCCTTCGGCAACGATCCAGACCATCGACTGGCAGCCGTGCAGGCGGTTCGCCTCCGTCTTCCAGTCGTCCGGGAAAGGCGGCAGCTTGCGGCCCAGGTCGATCAGGTACTGGTAGCGCTCGGACCAGTCGCCGAAAAAGCTGAATTCCTCGGCGATGGCGGCCTGGGCGGCGGCGGCCGTGGGCTCGGTCGGCTGCATCAGCCGCGCCTCCAGCGCACGCCCTGGGCGGTGTCCTCGAGCAGGATGCCCTCGGCGGCGAGCTGGTCGCGGATGGCGTCGGCGCGGGCGAAGTCGCGCGCCTTCTTGGCGGCGGCGCGCTCGTCGATCAGCGACTGGATGCGCGCGTCATCTCCGGCGGCGCTGCCGCGGGCGAACCACGCGGCCGGATCCTGCTGCAGCAAGCCCAGCGCCGCGCCGGCGGAAAGCAGGTCGGCCTTCAGCCGCGCCCTTTCGGCGGGGTCGGTGGCGGCCCGGGCTTCGCCGGCCATGCGCGAAATCTCCGCGAGCGCGGCCGGGGTGTTGAGGTCATCGCACAGCGCCGCCTCGATCGCGTCCGGCGGCGCGTCCGCGACTTCGGC
>NZ_DASUDO010000026.1:0-36547 GCF_036275555.1 Arenimonas sp.
CACGTGCGCCGTCGAGATCGTGATGCCGCGCGCCTTCTCTTCCGGCGCCGCGTCGATCGCGTCGTACGCCTTGAACTCGCCACCGAAACGCTCGGCGCCAATCTTGGTCAGCGCGGCGGTCAGCGTGGTCTTGCCATGGTCAACGTGACCGATGGTGCCAACGTTCACGTGCGGCTTGGTGCGCTCAAACTTACCCTTGGACATTTCGAGGTACCCGGTAGGATTCAAGGTGGAGGGTGGTGCTCATGACTGGAATCGAACCAGCGACCTCTTCCTTACCAAGGAAGTGCTCTACCGACTGAGCTACATGAGCGAATTCTGTTTGTTGCGGTGTTGCTTCAATCCAATGGAGCGGGAGACGGGAATCGAACCCGCATGATCAGCTTGGAAGGCTGAGGTTCTACCATTGAACTACTCCCGCCCTGCGATGGCTCCCGTTGCCGGGCGTCACTGCGAAAGCTGGTGGAGGGAGGTGGATTCGAACCACCGAAGGCGTGAGCCAGCAGATTTACAGTCTGCCCCCGTTGGCCGCTTGGGTATCCCTCCAGCTAGGGAGCCCGCAATTTTCAGGGTCGCGAAAGGAAATGTCAACGACCTTTTCGCATCCGCGGCCCCGGATCAGACATTGAAGCGGAAATGCAGCACGTCGCCCTCCTGGACGATGTACTCCTTGCCCTCCAGGCGCAGGCGGCCCGCGTCGCGCGCCCCGGCCTCGCCCCGGTACCTGATGAAATCCTCGAAGGCGATGGTCTCGGCCCGGATGAAGCCCTTCTCGAAGTCGGTGTGGATCACGGCCGCGGCCTGGGGCGCGGTGGCGCCCTTGTGGACCTGCCAGGCCCGCACTTCCTTCACGCCGGCGGTGAAGTAGGTCTGCATGCCCAGCAGGGCGTAGCCGGCCCGGATCACGCGGTTCAGGCCCGGCTCCTCCAGCCCCATCTCGGCCAGGAACTCGGCGCGGTCGGCGTCCTCGAGCTGGGACATCTCCTCCTCGATGGCGGCGCTGACGGGCACCACCTGGGCACCCTCCTTCGCGGCCCGGGCCCGGACCAGGTCCAGCATCGGGTTGTTCTCGAAGCCGTCCTCGAGGACGTTGGCCACGTACATCACCGGCTTGAGCGTCAGCAGGAACAGGTCGCGGACCACGGCCTTGTCCTCGGCCGACAGGCCCAGGGCGCGGGCCGGCTGGCCCTGGTCGAGGCCGGCGCGCAGGCGCGACAGCACGTCTTTCCGGACGATGGCGTCCTTATTGCCGGTCTTGGCCTCGCGTTCGGCGCGGTTCAGCGCTTTGTCGACGGATTCCAGGTCCGCCAGGGCCAGCTCGAGGTCGATGGTCTCGATGTCGGCGATCGGGTCCACCTTGCCGGCCACGTGGACGATGTCGGTGTGCTCGAAGCAGCGCACCACGTGGGCGATCGCGTCCACCTCGCGGATGTGGGCCAGGAACTTGTTGCCCAGGCCCTCGCCCTTGGAGGCGCCCGCGACCAGGCCGGCGATGTCCACGAACTCGAAGGAGGTCGGGATGATCTTCTGCGGCTTGACGATTTCGGCGAGCTGGGCCAGGCGCGGGTCCGGCACCGGGACCACGCCGGTGTTGGGCTCGATGGTGCAGAACGGGAAGTTGGCCGCGGCGATGCCGGCCTTCGTCAGCGCATTGAAAAGGGTGGACTTGCCGACGTTCGGCAGGCCGACGATGCCGCATTTGATGCCCATGGTGCTGTCTTCCGGTTCGCGAATGTCCAGGCGCCAGCGGTCCGGGGGACGGCTGGCGGCTGGCGACTCAGGGTTTGGGGGTGTGCAGGCGCTTCATGGCCTCGGGGAAGTCCCCGTTCACGGCCAGGGGCATCACCGCCAGGGCGTCGTCGATGGCGCGCAGGATGCTGGCCTCGTCGTCCTTGCCGGGCTTGCCCAGCACCCAGGGGGTGACCTTGTCCTTGTGGCCGGGATGGCCGATGCCCAGGCGCAGGCGGTGGAACTTGCCGTGCCCGAGGTGCTGCATGGTGTCGCGGATGCCGTTCTGGCCGCCGTGGCCGCCGTCGAACTTGAGCCGGGCCAGGCCGGCGGCCAGGTCCAGGTCGTCGTGGGCGAGCAGGGCCTGTTCGGGCTCGATCTTGAAGTAGCGCAGGGCCGCGGCGACCGAGCGGCCGGAGGCGTTCATGAAGGTGGCCGGACGGAGCAGCCAGACGCTGCGGCCGGCGATCTCGGCCTTGGCGGTCTCGCCGTGCAGCTTGGATTCCAGCCCGAAGCGCGCCCCGGCCTGCGCGGCGAGGGCGTCCAGAAACCAGAACCCGGCGTTATGCCGGGTCCGGGCGTGTTCGGCACCGGGGTTGCCCAGGCCGACGATGAGGCGGAGTTCGCTCACTGCAAGGCTGCCCTCTCCCCGGCCCTCTCCCAGAGGGAGAGGGAGGGGAGGCGGGGCTTACTTCTTCTTCGGAGCCGCCGGGGCGGCGTCCGGCTTGGCGACCTTGGCGGCCGGCACGTCGGCAGCGGCCGGCGCGGACTCTTCCTCGGCCTCGACGCGGGCGTGCTTGGCGATCACGATCGCCAGGTCATGCTCCTTGCCGCCGTGCGCGAGCGCCGGCAGGGTCACGCCCTTGGGCAGCTTGATGTCCGAGAGGTGCATGATGTCGCCCACGGCCAGCTTGGCCAGGTCGACCTCGATGAACTCCGGCAGGTCCTTCGGCAGGCAGCTGACTTCGACTTCGTTGAGCTCGTGGGTGACCACGACGCCCGCCGACTTGCCGGCCGGGGAGGTGTCCTGGTTCACGAAGTGCAGCGGCACCTTGGCGCGCAGGGCTTCGTTCTCGCTGACGCGCAGGAAGTCCAGGTGCAGGATCTGCTGCTTGAACGGATGGCGCTGCATGTCACGCAGCAGGACCTTCTGGACCTTGCCGTCGACGTTCATGTCGAGGATGGCCGAGTAGAACCATTCGTTCTGGCTGGCGATCCAGAGGTGGTTGTGCTCGATCTGGATGCTCTGCGGGTCGGCGTGGCCGCCGTAGACGATGGCCGGCACGTGGCCGCTGCGACGGAGGCGGCGGCTCGCACCCTTGCCCTCGTCCTTGCGGCCGGTGGCCGTGATGTTGTGGTTGGTAGCCATGGTGATGTTGCCTTCTTCAGTGTGGTGCGCCCTTCGGCGCGTTCCGCAGTGCCCGCGACCAGGCCCTGCGTCGTTCCCGGGACCGGGAATCGGGGATCGGCACTCGCGAATGCCGATCCCGGATCCCCTGCCCCGCCTTGCCTCAGTCCACGTACAGCGAACTGACCGATTCGCCGAACGCGACGCGGCGGATGGTTTCCGCCAGCAGCTCGGCGACGCTGAGCTGGCGGATGCGCGGGCAGGCCCGCGCGGCCTCCGACAGCGGGATGGTGTCGGTGACCACCAGCTCGTCGAGCTGCGAATTCGAAACGTTGGCGATCGCCGCGCCCGACAGCACCGGGTGGGTGCAGTAGGCGACGACCTTCTTCGCGCCGTTGGCCTTGAGCGCCGCCGCGGCCGCGCACAGCGTGCCGGCGGTGTCGACGATGTCGTCCACCAGCACGCAGGTCTTGCCCTCGACGTCGCCGATGATGTTCATCACGGTGGCGACGTTGGCCTTCGGGCGGCGCTTGTCGATGATGGCCAGGTCGGCGTCGTCGAGGCGCTTGGCGATCGCGCGGGCGCGCACCACGCCGCCGACGTCCGGCGAGACCACCACCATGTTGTCGGTGCCCTGGCTGCGCCAGATGTCGGCCAGCAGGATCGGCGAGGCGTAGACGTTGTCGACCGGGATGTCGAAGAAGCCCTGGATCTGGTCGGCGTGCAGGTCGACGGTGAGCACGCGGTCGGTGCCGACCGCGGTGAACATCTTGGCGGCGACCTTGGCCGTGATCGGCACGCGCGAGGAGCGCATGCGGCGGTCCTGGCGGGCGTAGCCGAAGTACGGCACCACGGCGGTGACGCTGGCGACGGAGGCGCGCTTGAGCGCGTCGATCAGCACCAGCAGCTCCATGAAGTTCTCGGCCGTCGGCGCGCTGGTGGACTGGATGACGAACACCTCCTGCCGGCGCACGTTCTCCTCGATCTCGACCTGCACTTCGCCGTCGGAGAATTGCCCCACCTGCGCCTTGCCCAGCGGGATGCCGAGCTGGCGGCAGACCGCCAGGGCCAGCGGACGGTTGGCGTTGCCGGTGAAGACGAGCAGGTTCTGCTTGCTCATGGGTATTCCGCCTTGTCGTTCGCTGTCGAGGGACCGTGCTGCGTCCGGTGGATGGCTGGGGCGGTAGGATTCGAACCTACGAAATGCCGGGATCAAAACCCGGTGCCTTAGGCCACTTGGCGACGCCCCACCGCTGGATTGTTCCGCTGCCGGCTCAGCGCGGCGGCAGCGCCCGGTGCAGGGGCGACACCGCGACGCCTTCCGCCACCCAGGCGCGCAGGCCCGGGGGCAGGCGCGACCGCGCGGCCTCGGCGTCGGCGCGCGCGCCGAAGCGCGCGAAACAGCCGCCGCCGGTCCCGGTCAGGGCCGCCGGGCCGAGCTGCGAAAGCGCCTGCAGGGCGGCCTCGACGGCTTCCGAGCGGCGACGCAGCACCGGCTCGAAGGCATTGCCGAGCTCGGAGCCAGAAACGAAGTCGGCAATTGTCGCCGGGGCCGCATCCCGCGTCAAATCAGGGGTTTGGAAAAGCTCGGCGGTGGGCACGCTGACGCCGGGGTCGACCAGCAGGTAGGCCGCCGGCGGCAGCGACAGCGGCGTCAGCTCCTCGCCCACGCCCTCGGCCCAGGCACTGCGGCCGCGGACGAACACAGGCACGTCGGCCCCCAGCTGCAGGCCGAGCGCCGCCAACCGATCCTCGTCCAGGCCCGCCCGCCATAGGTGGTTCAGCACGACCAGCACCGTGGCGGCATCCGAGGAGCCCCCGCCGAAACCGCCGCCCAGCGGTATGCGCTTTACAACCTCTATCTCGGCACCTTGGCCGATCTTGGCTTCTTTTTGCAGCAACCTGGCCGCCCGGACCACCAGGTCGTCGGCTTCCGCCACCCCATAGCCGCCGTCGCCGGCGCGGCGGACCGCGCCATCGTCGCGAAGGCGCAGGCGCACCGTGTCACCCCAGTCCAGCAGCTGGAACACGGTCTGCAGGCGGTGGTAGCCGTCTGGGCGGCGGCCGACGATGCGGAGGAACAGGTTGAGCTTGGCGGGCGCCGGCCAGTCGCTCCAGGCCCCGGGGTCGGGCGCGGTCACGGCGTTTCCCAGGCATCCACGACCAGGCGCACGCTGGCGTCCTCGCCCTGCCGCGCGAAGATGCGGCGCGGCCGGGCCGGGTCGGCGGCATCCCATTCGCGGTACTCGACCTGCCAGCCCCGCTGGGAAATCAGGGCCGGGAGGCCGCCCGGACCGAATTCGATCGTGGCCGCGCCCTCGGCGCGTGCGCCGCGCGCCCAGGCCGCCAGCGCCTGCACCGGGAGCCGCCAGCCGGTGGCGTCATGCAGCAGGGCTTCGGCATCCGGCCCGCTGAGCGTGCCCTGCTCCAATCCCTCCAGCGTGGCCAGGCCGCCCTGCTGGCGCAGCCGCCAGCTCTTGCCGGTCACGGGCGCCGCCAGCCGGATGTCGAAGTCCTCGCCCTGCTGCCGCCACTCGATGCGGCCGTTGCCGCCCTCGCCGCCCGCACTCACCGCGAGCCGGCCGGACAGCTGCCAGTCTGGCGCCGCGGCCAGCCGGGCCTCGCGCCCGGCCTGCGCCGACAGCAGGACCGCATCCGCCTCCCGCACCGGCGCCGGAACGCAGGCAGCGAGGCCCGCGAGGCAGAGCAGTGCCACGCCGAGTCGTTTCATGGCTTGAAGGTCTCCAGGGCGCGCCGCAGCGCGCGGTTGTCGGGGTCGATCGCGGCGCCCTCGCGCCACAGGCGGCGCGCTTCGTCACGCTGGCCCAGGGTCCAGAGGACTTCGCCAAGGTGGGCCGCGATCTCGGGATCGCGCAGCTTCGCCCAGGCCTGGCGCAGCAACGCCAGCGATTCCTCGCGCTCGCCCAGCCGGAACCGCACCCAGCCCAGGCTGTCCAGGATCGGCGCCGAATCCGGCAGCAGCGCATGCGCGCGCTCGATGTAAGGCAGGGCCTCGGCGTAGGCGCCGCGCCGCTCGGCGAGCGTGTAGCCGTAGGCATTGAGCGCCTGCGCATCCGCCGGGTCCTCGGCGAGGATGGCGCGCAGGTCGGCCAGCGCGGCGTCCACCTGGTTGCCGCGCTCGAGCAGCATCGCCCGCGCATACAGCAACACCGGGTCGCCCTCGAATACCGCCAGGCCGCGGTCCAGCGCCAGGCGGGCCTCCCCGGCGCGATCGCCGCGCTCGAGGATGTCGGCTTCGACCAGGTAGCTGTCGCGCACGCGCTCGCCATCGGCGCTGGTGTCGGACTGCAGGTCCTTGAGGCGCTCGATGGCGCGCGCGGGATCGCCGCGGCGATCGTGCAGGCGGGCGAGCCGCAGCAGGGCCAGGTCGCTGCCGGCGCCGTGCGGCACGCCCTGGTACCAACGCTCGGCCTCGTCGAACAGGTCCAGCGCCTCGGCGACGTGGCCGAGCAGCAGCCGGCGCGGCGGCGGCGGCACCGCCCCCGCGGCCCGGAGTTCGGCGTAGAGACGCTGGAGCGCGGCGCGGTCCTCGGCCAGCACCAACCAGGCCGCTCGCTGGCCCAGCGACGCATCGTCCTGCGGGCCTTCGCCGAGGACGTCGGCGGCGCCGCGCAGGTCGCCCTGGCGGGCGAACTCGCTGGCGGCCACGCGCCGCAGCCCAGGCAGGATGGCGCCGGAATCGCGCAGCGCCACCAGTTTTTCGCGCGCCGCGGCGGCCTCGCCGGACTCACGCAGGCGCGCGATCTCCAGCAGGCGGGCGCGCGGATCCTCGGGGAACCGGGCCATGCCTTCGTCGATGATGCGCTCGGACAGCGTCCGGTCCCTCAACCGCCGGGCCACGCCGGCCCAGCGCAGCCAGGCGGCCAGCTGGTCCGGCAGCGCCCGCTGTTCGAACAGCCCGCGGGTGACGGCGCGGGCGATCACGCCGGCATCGCCGCGCGCCTCCGACAGCACGCCCAGCAGCACTTCGAAGCCCGGATCGCCCAGCGCCAGCAGCGCGCGCGATGCGTCCATGGCGTCATCGTGGTCGCCCTGCCCCAACGAGAGGCGCACGCTGGCGCCATGCATGCCGGCGGCGGCGGGCGCCAGGGCACGCCAGCGGGCCAGGGCGCGCCGCGCGATGTCGGGCTGTTCGCCGACCAGGGCGACCTGGGTCGCGCGCTCGGCCACCGCGGGGTCGCCCGACGCCAGGGCGGCCTGCAGGAAATGACGGGCCGCCGTCGGCAGGTCGCCCTGCTGCAGGGCGAACTCACCGGCCATCACCTCGCCGATCGGCGCCGTGGCGGTCGCCGCGACCGGGCCGGCGAACGCGAGCGCCAGCAGGGCGGGGAAAAGACAATGGCGGCGGTTCATGGGGGTCTGCGCGGCCTGGGGCTAGAATACGGGCCGGATCCCGGAACGAGAGCCCAGCCCGCGAAAGCTTAGCGCACCGCGCCCTTACGCTGGCCCCCGACATGCCCCTGCTCGCCCTTGGCCTCAACCACCAGACCGCGCCGCTCTCGCTGCGCGAGCGGGTCGCGCTCGACGCGGGCCAGCTGCCGGGCGCGCTGGCCGGGCTGTCGGCGGTGCCGGGCGTGACGGAGGCCGCGCTGCTGTCCACCTGCAACCGCACCGAGATCTACGCGCAAGTGGAGGAAGGCCGCGAGGCCGCCGTCGCCGAATGGCTGGCGCGACACCACGGCCTGGCGCCGGAAACGCTGTCGTCCTACCTCTACGAACACCGCGACGACCAGGCGGTGCGCCACCTGTTCCGGGTCGCCACCGGCCTCGACTCGCTGGTGCTGGGCGAACCGCAGATCCTGGGCCAGGTGAAGGAAGCCTGGCAGGCCGCGCGCCAGCACCACGCGCTGCGCACGCCGCTCGACCGCCTGTTCCAGCAGAGCTTCCAGGTCGCCAAGCGCGTGCGCACGGATACCCGCATCGGCGCCCACCCGGTCTCGGTGGCCTACGCCGCGGTGCGCCTGGCGCGCCAGGTCTTCAGCGAACTCGACCGCGCCACGGTGCTGCTGGTCGGCGCCGGCGACACCATCGAACTCGCGGCACGGCACCTGGTGGACGCCAAGGCCCGGCGCCTGCTGGTCGCCAACCGCACGCTCGAGCACGCGCAGGCGCTGGCCAGCCGCCACGGCGGGTACGCGCTGCCGCTGACCGAACTCGACCGCCACCTGCCCGAAGCCGACATCGTCATCACCGCCACCGCCAGCCGCGAACCGGTGCTGCGCACCGCCGCCGTGCAGGCCGCCCTGAAAGCGCGCAAGCATCGCCCGATGTTCCTGCTCGACCTGGCCGTGCCGCGCGACATCGAGGCCGGCGTGGCGCAGTTGCCCGACGTCTACCTCTACACCGTGGACGACCTCGAGCAGGTGATCGAGGAGAACCGCGCCTCGCGCCGCAACGCCGCCGACCAGGCCCAGGCCATCATCGACCTGCAGGTCGAGCATTTCATGGCCTGGTGGCGCGCGCAGGGCCGCCAGGATGCGCTGCGTGCGCTGCGCCAGCAGGGCGAGGCCGCACGTGAGGACGCACTCGCCCGCGCCCGCGAACTGCTCGCCCAGGGCAAGCCGCCCGAGGAAGCGCTGAAGCTGCTGGCGCACCAGCTCACCAACAAGCTGCTGCACGGACCGAGCACCGCGCTTCGCCAGGCCGCGCTGGACGGCGACCTCGACCTGCTGCGCGCCGCCAGCCGACTTTACGAATCGCCCGATGACGCCCAGCCTCCGCCGTAAGCTCGAAGCCCTGGCCGAACGCCACGAGGAGGTCGGCCGCCTGCTCGCCGACCCCGGCGTGATGGCCGACAACGCCGCTTTCCGAAACCTCTCGCGCGAGTATTCCCAGCTCGCGCCCGTCGCCGAGGGCCTCGCCGAGTGGCGTCGCGCCCAGCAGGACCTGCAGGCCGCCGAGGCGATGCGCGCCGACCCGGAGCTGCGCGAACTGGCCGACGAGGAAATCCCGGCGGCGCAGGCGCGGCTGGCCGCGCTCGATGAATCGCTGTCGCTGCTGCTGGTGCCGCGCGACCCGCGCGACGAGGCCAACCTCTTCCTCGAGGTGCGCGCCGGCACCGGCGGCGACGAAGCCGCGATCTTCGCCGGCGACCTGTTCCGCATGTACGCGCGCTACGCCGAGCGCCGCCGCTGGCAGGTCGAGATCGTCTCGGCCAGCGAGGGCGAGCACGGCGGCTACAAGGAAATCGTGGCGCGCATCGAGGGCAAGGGCGCCTACTCGCGCCTGAAGTTCGAATCGGGCACGCACCGCGTGCAGCGGGTGCCCGCCACCGAGTCGCAGGGCCGCATCCACACCTCGGCCGCCACGGTGGCGATCCTGCCCGAGCTCGAGGACATCGACGAGATCGAGATCCGCGACGCCGACCTGAAGATCGACACCTTCCGCGCCTCCGGTGCCGGCGGCCAGCACGTCAACAAGACCGACTCGGCGATCCGCATCACCCACCTGCCCACCGGCGTGGTGGTGGAATGCCAGGACGAGCGCAGCCAGCACAAGAACCGCGCCCGCGCGCTGTCCCTGCTCAAGTCGCGCCTGCTCGACGCCGAGCGCAGCAAGCAGAGCGCCGCGCAGGCCCAGGCGCGCCGCCTGCAGGTCGGCAGCGGCGACCGCAGCCAGCGCATCCGCACCTACAACTTCGCGCAGGGCCGCATCACCGACCACCGGGTGGAAGGCTTGACGCTGTACGCGCTGCCGCAGATCCTCGACGGCGACCTGGACGACCTGGTGGACCGCCTCACCCGCGAGCACCAGGCCGACGAACTCAAGCTGCTGACGGAGGCCGCGTGAGCGCCGGAACCGACTTCATCCCGCTGCACCTGTGCGTGCTGACCGTGTCCGACACGCGCACGGCCGCCAACGACACCTCCGGCGACTACCTGGCGGACGCGCTGCGCGCCGAAGGCCACGTGCTGCACGAGCGCGCCATCGTCCGCGACGACAAGTACGCGCTGCGCGCGCTGGTGTCGCGCTGGATCGCCGACGAGGCGGTGCACGGCATCCTGGTCACCGGCGGCACCGGCTTCACCGGCCGCGACTCCACGCCCGAGGCGCTGGGGCCGCTGCTCGACAAGGAAATGCCCGGCTTCGGCGAAATGTTCCGCACGCTCAGCTACGACGAGATCGGCACCAGCACCCTGCAGTCGCGCGCCTTCGCAGGCCTGGCCAACGCCACCTTCCTGTTCGCCCTGCCCGGCTCCACCTCGGCCTGCCGCACCGGCTGGGAAAAACTCATCCGCGCCCAGCTCGACGCCCGCACCCGGCCCTGCAACCTCGCCAACCTCCGGCCCCGGCTTCGGGAGGGATCCGTGTTCTGACGCGGATCAGAGCGGATGTGCGCGGATAAAGGCGGATAGAGCAAGCAATGAATTTGTTTTCCGCCAACTGCCACCCCTTCGCCATTTCCAACTCAGGTTCTTTTGCCTTATCCGCTTTGATCCGCGTACATCCGCTTTGATCCGCGTTCAAACCGAGGACTGCCATGGCCAAGCTGAAGCGCAAGGAATACGAGCAGGAGCTGGAGAAGCTGCAGGTGGAGCTGAACGCCGCGGCGCGGTGGCTGCAGCACACGGGGAAGCGGCTGCTGGTGGTGTTCGAGGGGCGCGATACCGCCGGCAAGGGCGGCGCCATCAATGCCATCGCGGATTGCCTGAACCCGCGCCAGTGCCACGTGGTGGCGTTGTCCAAGCCCAGCGAGCGCGAGCTCGGCCAGTGGTACTTCCAGCGCTACGTGCCGCACCTGCCGGCGGCGGGCGAGATCGTGCTGTTCGACCGCAGCTGGTACAACCGCGCCGGCGTCGAGAAGGTGATGGGCTTCGCCACGCCCGCGCAGGTGAAGGCCTTCCTGGCACAGGTGCCGGTGTTCGAGCGCCAGCTGGTGGACGACGGCATCCTGCTGTTCAAGTACTGGCTGGCGGTGGACCAGGCCGAGCAGGAGGCGCGTTTCGCCGAGCGCCTGCAGGATCCGCTCAAGCGCTGGAAGCTCTCGCCGATCGACATCAAGGCCCGCGAGAAATACGCCGAGTACGGCCGCGCCCGGGACACGATGTTCAAGGCCACGCACCACCGCTGGGCGCCCTGGCACGTGGTTGATTTCAACGACCAGAAGACCGGTCGCCTGAACCTGATCCGGCACCTGCTCGACCAGCTGCCCGACCACCACGTGGACCCGCTTGCGATCGAATTCCCGCCGCTCGCGGGCAAGCCCGGCAAGGAGCGCTATGCCGGGCCGGTGAAGCCGATCAAGGGCGAGTACTGAGCGGACCCGGTCTTCGGGTCCCGCCTGGCATCGCCGGCGAAGCTCAGCCGGCGGTGGGGGCCGGCGCGCCGGCTTCGGTGATGGCCGCGGCCAGCTCCTGCGAAGTCACCGGGCCCAGGAACTTCTTCGCCACCGCGCCGTCCGGCGCGATCAGGTAGGTCATGGGCAGGCCGCGCGGTGTTTCGAAATCGGCCGGCGGGTCGTACACGTCGAGCAGCGCGATCGGATAGCCGGCGGGCAGCTTGGCGAGGAACTCGCGCATCGCCGCCTCGTCGATTTCCTCGTAGGCCAGGCCGATCACC
This sequence comes from Arenimonas sp., assembly GCF_036275555.1. Lineage (GTDB taxonomy): Bacteria > Pseudomonadota > Gammaproteobacteria > Xanthomonadales > Xanthomonadaceae > Arenimonas. Next base: position 11,657 of record NZ_DASUDO010000026.1, read on the forward strand.
TTGACGTCGTCGCGGGCGGCGTCGAAGGCGCTGAAGTCCGGGATCTCCTTCAGGCAGGGCTTGCACCACGTGGCCCAGAAGTTCACCACCACCCAGCCACCGCGCTCGGCCGACAGGTCGAAGGTGCCGTGGTCGAGGGTCTGCACCACGAGGGTCGGGTGGGTGGGCGGGGCGGCCGGGGCATCGGCGGCCTCCGACGGCGCGGCGGCGTCGGCGGGCGCGGGCGCGGCATCCGCCGCCGGCTCCGTGGGCGCGCCCGACGGCTCGGCGGGCGTGGCCGCCGCTTCCGCGGCCGGCGACGGCTCGGCGGCGGGCTGGCAGGCGGCGAGCGCGGCGAGCGCGACCAGGAGGGCGAGGCCTTGCAGGGAAGTCTTCATGACGCGGGATTGTCCTGTCTCGAGGTGAAGAAACTGCCGACGCTGCGCGACAGCGGTTCATCCAGGGGTTGGCGCAGGTGGTCGAGCGCGCGCAGCGCATCCCGACCGATGGGGTCGTCGAAGCCCGGCAGCGCCGCGGCGACGCCCGGCACGCGCAGCGACAGGCGCTCGTGCAGCTCGCCCAGGCGCACCGTGCCGAGGTCGCGGCTCAGCAGCCAGGCGCCGTCCTCGGTGCGGCGCACGATGTCGAGCTCCGCCAGCCCGGCCAGCATGCGCCGCAGGTGGTCGTCGGTGAGCATGGGCTCGCAGTCCTGCAGTTCGATCATGTGCAGGCCGCGGCCTTTCGCCCGCGCCTGCTCCAGCCGGCCCAGCAGCCGCAGGTAACCGTATAGCTCGGTGCCCGGCGGCAGCTGCAGCGCCCGCGGCTGGTAGCGGAAGGACGACAGCGAGGCCGCGAACGACGCGCCCAGCAGCACCACCACCCAGCTCAGGTACAGCCACAGCATGAAGATCGGCACCACCGCCAGCGCGCCGTACAGCTGCTCGTACGAGGGCACGCCCAGCAGGTAGGCCGCGAACCCGCGCTTGGCGAGTTCGAACAGCAGGGTCGCGAACACGCCACCGGCCAGCGCGAACCGGAACGCCACGCTGCGGTGCGGGATCAACCAGTAGGCGCAAGTGAAGGCCAGCAGTTCGACCACGTTCGGCAGGTAGGTCAGCAGCCGCTCGCGCCAGCTCAGCGACTCCACGCCCGACAGCGCCGGCAGCGAGAACAGGTAGGACGTGACCGCCAGGCTGGCCACCGCCAGCAGCGTCCCGAGCGTCAGCAGGGTCCAGTAAACCAGCAGCCGCACCAGCCGCGTCCGCGGCGTCGGCACCCGCCAGACGCGGTTGAAGGTGGCCTCGATGCTGTACATCGTCAGGATCAGCGACACCAGCAGCGCCGCCACGCCGGTCAGCGTGAGCTTGCTGGTGCTGGCGGCGAAGTCGCGCAGGTAGTCCTCGACCACGCGCGCCGAGCTGGGCACGAAGTTGGAGAACACGAAGTTGGTGAGCTGGGCGCTCCAGGCATCGAACACCGGGAAGGCCGACAGGATGCCGAACACCACCATGCTCAGCGGCACCAGCGCGAACAGGGTGGTGTAGGCCAGCGCGCCCGCGGTCTCGAAGCAGCGGTCGTCCAGGAAGCGCGTCCAGAGGAACCGGGAGAACGACCGGATCCGCTCCCGGTCGATGCGGTCCCACCAGCGGCGCAGGTTTTGCACGAGGTCCATGGGCGCAGGGTAGCGCGCCGGCTTATCATGCCGCCATGGCCGAGATCCTGATCCTGTACTACAGCCGCGGCGGTTCCGTGGCCCAGCTGGCGCGACAGATCGCGCGCGGCGTCGAGGAAGTCCCCGGCATGCAGGCGCGCCTGCGCACCGTGCCGCCGGTCGCCCCGGTCACCGAAACCGCCGCCGCGCCGGTGCCGGACGAAGGCGCGCCCTACGCCACCCGCGCCGACCTCGAGGCCTGCGCCGGCCTGGCGCTGGGCAGCCCGACCCGGTTCGGCAACATGGCCGCGCCACTCAAGCACTTCCTCGACACGCTCGGCGCCGAATGGGCCTCGGGCACGCTGGCGGGCAAGCCGGCGGCGGTGTTCACCTCCACGGCCACCCAGCACGGCGGCCAGGAATCCACCTTGCTCAGCATGATGATCCCCCTGCTCCACCACGGCATGGTGCTGGTCGGCATCCCCTTCACCGAGCCGGCGCTGAACACCACGCGCACGGGCGGCACGCCTTACGGCGCCAGCCACGTCGCCGGCACCGAGGGCCAGCCGATCCCGAGCGAAGAGGAAAAGCTGCTGGCCCGCGCCCTCGGGCGCCGCCTGGCCGGCATCGCCGCGAAGCTGCAGCCATGAGCCGCGCCAACCGGGTCGCCGCGGTCGCCATCGTCGCCCTGCTCGCACTGCAGTGGCTGTGGCATGCGTGGCTGGCACCGCCGCAGTCCCAGCCCTGGGCGATGGCGCTGTTCTTCTCGCTTCCCATCCTGCCCGCCGTGGTGCTGCTGGCCATCGGCCACCGCCGCGCCGGGTTCTGGGGCTCGCTGGCGGCGCTGGTCTACTTCAGCCACGGCGTGATGGCGGCCTGGTCGGACCCGGGCGCCACCGGGCTGGCGCTGGCGCAGTCGCTGCTGGCGGCGGTGCTGGTGGTGTCGGCCAGCTGGGACGGCGTGCGGGCCCGTTTCAGCAAGCGACCGGCCGCGCCGGACGTATAATCCGCGCCCACGCCAACACACCGCATGAGGATCCTTCGATGGACGAGCTGTTGATCGTCACCACCGGCGGCACCATCGACAAGGTCTACTTCGACGACAAGTCGGACTACCAGGTCGGCGAGCCGCAGATCGGCCGCATCCTGCAGGAACTCGGCGTGGCGTTCCGTTTCACCGTCATCCCGATCATCCGCAAGGACAGCCTGCACATCACCGCGGAGGACCGCGAGCTGCTGCGCGCCACCATCGCGGCGCAGCCGGCGCGGCATGTGCTGGTGACGCACGGCACCGACACCATGGTGGACACGGCGCGGGTGCTGGCCACGCTGGCCGACAAGACGATCGTGCTGACCGGGGCGCTGAACCCGGCGCGCTTCCGCGGCTCCGACGCGGAATTCAACGTCGGCACCGCGGTCGGCGCGGTGCAGTCGCTGCCGCCGGGCGTCTACATCGCCATGAACGGCCGCATCTGGGACCCGTCGAAGGTCCGCAAGAACGTCGCCGCCAACCGCTTCGAAGCGGCGGGCTGATCCCGCCAGGCAACACCCGAAAAAAAAGGGGTCAGAGTAAATATTCGTTTGAAACGAATATTTACTCTGACCCCTTTTCTTTGCGGCCGAGGAGAAAGCGACCCTCGATTTACCGGTGACGACGGCGCCACAACCTCCGCGAAGGAAACAAAAAAAGACCCCGGCCGAAGCCGGGGTCCGGGGTGTTGCGATGTCGCGCGGGTCTTAGAAGGTGATCGACCAGCTGTTGATGTAGCCCGTGTCGCCGCCGGCATTGTCGTTCACGCGCAGGCGCCAGGTGCCGTTGAGGGCCTCGGACGACAGGTTGATCGAGTAGGTGCCGACCAGGTTGTCGGCGCTGCCGCCGGCCCGGTTGCTGATGTTGTACAGCGAGCCGTCCGGCGCCACCAGGTCGACGCGCAGGTCGCCGCGGTAGGTGTGGACGATGTTCACCGCGACCGAGGCGTTGCTCGGAGCGTTGCCGGTGCGGCCGGAGACCGTGATCGGGCTGTCGACCGTGGTGTTGTCGCCGATCGCGTAGTCAGCCGTGTTCGAGTAGGTCTGCGGCGAACCGCCGCCACCGCCGCCCTCGGTGTAGTTGCCCACCAGGCTGACGCCGGAGAAGGACGAATAGGCCTTCACGCGGACGTAGTAGGTGCCGGCCGAGGGAGCCGCGATGGTGCAGGTTTCCGCATTGCCACCCAGGTACGGACGGCAGACGTAGGCCGTGTCGGTCGGCGCGCTGCCGAACTGCACGTACAGGTCCGCGTCACCCGTGCCGCCGGAGATCGAGAACGTCAGGTTGGTCGCGCCCGCGGGCACGGCCATCGTGTAGTTCACCGAATTGCCGGTGCTGGCGGAAAGGCCGGTGACCGCGACGCCCTTGGTCAGGGTGCCACCGGTCGGCGGCGGCGGGGGCGGGGGCGTGGTGCCACCGGCCGCATCCACCAGGGCCTTGGCGTTGATGATGCCCGCGCCGCAACCGCCCGTGCAGGTACCCGGAAGCGGGTACGCGGTCGACTTGAGCTGGGCCTCGACTTCCGCCGGGGTATACAGCGGCAAGCCGAGCGCCAGGCGACGGCTCTGCACCAGGGCCACGGCGCCCGCGACGTGCGGGGCCGCCATCGAGGTGCCGTTGTACGAGGCGTAGGACTCGGCGCCCGGACCGGCGGTGCCGGCGTTGAGCGTGGAGAGGATGCCCGAGCCCGGGGCCGACACGTCGATCGAGGTGCCGTAGTTCGAGAAGCTCGAACGCGCACCGGCGCTGGTGATGGACGCCACGTTGATGACGTTGTTGCAGCTCGCCGGGGTGAAGTTGGCGGCGTTGGCGTTGCTGTTGCCGGCGGCGACGACCACGGCGGTGCCGCGGCTGACGGCGCTGTTGATGGCGTTCTGGGTCAGCGTGTCGCAGGAACCGCTGCCGCCCAGCGACATGTTGATGACGTCGGCCGCCTGGGCCGCCGACAGGGTCGGCACGCCGCTGACGGTGCCGCCGGACGCCCAGATGATGGCGTCGGCGATGTCGGAGGTGGAACCGCCGCCGCGACCCAGCACGCGCACCGGCATGACGGTGGCGTTGAACGCCGTGCCGGCCACGCCCTTGGCGTTGTTGGTGACCGCCGCGACCGTGCCGGCCACGTGGGTGCCGTGCCAGCTGGAGGGCTGGCCGCCGGAGTAATCGCCCGGATCGCTCGGATCGGCGTCGCGGCCGTTGCCGTCGCCGGCGATGGACGAGCTGGAGATGAAGTCGTAGCCGCCCGAGACGTTGGCGTTGAGGTCGCTGTGGCTGACGTGGCCGGTGTCGAGCACGGCGACGATGATGCCGCTGCCGGTGGCGACGTCCCAGGCCTGGTTGGCGCGGATGCCGGCGGTGGTGCTGGAGAAGCCCCACTGCTCGGAATAGCGGGTGTCGTTCGGGGTCAGCGTGTGCTTCATGACGCGGTCGACCTGCACGAACTCCACGTTGGGATTCGCGGCGATCTCGCGCATCAGGGCCTCGGCGTCCTGGCGGCCCAGCTTCTGGGACACGGCGATGACGTCGGCGCCCAGCGACATGCGGCGCACGTGGCTGGCGACCAGCGGCTTGCCGCTGCCGTTGCGCTCGCCGCGCTGCAGGCGCGCGGCCTGGACCATCTGGTTGGCGCGGGTGGAGGCCGAGTGCAGCGAACGCTCGAACGCGGCCGGGTTGACCGCCTCGGCGCTGCCTTCGCGGTACTTGACGATGAAGCGGTCGAACTGGGTGTCGGCGTCGAGCGTGCCGAGGTCAACGAAAGGCGCGTCCTGCGGACCCGCGGCGAACGCGGAGTGCGCGGCCAGGGCAAGGGTGGTGGCCGCAACGAGCCCGCGCAGGCGGAGCTTGCGTGTATTCATGCTCACAGTGATGGTTCCCCGAAAAATGATGGCAAGAAGGCCGGCAACCGGCCGTGTTTGCTTCCATGCCCCGGGTCCCCTGGCCAAACTATTCCCCGCGCGGGCCGTCACTGGCCTCGATCGTAGCGGGGAGATTTTCGCCACCCGGACGTGTGATGCAGTTCACAACTACATGACACGAGCCCGACGCTAGCGTGACGAAAGTCATGGGTCAAGCCGCGGCGCGGCAGCCCCGCCCCGGCAGCCCGGAGACCGCGAAAAATGGGGGTTTGCGGACAAGCGGCGGCCTGCCGCCGATGTGCGGCAGCGCAACAACTGCGCGATTTCGTTCCGGCGTATGGGCGGCCGCGGGGGAGCCAGCGGGCCGCCGGCGGGGTCAGAACAGGCCGGTTTCGAGCCGGGCGGCGTCGGACATCATCGACTGGTTCCAGGGCGGGTCGAACACCAGCTCGACGTCGGCCTCGGCCACGGTCGGCACCCGCTCGACCTTGGTGCGCACGTCCTCCACCAGGATGTCGCCCATGCCGCAGCCGGGCGCGGTCAGGGTCATGCGCACCGACACCGTGCGCTCGCCCTCGGCGTTGCGGCCCAGCTCGCAGTCGTACACCAGGCCCAGCTCGACGATATTGACCGGGATCTCGGGGTCGAAGCAGGTGCGCAGCTGGTCCCAGACCAGCTTCTCGACCTCGGCGTCGCCGGCGCCCTCGGGCAGCTCCAGCGGCGCCGGCCGCGGCTTGCCGATGGCGTCGGCGTCTTCGCCGGCGATGCGGAACAGGTTGCCGTCCACGAACACGGTGAACGAGCCGCCCAGGGCCTGGGTGATGTAGCCGGTGGTGCCGGCCGGCAGGTCCACGGCCTCGCCCTGCGGCACCATCACGGCGGCGCAGTCGCGCTCGAACTTCACCGGTTCGCTGGTTCTCGAATAGCTCACTGCAGGTATCGCCTGGCTGCAAAGGCGGCTATTTTAGCCCGTCGCCCGCCCCGGAAACCGCCTTGCCGCCAACGGAACGTTCCAAGTCCGCCCGCCACTGGCTGCTGCCGCTGTTGGCCCTGGCCGTGGGCATCCTGGGCATGGTGGCCGTCTGGCTCGCCGCCTACCTGCACTTCCGGACCCCCAGTGGCTGGCTGGCGCTGGTGGCCGCGCTCGACATCGCCCTGATGCTGCGGCTGGCCGCGGCCCCCGCCGGGCGGCTGCGCGCCGGCCTGGCCGTGGCCGGGACCGCCGCCGCGATCGCACTCGGCTACTGGATGATGGCCGCGACCGAAATGGGGCTGCTGCTCGGGCTCACCCCGCTGGAGTCGTCGCAGCGCCTGGGCCCGGTGCTGTTCGGTGAGCTGGTGCGGCACACCACGTCGGCCTGGGACATCGCCTGGGCGGGCCTGGCACTGCCGCTGGCCTGGCGCCTGGGCCGCTGAGCCCCGCCGGCGGGCTCAGTGCCCGCCGTCCACCGACTTGAGCTCGGCCACCAGCTGGCTCACCGCCGCCGCCGCATCGCCGTAGAGCATGCGGGTGTTGTCGGCATAGAAAAGCGCGTTCTCGATGCCGGCGAAGCCCGTGCCCTTGCCGCGCTTGATCACGATGGTGTTCTTCGAGGCCACCACGTCCAGGATCGGCATGCCGAAGATCGGCGAGGCCGGGTCGGTCTTGGCCACCGGGTTCACCACGTCGTTGGCGCCGATCACCAGCGATACGTCGGTGGTCGGGAACTCGGGGTTGATGTCGTCCATGTCGGCGATCAGGTCGTAGGGCACGCCGGCCTCGGCCAGCAGCACGTTCATGTGCCCGGGCATGCGGCCCGCCACCGGATGGATGGCGAAGCGCACCTTGACCCCGCGCTTGAGCAGCACCTGGGTCAGCTCCCACACCTTGTGCTGGGCCTGCGCCACGGCCAGGCCGTAGCCGGGCACGATCACCACGCGCTCGGCGTAGGCCATCATCGCGGCGACGTCGCCGGCCTCGATGGGCTTTTGCGCGCCGGTGATCTCGGCCGCCTCGCCGGTCTGGCCGAAGCTGCCGAACAGCACGCTGGCGATCGAGCGGTTCATCGCCTTGGCCATCAGCTGGGTGAGCATGGTGCCGGCCGCGCCGACCACCATGCCGGCGATGATCAGGGCCTCGTTCTGCAGCACGTAGCCCTCGAACGCGACGGCCAGGCCGGTCAGCGCGTTGTAGAGCGAGATCACCACGGGCATGTCGGCGCCGCCGATCGGCAGCGTCATCAGCACGCCCACCGCCAGCGCGGTGACGAAGAAGCCGATGATCACCGGCTGCTCCAGCCCGTACACCGTGAGTGCGCCGAGCGCGACCGCCACCACGAAGACCAGCGCGTTGAAGGCCTGCTGCCCCGGGAAGGTGAAGCGCTTGTCCAGCCGGCCGTCGAGCTTGGCCCAGGCGATGACCGAACCGGTGAGCGAGATCGAGCCGATCAGCGACCCCACCACCGCCAGCACCAGCGCGGTCTGCGACGGCGCCATGCCGGCATCCGAAAACTTGAGCAGCTCGACCGCGCCGATCGCCGCCGCCGAACCGCCGCCCAGGCCGTTGTACAGCGCCACCATCTGCGGCATGTCCGTCATCGCGACGCGCTTGCCCGAGATCCAGGCCACGAGGGTGCCCAGGAACACCGCCAGCGCGATCAGCCCGAGGTTGTGCAGGCCGGGGAGGAAGAAGGTGGCGACCGTGGCCACCACCATGCCCGCGCCCGCCCACTGGATGCCGCTGCGCGCGGTCACCGGCGAGGCCATGCGCTTGATGCCCAAGATGAACAGCAGCGCGGCGACGAAGTAGCTGGCCTTGACCAGCGGCAGCAGCCAGCCGCTCATGCGCCGGCCCCCGGCTTCTTCGAAGACTTGAACATCTCGAGCATCCGCTCCGTGACCACGTAGCCGCCGGCCGCGTTGCCCGCGCCCATCAGCACCGCCAGGAAGCCGATCACTTTCTCGAGGGGGGTGTCGGCGTGGCCCAGCACCACCATCGCGCCGATCATCACGATGCCGTGCACGAAGTTGGAGCCGGACATCAGCGGCGTATGCAGGATCACCGGCACCCGGCCGATGATCTCGTAGCCGGTGAAGGCGGCGAGCACGAAGATGTAGAGCGCGACGAAGCCGTCCATGTCCCCTCCCCGCGCGGATGCGCGTCGGCCCATCATAACCGCTGGCTTAACAGCGGCTAGGGGCCCGTGGCGGGGCCGGCGCGCGTGGGTCGGCGGCGGTCAACCGATGCCGGGGCGATGCGTTATAAACCGGCATGGACGCCCGCCCCGCCCGCCCGTGATGCCCTTCGACGCCGCCCCGTCCGCACCGGCCGCCGACTTCGACGCCTTCCTGGCGTCGGTGGAGCGGCGCGCCTTCCGCATGGCCGAGCTCGCGCTCGGCCACCGCGAGGACGCGCTGGACGCGGTGCAGGACGCGATGGTCAAGCTGGTGGGCTACCGCGACCGGCCGGCCGGGGAATGGACCCCGCTGTTCTGGTCGATCCTGCGCAGCCAGGTCACCGACCGCCACCGCCGCAACACGGTGCGCCGCAAGGTGATGGCGGTGCTGGGCCGGCACGAGGACGAGCCAGGCGATCCGCTGGAAATGCTGCCCGACCCCGGCGAGGATCCCGCGCGCCGGCATGCCGACGCCGCGGCCTGGGCCGCGCTCGGCAAGGCCCTGCGTCAGCTGCCGCGGCGCCAGCGCGAGGCCTACCTGCTGCGCGAGCTCCAGGGCCTGGACGTGGCGGATACTGCCGCCGCCATGGGCTGTTCCGATGGCTCGGTGAAGACACATCTTTCGCGGGCGATGGCCGCCCTGCGAACCCACCTGGAGGACTGGCGATGAGCCGCCCCGAGCGCCACCCCGACCCCATCCACGACGCCGCCCGCGACCTGTTCGATCGCGCCAGCGAGCGCCTGGACCAGGGCGCCGCCTTCCGCCTGCGCCGCGCCCGCCACGAAGCGCAGCAGCCGCGCCGGCGCCGCTTGCCGGCGTTGGTGCCCGCGGGCGCCTTCGCCGCGGCGGTGCTGGCGCTGGGCGTGGCCTGGTGGCTGCCCTCGTCCGGCACGCTCGCGCCAGAGGAACCGGACCTGTCCGTGGCCGCCGTGCCCGCCGCGGAGTTCGACATCCTGTTGGCCGAGGAAGACCCCGAGCTTTACATCTGGCTGGCCGACGCGCCGGTCGCCACCGCCGCGGGTCCGCGCCCGTGATGCGCGCCCTGCCCGCACTGGCGCTGGGACTTCTGCTGGCCAGCCAGGTCGCCGCACACGACGGGCGTGGCGACCGCCACCACGACCACGGCCCGACGCCGGTGCCCGCCGGCGTGGTCGTGCCGGACTGGAATGAACTCAGCCCTGCGCAGCAGGAAACGCTTGCCCGCCTGCGCGACCACTGGGACCAGCTGCCCGCCTCGCGCCGCGTGCGCGCGCTCGAGTGGGTGGAGCGCAAGGCGCGCTGGGACGCGATGACGCCCGAGCAGCGCGAGAAGCTGCGCGCCGGCGCCCGCAATTTCCGCGACCTGCCGCCGGAACTGCGCGACAAGATGCGCGCCAGCCTGCAGGCCCTGCGCACCCTGCCTGCTGAAGAGCAGCGCTCCCTGCGCAAGCGCTGGCACGACATGAGCCCCGAACAACGCCGCGCCTGGCTGCAAACCGGCGGCCCCGCGATTTCCCCGCCGCCTGCCGACGCCGACTGACGTCAGGCGCGCCGCTCGCCCGCGTGGGCGAGGCAGGTCTTGGCGATGAGTTCGTCGTTCCAGTCGAGCGTGAGCTGGCCGTCCTTGAGCGACAGCGCCAGGAAGTTGTAGACGTTGCGGGCGTACATCTCGCTGGCGTGCAGGCTGCCCTGGCTGGGCAGGTTCAGCGGGCCGGCGATGGTGACGCCGCCGGACTCGATGGTTTCGCCCGGGCGGGTCAGCTCGCAGTTGCCGCCGGTTTCGGCGGCGAGGTCGACGATGACGCTGCCGGGCTTCATGCCCGCCACCATCGCCGCCGTGATGATCTTCGGCGCGGGTCGGCCCGGCACCGCGGCGGTGGTGACGATCACGTCCACCGACTTGAGGTGCTCCGCGAGGCGGCGCTGCTGTTCGGCGCGCTCGTCGGCGGTGAGTTCGCGCGCGTAGCCGCCCTCGCCCGCCGCGCTGACGCCGAGGTCGAGGAACTTGCCGCCGAGGGATTCGATCTGCTCGCGCGTTTCCGGGCGCACGTCGAAGCCTTCGACCTGGGCGCCGAGCCGGCGCGCGGTGGCGATGGCCTGCAGGCCGGCGACGCCGGCGCCGACGATCAGCACCTTCGAGGGGCGGATGGTGCCGGCGGCGGTGGTCAGCATCGGGAAGTAGCGCGGGGCCAGCTGGGCGGCGATCAGCACGGCCTTGTAGCCGGCCATGCCGGCCTGCGAACTCAGCACGTCCATGGCCTGCGCACGCGTGGTGCGCGGCAGCCGTTCCAGCGAGAACCCGGTGAGCCGCGAAGACACCAGCGTGTCCACGCGGGCCGGGTCGGCGTGCGGCGCCAGCAGGCCGACCACGACCGCGCCGGGCTTCATGCGCGCCAGCCGCGCGTTGTCGGGCGGCTGCACGCAGACCAGCACGTCGGCCTCGGCCAGCGCCGCGTCCGCGTCGTCGGTGAACTCGGCCCCGGCGTAGGCCGCGTCGGTGAAGTGCGCCGGCAGGCCAGCCCCGCGCTGCAGCAGCAGGCGTGCGCCGAGTGCGCTGAACTTCTTCGCGGTCTCGGGCGACATCGCGACGCGGCGCTCGCCGCTGGCGGATTCACGGACCAATACGATGCTGACCGCCATGCATGCGACTCCCCGGAGCGAATGGGGTCGATGCTACCGGAAGCCGCCGGGACGCGGCAGGGTCGGACGAAGGGCCTGGCAGCCGGGGGCGGTCGGCCTCGCGGCCGCCGCCTCAGTTGGCTTCGGTCTTGAGCTTGCCCATGACCCGGTGCAGGACCTGGTCGAAGACGTTTTCCTGCTCGCGCACCAGCAGGTTGCCTTCCTGCTTCATCGCGGCCAGCTCCTCCACCGAGGCCACCAGCACGCGGACGCCGCGACGGTTGACGAACATCAGGCGGGCCGAGATCGGGCTGATCCAGGACAGCTTGACCGGATGGTGCTTGCCATCCTCGCCGGCGATGTGGATCCAGGTGCCGACCTTGAGCTGGCGCATCTGCTCGACGTCGGATTCGCTGACCTCGAGATCGTCGCGCCCGCCCACGACCTCGAGCTTGGGCTTGAGGTCGGCCAGGGCCGCGGCGGCGGCCACGGTGGCCGGGCTGCGGCGCTCGGGCAGGGGGATGACGTTTTCGACGGGCGGCGCCACCGGCGGCGGCGTCTGGCCCTTGGCCAGGAGATCGAGGCTGGTGGCCAGGGCGTTGATCTGGTCCTGCGCGGCCTCGCCGGTGATGCCGGAGCTGGCGAGCACGGTCTCGATCTGTTCGCGCAGGGCCTGCACGGCCGGACCGACCGGTGCGGCCGGCACGCCTTCGCGCGGCAGCAGCGCCAGCAGGCGGTCGGCGACGGTGAGCGCGGTCTGCCAGGAGCCGCTCTCGGCGCCTTCGCGCAGCGCGATCATGGACAGGTGGTGGGTCCAGCAGCGGCCCAGGAAATCTTCCATCGCCGGCGTGGGCTTGAGGCCCCGCACGCGCTGCTCGAGCTCCTTGGCGGCCAGCTCGCGGGCCTGCTCCAGGCGCTCCTGGCCGCGCTGGGCCTCGGCGGCACGGCGCTCGGCCAGCTCGACGCGGCGGCGGTGCTGGTCGAGGAAGGAGCGCAGCTCCTGCTCGAGGGTCTCGAAGATGGCGATGTCTTCGTTGAATTCGGCGATCAGGCGATCGACCGTGCTTTCGGCCTTCTGCAGCAGCTCGCGCTCCTGCGGGCCTTCGCCGCGGTTGCCTTCGCAGGCCTCGGCCAGCGAGTTGAGCAGGCGGCGCGCTGGGTGGGTCTTGTACAGGAACAGGCGACGGTCCATCACCGCGGCCTTCACGAACGGCACCACCAGTCGCGAGATCAGCGTGCGCGAGGCCTGCTCGAAGTCGCGCTCGTCGAACATCACGTCGAAGAGCATGCCGACCAGGTCGACCGCGTCCTCGTCGTCCTGGCTCATGCTCACCTTGTCCGGCGGCAGGCCGATGCGGCCGGCGCTCTGGAGCAGTTCGTTCTTGAGCAGCACGGCCAACGAGGCCTCCGGGCGGTTGATCGCCTCGGTGACCGAGTTCGGCACGCTGGACTGCAGCAGGGACAGCACCGACATCATTTCCGGCGCCGCCAGCGGGCGCTGGTCGGGATTCGCGCGGCCCTGCGCGGCGCCCGGCTGGTTGCCCGGCCGCCAGCTGTGCAGCAGCTGCAGCAACGCATCGAACACGGCGCGGTCTTCCTGCGGACCGCCCGCCGCCCCTGCGGCGCCGTAATCGGACACCGCGCCGGCATAGCCGTCGGCCGAGGGCGGCGGCGGCGCGGGGGCCGGGCGCGGCGCCGGCTTCTGCACGCCGGCCGGGTTGAAGCCGGCGGCGGCGAGGCGGGCGTTGAGGTCGGTCAGCAGCTCGCGCAGGTCGTGGATCAGCTCGCGCTCGTAGTACTTGAACAGCACCATGCGCACATCCGGCGGCACTTCGACGCCGTCCTGGGCCTTGCGGATGGCGCCGGCCAGGCCGTGCGCGCTGAGCGGGCTGTGCTCGGGGTCGAGCGTGGCCAGGCCAAGCATGCGGGCCAGCCGGGCGGCCAGCTCGTCGAGCTGGTTGCCGTGGATGCGGGTGATGGCCTCGGCGATCAGGTTGGTCGCGAGGTGCTGCTCGAGTTCGCTTTCCTCGAGCAGGGTGAGTTCGGGCGTGCCCTCGGGCTGGCCGGGCTCCCGGAGCTGGCGCCCCAGGCCCTCGAAGCCGCGGTCGAGGTGGTCGCGGAAGCCGCGCTCGATCGGCGCGCGCGAGGTGCGCAGCGCGCGCATGGCGTGCAGGTAGGGCGAGCCGTCGGGTACGCCGTCCTTCTTCGCGAGGTCGAACAACCAGTCGTCCGCGCGCGCGAACACGCGCGCCAGGACGGTCTGGAGGTGTTCGGTGCTGCGCCGCCGCATCGCCTGGACGAGGTCCCGGGTGTTGACGGGCTGGGGCGGCGAAGCTTGCTGGAAGGTGTTGTTGCTCATGGGCCTCTGCACGTCCGGGGGGACTACGCGCTACGGGTGCCAGTGTGGCGAGGGTCGCACGTTCCTTCTGTGAACCGGTTCGCAAAACCCACGGACGGCGGTCTGCGTGGGGTGAATGGTAACCTCGCCTTCATGAACCCGTTCGAATTCCTGCGCCGGCGCCGCTCCGTGCCCTCCCGACTGCTTGGCGAGCCCGGCCCCAGCCACGACCAGGTCCTGGCCATGCTAACCGAGGCCGTCCGGGTCCCGGACCACGGCAAGCTGGCGCCGTGGCGCTTCCTTCGCATCCAGGGCCTGGCCCGGGACACGCTGGGCGAGCTTCTGGCCGCCCGTGCCCTGGAGCGCGACCCGCAGGCGCCTGCAGCGGCGGTCGAGAAGGACCGCCAGCGGTTCTCGCACGCGCCGGTGGTGCTGGCCGTGGTCGGCCGCCTGACGCCGGGCCACAAGGTGCCCGTGCAGGAGCAGCTGCTGTCGGGCGGCGCGGTCTGCTTCGCCCTGCTGCAGGCCGCGCAGGCGCTGGGTTTCGGCGCACAGTGGCTGACCGGCTGGGCCGCCTACGACCCGGTGGTCACGGCGCGGCTGGGCCTGGGGCCGGACGAGACCGTGCTCGGCTTCATCCACGTCGGCACGCCGTCCGAGGAAGCGCCCGAACGCCAGCGCCCCGATGCCGCCGCCCTGCTGGGCGACTGGACGCCATGAGCGGCCCGGTCCACCTGGTCGACGCCAGCCTCTACGTGTTCCGGGCCTGGCATTCGATGCCGCCGGAATTCGAGGACCGCGAGGGCTGGCCGGTCAACGCGGTGCACGGCTTCGCGCGCTTCCTGCTCGAGCTGCTGGAGCGGCAGAAGCCGGCGCGGATCGCCATCGCCTTCGACGAATCGCTGGACTCGAATTTTCGCAACGAGATCTACCCGGCCTACAAGGCCAACCGCGACGCGGCGCCCGACGAGCTCAAGCGCCAGTTCGCCTACTGCCAGCGCCTGTGCCGCGCGCTCGGCCTGCCGGTGCTGGCCGACAGGCGCTTCGAGGCCGACGACCTGATCGGTGCGGCGCTCGGCCACGTCCGCCGCGCTGGCCACGCCGGACTGATCATCTCGGCCGACAAAGACCTCTCGCAACTGCTCGACGGCGACGACGAGCAGTGGGACTACGCCAAGGACGTGCGCTGGCGCGCCGACGGCGTCAAGGCAAGGATGGGCGTGCACGCGCACCAGGTGGCCGATTTCCTGGGCCTGACCGGCGACGCCATCGACAACATCCCCGGCGTGCCGGGCATCGGGCCCAAGACCGCCGCGATCCTGCTCGGCCACTTCGGCAGCCTCGACGAGCTCTACCAGCGGCTGGCGGAAGTGCCCTACCTGCGCATGCGCGGCAGCGCCCAGCACGCCGCGCGCCTCGCCGAGCACCGCGACATCGCGCTGCTGTCACGCCGCCTGGCGACCATCGACGTCAACGCGCCGCTGCCGGCCGGCTTCGGCGCCGCGGAGCGGAATGCGCCCGAGGCCGCCGCGCTCGAAGCGCTGGCCGAGGACCTGCGCTTCGGCCCCATGACCCGCCGCCGGCTGATGTCGGCCTGACCCCACCGAGGACCCGATGACCGAACCCGCGACCACGATGTGCGAAGGCCAGTACCTGCGGCTGGTGCGCAAGGGCCACTGGGAATACGCCGAGCGCACCAACGCCGGCAGCGCGGTGATCGTCATCGCGGTGACGCCGGAAGACAAGCTGCTGTTCGTCGAACAGTTCCGCATCCCGATGGGCGCGCCAACGATCGAGATGCCCGCCGGCCTGGTCGGCGACCTCGACGCGCACGACACCATGGAGGCCGCCGCGCGCCGCGAGCTGCTCGAGGAAACCGGCTGGCAGGCCGACGAAGTGAAGGTGCTGATGGTCGGCCCTACCAGCTCGGGCATGAGCAACGAGATGATCGCCTTCGTGCGCGCCCGCGGCCTCACCCGCATCCACGCCGGCGGCGGCGACGCCTCCGAGAACATCACCGTGCACGAAGTGCCGGTCGCCGACGCCCCGCGCTGGCTCACCGCCAAGATGGCCGAGGGCTATTCGATGGACCCGAAGCTCTGGGCCGGCCTCTGGCTGCTCGACAAGAACCCCGACGGCAGCCCGGCCTGATCCCGCTCCCTGTGGGAGGGACTTCAGTCCCGAAGCCCTTCGTCAAAAAGCTTCGGGACTGAAGTCCCTCCCACAGGGAGCGGGAAGTGTCAGCGGAAGGCGTCGGTGGCGCGGACCAGGATGTCGGTGAGTTCTTCCTCGAAGGCGGAGTGGCCCGAGTTCGGGGCGATCTCCAGCTTCGCTTCGGGCCAGGCTTTCTTCAGGTCCCAGGCGTTCTGCACCGGGCAGACCACGTCGTAGCGGCCGTGCGCGATAACGCCCGGGATGCCCTTGAGGCGGTGCGCATCGCGCAGCAGCTGGTCGTCGGCGTCGAAGAAGCCGCCGTTGACGAAGTAGTGGCACTCGATGCGCGCGAAGCTGAGCGCGAAGTGCGCGTCCTCGTGGCTGTTGATGAAGGCCTCGTCCTGGCGCAGGAAGCTCGTGCTCGCCTCCCACACCGACCACGCCCGCGCCGCGGCCAGGCGCGTGGCTTCGTCGTCCGAGGTCAGGCGGCGGTGGTAGGCGCTCATCAGGTCGTGCCGCTCGACCACCGGGATCGGCGCCAGGTACTTGTCCCAGGCGTCGGGGAACAGGCGCGACGCGCCTTCCTGGTAGAACCACTCCAGCTCCCAGCGCCGCAGCATGAAGATGCCGCGCAGCACCAGTTCGGTCACCTGGCCCGGGTGCGCCTCGGCGTAGGCGAGCGCCAGGGTCGAGCCCCAGCTGCCGCCGAACACCTGCCAGCGCTCGACGCCCAGGTGCCGGCGCAGCTTCTCGATGTCGGCGACGAGGTCCCAGGTGGTGTTGTCCACCAGGTCGGCGTGCGGGGTCGAGCGGCCGCTGCCGCGCTGGTCGAACAGGATAATCCGGTAACGCGACGGGTCGTGGAATCGACGCATCTTGGCGCCGCAGCCCGCGCCGGGGCCGCCGTGCAGCAGCACGACCGGCTTGCCGGCGGGGTTGCCGCACTGTTCGTAGAAGATCCGGTGCCGGCCGTCCACCGCGAGGGTGCCGCTGTCGTAGGGTTCGATCTCGGGGTACAGGCCGCGCATTCGGTCGCCTCGTTGGCTGGAGTCCGCGCTGATTCTAGCCCGCGCGCACCCCTTGAACTGTCATGGGCATGGCGTATGCTCGGGTTGTCATGGGCACAGGGCCAACGCATCTGAGTCTGGTGGGTTCCGGGACTGCACTCCCCCCGGCCGGGCCCGCTTCCGCCCGTGAAAGCCGACTGCCCCGCGTCCTCTCCCTCGATGCCCACGGCCGCATCCTCGACTGGATGCACTGGCAGGACGCGGTTTGCCTGTACGTGCGCGGCGCGGTGGCCTGGACGCTCGGCGAGCCCTGCCTCACCGTGCACGGCGGCACCAACCGGCTCAGCGGGCAACAGAGCATCATCGAGCTGCATCCGATCGTCGCGGGGCGCAGCCACGCCCGCAGTACCGGCCTGTCGCCGTCGCCGGCGCTCACCAACACGGCGCTGTTCGCGCGCGATGCCAACCTTTGCCTGTACTGCGGCCGTGAGTTCGGCCGCCACTCCTTGACCCGCGACCACGTCGTCCCGGTCTCCCGCGGCGGCCGCGACACCTGGGAAAACGTGGTCTGCGCCTGCTTCCACTGCAACTCCCGCAAGGGCGGCCGCACTCCGCAGCAGGCCGGCATGCCGCTGCTGGCCGTGCCCTACCGCCCGAGCTGGGTCGAGCACCTGATCCTCTCGAACCGCCACATCCTGGCCGACCAGATGGCCTTCCTGAAGCACCACCTGCCCAAGCGCCCGCCCAGGCTCAGCTGAGCATTTGACGCGGCCCGGGCCGGCAACAGACACTGCCGGCCTTCACGCCGCGACGTCGGGCGTGATCAGGGGGAAGACCAGTAATGACCACTCACAGCATTTGCTTCGCCGGCCTGTCCAAAGCGGAAGAGGCCGAAGTCACCGCCCGTTTCAAGCAAGCCAACGCCAGCACCGGCAACCACTGGTTGCTCACGCCGGAGACCGAAGCCGGCGTCCTCGTGATCGACATGGACTCCATGTACGGCCAGATGAGCCTGATGAAGGCCATCGGCAGCGGCAAGGTGCTGGTGGCGCTGACCGCCGGCGGCCGCGCCGATACCGACTACGTGCTGCAGCGCCCGGTCACCGCCGAGGCGATTGCCGCGCTGTTCAAGCAGATCGAGGCCGGCACCCCGGCCCCGGTGTCGGCGCCGCGCGCCGAGCCCGCGCCGACGGCCCCCGCGCCGGCGCCGGCTCCCGCCGCCCCGGCCCCGGCCGCTACGCCGGCACCCGCGCCGGCACCGGCCGCCCCGAAGCCCGCGGCCGCCGAGCCCGCGCCGCCCGCCGCCCGGGTTACCTCCGAGCAACCGGCCTTCGTGCCGCCGCCGGCCGATCCGCGCCTGGCCGATTACCTGCGGCCCGGCGCCCTGTCCGGCCCGGTGCGCTTGCAGCTGGCGGGGGCGCCCGACCTCGTGCTCGACCCGGGCACCCAGACCTACTTCTCGGGCTCGGCCCTCAAGCCGCTGCTGCCCTACTGCGCCGCCGTGATCCGCGAGGCGAACCTGGTCCCGGTGCCCGCGGCCGAACTGCCCGCGCTGGCCGCCAGCCTCGGCGGCAGCCAGCCCTGGTCGCGCCTGGCCTGGCTGTGTGCGCTCAGCGGCGGCAACGGCGCGCTCGCCCCGGGCTTCGGCCCGAACGAGAAGTACAAGCTGCTGCGCTGGCCGCAGACCGAGCGCGAGTTCCCCAAGCACTTCCGCATCGCCACCGTGATGATGAAGGGCCCGGCCCTGCTCACCGACATCGCCGAGCAGAGCGGCGTGACGCTGGCCGAGGTGATCGACTACGTCAACGCCTGCCTCGCCACCGGCGTGGCCGAGCCCGAAAGCGGTCCGCCGCCGGCCACCGACGCCGCCAAGGGCGGCCTGCTGGGCCGCTTCCGCCGCTGACGACCCGGGGGCCGGTCGCGCGACCGGCCCTCGCGTTCCATACCCTCGCGAGCCGCGAGCCTGAACGTGGGCCGCGCCTTCGCCTTGCTCCCCCGGGGCGGGTGCCGGACAATTTGCACCTGTCTCCCACGCCCGAGCCCTGATGGACTCCCAGCGCTACCCGCGCCTCTCGAAGATCACGCACCCGGCCGACCTGCGCCAGTTCCCCGAAGCCGAACTGCCCGCGATCGCCGACGAACTGCGCGCCTACCTGATCGAGACCGTGTCCCAGTCGGGCGGCCATTTCGGCGCCGGCTTGGGCGTGATCGAGCTGACCGTCGCCCTGCACTACCTCTACGACACCCCGGTCGACCGCCTGGTGTGGGACGTCGGCCACCAGTGCTATCCCCACAAGATCCTGACCGGCCGCCGCGACAGCATCCACACCGTGAAGCAGAAGGACGGCGTGGCGCCGTTCCCGCGCCGCGAGGAGAGCGAGTACGACACCTTCGGCGTCGGCCACAGCTCCACCTCGATCTCGGCCGCGCTGGGCATGGCGATCGCGCTGCAGGCGCGCGGCGACGAGCGCAAGGTGGTGGCCGTGATCGGCGACGGCGCGATGACCGCCGGCATGGCCTTCGAGGCGCTCAACCACGGCGGCGGCATGGATCCCGAGCCGAACCTGCTGGTGGTGCTAAACGACAACCGCATGTCGATCTCCGAGAACGTGGGCGGCCTGACCCGCATGCTCGGCCGGCTCTCGGGCAGCCGCACGCTCAATGCGATCCGCGAGGGCGGCAAGAAGCTGCTCGGCGACAAGCGCCGCCCGGCCGCGCGCTTCATGCGCCGCTGGGAGGAGCACTGGAAGGGCATGTTCGTGCCGTCCACGCTGTTCGAGGAAATGGGCTTCCACTACACCGGCCCGATCGACGGCCACGACATCCCGGCGATGCTGGCCGCGCTCAAGACGCTCAAGGGCCTCAAGGGCCCGCAGCTGATCCACGTGATCACCACCAAGGGCAAGGGCTACGAGCTCGCCGAGGGCGACCAGATCGAATACCACGCGGTCGGTCCCTTCGACCCCAGCGTCGGCATCGTCAAGAAGGCCGCGCCCGCCAAGCCCACCTACACCCAGGTGTTCGGCGACTGGCTGTGCGACATGGCCGCGGCCGACGCGCAGCTGATGGGCATCACCCCGGCGATGCGCGAGGGCTCGGGCCTGGTGCGCTTCAGCAAGGAATACCCGGCGCGCTATTTCGACGTCGCCATCGCCGAGCAGCACGCGGTGACGCTGGCCGCGGGCATGGCCTGCGAAGGCGCCAAGCCCGTCGTCGCGATCTACTCCACCTTCCTGCAGCGCGGCTACGACCAGCTGGTGCATGACGTGGCGCTGCAGGGGCTCGACGTGCTGTTCGCCATCGACCGCGGCGGCGTGGTCGGCCCGGACGGCGCCACCCATGCCGGCAGCTTCGACCTGAGCTACCTGCGCTGCATCCCGAACATGGTGGTGATGGCGCCGGCCGACGAGAACGAGTGCCGTCAGATGCTCAGCACCGGCTACCGCCACCCCGGCCCGGCCGCGGTGCGTTATCCGCGCGGCACCGGCCCGGGCGTGGCCGTGCAGCCGTCGCTCGACGTACTGCCGATCGGCAAGGCCGAGCTGCGCCAGCGCGGAAGCCGCATCGCGCTGCTGGCTTTCGGTGCGCTGGTGGCGCCGGCGGAAAAGGTCGGCAAGGAGCTGGGCCTCACCGTCGCCAACATGCGCTTCGTCAAGCCGCTCGACCGCGGCCTGGTGCTCGAGCTGGCGCGCAGCCACGACGCGATCGTGACCCTCGAGGACAACGCCATCATGGGCGGTGCCGGCAGCGGCGTGGCCGAACTGCTGGCCGCCGAAGGCATCACCCTGCCCGTGCTGCACCTCGGCCTGCCGGACCGCTACCAGGAACACGCCAGCCGCGAGCAGCTGCTGGCCGAAGCCGGCCTCGACGCCGACGGCATCCGCACCACGCTGCTGGCGCGCTGGCCCGGCCTCGCCGCGGCCACCCCGCGGGTGCAGGCCGGCTGATCAACCGGCGTCGCGCGGCTTCCGGCCCAGCGTGACGCGGTCGCGGTGCTCGAGGTCGCGCTCGGTCGCCACCTGCTCCAGCCCCGCCGCCCGGAACAAGGCGCGTACCGCCGCGCCCTGCTCTAACCCATGTTCGACCAGCAGCCAGCCGCCCGGCGCCAGGTGCGCCGGCGCGGCGGCGCTGATCGCGCGGATCGCGTCCAGCCCGTCGGCGCCCGAGGCCAGCGCGGTACGCGGCTCGAAGCGAAGGTCGCCCTGCCGCAGGTGCGGATCGTCCTCGGCCAGATAGGGCGGATTGCTCAGCACGAGGTCGAACTGTTCGCGCGGGACGGCGGCGAACCAGTCGCCGGGCAGGAAGCGCACCGGCAACCCGGCATCGCGCGCGTTGCCGGCGGCCACCGCGAGCGCGGCGGCGCTGGCGTCGGTGGCGGTGACCTCGGCCAGCGGCCGCTCGCTGGCGATCGCCAGCGCGATGGCGCCGGTGCCGGTGCCAAGGTCGAGCACGCGCAGCGGCTCCGCGCGCGGCATCCGGTCCAGCGCCAGCTCGACCAGCCGCTCGGTTTCGGGGCGCGGGATCAGGGTGTCGGCGGTGACGGCGAGTTCGAGCGACCAGAAGCCGCGCTGGCCGGTGATCTGCGCCACCGGCTCGCCGTGCAGCCGGCGCCGCACCAGCGCCTCGAACGCCTCCGCATCGGCGGCATCGAGCACGTCGCTGGCGTGCGCGTAGAACCAGCTGCGCGGGCGCTGCATGGCGTGCGCGAGCAGCAGCTCGGCCTCCAGCCGCGCGGCGTCGCGGGGCAGTCGCGACGCGGCGTCGCGCAGGGCGTTGGCAAGCGTCGCCACCTCAACCCGCCAGCAGGCTGGCGACCTGGACCATGCAGGCCAGCAGGAAGCCGGCCAGGAAGAAGAGATAGGACAGCCGCAGGTAGCGGTACTTGTGGTGCGCCAGGTACCAGCCCAGCGCATAGGTGTCGCGCGCCATGGTCTCGTACACCGAACCGTCGGACTTCAGCGCGCCGGCGATCTCGGCCAGGAAGCGCTCGCGCGGCAGCTCGGCGAAGTGGCCGAAGAACAGCAGGTTGAACTGCGGCGGGATCTTGTCGTCCACCAGCTTCAGCGGCCGGTACTTGGGCAGCACCGCCAGCACGGCCAGCAGCAGCGCCAGCAGGGTGAAGGCGGCCAGCGTGAGCGAGGCGGTGCGCAGCACCGGGTCGTTCAGGCGGCCCAGCACCAGCGTCAGCACGATCGACGACATGGTGATGATGATGTTGGCCTTGGTGTCGGCCATCGCCGACAGCTGCACGTGGTGCATCTGCATCGTGCGCAGCAGGGTGTCGCCGGTGTTGCGCTCGGGCACGGCCGCGAACAGCTTCTCGACCTCGGCCGGCGTGGGTGTTTCAGCGGGGGGCATGGGCGCGATCCTCTCGGGACCGCGCCATCATAGCGCCGGCCGCGCGGGCCGGCGCGATTGCCCGGCTCAGGCCGCGGCCGACAACGTGCCGCCGACCGACCGGAGCGGGGCGCGGATCAGGTGGTCGAACGCGCCGAGCGCCGCGGTCGAACCCGCGCCCATCGCGACCACGATCTGCTTGTACGGCACCGTGGTGGCATCGCCGGCGGCGAAGACGCCAGGCACCGACGTCTGGCCGCGCTCGTCGATGACGATCTCGCCGCGGGCACTGAGCTCGACCGTGCCCATGAGCCATTCGGTGTTCGGCAGCAGGCCGATCTGCACGAAGATGCCCTCGAGCTCGAGCCGGTGCTCGCTGCCCAGCAGGCGGTCGCGCCAGGCCAGGCCGCTGACCTTGCCGCCGTCGCCCAGCACTTCGGTGGTCTGCGCGTTCACCAGCACGGTGACGTTGGCCAGGCTGCGCAGCTTGCGCTGCAGCACCTCGTCGGCGCGCAGCCTGGAGTCAAACTCGACCAGGGTGACGTGGGCGACGATGCCGGCCAGGTCGATCGCGGCCTCGACGCCGGAGTTGCCGCCGCCGATCACCGCCACGCGCTTGCCCTTGAACAGCGGGCCATCGCAGTGCGGGCAGTAGGCCACGCCCTTGTTGCGGTACTGCTCCTCGCCCGGCACGCCCATCTGGCGCCAGCGGGCGCCGGTGCCGAGCACGACGGTGCGCGACTTGAGCACGGCGCCGCTGGCCAGCTCGACCTGGATGAGGCCGTCGTCACCCGCGGGCAGCAGCTTCGCCGCGCGCTGGCCGTTCATCACGTCCACGTCGTTGGCGCGCACGTTCTGCTCCAGCGCGGCGGCGAGCTTCGGCCCTTCGGTTTCGGCCACCGAGATCAGGTTCTCGATGCCCATCGTGTCCAGCACCTGGCCGCCGAAGCGCTCGGCCGCGACGCCGGTGCGGATGCCCTTGCGCGCGGCGTAGATCGCCGCCGCGGCGCCGGCGGGGCCGCCGCCGACCACCAGCACGTCGAAGGGCGCCTTTCCGTCGAGCGCGCGCGCCTCGCGGGCGGCGGCACCGGTGTCGAGCCTGCCGACGATCTCGGCCAGGCTCATGCGCCCGGCGCCGAACACCTCGCCGTTGAGGTAGACCGTGGGCACGGCCATTACCTGGCGCGCCTCGACCTCGGCCTGGAACAGCGCGCCATCGATCGCCACGTGGGTGATGCCCGGGTTCAGCACCGCCATCAGGTTGAGTGCCTGCACCACGTCGGGGCAGTTCTGGCAGGACTGCGAGAAATAGCATTCGAAGCGGTGCTCGCCCTCGAGCGCGGCGATCTGCGCCAGCAGCTCCTGGGATTCGCGCGAGGGATGGCCGCCGACCTGCAGCAGCGCGAGCGCGAGCGAAGTGAATTCATGGCCCATCGGGATGCCGGCGAAACGCACCGAGGTGTCGGTGCCGCTGCGCAGGATCTCGAACGAGGGCCGGCGCGCATCGTCGTCGGTGCGCGCGAAGGTGATCTTGTCGGAAAGGGAGGCGATCTCCACGAGCAGCGCCTGCAGCTCCCGCGACGCGTCGCCGTCGTCTAGCGAGGCGCGCAGTTCGATGGGCAGCTGCAGCTTCTCGAGGTAGGCCGAAAGCTGCGTCTTCAGGGTGGCGTCGAGCATGGCGTGGCTCCGGGGAATGGGGGGCGAAAAAAAACGGGGCCAGGTACCGGACCTGACCCCGTCCTTGCTGCGGGGGTCAGATCTTGCCGACCAGGTCCAGCGACGGGGCGAGGGTCTTCTGGCCTTCCTTCCACTTGGCCGGGCAGACCTGGCCGGGGTTGGCGGCGACGAACTGCGCGGCCTTGAGCTTGCGCAGGGTCTCGGTGACGTCGCGGGCGATGGCGTTGTCGTGGACCTCGGCGGTCTTGATCACGCCTTCCGGATTGATGATGAAGGTGCCGCGCAGGGCCAGGCCCTCTTCCTCGATGTGCACGTCGAAGGCGCGGGTCAGCTGGTGGGTCGGGTCGCCGACCAGCGGGAACTTCGCCTTGCCCACGGCCGGCGAGGTCTCGTGCCAGACCTTGTGCGAGAAGTGGGTGTCGGTGGTGACGATGTAGACCTCGGCGCCGGAGGCCTGGAACTCGCCGTAGTTCGCGGCCGCGTCCTCGACCTCGGTCGGGCAGTTGAAGGTGAAGGCGGCCGGCATGAACACCAGTACCGACCACTTGCCCTTCAGCGACTGCTCGGTGACCTCGACGAACTTGCCGTTGTGGAAGGCCTGGGCCTTGAACGGCTGCACGGTGGTGTTGACCAGGGTCATGGTGACGTAGGACATCGGTGGAACTCCTAGTTGGGGCAGGATGGGGAAAACCGATGCGCATAGCCTACGGATTTGCTGCGTTGCGTCAAATTGATTGACGCAAGCATTACGATAGTTATTGTCTATCGCAAGGCCCGTGCAGCGGAGCAAGCTCCGCTTTACCGGCCCCCTGCGGGGCGTCGGCGTTCGCGCTGGTAGAGCCGCGCTTGCTCGGCTTCGTGGGGTGCGGGGGCTCAGTGGCCAACGACCAGCAGCAGCTGGGCGGCGCGCTCGTCGGTGCCGGGGTCGCCGAGCTTGTTCTGCCAGAACTGGTACTCGATGCCGAGCAGGAACTGCCCGCCGCGGCCCCACAGCGCCTTGCCGGCGTCCCAGCGCAGCTGCGGCTGGGCGAGCACCCAGTGCGCCACCTTGCCGCCGAACTCGTTGCGCCGGCTGCCGATGTACTCGGCGTGGCCGGTGAACACGAAGTCCT
>NZ_DASUDO010000027.1:0-47028 GCF_036275555.1 Arenimonas sp.
GGCTCGAGCTCCTTCTCGGTCTTCTCCGAGGAGTGGAGCACCACCGGCTCGGACTTCTTGAGGATGGTCTCCTCGGAAATGACGACCTCCTTCGCCGTCTTCCGAGACGGGATGTCGTACATCACGTCCAGCATCGCGCTCTCCACGATGGAGCGCAGGCCGCGGGCGCCCGCCTTGCGGCGGATGGCCTCGGAGGCGATCGCCTTCAGCGCGCCGTCGGTGAACTTGAGGTTCACCCCGTCGAGGTCGAACAGCTTGCGGTACTGCTTCACCAGCGCGTTCTTCGGGCGGGAGAGGATGTCCACCAGCGCGGGCTCGTCCAGCTCCTCCAGCGCGGTGACGATCGGCAACCGGCCGATGAACTCCGGGATCATCCCGAACTTGAGGATGTCCTCCGGCTCCACGTGCTTGAGCAGCTCCGAGAGGTTCCGCTCCTTCTTGGTCTGGATCTCCGCGCCGAAGCCCATCGACCTGCCGCCGAGGCGCCGCTCGATGATCTGCTCCAGGCCGCCGAACGCGCCGCCGCAGATGAAGAGGATGTTGGTGGTGTCGACCTGCAGGAACTCCTGCTGCGGGTGCTTGCGGCCCCCCTTGGGCGGGACGTTCGCGATCGTCCCCTCGATGATCTTCAGCAGCGCCTGCTGCACGCCCTCGCCGGAGACGTCGCGGGTGATCGACGGATTCTCCGACTTGCGGGCGATCTTGTCGATCTCGTCGATGTAGACGATGCCGCGCTGCGCCCGCTCGATGTCGTGGTCCGCCGCCTGGAGGAGGTTGACGATGATGTTCTCGACGTCCTCGCCGACGTAGCCCGCCTCGGTGAGGGTGGTGGCGTCGGCGATGGTGAACGGCACGTTGAGCAGGCGCGCGAGCGTCTCGGCCAGCAGGGTCTTGCCCGAGCCGGTGGGGCCGATCAGCAGGATGTTGGACTTCGACAGTTCGATGTCGTCGTTCTTGATCCGGCTCTCGATGCGCTTGTAGTGGTTGTAGACCGCGACCGAGAGCGTCTTCTTGGCGCGCTGCTGGCCGATCACGTACTGGTCGAGGACCTCGAGTATCTCGCGCGGCTTGGGCAGGTGGCTGCGGGCGGCGTGGGCCTTTTCCTCGAGCTCCTCGCGGATGATGTCGTTGCACAGCTCGACGCATTCATCGCAGATGAACACGCTGGGGCCCGCGATCAGCTTGCGAACCTCGTGCTGGCTCTTGCCGCAGAACGAGCAATACAGGATCTTGCTGCTGTCGCCGGTACGGCCCTGGCGGTCTTCGGTCATGCTCTGGTTGCCCTGGTGGAATGGGTCGGAATCGAGAATATCACAGGCCGCCAATGGTCAAACCCCGACCCGGACGGGGCCGGATCGGGGCGTGAAGGCGGCGTTCGGGACCGGTCAGCCGGCCTGGACGGTGTCGTCGGGCCGCGAGCTGATGACCGCGTCCACGACGCCGTAGGCCTTGGCCTCTTCCGACGACATGAAGTAGTCGCGCTCGACGTCGCGCTCGATCTTGTCGATCGGCTGCCCGGTGTTGTCGGACAGCTCCTTGTTCAGCCGCTCGCGCAGGAACAGGATTTCCTTGGCCTGGATCGCGATGTCGCTGGCCTGGCCCTGGGCGCCGCCCGAGGGCTGGTGGATCATGACGCGCGAGTTCGGGAGGATGTAGCGCTTGCCCTTGGTGCCGGCGGCGAGCAGGAACGAACCCATGCTCGCGGCCTGGCCGACGCAGATGGTGCTGACGTCGGGCTTGATGAAGCGCATGGTGTCGTAGATCGCCAGGCCGGCGGTGACGATGCCGCCGGGCGAGTTGATGTACAGGCTGATGTCCTTCTCGGGATTCTCGGCCTCGAGGAACAGCAGCTGGGCGACGATCACGTTCGCCATGTAGTCGTCGATGGGGCCGACCAGGAAGATCACGCGCTCCTTGAGCAGGCGCGAGTAGATGTCATACGCCCGCTCGCCGCGGCTGGTCTGCTCGACCACCATCGGCACCAGGTTCAAGCCCTTGATCGGTTCCATGCGACGTTCCTCCGTTTTGGCCGATCTTACGCGGCCGGGCGCATCAGTTCGGTGAAGCTCAGCGCCTGCTCGGTCGCGTCGGCCCGCTCGGCGATCCAGTCGATCACCTGCTCTTCCATCACGCGGTTCCGGAGGCTCTGCATGAGGTTGGGGTCGTTCTTGTAGAGTTCAACGACCTGCTCCGGCTCCTCGTAGGTCGAGGCGATCAGCTGCAGGGTCTCGTTCAGCCGGCGGCCGTCGAGCTTGAGGTTGTTCTGGCGGGCGACCTCGCCCACCAGCAGCGCCGCGGCGACACGGTTGCGGGCGGCCGGCATGAACATCTCCGGGTCGGCCTTGGCGTTGGCCTGGCCCTGCTGGCGGGCCTGCTGCTCGGCGGCGGCGGCCATGTTGCGGGCCTCGGCCTGGATCAGGCGCGGCGGCAGCTCGACGCTGCTGTACGCGGCCACCAGCTTGGAAGCCACTTCCGCGCGCAGGCGCGCCATCAGCGTGCCCTTGAGCTCGCGCTCGAGGTTGGCGCGCACTTCCTTGCGGAACTGCTCGACCTTGCCGTTCTTGATGCCGAAGCTCTTGACGAAGGCCTCGTCGATCTCGGGCAGGTGCGGCTCGGAGACCTTGTGCACCTTGAGCTGGACCTTGGCGGACTTGCCGGCCAGCTCGGTGGCGCGCCAGTCGGCCGGGAAGGTCATGTCGACCTCGCGCTCGTCGCCGGCGGCCATGCCGGCCAGCGCGGCCTCGAGCTCGGGCAGCATGACGCCGGAGCCCAGCACGGTGTTGCCCTTGTCGCTGCCCTCGGCCGGCATGCGCAGGTCGCCGCTGGTGGCGACGGTCTCGACCGCCAGCAGGTCGCCCGGCTGCGCCGGACGCTCGACCGCGACCCAGGTGCGGCGCTGCGCGCGCAGGGTCTCGATCATGCCGTCGATGTCGGCGTCTTCGATGGACGAGGTGGTACGCACGACCTTGAGCTGCTTCGGGTCGATGGTGCCGAAATCGGGCACGACCTCGAAGGTGGCGGTGAAGCGGATCTCGCCCTCGGCGGCGGCCGGGTCGGCCTTCAGCTCGGGGTTGCCGGCGACCAGCAGCTTCTGCTCGCGCAGGGCTTCGCCGAGGCTCTCGCGGACCAGCTCACCGTAAGCTTCGCTGCGGACCTGCGGGCCGAAGCGCTGCTCGATGACCTTGGCGGGCACCTTGCCCTTGCGGAAGCCCTTGATGTTCGCGGTGCGCGCGATCTCGACCAGGCGCTTGCCGACCACGCCGTCGAGGCGCTCCGCCGGCAGGGTGATGGTGAGGCGGCGTTCCAGGTTGGCGGTGTTCTCGAGCGAAACTTGCATGTCAACTCCTGACCGCGCCGTTCCCGGGCGCGAAAATGAAAAAACCCGCAGAGCCCCGAATCATCCCCGCGCCTCCGTTGCCGGATGGTGCGAAAGGAGAGACTCGAACTCTCACGGGTTGCCCCACTGGAACCTAAATCCAGCGCGTCTACCAGTTCCGCCACTTTCGCATTGCCGCGCGGTGACGATTCAATCGGGAAGATGGTGGGCCGTGTAGGATTCGAACCTACGACCTATTGATTAAGAGTCAACTGCTCTACCAACTGAGCTAACGGCCCGTTATCTTCCCGCCGAAGCGGCTTGCGACGCGGCATTATGCCGCGCTTGGAACTGGGGTGGAAGACGGGACTCGAACCCGCGACCCTCGGAATCACAATCCGATGCTCTAACCGACTGAGCTACATCCACCACATTGTGAACCTTAACCCGTTCCACCCCTCCCGGCCTGGCGCGCCCGGCAGGAATCGAACCTGCAACCGCCGGCTTAGAAGGCCGGTGCTCTATCCAGTTGAGCTACGGGCGCCTGCCGGGATGATACCGACCGCGTCCGCCCGCTTCCATGCGCGGTTGCCGCAGGTGCCGGGAAAGCTGGCCTGGTCGGGGCAGAGGGATTCGAACCCACGACATCCAGCTCCCAAAGCTGGCGCTCTACCAGGCTGAGCTATACCCCGGCGGTGAAGCCCGGCACCCGGGAAGGCGCGCCGCACGAGTTACAACTTTACGGCCGCCCCGGCGGGAGGTGCAATGCACCGCCTGCCTGGGCCACCGAACAAAAAGGGTGCCGAAGCACCCTGTTTGCCGAAGAGTGGCGCGCCCGGAGAGATTCGAACTCCCGACCACCAAGTTCGTAGCCTGGTGCTCTATCCAGCTGAGCTACGGGCGCGCAGAAGCGAAATTATGGGGGACGCTGGCGAAGCCGTCAATGCCTTTGGTGAAACTAAAACCGAAGGCGACCCAAGCACACCTTTGTCCGTCGCGACCGGGTGGAAAAAACGCCGCCTTTCGGCGGCGGATTCGACCTGGCGGAGTGAGAGGGATTCGAACCCTCGATCAGGCTTTTGACCCGATACTCCCTTAGCAGGGGAGCCCCTTCGGCCACTCGGGCATCACTCCGTGACGGACACCGGCCCCGCCCTCTCGGGCGAAACCGGCCGCATAGGATAGCCTTTCAATCGGGCTTCGGTAAACCCGCATCGCCGGCGGCACCCGCAGGCGCGTCGCCGTCGTCCTTCTGGATGCGCTGGAAGATTTCCTCGCGATGCACGGCCACGTCCTTGGGCGCCGTGATGCCGATCCGCACCTGGTTTCCCTTGACGCCCAGCACCGTCACGGTGACCGAGTCGCCGATCATCAGGGTCTCTCCCACCCTACGCGTCAAAATCAGCATCGCTCTCCCTCCCGATACGTCCCTGCACCGGCCCGCGCGACCCGTTGGCTGCGCGCGGTTCCCAGCCGCGAGATCGCGGCGTTTCCCGATGGTAGTGCGCGGCCGGGCGGGGCGCAACGAAGCGCGCCCCGCGCGGCACGGATCAGCCCAGGCGCTCGGCCACCCAGGCCGGCACGCCCTGCAGGGCCGCCACCAGCGCCGGCCCGTCGGGACCGCCGCCCTGGGCCATGTCGGGGCGCCCGCCGCCCTTGCCGCCGATCTGGGCGGCGACGTGGGCCAGCAGCTCGCCGGCCTTCACCTTGCCCAGCGCGGCGCCCTGCACGCCGGCCACCAGCGAGGCCTTCCCGCCTTCGGCCGAGGCCAGGACGATCACGGCGTCGCCGAGGCGCGACTTGAGCTGGTCCACGGCATCGCGCAGCGACTTGGCGTCCAGGCCCTCGAGCCGCGCCGCGACCACCTTGGTGCCGGACACCTCGGGCGCGGAAGCCGCGAGGTCGGACGTGGCGCCGGCGGCGGCCTTGGCCTTGAGCGATTCGAGCTCGCGCTCGAGCTTCTTCTGGCGGTCGAGCAGCTGGCGCAGCTTGTCGACCACGTCGGCGGCATTGCCGCCGAGCAGGCTGGCGGCCTCCTCCAGGCGACGCTCTTCGGCGGCGATGTACGCCAGCGCGCCCTCGCCCGTCACCGCCTCGATGCGGCGCACGCCGGCGGCCACGCCGCCTTCGCTGATGATCTTGAACACGCCGATGTCGCCGGTGTGGTGCACGTGGGTGCCACCGCACAGCTCGGTGGAGAACTCGCCCATGCGCAGCACGCGCACGTGCTCGCCGTACTTCTCGCCGAACAGCGCCATCGCGCCGAAATCCAGCGCTTCCTGCATGCCCATGTGGTGCACTTCGGCTTCGGCGTTGCGGCGGATCTCGGCGTTCACCATGGCTTCGATGCGCGCGAGATCAGCGGCCGGGATCGCCTGGAAGTGCGAGAAGTCGAAGCGCAGGCGGTCGGGCGCGACCAGCGAGCCCTTCTGCGTGACGTGCTCGCCCAGCACCTTGCGCAGCGCCGCGTGCAGCAGGTGGGTGGCGGAGTGGTTGAGCACCGTGGCCTGGCGCCGGGCCTCGTCCACGCGCGCGGAGAGGCGGTCGCCGACCTTCAGCGCGCCGCCCGCCAGGCGGCCGAGATGGCCGTGGAAGGTGCCCGAGAGCTTGAGCGTGTCGCGCACGTCGAAGCGATTGCCGGCGGGATCGAGCAGCTGGCCGGCATCGCCGACCTGGCCGCCGGATTCGGCGTAGAACGGCGTGCGATCGAGCAGCACGACGGCCTCTTCGCCCACCGCGAGCTGCTGCACGGGCTTGCCCTCGCGGACGATGGCGACGATGCGGCAGCCGTCGGCATCCAGCGACTCGTAGCCGAGGAACTCGGTGGGCCGCAGGGTGGCGATCAGGTCCGTGGGCAGCGCGGTGACGCCCGAGAACTTGCTGGCGGCGCGGGCGCGGTCGCGCTGCTGCTCCATCAGCGCCTCGTACTCGGCCAGGGCGCCGTCGGCCAGGGCCCAGCCCTTGTCGGCGTTCTCGCGCAGCAGGTCGGCGATCAGGTCGGGCGGGCAGCCGTAGGTGTCGTGCAGCTGGAACAACTGCTCGCCGCGGATGCGATTACCCGAGGCCGCCAGGTAGTCCTGGAGGCGTGCCATGCCGGCGTCCAGCGTCTGCGCGAACGCGGCCTCCTCGCCCTTCAGCGCCTGCTCGACCAGCGTCTGCTTCGCGGCCAGCTCGGGATAGGCCTCGCCCATCACCTCGACCAGCGGCTGCACCATGCGCCAGAACTTGCCGTCGGCGCTGAGCCCGTCGAGCTTCCAGAAATGGCGGATGGCGCGGCGGATGATGCGGCGCAGGACGTAACCGCGGCCCTCGTTCGACGGCAGCACGCCGTCCACCACCAGGAAGCTGCAGGCGCGGATGTGGTCTGCGATCACGCGCAGCGACTTGTGCTCGAGGTCGCTGGTGCGGGTTAGCGCCGCGGCGGCCTTGATCAGGTGCTGGAACAGGTCGATCTCGTAGTTGCTGTGCACGTGCTGCAGCACGGCGGCGATGCGCTCCAGCCCCATGCCGGTGTCCACGCAGGGTGCGGGCAGCGGCACCAGGGTGCCGTCGGGCTGGCGGTCGTACTGCATGAAGACGTTGTTCCAGATCTCGATGAAGCGATCGCCATCCTCGTCCGGGCTGCCCGGGGGGCCGCCGGGGATGTGGTCGCCGTGGTCGTAGAAAATCTCCGAGCACGGGCCGCAGGGGCCGGTGTCGGCCATCTGCCAGAAGTTGTCGCTGGCGTAGGGCGCGCCCTTGTTGTCGCCGATACGGATGATGCGCTCGGGCGGCAGGCCGACGACCTTGTGCCAGATGTCGAAGGCTTCGTCATCGGTGTGGTAGATGGTGACGAGCAGGCGCTCCTTGGGCAGCTTCCAGACCTCGGTCAGCAGTTCCCATGCGTAAGTGATGGCGTCGTGCTTGAAGTAGTCGCCGAAGCTGAAGTTGCCCAGCATCTCGAAGAAGGTGTGGTGGCGCGCGGTGTAGCCGACCTGGTCGAGGTCGTTGTGCTTGCCGCCTGCGCGCACGCAGCGCTGCGAGCTGACCGCACGCACGTAGCTGCGCTTCTCCGCGCCCAGGAACACGTCCTTGAACTGCACCATGCCGGCGTTGGTGAACAGCAGGGTCGGGTCGTTGCCCGGCACGAGCGGGCTGGAGGGCACCACTTCATGGCCCTTGGAGCGGAAGTACTCGAGGAAATCCCGGCGGATCTGGTGGCTGGTCTTGGTCATGGACGGCGTGGGGCTCTGGCAACTCGGATTCGGGGCCGCGGCGTGACCTGCCCGCCCTGTCCCACAAATGCGGGGCGGAGCGGGAAATCACCACCGGATGGCGTGGCCGCCAAGATTACCAGCCCGGGACCGGGGTCCGGACGCTTCACCGCCCGCCCGGCGGGTCAGAAGCCGTCGGGGTCGTCCGGCGCCTGCGCCCGGCCGCGCACCGCGCCGTAGGCGCAGCCCTGGTCGAACCCACGGCGAAGCAGGAAATCGACCGCCTTGCGGCGCCTCGCGGGATCCGCCAGTTCGGCGGGCCGGAAACGCTTGTCGACCAGGGCCTGGGCCGAGGCGGCCCAGTCGGTTTCGCAGGCGTCGAGGGCCTGCACCACGGCATCGGCCGGCAAGCCGTGCCCGGCCAGCTCCTGCCGGATGCGAACCGGGCCGTAGCCTGAGTGCGCCCGGTCGCGGGCGAAGGCGGTCGCGAAGCGCAGGTCGTCCTGGTAACCCAGGCCCGCCAGCTTCTCGATCGCCGCCTCGGCCTCCTCGGGATCGGCGCCCCGCAGGCCCAGCTTGCGCCGAAGGTCGCGGCGGGAGTGCTCCCGCCGCACCAGCAGCTCCAGCGCCTTCTGGTAGGCGTCCGGCTTGGGGCGCTCGGGACGGTCACCGAAACCCATTCACCGCCCCCTGCGCGCCCGGGGCCTCAGGCCTCGACGGGCTCGGCGTTCTCGTCGCCGATGACCAGGCCGGGCACGAACTTGTCGCGCAGCTTGCCTTCGAGGTCCTTGGCCACGGCCGGGTTGTCCTTCAGCCACTGGCGGACGTTCTCCTTGCCCTGGCCGATGCGCTCGCCGTTGTAGCTGTACCAGGCGCCCGCCTTCTCGATCAGCTTGGCATCCACGCCCATGTCGATGATCTCGCCCTCGCGGCTGATGCCCTGCCCGTAGAGGATCTCGGTGACGATGACCTTGAACGGCGGGGCCATCTTGTTCTTGACCACCTTGATCTTGGTCTGGTTGCCGATGACTTCCTCGCCCTTCTTCACCGAGCCGATGCGGCGGATGTCCAGGCGCACCGAGGCGTAGAACTTGAGCGCGTTGCCGCCGGTGGTCACTTCCGGGCTCTGGCCCGGCATCATCACGCCGATCTTCATGCGCAGCTGGTTGATGAAGATGACCATGCAGTTGCTGCGCTTGATGTTGCCGGTGAGCTTGCGCAGGGCCTGGCTCATCAGGCGGGCCTGCAGGCCCGGCAGCTGGTCGCCCATCTCGCCCTCGATTTCGGCGCGCGGGGTGAGCGCGGCCACGGAGTCGACCACGACCATGTCCACGGAGTTCGAGCGCACCAGCATGTCGGCGATCTCGAGCGCCTGCTCGCCGGTGTCCGGCTGGCTGACCAGCAGGTCGTCGATGTTGACGCCCAGCTTCACCGCATAGGTCGGGTCGAGCGCGTGCTCGGCGTCGATGAAGGCCGCGGTGCCGCCCGCCTTTTGGCACTCGGCGATGGCCTGCAGGGTGAGCGTGGTCTTGCCCGAGGACTCGGGACCGTAGATCTCGATGACGCGGCCCTTGGGCAGGCCGCCGATGCCCAGCGCGATGTCGAGCATCAGCGAGCCCGTGCCGATGACTTCGGCCGGCTCGGTGCTCTTGTCGCCCATGCGCATGACGGCGCCCTTGCCGAACTGCTTTTCGATCTGGCTCAGGGCGGCGGTGAGGGCGCGCTTCTTGTTCTCGTCCATCGTCGGGTTCCTCGGGGGTTTGTTTTCAGGTGTTGCGAGGTTAGCGGGGCGGGGTCTCACGGACTGAGAACCGGCGGCTGGCCCTGAATCTGCGTCATCCCGCGCCTCCGCGGCAGCCGTTTCCGCCTCGATGCGCTGTAGGGAAAGCGACTTCTTCGGTCCGGACTTCTTGCCACCGAAGCTCAACGGTTCGGCCTTACGAGGCCGCAATACAGTCCTTCGATCGCGAATTCCTGGTCGGGCTTCACCACGATGGGCGCGTAGTCGGGGTTGCGGGGCAGCAGGCGGATGCCATCCTTGCCAATCTTGAGCAGCTTCACGGTGATTTCCTCATCAATGCGGGCGACGACGATCTGGCCGCTGCGCGCGTCGTTGGTGCGGTGCACGCCGATCAGGTCGCCGTGCAGGATGCCTTCGTCGCGCATGGAGTCGCCCTTCACCTTCAGCAGGTAGTCGGGCGCGGGCGAGAAGAAGACGCGATCAAGCAGCACCATGTCGTGAAGGCCGGCGTCGGCGCCGATGGGCAGGCCGGCCGCGACCTGGCCGAGCACGGGCAGGCGGAGGAGGTCATCCCCGGCCGCGGGGACGAGGTCCGCGGCCGGGGACGACACGTTCTGGGAAGACGCCGCGGGCGAGACCAGCCGGATGCCGCGGGCCTGCCCCGGCACCCGGCGGATGGCGCCGGCCTGCTCGAGGGCTTCCAGGTGGTATTGGGCCGCGCGCACGCCCTTGAAGCCAAAGGCATGGGCGATCTCGACCTGGGAGGGCGGCACGCCGTCGGCCTCTATACGCTCGGTGATCATGGCCAGGATGGCCTGCTGGGTGTCGGTGATGTCCATTAGTAGTAATACTACTAACACACCTCCCCGCCCTGTCAAGCCTTTTTTGGCGCGCTAGCGGGCCAGCTCCAGCAGGCCGCGCAACGCGGCCTCCACGGTCTGGCGGCGCACGGTCTCGCGGTCGCCGTCGAAGTGGAACAACTCGGCCTTCGGATAGCCGCCGCGCCGCTTCCAGCCCAGCCAGACGGTGCCGACGGGCTTGCCGGGGCTGCCGCCGCCGGGGCCGGCGATGCCGGTGACCGCCACCGCGATGCTCGCGCCCGAGGTGACCAGCGCGCCGGACACCATTTCCACCACGGTTTCGCGGCTCACCGCGCCGTGTTCGATCAGGGTCTCGGGCCGCACGCCCAGCAGCGCCTGCTTGGCCTCGTAGCTGTAGGCCGCCATGCCGCAGTCGAACCAGGCCGAACAGCCCGGGATGTCGGTGATCATCTTGGCGATCCAGCCGCCGGTGCAGCTTTCGGCAGTTGCCAGCATCAAGTGCCTGGCCTGCAGGGCGGTGCCCACCTGTTCGGCCAGTTCGTGCAGCAGCCGGTCGTCCGGCAGGGAGAGGGCGTCCATGACCGCTAGACTATAGGGCCGCCTCCGCCAATGCCATCCGGATGTCCTCCTCGGAAACCCCGCAGCACACCCCGCTGATGCGCCAGTTCTTCGCCGCCAAGGCGGAGCATCCCGACATCCTGCTGTTCTTCCGGATGGGCGACTTCTACGAGCTGTTCTACGACGACGCCCGCAAGGCCGCGCGCCTGCTCGACATCACCCTGACCCAGCGCGGCGCCTCGGCCGGTGCGCCGATCCCGATGGCCGGCGTGCCGGTGCACGCGATGGAGGGCTATCTCGCGCGCCTGGTGGCGCTGGGCGAATCGGTGGCCATCTGCGAACAGATCGGAGATCCTGCCCTGGCCAAGGGCCTGGTTGAACGAAAGGTCGTGCGCATCGTCACGCCCGGCACCGTCACCGACGAGGCGCTGCTGCAGGAGCGGCGCGACACGCTGCTGCTGGCAGTGTCGCGCGGCAAGGGCGGCTACGGCATCGCCTGGGCCGACCTGGCCGGCGGCCGCTTCCTCGTTTCGGAAGTCGCCACCGAGGACCAGCTCACCGCCGAACTGGCGCGACTGGATCCCGCGGAAATCCTGTTGCCGGACGAAGACGGCTGGCCCGCCCCCGTCACCGCCCTGCCCGGCCTGCGCCGGCGGCCGCCCTGGGGCTTCGATGCCGACGCCTGCCGGCGCCAGCTGCTGCGCTTCTTCGCGCTGCACGACCTCACCGGCTTCGGGCTGGAGGACAAGCCGCTGGCGATCGGCGCCGCCGGTGCGCTGCTGGCTTACGTCGAGGAAACCCAGAAGCAGCGCCTGCCGCACCTGACCGCCATCGCCTTCGAGTCGGCCGACGACGGCATCGCCATCAATGCCGCCACCCGCCGCCACCTCGAGCTCGACAGCCGCACCGACGGCCGCACCGAGCACACGCTGCTGGGCGTGCTCGACGCCAGCATCAGTCCGATGGGCGGCCGGCTGCTGCGGCGCTGGCTGAACCGCCCGCTGCGCGACCGCCGCGTGCTGGGCGAGCGCCACCACGCCGTGGCCACCTTCATCGCGTCCGCCGCGGGGGACGAACTGCGCGAGCGCTTCCGCGGCCTCGGCGACGTCGAACGCATCCTCTCGCGCGTGGCGCTGCGTTCGGCGCGGCCGCGCGACCTGTCCACGCTGCGCGACGGCCTGGTCATGCTGCCGGCGCTGCGCGCGGTGCTGGCGCCATTGGATTCGCCGCGCCTGCAGGCGCTGGCGGCCGAACTCGGCGAGCACGCAGGCCACGCCGCCCTGCTGGCC
Organism: Arenimonas sp.; assembly: GCF_036275555.1. Taxonomy (GTDB): domain Bacteria; phylum Pseudomonadota; class Gammaproteobacteria; order Xanthomonadales; family Xanthomonadaceae; genus Arenimonas. Next base: position 11,919 of record NZ_DASUDO010000027.1, read on the forward strand.
TCGGCCATCATCCCGCAGCCGCCGGTGCTGCTGCGCGACGGCGGCGTCATCGCCGAAGGCTTCGACGCCGAGCTCGACGAGCTGCGCACGCTGTCCACCAACGCCGACCAGTTCCTGGTCGACCTCGAGGCCCGCGAGAAGGCCGCCACCGGCATCGCCACCCTTAAGGTCGGCTACAACCGCGTGCACGGGTATTTCATCGAGATCAGCAAGGGCCAGTCCGAGCGCGCGCCGACCCATTACACGCGCCGCCAGACGCTGACCGGCGCCGAGCGCTACATCACCGAGGAACTCAAGGCCTTCGAGGACAAGGTGCTCAGCGCCCGCGAGCGCTCGCTGGCGCGCGAGAAGCTGCTTTACGAGCAATTGCTGGATGCGCTGAACGAGCAACTGGAATCGCTCAAGCGCTGCGCCGCCGCGCTCGCCGAGCTCGACGTGCTGGCCGCCTTCGCCGAGCGCGCGCAGGCGCTGGACTGGTCGCAGCCCGAACTCACCGAAGCGCCCGGCCTCCGGATCGAGCGCGGCCGCCACCCGGTGGTCGAGGCGGTGCGCAGCGAGCCCTTCGAGCCCAACGACCTGGTGCTGGATGAAAACCGCCGCATGCTGGTCATCACCGGCCCGAACATGGGCGGCAAGAGCACCTACATGCGCCAAAACGCGCTGATCGTGCTGCTGGCGCACGTGGGCAGCTTCGTGCCGGCGGCGCGGGCCGTGATCGGGCCGATCGACCGCATCCTCACCCGCATCGGCGCGGGCGACGACCTGGCGCGCGGCCAGTCGACCTTCATGGTCGAAATGGCCGAAACCAGCTACATCCTCCACCACGCCACCGCGAACTCGCTGGTGCTGATGGACGAGATCGGCCGCGGCACCTCCACCTACGACGGCCTGGCGCTGGCCGAGGCCTGCGCGCGCCACCTCGCGCACGCGAACCGCGCCTACACGCTCTTCGCGACCCACTATTTCGAGCTGACCGCGCTGGCCGAACCGGGCAGCGGCATCGCCAACGTGCACCTGGACGCGATCGAACACGGCGACAAGCTGGTGTTCATGCACGCGGTGAAGGACGGCCCGGCCAACCGCAGCTTCGGCCTGCAGGTGGCGGCGCTGGCCGGCCTGCCGCGCACGGTGGTCGAGCAGGCGCGGCGCACCCTGGCCGAACTCGAGCAGCGCGGTGCGCCGCACGCGGTGGCGGAGATGAGCCCGGCCGCGCTGGAGTCGCCGCAGCAGTTCGGGCTGTTCGCACCGGCGCCCTCGCCGGCCCTCGAGGCGCTGGCCGCGATGGATCCGGACGAGCTGACGCCCAAGCAGGCGCTGGAGGCGCTGTACCGGCTCAAGTTGCTGCGCTGAAACCGCGACCGGCGTCAACAGCCCCTGGCCGCCACGTTTGCTAGGGTGGCGGCTTTCCAGCCACCCGACCTTTCCGGAGCGCCCGCATGACCCGCCGATCCCTCGCCCTTGCCGTTTTCTTGCTCGCCGCCTCGCTGGGCGCCCAGGCCCAGACCGTGGTGGTGCAGGCCGGCCAACTGCTCGATCGCCCGGGCCAGCCGGCGCGCGGCGCCGCGACGCTGCTGATCCGCGACGGCAAGGTCGAACAGGTGCGCGATGGCCACCATGGGGCCGCGGCCTTCGGCGCCCCGGCCGACACCCGCGTGGTCGACCTGCGCCAGCACTTCGTGCTGCCCGGCCTGATCGACAGCCACGTACACCTGACGAACGACCTCGGCGGCCTCGCCGGCCAGCTGGCCGAAGTGCAGCGCAGCCCGGCCGACAACGCGCTCGAGGCCGCCGTCAACGCCCGCAAGACGCTGCTGGCCGGCTTCACCACGGTGCGCAACCTGGGCGACGGCGATGGCGAGATCCGCGCGCTGCGCGATGCCATCGCCGCCGGCAAGCTGCCGGGCCCGCGCATCCTCACGGCCAACACTTCGATCTCGGCCACGGCCGGCCATGGCGACCCGCGCCTGGGCTACCGCGCCGACCTCCACGACGCGCTCGACACCGGCGGCAACGTCTGCGATGGCGTCGAAAGCTGCCGCCGCGCGGTGCGCCGCCAAGTGGCGGAAGGCGCCGACGTGATCAAGCTGCTGATCACCGGCGGCGTGAACAGCCGGATCGGCGCCGGCCTCGGCGCGCAAATGTTCGAGGACGAGGCCCGCGCGGTGGTCGAAACCTCGCGCATGTACGGCAAGAAGGTGGCGGTGCACGCGCACGGCGCCGACGGCATCAACCTCGCGCTGCGCCTGGGCGTGGATTCGATCGAGCACGGCACGCTGCTGGACAAGGAAGGCCTGCGCCTGTTCCGCGAGAGCGGCGCGTACTACGTGCCCACGCTGTCGACGGTGAACGGCTACCGCGAGCGCCTGGCCGCCAATCCCGACGCTTACCGCGGCGACGTGCTGGCCAAGATCCGCTGGCGCATCGACATCACGGGCAAGGCGCTGGAGCAGGCGGTGCCGGCCGGCGTGAAGATCGCCTTCGGCACCGATGCCGGCGTCAGCCTGCACGGGCGCAACGCCGACGAGTTCGAGCTGATGGTGGCACACGGCATGACGCCGGCGCAGGCGATCGTCGCGGCCACCCGCAACGCCGCCGACCTGCTGGGCCTGGGCGACCGCATCGGCAGCCTCGAGCCCGGCAAGCAGGCCGACCTGATCGCGGTGTCCGGCAACCCGCTGGAAGACGTCACCGTCCTGAAGAAAGTGGACGTGGTGATGAAGGGCGGCGAGCTCCAGGCGCCCTGAGCGCCGCTCAGAGCGCGTCGAGGTCGCCCAGCGCCTGGATCAGGCGGCGCGCGCGCTTGTCCGGCTTGCCGGCGGGCGCGCGGTAGCCGGCGTTGGCGGCGCGCCGCTCCTCCGCCAGCCGCAGCCGTTGCTCGCGCGAGGCCTCGGATTCCGCGTACAGCGCCTGCGCCAACGGCGCCGGCCCGCGCCGCTCGCTGAGCGCCATCACCTGCACTTCGAACAGGTCTTCGCCGCGGCGCAACTTCAGCTGCTCGCCGCCCTTGAGCTGGCGCGACGCCTTCGCGCCCTGCCCCTGCACTTCGACCTTGCCGCCTTCGATGGCCTGCTTGGCGAGCGCGCGCGTCTTGTAGAAGCGCGCCGCCCACAGCCAGATGTCGAGCCGCACCGCGGCCAGCGTTTCCGGTTTATCCATGCCCTGATCCTAGCGCCTCGCGGTCGCGTCGCACCAACGCAAACGGCCGCCTTTCGGCGGCCGTTCGGCGGTGCGGCAGGAAGCGATTACTCGCCCTGGTAGCCCAGGTCTTCCTTGATGCGCGCCTTCTTGCCTTCCAGGCCACGCAGGTAGTACAGCTTGCCGGCGCGGACCTTGCCGCGGCGCTTCACCGTCAGCGAGTCGATGATCGGGCTGTGGGTCTGGAACACGCGCTCGACGCCGAAGCCGTGCGAGATCTTGCGCACGGTGAAGGCGGAGTTGAGGCCGGCGTTCTTGATGGCGATGACCACGCCTTCATAGGCCTGGACGCGCTCGCGGTTGCCTTCCTTGACCTTGACGTTGACCACGACGGTGTCGCCGGGACCAAACGCGGGCAGCTTGCGCTGCGACTGCTCTTGCTCGAACTGCTGCAGGAAATTCATGGTTACACGCCTCGCCTCTGATATTTATTGGATGTGCGCGCCAGAGGCCCGGTGACCGTGCTTGGCTTTTGGAAAATTAGCGGGAAAGTATAGCCCGCCAAGCCCTTGAAGGGGAAGGGGTTAGGCGCCCGCGGGGTTTTCGGCCCGCCAGCCGGCGATGAACTCGGCCAGCAGGGCCCGGTCGGCCTTGTCCAGGCGGACCCGGGCCAGCAGGTCCGGACGCCGCAGCCAGGTCCGGCCCAGGCTTTGCTGGCGGCGCCAGCGGGCGATGGCCGCGTGGTCGCCGGACAGCAGCACCGCCGGGACGCCCTCGGTGCCCGAGGCTTCGGACCGGGTGTAGTGCGGGCAGTCCAGCAGGCCGTCCTCGAAGCTGTCCTGGGTGGCCGAATCCGCGTGGTTCAGGGCGCCCTCCTGCAGCCGGCCGACGGCGTCGACCAGCACCGCCGCGGCCAGTTCGCCGCCGGACAGCACGTAGTCGCCGATCGAGAGCTCCTCGTCCACCTCGCGGGCGATGAAGCGCTCGTCCAGGCCCTCGTAGCGGCCGCAAAGCAGGATCAGGCGGGGCTCGGCGGCCAACTGGCGCACCTTGGCCTGGGTCAGGCGTTCGCCTTGCGGGCTGAGGTAGATGACCCGGGCCGGGGCCGGGTCGGCCGCGCGCGCCGCGGCCAGGCAGGCGCCCAGCGGCTCGGCCAGCATCAGCATGCCGGGGCCGCCGCCAAACGGGCGCTGGTCCACCCGCCGGTAGTTGTCGGTGGCGTAGTCGCGCGGGTTCCAGCCGTGCACGGACAACAGGCCGCGCTCCTGCGCACGCCCGACCACGCCCAGCGCGGCGGATTCGCGGATGAAATCGGGGAACAGCGTGACGACGTCGATGCGCACGGCGTGTCCCGGCGTCAGAAGTCCGCGTCCCAGTCGACCACGACCAGGCCGGCGTCGAAGTCCACGGACTTCACGTACTGGTCGATGACGAAGGGAATCAGGCGTTCGCGCTCGCCCAACGCAACCAGCACCGGGTTGGCGCCGGTATCGAACAGGTGCGAGACCTTGCCGAAGTCCACGCCCTCGAGGTTGCGGACCGCCAGGCCCTCCAGGTCCACCCAGTAGTATTCGCCGGGCTTGGGCGCCGGCAGCTGGCTGCGCAGCACCCAGATCTCGGCCCCCTTGAGTGCCTCGGCCTGCTCGCGGCTTTCCACGCCCGGGAAGCTGGCGATGACCAGCTTGCCGGTGTCGCGGCCGCGCACGCCGGACACTTCGCGCTCGGCGTTGCCGGAGCGAAGTATCCAGGGCTGGTACCGGAAGATGGCGTCGCGGGGATCGGTCCAGGAGAGCAGCTTGAGCTCGCCCCGGACGCCGAAGTCGCCGGCGACCCTGCCCAGCAGGATGCGGCGATCGGTGCTCATGGCATCAGGCCTCGCGCGGGGCGAGGCCAGTGGCTCAGGCCGAAGCCTGGGCCGAAGCTTCCTTGAACAGCACGCGGACCTTGTCGGTCAGCTGCGCACCGTTGGAGATCCAGTGCTTCACGCGCTCGGTGTCGAGCTCGACGCGCTTTTCGTTCGGGGTGGCGATCGGGTTGTAGTAACCCAGGCGCTCGATCGAACGGCCGTCGCGCTTGTTGCGCTGGTCGGTGACGATGATGTGGTAGAAGGGGCGCTTCTTGGCGCCACCGCGGGTCAGACGGATCTTGACCATGTCGATTTGCTCTGTAGTTCTGGGACAGGAAGCCCGGCCGCAACCCGGTCGGGGGAATCGCGAATTCTAACCCCTTGGCCGCCCGAAGGAAACCCCGGCGGCTGAACCGGGGTCCGGCGGCCAGGCTCAGCGGCCCGGGAAACGCCCCGGGAAGCCGCCGCCCATCAGGCCCTTCATGCCCCGCAGCATGCCCTTCATGCCGCCCTGGGACAGCTTGGACATCATCTTTTCCATCTGCTGGAACTGCTTGAGCAGCTTGTTCACGTCGGCCGGGGTGGTGCCCGAGCCCCGGGCGACCCGGGCCCGGCGGGAGCCGTTGAGCAGGCCGGGGTTGCGCCGCTCCTTCTTGGTCATCGAATTGATGATGGCCACCATCCGGGGGATTTCCTTGCCGGTGACCTGGGCCTTCACGTGGTCCGGGACCTGGCCCATGCCCGGCAGCTTGTCCATGAGGCCGGAGAGACCGCCCATGTTCTGCATCTGCTCGAACTGGTCCTTCATGTCGTTGAGGTCGAACTTCTTGCCCTTGGCGACCTTCTCGGCCAGCTTCTGGGCCTTGTCCTTGTCGACCTGCTGCTCGACCTGCTCCACCAGCGACAGCACGTCGCCCATGTCGAGGATGCGGCTGGCGGCGCGGTCCGGGTGGAACACGTCCAGGCCGTCGGGCTTTTCGCCGACGCCGACGAACTTGATCGGCTTGCCGGTGATGTAGCGGACGCTGAGCGCGGCGCCGCCGCGGGCATCGCCGTCGGTCTTCGTGAGCACCACGCCGGTCAGCGGCAGCGCCTCGCTAAAGGCCTTGGCGGTGTTGGCGGCGTCCTGGCCGGTCATTGCGTCGACCACGAACAGGGTCTCCACCGGATTGACCGCGGCATGCAGCGCCTGGATCTCGGCCATCATCGCCTCGTCGATGGCGAGGCGGCCGGCGGTGTCGACGATCAGCACGTCGACGAAGCTCTTGCGGGCGTCGTCGATCGCGGCGCGGACGATATCCACCGGCTTCTGGTCCGCCGTGGACGCGAAGAACAGCACGTCCACCTGCTGCGCCAGCGTGCGCAGCTGCTCGATCGCGGCCGGGCGGTAGACGTCGGCCGACACCACCATCACCTTTTTCTTCTTGCGCTCCTTCAGGTGCTTGGCAAGCTTGCCGACCGTGGTCGTCTTGCCCGCGCCCTGAAGGCCAGCCATTAGGATGATCGCCGGCGCCGGCACGTTGAGGTTCAGGTCGGCAGCGGCCGAACCCATCACCGTCGCCATCTCGTCGCGCACGACCTTGATCAGGGCCTGGCCCGGGGTCAGGCTGGTCAGCACTTCCTGGCCGACGGCGCGCACCTTGATGCGCTCGATCAGGGCCGAGACCACCGGCAGCGCCACGTCCGCCTCGAGCAGGGCGATGCGCACCTCGCGGGTGGCCTCGCGGATGTTTTCCTCGGTCAGCCGGCCGCGGCCGCGAAGGCGCTGGAGGGTGCCGGACAAGCGTTGGGTGAGCGACTCGAACATGGGGCTGGGCGTCTGGCGTTGGGGCGCGAAGTATAGCGCGGGCGCCCGCGCGAGCCCTCCAGTCGAGAATGGTTCTCACCTTTTGCGGGCTGTGCCAAACTCGGGACATGACTGCCCTCGCCCTCGCCCTGCTCGCCTCCGTCCTGTACCTGTTGGCCAGCCACCAGCTGGCAGGGCACGCCCAGCAGCCGCACCCGACCCCGCGGCGCTGGCTGCTGCTGGCGGTGCCGGCGGTGCTGCTGCACGCCGGCGTGCACGTGCTGGCCTGGCGGCTGCTGGGCGGCGCCGACTTGCACTTCTTCGCCGCGCTTTCGCTGGTGGGCCTGGGCATGGCCGCGCTGACCACCGGCCTGGGTCCGGCGCAGCGCATCGAGGCGCTGGGCATCATCGTGTTCCCGCTGGCGACCGCCACGCTGCTCGCCTACGCCGGCCTGGGCGGCGGCATGCCGCAGCGGGAGTTGGGCTGGCCGCTGCAGCTGCACGCCCTGCTGGCGCTGCTGGCCTACGCGACGCTGGCGGTGGCCACGCTGCTGGCGCTGATGCTCTGGTTCCAGGACCGCGCGCTGCGGCAGCGCCACCTCGGCGGCTGGCTGCGCGTGCTGCCGCCATTGACCCAGATGGAAACCCTGCTGTTCCGCTGCCTGGGCGTCGGCTTCGCGCTGCTCAGCCTCACCCTGCTTACCGGCGTGCTGTTCGTGGAGAACCTGTTCGCACAGGACCTCGGCCACAAGACCGTGCTTTCGATCCTGTCCTGGGCCGTGCTCGGCGTGCTGCTGTTCGGCCGATGGCGCTGGGGCTGGCGCGGCCCGCGCGCGGTGAAGCTGACGCTGCTGGCGATGGGGCTGCTGCTGCTCGCCTTCTTCGGCAGCAAGTTCGTCTACGAACTCGTCCTGCACCGGGGCTGAGTTTTCTGACGCGGATTTACGCGGATAAACGCGGATAGTGCAAAGACGGGAGTGGTTCGACGCGCGCCGTCCCGCTTGCGGAAACCCAATCCATACTGCTTTTGCCCTATCCGCGTTTATCCGCGTAAATCCGCGTCAAAAGGCTCTGGCTAGTCCGCCGCCGCCTCAAGGGCCTCCGACAGGCGCTCCACCGCAATCACTTCCATGTCCTTGAACGCGCCTTTTTTCGGCGCGTTGGCCTTGGGCACGATGGCGCGCCTGAAGCCGTGGGTGGCGGCTTCCTTCAGGCGTTCCTCGCCGTTGGGTACCGGGCGGATCTCGCCGCTCAGGCCCACTTCGCCGAAGGCAACGGTTTTTTCCGCCAGCGGCCGGTCGCGCAGCGAGGACAGCACTGCCAGCAGCACCGGCAAATCCGCGGCGGTTTCCTGCACGCGGATGCCGCCGACCACGTTGACGAAGACGTCCTGGTCGCCGGTGACCACGCCGCCGTGGCGGTGCAGCACGGCCAGCAGCATCGCAAGCCGGTTTTGCTCGAGGCCCAAGGCCACGCGGCGCGGGTTCGACAGCGGCGAGCTGTCCACCAGCGCCTGCACCTCGACCAGCAGCGGGCGCGTGCCCTCGCGCGTCACCATCACCGCGCTTCCGGCCTGGGCCGTGCTGCTGCCGGAGAGGAAGATGGCCGACGGGTTCGGCACCTCGCGCAGGCCCTTGTCGCCCATCGCGAACACGCCGAGCTCGTTCACCGCGCCGAATCGGTTCTTGAAAGCGCGCAGCACGCGGAAGCGGCTGCCGGACTCGCCTTCGAAATAAAGCACCGCGTCGACCATGTGCTCGAGCACGCGCGGGCCGGCGATGCCGCCCTCCTTGGTGACGTGGCCGACCAGGAACACGCTGGTGCCGGTTTCCTTGGCGAAGCGCACCAGCCGCGCGGCGCTCTCGCGCACCTGGCTTACCGAGCCGGGCGCGGCGGTGAGCAATTCGCTCCACAGGGTCTGGATGGAGTCGGCGACCAGTAGCTTCGGCGCCGGGCGCGCGGACGCCGCCTGGCCGAGGATCTTCTCGACGCAGGTTTCGGCCAGCGCGTGCAGGTTGTCCAGCGGCAGGCCCAGCCGCTGCGCCCGGCCCGCGACCTGGGCCAGGCTTTCCTCGCCGGTGACGTAGAGCGCCGGCACCTTCGCCGACATCAGCGCCAGCGCCTGCAGCAGCAGGGTGGATTTGCCGATGCCCGGGTCGCCGCCCACCAGCACCACCGAACCTTCCACCAGGCCACCGCCCAGCACGCGATCCAGTTCGCCGATGGTCGTCGAGACCCGGACCTCGGCGTCCTGGCTTACATCCTTGAGCGCCACCACGCCGGCCGCCTCGGGCCGCCCGGCCCAGCCGCCCTGCCTTGCCGGCCCCGCGCCGCCCTTGCCGGCGCTGGCCGGCTCGACCACGAACTCGCTGAGCGTGTTCCAGGCGCCGCATTCGCCGCATTGGCCCTGCCATTTGCTGGAGGACGCACCGCAGTCGGTGCATACGTACGCGGTCTTTGCCTTGGCCATGCCTGCGATCCGGGAGAACTCGAAGCCGACACTCTAACGGGGCCGGCTCGCAGGAGGTGAGACGAATCAGCCCCGGTCGAGGGTCAGCGCAAAGGTTTCGGCACATCGGAAGCCGGCGGCCGGGTCGTGGTCCCAGCGCTCCACCCGCGCCGCTGTCGACCCCGCCGTGAAGTGGACCAGGTTCACGGAGTGCGGCAGGTCGCCCCGCACCCGGTGCGACACCGCCGTGCCGGCCTGCACGCACCAGGCCCGGCGCGCGAGCCCCGCATACCGATGCGACAGCGGCCGCACGAAGGGCAAATGGATGTGGCCGCCCATCACGATATCGGCGCCGGCGGCGACCCAGGCGGGCGCCGCCTGCGCGTGGCCACGCGCGAGATCCACCTCGTCGGCCGGTCCGGGCACGTCCAGCGGCTGGTGCGTGACCACGATCCGCAGCTGGCCCGCGCGGGCGGCGGCCAGCCGTTCCGCGACCCGCGCCACCTGCCACGGCGACACTTCGCCGTGCTTGTGGCGGTAGGCGCGGGTCGTGTTCACCCCGATCACCAGCCAGTCGGGCGTGTCCAGCACGGGCTCGAGTTCGTCGCCGAAGGCCTGGCGATGCCAGCGGTATGGCGACAGCAGGCGCGTGGGCAGGTCGAACAGCGGGATGTCGTGGTTGCCGGGGATCACCACCTGCCGCGGGATGCCGAGCCGCGCGCAGAAGGCCGCCGCCGCGCGGAACTGGGCGCGGCGCGCGCGCTGGGTGATGTCGCCCGAAAGCACGAGAACGTCGGGCCGGCAAGCCTGCGCCAGCGCGACCAGGGCTTCGACCACGGGCGCCTGCTCGGTGCCGAAGTGCGGATCGGACACCTGCAGCAGCAGGCTCATTCGACCGCCACCCGCAGCTCCGGGGGCGGCAGCATCAGCGGCAGCGGCTCGGGCGCCACTTCGAACACCAGCGGCGAACGCATCCACACCACTTCGCCGTCGATCGCCACCTTGATGCGGCGGCGGCCGCGCGGCGCGACGGTCATCTTCCGGAACACGAAACTCTCGATGTTCTCCGCTGCCCCGAGCCGGCCGAGCGCGCCGCGCAGCGCCAGCCCCAGCAGCGCCCGACGGCTGGCGGGCTTGATCATCAGGCCGGCCAACTCGCCCTGCCCCAGCACCGCGGCCTCGTCGATTCCGATGCGCGCGAGCTGCAGCGCGTTGTTGCCCACGAACAGCGTGGACGTGCGCACGCGGCGCTGGTCGCCGCCGGAGGCGATGTCGAGCGCGAGGCGGCGAGCGCCGGACGCCAGCGTCCGCAGGGCCGACAGCAGCGCCACGCCGCGGCTGCGCCCGTACTCCTGCTTGGCCGCCTCGCGGTCCTCCAGCAGTTTCGGGTACAGCCCCAGGCTGGCGTTGACCAGGAACACGCGGCCGTTGACCCGCCCGACCTGCACTGGCGTCACCGACGCCTGCAGCAGGCCGCGCATAGCCGCCTCGAGGTCCTGCGGGATGCCGTGCGTGCGGCCGAAATAGTTGAACGTTCCTTGCGGCAACACCGCATAGGCGCAGCCGCTGCCGAACACCGCCTGCGCGACGGCGTTGAGCGTGCCGTCCCCGCCCACGGCCACGACGATGCCACCGTCGGCGCGGGCCCGTGCAACCGCACCCGCCGCCACCCGGTCGATCTGGCCGGGCCCGGGGACGCGCAGGAAGGCATGGCGGCGGCCCGCCTCATCGCACAGCCGGGCCAGCGTGTCGCAGGTGGCATCGGCATCCTGCTGGCCCGAGGCGCCGTTGATCACGATATAGAGCGGCGCGTCCGGCGCCGGCGGCGTGCGGATGCGATCGGCGGCGGCGAGGGGGGCATCCATGCCCCGGAGACTAGGGGGCGGTGCGTTAGCCTTCGATAAACGGCCCGATGGCGCCACCAACGAAAAACCCGCCTGGCGGCGGGCTTTTGATCTGGTGCCGGAAACAGGAGTCGAACCTGCGACCTACGCATTACGAATGCGCCGCTCTACCAACTGAGCTATTCCGGCGTGAGGCGCGGATTCTAGGCCTTGGGGCCGGGCCGGGTCAATTTACCAGGCTGATCCGGAGCTCTTTCGGCAGGGCGAAGACCACGTTCTCCGGCTCGCCCTCGAGGTGCTCGACCTGGCCGGCGCCGAGTTCCTGCAGCCGGGCCACCACGCCCTGCACCAGCACCTCGGGCGCCGAGGCGCCGGCGGTGAGGCCGATGCGCGAGGCGCCGTCCAGCCAGGCCGGGTCGATGCACTCCGCGCCGTCGATCAGGTAGGCGCGGGCGCCCTGCTTCTCGGCCAGCTCGCGCAGGCGGTTGGAGTTCGAGGAGTTCACCGAACCGACCACCAGCACCACCTCGCAGCGGCCGGCCAGCAGGCGCACGGCGTCCTGGCGGTTCTGGGTGGCGTAGCAGATGTCGTCGTGCTTCGGACCCTGGATGGCCGGGAAGCGGGCCTGCAGGGCGGCGATGATCTCGCGGGTGTCGTCGACCGACAGCGTGGTCTGGGTGGTGTAGGCCAGGTTGTCGGGCTGGGTAGGCTGCAGCGTGGCGACGCCGGCGACGTCCTCGACCAGATGGATGTGGTTGTCGCCGTGCTCGCGGCGCCACTGGCCCATGGTGCCCTCCACCTCGGGGTGGCCGGCGTGGCCGATCAGCACCACGTCGCGGCCGGCACGGCAGTGCCGCGCGACTTCGATGTGGACCTTGGTGACCAGCGGGCAGGTGGCGTCGAACACCTTCAACCCGCGGCGGTCGGCTTCGGCGCGAACGGCCTGCGACACGCCGTGGGCGCTGAAGATGACGGTCGCGCCGGCGGGTACTTCGTCCAGCTCCTCGACGAACACCGCGCCGCGCTGGCGCAGGTCCTCGACCACGAAGCGGTTGTGCACCACTTCGTGGCGCACGTAGATCGGCGCGCCCAGCGAGTCGATAGCGCGCTTGACGATCTCGATGGCGCGGTCGACGCCGGCGCAGAAACCGCGGGGATTGGCGAGCAGGATGTCCATGCGGGGATTATCCGTTGCCTCGGGCCGCCGGGGGCGTGTTGAAGCTGAACAGCACCAGGCCGATCGCCCCACCCACGATGCAGGCATCGGCCACGTTGAACGCCGGCCAGTGCGGCAGCTCGGTGAAGCCCAGGTACCAGTCGACGAAATCCACCACGTAGCCGTAGCGGACGCGGTCGATGACGTTGCCGAGCGCGCCGGCGATCACCAGCGCGAACGGCAGCGCGGTGCGCCAGTCGGAGCGCGGCGTACGCGCGAGCCAGGCCACCAGCACGCTGCTGATCACCAGCGCCAGCCCGGTGAAGAACCAGCGCTGCCAGCCACCGGCATCGGACAGGAAACTGAAGGCGGCGCCGTAGTTGTGCACCAGCGTCCAGTTCCAGAAGCCGTCGACGAAGGGCACCGGCTTGAGGTACTCGAGACGCGTGACGGCGATCCACTTCGTGACCTGGTCCAGCGCCAGCAGCACGGCCGACAGGCCGAGCCAGGCCAGCGCGTTGGGGCGCGGGCCGGCCATCAGAACCACCGCCGGGTTTCGCCGGCGCCGTTGACGTTCTCGACGCAGCGGCCGCACAGGCCCGGGTCGTCTGCGTGGCTGCCGACGTCGGCGCGGTAGTGCCAGCAGCGCACGCACTTGGCGTGGGCCGTCGACACCGCGTGGATCCAGGCGCCTTCGCGCGGCTCCACCGGCACCGGCTTGAGGTCGAAGCGCGAAGTGATGAAGAAGAAGCGCAGCTCGTCGGCCATCGGCGCCAGCTTCGTCGCCAGGTCATGCTCGACGAACACCTCCACCTCGGCCTCCAACGACGCACCGATGGCGCCGTCGGCACGCATCGGCTCGAGCACCTTGCTGACCGCCTCGCGCATCGCGAGCAGGCGGTCGAAGTCGGCCGGCGCCAGCGCCGCGTCGGCCGGCATCGGCGCCAGGCCGTCGTACCACGTGGTGAACAGCACGTTCGCCTCGCGCTGGCCCGGCAGGTGCTGCCAGATCTCGTCGGCGGTGAAGCTCAGGAAGGGCGCCACCCAGCGCGCGAAGGCCTCGGCGATGCGGAACATCGCGCTCTGGGCCGAGCGGCGGCCGACGCTGTCCACCGGCATCGTGTACAGACGGTCCTTGGTGACGTCCAGGTAGACCGAGCCCAGGTCGTTGGTGCAGTAGTTCTGCACCATGGCCACGACCGCCGCGAAGTCGTAGCGCGCGTAGGCGGCCTTGATCTCCTCCTGCAGCGCGTGCGCGCGGTGCACGGCCCACTGGTCGAGCAGCAGCAGCTTCGCGTTCGGCAGCAGGTGCGCGGCCGGATCGAAACCGTTGAGGTTGCCCAACAGGAAGCGCGCGGTGTTGCGGATGCGGCGGTAGGCATCGGCGGTGCGCTTGAGGATGTCGTCGGACACCGACATCTCGTTGCGGTAGTCGGCCGATGCGACCCACAGGCGCAGCACGTCGGCGCCGAGCGCGTCGTTGACCTTCTGCGGCTCGACCACATTGCCGATCGACTTCGACATCTTGCGGCCCTGCGCGTCCACGGTGAAGCCGTGGGTCAGCACCTGGCGGTACGGCGCGGCGCCGTCCATCGCGATGCCGGTGAGCAGCGAGCTCTGGAACCAGCCGCGGTGCTGGTCGGAACCCTCGAGGTAAAGATCGGCGGGCTTGCGCAGGCCATCGCCCGCGCGCGCGGCAAGGACGCCCTCGTGGGTGACGCCGGAGTCGAACCAGACATCCAGGATGTCGGTGACCTTGAAGTAGTCGTCGGCTTCGGCGCCCAGGAACTCGGCGGCATCGAGCGCGAACCAGGCATCGGTGCCCTGCTGCTGCACGCGGTCGGCGACCTGGCGCATGAACTCGACCGAGCGCGGATGCGGCTCGCCGCTCACCTTGTGCACGAACAGCGCGATCGGCACGCCCCAGGTGCGCTGGCGGCTGATGCACCAGTCCGGGCGGCCTTCGATCATGCCGGCGATGCGCGCCTCGCCCCACTCCGGCACCCAGCCGACCTGTTTGATGGCTGCCATGGCGTCGCGGCGCAGGTTCGCCTGCTCCATCGAGATGAACCACTGCGGCGTGGCGCGGAAGGCCACCGGCGACTTGTGCCGCCAGCAGTGCGGGTAGCTGTGCTCGAGCTTGCCCGAGGCCAGCAGCACGCCACGCTCGGCGAGCAGCGCGGTGATGGCGTCGTTGGCTTTCCAGATGAACTGGCCCGCGAACAGCGGCGTGCCCGGCAGGTAGACGCCGTTGCCGCCGAGCGGGTTGATCTCGGCCGGCGAGTACTTCTCGAGCAGCCCGTACTTCACGCCCACCACGAAGTCTTCCTGGCCGTGGCCGGGCGCGGTGTGCACGGCGCCGGTGCCGGCGTCGGTGGTGACGTGGTCGCCGAGGATCAGCGGGATCTCGCGGTCGTAGAACGGGTGCTGCAGGCGCAGGTTCTCCAGCGCGGCGCCGGCGGCGCGGCCCAGCACCTGCACGCCGTCGATGCCGTAGCGCTTGAGCGCGGCTTCGGCCAGCGCCTCGGCCAGCACCAGCAGCTGTCGGCGGCCGGCGCGCGCCGGGCCCTCGACCAGCACGTAGTCGATCTCGGCGCCCAGCGTGACGGCGAGGCTGGCCGGCAGCGTCCAGGGCGTCGTGGTCCAGATCGGCACGCCGACGATGGCGTCGCCAGCGTCCACACCGAACTTCGCCGCGAGGGCCTTCGGATCGAGGGCGTCATACGCCACGTCCACCATCGGCGACACCTTGTCGGCGTATTCGATCTCGGCCTCGGCCAGGGCCGAGCCGCAGTCGAAGCACCAATGCACCGGCTTCACGCCGCGGCTCAGGTGCCCGCGCTCGATGATCTTGGCCAGCGAACGCAGCATGTCCGCCTCGAAGGCGAAATCCATGGTGCGGTACGGGTTGTCCCAGTCACCCAGGATGCCCAGTCGCTGGAAATCCTTCGACTGCCCGGCGATCTGCTCGGCGGCGTACTCGCGGCACTTGGCGCGGAAGGCGCCGGCGTCGAGCTTGTCGCCGACCTTGCCGTGCTTCTTCTCGACCACCAGCTCGATCGGCAGGCCGTGGCAGTCCCAGCCCGGCACGTAGGGCGCGTCGAAGCCGGACAGCAGCTTCGACTTGACCACCATGTCCTTGAGGACCTTGTTCACCGCGTGGCCGATGTGGATCGAGCCGTTGGCGTACGGGGGGCCGTCGTGCAGCACGAACAGCGGCCGGCCCTTGGCCTTGGCCCGTACCTGCGCGTAGAGGCCCTGCTGCTGCCACCCGGCCAGCATCGCCGGCTCGCGCTTGGGCAGGTCGCCGCGCATCGGGAACGCCGTCTCCGGCAGGCTGATGGTGTGCTTGTAGTCCTTGCCGCCGTTATCGGTCACGCCAACGCTCCGCTGTCCTGCATGTCGTGGCGCAAAACGCGCCGGGCTTGCGCCGAGTCCCGGTCCATCTGCCGGACCAGGGCGGGCAAGTCGTTGAATTTTTCCTCGTCGCGCAGCTTGGCGACGAACTCCACCTCGAGCCGGCGCCCGTACAGGTCGCCCTCGAAGTCGAACACATGCGCCTCGAGCAGCGGCTCCACGCCCTGCACCGTCGGCCGCGTGCCCAGGCTCGAGACGCTGGCCATCGGCCGCGGCCCGATGCCGTGCACCCAGGTGGCGTAGATGCCCGACAGCGCCGGGCGCTTGCCGGCGAGCCGGATGTTGGCCGTGGGGTAGCCCAGCGTGCGGCCCAGCTGCTTGCCGCGCACCACCTTGCCGCTGATCGCGTAGCGCCGGCCCAGCTCGCGCGCGGCGCCCTCGAGGTCGCCCGCGGCCAGCTGCTGGCGAAGCGCGGTGCTCGACACCCGCTCGCCCGCGGCCACCACCGGCGCGATCGCGCCGGCGCTGAAGCCGTGCGATTCGCCCAGCGACTGCAGCAGGGCGAGGTCGCCGGCGCGGCGGTGCCCGAAGCGGAATTCCGGCCCGACCCAGACTTCACGCGCCGACAGCCGCTCCACCAGCACGCGCTGCACGAAGTCATCGGGCGACATCGCGGCCATCGCCGCGTTGAAGCGCAGCAGGCCCACCACGTCCATGCCCAGCCCGCGCAGCCCCTCGAACTTGGCCCGCGGCAGCGACAGCCGCGGCGGCGCCTGGTCGCGCCCGAAGAACTCCCGCGGCAGCGGCTCGAAGCTCAGCGCCACGGCGGCCAGCCCGGCGGCGCACGCACGGGCCCGCACGTGGCCGACCAGCGCCCGATGCCCCAGGTGGAGGCCGTCGAAGGCACCGATGCAAACCACGCTGCCCTGCGGGCAAAGTGATTCGCCCTCGACGTCCCGGAACAGCCTGCTCATGCCCGAATTATAGCCAGCTGCGGTCACGGCCCGCGCAGTTGCCGCGGCCGCCAGCCGCTGGCGAGCAGGCCGAGGCCGTAGGCGGCGGCGCCGGCGGCGACCACGCCCAGCATCAGCAGCCAGCGCATTTCGCCCGACCAGGCCCGCCAGTCGCCCACCGCGTGGTTGGCGAACAGCACCGCCGCCGCCAGCGCCGCGCTGGCCACGCCGATCCTGGCCAGGTGCCGCCCCCAGCCCGGGGACAGGCTGAAGCTGGCCTCGCGGCGCAGCGCGCGCCAAAGCAGCCAGGCGTTGGCCAGGCCCGCCAAACCGGTGGCGAGGGCGATGCCAGCGTGGGCACCGGGCACCTTGCCCAGCCACAGCGGCGTCACCAGGGCGGCCGTGAGGGCCACGTTGATCAGCACGGTGCGGATGGCCGCCTTCATCGGCGTGCGGGTGTCCTGCCGGGCATAGAAGGCCGACAGCAGCACCTTGCTCGCCATGAACCCGGGGATGCCCAGGCTCATCGCCACGAGGCTCAGGGCCGTCATGCGGCTGTCGGCGGCACTGAACTCACCGCGCTCGAAGATGGTGGCCGACAGCGGCTCGGCCAGCAGCGCCAGGCCCAAGGCCGCCGGAATGGCCAGCAGCAGCACCGTGCGCAGGCCCCAGTCGAGCGCGGAGGCATAGCCTTCGGCATCAGCATCGGCACTGCGGCGCGAGAGGTGCGGCAGGATCACGGTGGCCAGCGCCACGCCGAACAGGCCCAGCGGGAATTCGATCAGCCGGTCGGAGTAGTAGAGCCAGCTCTGGCTGCCGTCCACCAGCAGCGAGGCGAAGATGGTGCCGACGATCAGGTTGAGCTGGGCCACCGACGAGGAGAACAGGGTCGGCAGCATCAGGCGACCGACCTTGCGCACGCCCGGGTGATTGAGCTTCAGGCGCAGCCGCGGCCGCAGCCCCAGCCGGCCCATCGCCGGCCACAGCAGCACCAGCTGCAGCACGCCCGCGGCCAGCACGCCCCAGGCCAGGGCGGTGATCGGGGTCTCCAGCCGGGGCGAGAGCCAGATCATCGCGGCGATCACGGCCAGGTTGTGCAGGACCGGCGTCACGGCCGGCAGGGCGAAGCGCTGGAAGGAGTTCAGCACCGCGCCGGCCAGCGCCGTCATCGAGACCAGGGCCAGGTAGGGAAAGACGATCCGCAGCAGGTCCGAGGTGAGCTGGAACTTGGCCGGGTCGTCCAGGCTGCCCGGGGCAATGGTGGCCACCACCAGCGGGGCCGCCAGCATGCCCAGGCCGCTGACCACCAGCACCGCGGCGCACAGGGCGCCGGCCACGTGGTCCAGGAAGTCCTTCAGGGCGGCCGGGTCGTTCTTCTGGCGCAGTTCGGACAGGACCGGTACGAAGGCCGAGGCGAAGCTGCCCTCCGCGAAAATGCGGCGCAGGTAGTTGGGGATGCGGTAGGCCACGGCGAAGGCGTCGACGATGCCGCCGGCGCCGAACAGCTGGGCCTGGACCACGTCCCGGACGAAGCCGGCGATCCGGGACAGCAGGGTCATGGCGCTGAACACCGCCGTGGACCGCAGCAGGCCACCCCGGCTCATGCCCTGCCCCCGGCCGGCGCGAAGGGCAATTGACTCAAGCTACTGAATCCCCCATAATTTCGGGTCTTTCCAGCTCCACCCCCGCCGGCACCCCAAATTTCCCGCCGGTTTCCAACGACCCGGCTAACAACCCTCGATTTCAGGAGCCCTCCGTGGCCAACATCAAGTCCGCCAAGAAGCGCGCCAAGCAGACCGTCGTCCGCAACGCCCGCAATGCCAGCCAGCGCTCCATGCTGCGCACCGCCGTGAAGAAGGTCATCAAGGCCCTGGAAGCCAAGGACGCCGCCGGCGCCGAAGCCGCCTTCGCGACCGCCCAGCCGATCCTGGACCGCTACTCGGCCCGTGGCCTGATCCACCGCAACAAGGCTGCCCGCCACAAGAGCCGCATCAGCGCCCACATCAAGGCCCTGAAGCAGGCCTGATCCCGCGGCGCCCCCGGGCGCCCGGCCGATCGGCGAGAAAAGGCCGGCGAAAGCCGGCCTTTTTGCTGCCTGGGTTTTGGAGCGGCCGGCGGTGCCGGCGTGCGGGTGCAGGCCGGCCTCAGGCATTGCGGGACATCTCCGCACGCGCGGCCGCGTCTTCGGCGGCCTCCAGCTCGGCGGCCTTCTTGTCGTCGAAGAACTGCTGGATCTTGAGCACGATCGGCCAGGTGCCGTCGCGGCCGATGGCCGAGGCCATGAACCACGGCTCCTTCCAGTCCAGCGCCTTCACCACGGCCTCGGCGCGCGCCTGGCGCTCGTCCTCCGGGATCAGGTCGCACTTGTTGAGGACCAGCCAGCGCGGCTTCTCGAGCATGGCCGGGTCGTACTTGCGCAGTTCGTTCTCGATCGCGCGCACCTGCTGCACGGGGTCCACGCCGTCGTCGAACGGGGCCATGTCCACGAGGTGCAGCAGCACGCGGGTGCGCTGCACGTGGCGCAGGAACAGGCTGCCGAGGCCGGCGCCGTCGGCCGCGCCCTCGATCAGGCCGGGGATGTCGGCGATCACGAAGCTGCGGTCCATCTCGACGCTGACCACGCCCAGGTTCGGGTAAAGCGTGGTGAACGGGTAATCGGCCACCTTCGGCGTCGCCGCCGACACGGCGCGGATGAAGGTGGACTTGCCGGCGTTCGGGAAACCGAGCAGGCCGACGTCGGCGAGTAGCTTGAGTTCGAGCCGGATCTCGCGCTCTTCGCCCGGGGTGCCGGTGCCGGCCTTGCGCGGCGCGCGGTTCACCGAACTCTTGAAGTGCACGTTGCCCTTGCCGCCGACGCCGCCCTGCGCGACCAGCAGGCGGTCGCCGTGGTCGGTGAGGTCGCCGATGATCTCGTCGGTCTCGACGTTGATGACCTCGGTGCCGACCGGCACGCGGATCACCACGTCCTCGCCCGCCTTGCCAAAGGCTTGGCGGCCCATGCCGTTCTGGCCGCGCTGGGCGCGGAACTGCCGCTGGTGGCGGAAGTCGATCAGGGTGTTGAGGTTCTCGTCGGCCTCGAGCCAGACGCTGCCGCCGTTGCCGCCGTCGCCGCCGTCGGGGCCGCCTAGCGGGATGAACTTCTCGCGCCGGAAGCTGATGCAGCCGTTTCCGCCGGCGCCGGCACTGACCATGATCTGGGCTTCGTCTACGAACTTCACTGGGCGCTTCCCGGGCGGCGGAACGGGGCGTTCGCCGCGATTGTGGGCCGTCCGCGCCGCGCCGTGAAGGGCGCGGGCCGGGACCGGCAGGATACTGAAACGAAAAGCCCCGCCGAAGCGGGGCCCTTCAGGCGGTGCCGGGCGGGGTTCAGGCCGCCGGGACCACGCTCACGGTGCGACGCTTGTTCGGACCCTTGACCGAGAAGTCGACCACGCCGTCCACCAGGGCGAACAGGGTGTGGTCGCGGCCGAGGCCGACGCCCATGCCGGGGTGGAACTCGGTGCCACGCTGGCGGACGATGATGTTGCCCGCTTCGATGGCCTGGCCGCCGTAGATCTTGACGCCCAGGTACTTCGGGTTCGAATCGCGGCCGTTGCGGGACGAGCCTACGCCTTTTTTCTGTGCCATGACGTTATCTCCTCGGGCTTAGCCGGCGATGCCGGTGATTTCGATTTCGGTGAAGTACTGCCGGTGGCCCATCTGCTTGCGATGGTGCTTGCGGCGGCGGAACTTGACGATGCGGACCTTGTCGAGGCGGCCGTGCGACTTGATGGTCGCGGTGACCTTGGCGCCGGCGACGGTCGGCGTGCCGACGGTGACCTTGTCACCATTGCCCACCATCAGGACGCTTTCGATGTCGAAGGACTTGCCTTCTTCGAGGTCGAGCTTTTCGACCTTCAGGGTCTCGCCCTGCATCACGCGGTACTGTTTACCGCCGGTAACGATGACTGCGTACATGACCGGGATTCCTCTGTAGTTATTTTGACCAATGCCTGCCCGCGGTCAACGGACAGAAGCGGAATTATGGTCAAAAACCCCTTACCAGTCAAACCCTTCGCCAAATCAATTGAACCAGGTTCATTTACCCCCGCTGGCGGGGCCGGCCCCGGCGGCAGGGGTAAATGAACCTGGTTCATTTGATTGGGCGTAAGTCATTGATGGGGTGGGACTTGGGGGCGGGGAACGGGGAGTCACGGCCTGCCGACGGCGGGCTGCTAGACTGCCGGGTTCCTCCCTCCGGAGCCGCCCCCAGGCGCATGGACACGATCCGCATCCGCGGTGCCCGCACCCACAACCTCAAGAACATCGACCTCGACCTGCCCCGGGACAAGCTGATCGTCATCACCGGCCTGTCCGGGTCCGGCAAGTCCTCCCTGGCCTTCGACACCATCTACGCCGAGGGCCAGCGCCGGTACGTGGAATCGCTTTCGGCCTATGCCCGGCAGTTCCTGAGCGTGATGGAGAAGCCGGACGTGGACCACATCGAGGGCCTGTCCCCGGCCATCTCGATCGAGCAGAAGTCCACCTCGCACAACCCGCGCTCGACCGTCGGCACCATCACCGAGATCTACGACTACCTGCGCCTGCTGTTCGCCCGCGTGGGCAGCCCGCGCTGCCCGGACCACCACTACCCGCTCGAGGCCCAGACCGTCGGCCAGATGGTGGACCAGGTGCTGGCCCTGCCCGCCGACCGCCGCTACATGCTGCTGGCCCCGGTCATCCGCGACCGCAAGGGCGAGCACGCCCAGGTCTTCGACCAGCTGCGCGCCCAGGGCTTCGTGCGGGTGCGGGTGAACGGGGTGCTGCACGAGCTCGACGCCGTGCCGACCCTGGCCCTGCGCCAGAAGCACACCATCGAGGCCGTGATCGACCGCTTCAAGCCGCGCGAGGACCTCAAGCAGCGCCTGGCCGAAAGCTTCGAAACCGCGCTCAAGCTCGGCGACGGCCTGGCCCAGGTCCAGGACCTGGACGACGAGAGCGCCCCGCCGCTGCTGTTCTCCTCCAAGTTCAGCTGCCCGGTCTGCGACTACGCCCTGCCCGAACTCGAACCGCGCCTGTTCTCGTTCAACTCGCCGATGGGCGCCTGCCCCACCTGCGACGGCCTGGGCATCACCCAGTTCTTCGACCCGGCCCGCGTGGTCGTGCATCCCGAGCTCAGCCTGGCCGCCGGCGCGGTGCGCGGCTGGGACCGCCGCAATGCCTATTACTTCCAGCTGATCGCCTCGCTGGCCAAGCACTACGGCTTCGACCCCGACACCCAGTGGCAGGAGCTGGCCGAGCAGGTGCGCCAGGCCGTGCTGTACGGCAGCGGCGACGAGATCGTCACCTTCACCTACCTCACCGAGTCCGGCGGCCGCACCCAGCGCAAGCACGCCTTCGAAGGCATCCTGCCCAACCTCGAGCGCCGCTACCGCGAGACCGAATCGCAGGTGGTGAAGGAGGAACTGGCCAAGTTCATCTCCGACCGCCCCTGCCCCGACTGCGGCGGCGCGCGCCTGAACCGCTCGGCCCGTAACGTGCTGGTGGCCGACCGCAACCTCTCGCAGCTCACCCAGCTGCCGGTGGATGAATCGCTGGAATTCTTCTCGCACCTGAGCCTGGCCGGCTGGCGCGGCGAGATCGCCGCCAAGATCGTCAAGGAGATCCGCGACCGGCTGCGCTTCTTGGTCGACGTCGGCCTCGACTACCTCACGCTAGAGCGCAAGGCTGACTCGCTGTCGGGCGGCGAAGCCCAGCGCATCCGCCTCGCCAGCCAGATCGGCGCCGGCCTGGTGGGCGTGATGTACGTGCTCGACGAGCCCTCCATCGGCCTGCACCAGCGCGACAACGAGCGCCTGCTGGGCACCCTCACCCGCCTGCGCGACCTCGGCAATACCGTCATCGTCGTCGAGCACGACGAGGACGCCATCCGCCTGGCCGACCACATCGTCGACATCGGCCCCGGCGCCGGCGTGCACGGCGGCGAAGTGATCGCGCAGGGCAGCTACGAGGACGTGCTGAAGGCGCCGCGCTCGATCACCGGCGCCTTCCTCTCCGGCCGCCGCCGCATCGAAATCCCGAAGCAGCGCCACAAGCCCAACCCGAAGATGATGCTGCGGCTGCTGGGCGCCAGCGGCAACAACCTCAAGGACGTGGACCTGGCGATCCCCGCGGGGCTGTTCACCTGCATCACCGGCGTGTCCGGCTCGGGCAAGTCCACCCTGATCAACGACACGCTCTACCACCTGGCCGCGAACGAGCTCAACGGCGCCTCTCACACGCCGGCGCCCTACCGCGAGCTGCAGGGCATGGACCTGTTCGACAAGGTGGTGGACATCGACCAGAGCCCGATCGGCCGCACGCCGCGCTCCAACCCGGCGACCTACACCGGCCTGTTCACGCCGCTGCGCGAGCTGTTCGCGCAGGTGCCGGAGGCGCGCGCCCGCGGCTACTCGCCGGGGCGCTTCAGCTTCAATGTGCGCGGCGGCCGCTGCGAGGCCTGCCAGGGCGACGGCCTGATCAAGGTCGAGATGCACTTCCTGCCCGACGTGTACGTGCCCTGCGACGTCTGCCACGGCAAGCGCTACAACCGCGAGACGCTCGAGATCCGCTACAAGGGCTACACCATCCACGACGTGCTGGAGATGACGGTCGAGGACGCGCTCAGGCTGTTCGAGCCGGTGCCCACCCTCGCCCGCAAGCTCGAAACGCTGGTAGACGTCGGCCTGAGCTACATCAAGCTGGGCCAGTCGGCCACCACGCTCTCGGGCGGCGAGGCCCAGCGCGTCAAGCTGTCGAAGGAGCTCAGCCGCCGCGACACCGGCCGCACGCTCTACATCCTCGACGAGCCCACCACCGGCCTGCACTTCCACGACATCGAGCACCTGCTGGCCGTGCTGCACAAGCTGCGCGACGACGGCAACACCATCGTCGTGATCGAGCACAACCTGGACGTGATCAAGACCGCCGACTGGGTGATCGACCTCGGCCCCGAGGGCGGGCACCGCGGCGGCCGCATCCTGGCCGAAGGCACCCCGGAGCACATCGCCGGCGTCGCCGGCTCCCACACCGGCCGTTTCCTCGCGAAGCTGCTCTCGCCGGATGACGCACTGCCGACCCGCAAGGCCGCCACGCCCAAGGCGACGGCGCTGCCGCCGAAGGCATCGGCCGCCCGCAAAGAACCCGCGAAGAAAGCCAAGAAGAGCGCATGAACCCGACCGTATTCACCCTCGACATCGAGTCGCGCTGGCGCGACATGGACGCCTTCAACCACGTCAACAACGCCAGCTACCTCGGCTACATCGAGGAAGCGCGCGTGCGCTGGTTCAAGTCGCTGTCCAGCGACTGGGCGGGCGAGACCTCGGCGCCGGTGATGGCCTCCGTGACGGTGAACTACCGCCGCCCGGCGCATTGGCCCGAAACGCTTCGCATCGAGCTGTTCTCCGAACGCGTGGGCGGCAAGAGCCTCACGCTCGGCCACCGCATCCTGTCGGCGGCCGATCCGTCGGTGGTCTATTGCGATGGCCACACCGTGCTCGTGTGGATCGAGCGCAGCGGCCAGTCGGTACCGCTGCCGGACAGCGTGCGCGCCGCCTGCGGCGGCTGAACCTCAGGGCGCCGCGGGCGCCTCGCGCCGCACCGGGAATTCGGCGAACACGCGCCGCCCGTCCGCCAAGACGAAGCGGATGCGCGCGACGTCGCCCGCGGCCAGTGGCCGCAGCGGGCGCATCAGCATCAGGTGCAGGCCGCCCGGCTCGAAGCGCAGCGCCTCGCCGGGCCCGACCACCAGCTTGCCCGCCGGCCGCATCCGGCTGACGCCGTCCTCGGCCACGGTACGGTGGATCATCGGCATGCCGAAATCCTTGCTCTCCGCCCCGGCCACTTCCACCGCCGCCGCACAGGGGTTTCGCAGCACCAGGTAAGCCGCCAACGACGTGGCGCCGGGCGGCGCGGCGCGCACCCATGGCGATTCGATGACCGGCGCGCAGTCCGGCGTGGCCCCAACGGCGGCTGAAGCCGACAGGACACCCATTAACCCCAGGGCAAGGCGGAGTGCGTTCATGCGCCTATGATAATCCCACGCGCCTCAAGGAGTTGTTGATGAAACGCACCCTGCTCGCCGCCGCGATCACCCTCGCCGCCACCGCCACCCAGGCCGCCGACACCCGCCTGACCCTCTACAGCGGCGACTACGATGCCGTGGTGCAGTCCGAAGCCATGCCCGGCGGCCCCGGCTATGCGCTGGTGGCGTCCGCACTGGGCTTCGACCTGGCCAGCGGCAGCAACCCGGTCTCGCTCGGCGGCTTGCCCGCCGCACTTGATGCCAGCTCCGTGCGGCTGCGCCCGCAGGGCAATGCCCAGGTGCGCAGCCAGCGCTTCGACTTCGCGCTGGCCGGCCAGGACGACCTGCTGCGCCGCGCACTGGGCCAGACCGTCACCGTCGAGCAATCGGTCGGCGACGCCCGCCAGTCGTACACGGGCGTGCTGCTGGCCGCCGGCAACGGCCTCACCCTGCGCCTGCCCGACGGCCGGGTGAAGGTTTTGGCGAACTATTCGAACTTCGAACTGCCGCGCCTGCCCGCGGGCCTGGTGAACGAACCCACGCTGAGCTGGGACCTCGTGGCCGACCGCGCCGGCCGCCAGGCCTTCGACCTCGGCTACGCCACCGCGGGCCTGGCCTGGCGCGCCGATTACCAGGTGGAGGTGTCGGGCGGCGCGCGCGCCTGCCGCATGGACCTCGAGGGAGCGGCCATGGTCGCCAACCGCGCTGGCGCCGACTTCAACGGCGTCGAGCTGACGCTGGTGGCCGGCGAACCGAACCGCACCCAGGCCTCCGGCCCGCGCATGGCCAAGGCCTATCGCACCGAAGTGATGATGGACGCGGTGGCCGCGGCGGCGCCCGAGCCGCAGGCCTCCGGCGAATACCACGCCTACCGCATCCCGGGCAGCGCCGACCTGCCGCAAGGCAGCGTGCAGCGAATTCCGCTGGTGGCCCCCGCGCGCGGCGTCGCCTGCCAACGCCAGTACGAAACGAGCGCGCCGATCGGCACGTGGCGGCCGCCGCAGCCGATGATCGACGCGAATTTCAACGCCGTCGAAGGCGAGCAGCCGGTGATCGCCAGCCTCGGCTTCACCAACGCCAAGGCCGCCGGGCTGGGCGCGCCGCTGCCCGCCGGCCGCGTCCGCGTGTTCGACGGCGGCAACCTGCTGGGCGAGGCGATGCTGGGGCACACGCCCGCCAACGCCGAGGTGGAGCTGGCGCTTGGCACCGTGTTCGACCTCAGCGCCGAGCGCAAGCGCGAGGAGTTCCGCCTAGACCGCGCCGGCCGCCAGATGGAGGAGCGGATCAGCGTCCTCGTCCGCAACGCGAAGGACGAAGCCGCCACCGTGCGCATCCACGAGGCCATGCCGCGCTGGAGCGACTGGGAGATCACCACCACCAACGTGCAGCCCGGCGAGCGCGACGCCCAGTCGGCCTGGTTCGACCTGGCGGTGCCGGCGGGCGGCGAGGCGCGCCTGACCTACACGGTGCGGTATCGTTGGGCCCCCGACGTACGCATCGACTGAAGGCCCGGCCATGATCGAACTCCACCGCCACGGACCCATCCACGAGATCCGGCTGGCCCGCCCGCCGGTCAACGCGCTCACGCCCGAACTCCTGGCGGCGCTGCGCACCGCAGTGCAGGCCGCGCCTGCCGACGGCGCCCGCGCCATCATCCTCACCGGCGGCAGCAAGGTGTTTTCGGGCGGCATGGACGTGCCGCACCTGATGGGCCTGGATCGCGCCGCGCTGGGGCCGGGCTGGGCTTCGCTGTTCTCCGCCGCGCGCGCGATCGCCAGCTGCCCGGTGCCGGTGGTGGCCGCGATCGGCGGCCACAGCCCGGCCGGCGGCTGCGTGCTGGCGCTGTGCTGCGACTACCGCATCATGGCCCGCGGCCCCTTCCGCATCGGCCTGAACGAAGTGCAGGTTGGCCTGGTCGCGCCCGACGCCATCCAGCACCTGATGCGCCGCGTGGTCGGCCCGTATCGCGCCGAGCGCCTGCTGGTGTCCGGCGCGCTGGTGGAGTCGGAGATGGCGCAGGCCATCGGCCTGGTCGACGAACTCACCGACGCCGAACACGTCCTGGTGCGCGCCAGGCACTGGCTCGAGGAGCTGCTGGCGCTCCCTTCGGCCGCGATGCTGGCCACGCGCCGCATCGCCCGCGCCGACCTGGTGGCCGCGCTGGAGGGCTTCGACGACCGCCAGCTCGATGGCTTCATCGACGCCTGGTACGCCCCCGACACGCAGGCCGCGCTGCAGGCGCTGGTGGTCCGGCTGAAGAAGTGAGCCCGCGCCCGTCCGCCCGCTGGCTGTGGCTGGCCGCCTGCCTCTGGCTGGTGGCCTGCGCGAAACCGGTGCCGGTGGACTACGCCAACTACGTCGGCCACTGGCGCGGCGAAGGCACGCTGCTGGTGATCCGCGCCGACGGCCACGCCGACTACGAGCGCGTGACCGGCAAATCCCGACTGAGCATCGAGGGCGCCTGCCACTCGTTCACCGAGCGCGGCTTCAAGATCGGGGTGGGCCTGCTCAGCGCCAGCTTCGAAGTGAGCGAGCCGCCGCGGCGGATCGAGGGCCGCTGGCGGATGACGGTGGATGGCGTCGAGCTCACGCGCGTCGACATCCTGCCAGTGCCGGCCGCGGGACCCGACGACACGCTCAGGCTCTGATCAGTCGCCGGTGGCCACCGGCCGCGCGCGATCGCTGACCCAGCCGCTCCACGACGGCGCATAGAGGCGCGCACCCGGCAAGCCGGCGTGCGCCATCGCCAGCGCGTGGTGGCAGGCGGTCACGCCCGAGCCGCAGGACAGCACGACCTCCGATGCCGCACGCCCACCGAGCAGCGCCCCGAACTCGGCGGCCAGCACTTCCGCGGGCTTGAAACGTCCGCCGGAGAGATTGGCGCTGAACGGGCGGTTGCGTGCACCCGGGATATGCCCTGCGACCGGATCCAGCGGCTCCACGTCGCCGCGGAAACGCTCGGGCGCGCGCGCGTCGAGCAGCCAGCCCGCGGGATCGGCCAGGCGTGCGGCGATTTCGTCGGTGCCGACCACCTGCCCGGCGTCGAAATGCGCCGTGTACTGGCCGGGGACGGGCGACACCGCCTCGGCGTCCACCGGCAGTCCCTGCGCGGTCCATGCCGCGAAGCCGCCATCCAGCACCGCGACGCGCGCATGCCCGGCCAGCCGCATCAGCCACCAGAAGCGGGCCGCCGCCATCGCGCCATCGCCGGCGTCGTAGGCCACGACCTGGTGCGCGGGCGTGATCCCCAGGCGCACCAGCAGCGCGCTGAACGCCGCGGCGTCCGGCAACGGGTGGCGGCCGAGCGAGGCCGGCTTGCCGTGGTCGCTGAGGTCGCGGTCGAGGTGGGCATGCCCGGCGCCGGGAAGGTGCGATTCGCGCCAGGCGCGCTCCCCCGCGTCGGCGTCGGCGAGGGCGTGGCGGCAATCCACCACGACCAGGTCGGCGCGACCGATCGCGGCCGCCAGCGCTTCGGGCGACACCAGCGTCTGCCAGTTCACGCCGCCTGCTCCAGGCGCTGGCGGAAATTGACCAGCATCGCGGCGGTGGCGCCCCAGATGCGGTGCCCTTCGTAGCGATACTCGAGCAGGCGGCGGCGACGCCCCTGCCAGTACACCTCGAGTTCGTGCACGTTGGCCGGATCGAGCAGGAAGCCCAGCGGCACCTCGAAGGCCTCCGCGACTTCCGACGGATCCACGACCGGCTCGTAGCCGTCGCCCACCGTCGCCACCACCGGATAGACGTGGAAGCCGGTGATGGTCACGAAGGGATCGAGGTAGCCCAGCGGCGACGAGTGCGACGAGGCCAGCCCGACTTCCTCCTGCGCCTCGCGCAGGGCGGCGGCCACCGGATCGCTGTCGCTGGCTTCGATGCGCCCGCCGGGGAAACTGACCTGCCCCGCGTGCAGCCTCAGCGCTTCCGTGCGGCGGGTCAGCAGCACGCGCGGGCCGCCGGGGCGCTGCACCAGCGCCACCAGCACGGCGGCAAGGCGCAGGGGCACGTCCAGCGGCAGCAGGTCGGCGAGTTCGGCGTGGTTCCAGCCGGGCCCGGACGGGGGCTGGTCGAGCGGATGCAGCGCGCGGGGCAGGCGTTCGAACGGATCGAACGGCGGGCTCACACCCGTTGCGCCTCGCGACGCGGCAGGACGACATCCATGAGCTGCAGGCGCTCGTCGTCGTTCATTTGCGACCAGCGCGCGATCTCGGCACTGGTGCGGTGGCAGCCTTCGCACAGGCCGTCGGCGTCAAGGGAACAGATCCCGACGCAAGGGCTGAGGACGGCGCGGAATGGGGAATGCATGCAGGCGATGCCAGTCCGCCGCGCCCGGGGGCGCGGCGGACCGCGGGATTACTTGATGCCAACCAGCTTGATGTCGAGGATCAGGGCCTGGCCCGGGCCCAGCGGGCGCGGGTTGTCGCCGAAGGCCTTGTTCGGCGGCACGAACACTTCCCAGCGCGAACCGGTCGGCATCATCATCATCGCCTCGCGACCACCCTCGATCGGGAACTGGTCGAGCTGGAACGACGCCGGCTGCGGGTTCGGGTTGTTCTGGGCGTAGGTGTTGAAGAACTCCTGGCCCGTGGTGATCGAACCGCGGTAGTGCACCTGCACCGTGCTGTTGGCCGTCGGCTTCGGGCCGGTGCCGGTCTCGATGATGCGGTACTGCACGCCGCTCGGCAGGGTGACCACGCCGGTCTTGGTGCGGTTCGCGGCCAGGAAGGCCTCGGACTTGGCGCGGTTCTCGCGCGCGGCGGTCTCGAGCTCGGCGCGCATCTTGGCGCCCATGCGCTGCTGCAGGCTGGCGAGCTGCGCTTCCATCTGCGGCTGCGGGTAGGCGGCCGGCTTCTTGGCGTAGCCGTCCTGGATCGCGCGGATCACGGCATTGATGTCGATGTCGTTACCCAGCTGGGCGAGGCCCGCACCCTGGTCGTAACCGACGGCGTAGCTGAGGACGGCCTTGTCCAGCGGCGCCGGCGCGGGGGCCTGCTGCTGGGCGGGGGCCGGGGCGGTCTGGGCAACGGCGACGCCGGCTCCGAGACCAAGGGCCGCCAGGGAGGCAGCCAACAGACGCAACTTCATCAGGAAATCTCCGGTGGTGGAAAGGGGGCGCTGTGGCGTCCCAAAGGCCGCGCTAGGATATCCCCCGCACGGCTGAACCGCTACTGACACGGGCCAGTCGCCCACGTCCGACCCACGCGGACGCCAAGAGTTCCCTGAATCCCCGCCCCCGATCGGAGTCCCCATGACCTTCCGCAACCTGCTCGTCGAGGACGCCGGCGCCGTCCGCCGGATCACGCTCAACCGCCCCGACAAGCTCAACGCCCTCAACCACGACACCCTGTCCGAACTGCACCAGGCCTTCGCCGCCGCCGCGGACGACGCCGCGGTGCGGGTGGTGGTGCTGACCGGCGCCGGCCCCAAGGCCTTCGTCGCCGGCGCCGACATCGCCGAGATGAACGGCCTCACCCCGGCCCAGGCCCGCGACTTCTCCCGCCACGGCCAGCGCCTGATGAGCCGCATCGAGCAGCTGGGCAAGCCGGTGGTGGCGATGGTCAACGGCTTCGCGCTGGGCGGCGGCCTGGAGCTGGCCATGGCCTGCCACCTGCGCATCGCCGCCGACACCGCCAAGGTCGGCCAGCCCGAGATCAACCTCGGCCTGGTGCCCGGCTTCGGCGGCACCCAGCGCCTGCTGCGCCTGGCCGGCCGGTCGGCCGCGCTGGAGCTGTGCCTGCTGGGGCAGCCGATCGACGCCGCCCGCGCCGCCGCCCTCGGCATCCTGACCCGCGTGGTGCCGGCCGCCGAGCTCGAAGCCGAGACGCTGAAACTGGCGAACCAGCTGGCCAACGCCGCGCCGCTGGCGCTGCGCGGCATCCTGGACGCCGTGCTGGTCGGCGGCGAAGCCGCGCTCGACGCCGGCCTCGAGTTCGAAACCCAGGTGTTCGCGGTCACCTTCAGCACCGAGGACATGAAGGAAGGCACCAGCGCCTTCCTCGCGCGCCGCAGCCCGACCTTCAGCGGCCGCTGAGGGCGAGCGCCGGCCGTGCGACTGCACTCCTTCCCCGGCGGCCTGCGACTGCCCGGCCACAAGGACGCGTCGCGCGCCGGCGGACTGCAGGCGGTGCCGATGCCACCCGAGCTGCGGCTGGGGCTCCAGCAGCACGCGGGCCTGCCGGCCCTGCCCTGCGTGGTGCCGGGCGAACGGGTGGCGCGCGGACAGTGCCTGGCGCTCGCCGACGGCGAATTCAGCGCGGACGTGCATGCGCCGAGCGCCGGCCGGGTGCTGGCGATCGCGCCGGGTGACCCGTCGGCACCGCCGGGCCGCCAGGGCGCGCACATCGTGCTGGCCTGCGAGGGCGACGACGCGGTGGCGCCGTGGCCCGCACTGGACCCGGTCACGGCGTCGCCGGAGGCGCTGCGCGGGCGCATCCGTGCGGCGGGGCTGGTCGGCCTCGGCGGCGCCGGTTTCCCGACGGCGGAAAAACTGTCGGTGGGCCGCGAACTGCTGGTGCTCAACGGCGCCGAGTGCGAACCCTGGATCGCCTGCGACGACGCGCTGCTGCGCCACCACGCCGACGAGGTCGTGCTGGGCGGAACGATGATGGCGCGCATCGTCGGCGCACCGCGGGTGCTGCTGGCGATCGAAGACAGCATGCCGCACGCCCTCGCCGCGGCGCGCGCCGCCTGTGCGGCTAACGGCAACGGCGTGGTCGAGGCGGTGTCGGTGCCCACGATCTATCCCGAGGGTGGCGAACGACAGCTGATCCGTGTGCTGACCGGGCGCGAAGTGCCGCGCGGCGGCCTGCCGCGCGACCTTGGCGTGATCGTGCAGAACGTCGGCACCGCGCGCGCCGCCTGGCGGGCGGTGGCGCACGGCGAGCCGCTGCTCGAACGCATCGTCACCGTCACCGGCCCGGGCGTCGCGCGCCCGGGCAACTTCATCGTGCCGCTGGGCACGCCGGTCGCGCACCTGGTGGCGCAGGCCGGCGGCTACACGCCCCAGGCAAGGCGCCTGCTGCTGGGCGGCCCGATGATGGGGCTGGCGCTGCCGCACGACGACTTCGCGATCGGCAAGCCCGACAACTGCGTGCTGGTGCTGGGCGAGGCCGAGCTGCGCCCGGCCGGCGACGAGATGCCCTGCATCCGCTGCGGCGACTGCGCCTCCGCCTGCCCGGCCCGCCTGCTGCCGCAGCAGCTGCTCTGGCAGGTGCGCGCCGACCGGCTCGGCGACGCCCGGGAACAAGGCCTGTTCGACTGCATCGAATGCGGCTGCTGCGACCTGGCCTGCCCCAGCCACATCCCGCTGACCGCGCACTTCCGCCACGGCAAGTCGGAAGTGCGCGCCCGCGCCGCCGACTCCGAGCGCGCGCACGCCGCCCGCGAGCGCTACGAGTCCCGGCTGCAGCGCCTGCAGCGCGAAGCCGCCGAGCGCGAGCAGCGCCTGGCCGAGCGTCGCGCCGGCGCCGCCAGTGCCGACTCGGTGGCGGCCGCGCTGGAGCGCGCCCGCGCGCGCCGCGCCGGCGGCAGCGACGGCGGCAACGACGCATGAAAACCTTCGATACCGCCCCCGCGCCGCACCTGCCCGCGCGCCGCAGCGTGCGCGAGGTGATGGGCCTGGTGCTGCTGGCGCTGGTGCCGGGCACGGCCGCGCATGCCTGGTTCTTCGGGCCCGGCGTGCTGGTGCAGGTGCTGCTGGCCGTTGCCTTCGCGCTGGCCTTCGAGGCCGCGATGCTGAAGCTGCGCGCGCGGCCGCTGCGTCCCTTCCTCGGCGACCTGAGCGCGCCGCTCACCGCGGTGCTGTTCGCGCTTTCGCTGCCGCCGCTGGCGCCGTGGTGGGTGGCGGCGATCGGCCTGTTCGCGGCGATCGTGTTCGCGAAGCATCTTTACGGCGGGCTGGGCCACAACCTGTTCAACCCGGCGATGGTGGGCGTGGCGGTGGTGCTGCTGTGCTTCCCGCGCGTGTTCACACAGTGGCTGCCGCCGGCCGGGCTGGATCCGGCCTTGATGGTGCCGGGGTTCACGGAGTCTCTGCGCGCCATCCTCACTGGCGAACTGCCGGCACCGTGGCGCTGGGACATGCTGGCGCAGGCCACGCCGCTCGACACCGTGCGCACGCTGGCCAACGAAGGCGCGACCCTGGCCGAGATCCGCGGCGCCCCGCTGTTCGGCGACTTCGGAGGCCGCGGCTGGGAGTGGGTGGCGAACTTCTACGCGCTGGGCGGGCTGTTCCTGCTCTGGAAGCGCGTGATCCCCTGGCAGGTGCCGGTGGCGACGCTGGGCACGGTGGTGCTGGTGGCGCTGCCGTTTTGGCTGTACGACCCGGACCTGCACCCCTTCCCGCTGCAGCACGTGTTCTCGGGCGCGCTGGTGCTGGCCGCCTTCTTCATTGCCACCGACCCGGTGAGCGGCTGCACCACGCCGCGCGGCCGGCTGCTGTTCGGCGCGGGCGTGGCGGTGCTGACGCTGGTGATCCGCCGCTGGGGCGCGTTCCCCGATGGCGTGGCGTTCGCCGTGCTGCTGATGAACTGCGCGGCGCCGTGGCTGGACCGTGTTTCGCGCCCGCGCATCTTCGGCGAAGGAAAGTCGCAATGAACGAAGGCACCCGCGAGTCGCTGCGCGCCGGCCTCCAGCTGGGGCTGGCGGCGCTGGTCGCCACCGCACTGCTGGCGGGCACGTATTTCCTGACCCGCGACCGCATCGCCGCCGCCGAACATCGCGCGCGCATGCAGGCGCTGGAGGTGGTGCTGCCGGCCGCGCGTTACGACAACGACCCGCTGGCGGACACCGTGCAGGTGCAGGCACCGGCCTGGCTGGGCGACGCGGCCACCACCGTGCATCGCGCCACGCTCGCTGGCGCACCCAGCGCGCTGGTGTTCGAGACCGTGGCGCCCGACGGCTACGGCGGCCCGATCCGGCTGCTGCTGGCGATCGGCGCGGAGGGTCGCGTGCTCGGCGTGCGCGTCACCGCGCACCGGGAAACCCCGGGCCTGGGCGACGACATCGAGGCCGGGCGCAGCGACTGGATCACCCGCTTCCAGGGCCGCGCGCTCGGCGACCCGCCCGCCGCCGGCTGGGCCGTGCGCAAGGACGGCGGTGACTTCGACCAGTTCGCCGGCGCGACCGTGACGCCGCGTGCGGTGGTGCGCGCCGTCCACCGCGCGCTCGAGTTCACGCAGCGCCACGGCGACGGGATCCGGACCGCCGCGCCCGGCGCTACACTGCGCATCCCCACCGCGCCCGATGCCCCGCGCACCCCATGAGTTCGCCCCGCGCCATCCTCGAGTACGGCCTGTCCAGCGGCAACACCGGGCTGGTGCAGCTGCTGGGCCTGTGCCCGCTGCTGGCCGTGTCGAACAACGCGGTGAATGCGCTCGGCCTCGGCCTGGCCACGGTGCTCGCCCTCACCTGCACCAATGCCACGGTCGCCAGCGTGCGGCGGATGACGCGACGCGACGTGCGCATCCCGGCCTTCGTGATGATCATCGCCGCCGTCGTCACCTCGATAGAGCTGGCAATGCGCGCCTGGCTGCCGGAGCTGCATGCCGTGCTGGGCCTGTTCATCCCGCTGATCGTCACCAACTGCGCGCTGATGGGGCGGGCCGAGGCCTTCGCATCGCGCCACTCGCCCGCGTTGGCGGCGCTCGACGGCTTCGCGATCGGGCTCGGTTTCCTGTGGGTGCTGCTGGCGATCGGCGCCGTGCGCGAGCTCGTGGGCGAAGGCAGCCTGTTCGCCGGTGCGGGTGCGCTGCTGGGGCTGCCCGGGCTGGAGTTCTCGGCGCCGGGCTATCCCGGCTTCCTGCTGGCGGTGCTGCCGATCGGCGCCTTCGTGGTGCTGGCGGGGCTGGTGGCGATGCGCCAGGCCTGGCGGCTGCGCCGCGCGGAGCCCGCGCAATGATGAAGGCCGACCAGCGCCGCGAGCTGTTCGCGCGCCTGAAGGAGCTCAACCCCAAGCCGACCACCGAACTCGAGTACTCGACGCCGTTCGAGCTGCTGGTGGCGGTGACGCTGTCGGCGCAGGCCACCGACGTCGGCGTGAACAAGGCCACGCGCAAGCTGTTCCCGGTCGCCAACACCCCCGCCGCGATCCTCGCGCTCGGCGAGGACGGCCTGAAGCAATACATCTCGACCATCGGGCTGTTCAACGCCAAGGCCGCCAACGTCATCGCCGCCTGCCGGATCCTGGTCGAGCAGCACGGCGGCGAAGTCCCGCGCGACCGCGAATCGCTCGAAGCCCTGCCCGGCGTCGGCCGCAAGACCGCCAACGTGGTGCTGAACACCGCGTTTGGGCAGCCGACCATGGCGGTCGACACCCACATCTTCCGCGTTGGCAACCGCACCGGCCTTGCCCCCGGCAAGACCCCGCTGGCGGTGGAGAAGGCCCTGCTCAAGCGCGTACCCGCGCACTACCTGCGCGACGCCCACCACTGGCTGATCCTGCACGGCCGCTACATCTGCCTCGCCCGCAAGCCCGGCTGCCCGCAGTGCCTGATCCGCGACCTCTGCGAGTTCCGCCCGAAGACCAAGGCGTAGCGCGACATCCTGTCGC
>NZ_DASUDO010000028.1:0-110915 GCF_036275555.1 Arenimonas sp.
CGACTGCCCGGACATCCGCCTGATCCTGCACAACGTCACCGGCGCGCGCGGGCTCAACCTGCTGCGCGACGACGGCGCGGACCTCGCGGTGGGTTCGATGCTCGACGTGCCGGGCGACCTCGCCTGGCAGCCCGTCGTGGCCTACGACCCGATGCTGATCACGCCGGTCGACCATCCGCTGGCCGCGCGCCCCGCCATCGCGCTGGCCGACCTCTCGCCCTACGGCCTGATCCTGCCGCCGCAGCGGCAGACGACCTACCGCATGGTCGACCTCGTCTTCCAGCGTGCGCACGTGCCCTATACCGTCGCGCTCGAGGTCGGCGGCTGGGAGGTGATCAAGCAGTACGTGGCGATGGGCCTGGGCATCTCGATCGTCACCAGCATCTGCCTGACCGAGTCCGACGAACAGCGGCTGGTGGCGCGCAACCTCGGCGACTACTTCCCGCCGCGCAGCTACGGCGTGGTGATGCGCAAGGGCAAATACCTCAGCCCGCAGGCGCGCGCCTTCATCGACCTGGTGAAGCCGGGCCTGTTCGAGCGCCGCGACTACTTCGACGCCGGCCACTCCGAGCGCTGAGCGACCTGTAGGAGGGCCTTCAGGCCCGAAGCTTTTCGGCGAACAGCTTCGGGCCTGAAGGCCCTCCTACACGAAGCTCGGGGTTACAGGGTGTCGCGGTTCTTGCCCATGTGCGGGCGGTAGATTTCGCGGATGCGGGCCATGTCGGCCTCGTAGTCATCGCCGGGATGGAACAGCTGGTCGAGCAGGATCTGCTTGGACGGGTAGTGGAAGGCGGCGCAGAACACCGGCACGCCGGCCTGGCGCGCGATCTTCCAGAAGCCGGGCTTCCAGCGCTCGACGCGCTTTCGCGTGCCCTCGGGCGCGAGCACGAACCACATGCGTTCGGCGCCGCGGATCTCGGCCGCGGTCTGCTCCACGATGCCGCCGGGCGCACTGCGATCCACCGGGTGCCCGCCGAATTTCCGCAGCAGCCAGCCCAGCGGGCCGCGGAACAGCTCGGCCTTGGCAATGAAGGTGATGTCCACGCCCATGGCCAGCTTGGCGGCGAGGCCCCAGACCGCGTCCCAACCCGAGGAGTGCGGGGCGACGATGACCACGATCTTGGGCAGGTCGGGCCAGTCGCCTTCGATGCTCCAGCCGCCCAGGCGCAGCAGGCTGCGGCCCAGCCAGCGGCCGAAGGCGCTGCCGTTCCGGGGCGCGGAGGGGGGCATCACCGGGATGCGGGTCATTCCTTGTCCCAGCCGCTGCTGCGGCGCTGCTTCTTGACGGTGGATCGCTCGCGCTTGGCGCCGAGCCGGCGCTCCTTCGAGCCCTTGGTGGGTTTGGTGGCGATGCGCTTCTTGGGCGGCACCAGCACCGCGGCGATCAGCGCGGCGAGGCGCTCGCGCGCGTCCTCGCGGTTGCGGTCCTGGGTGCGGAAACGCTGGGCGCTGAGCACCAGCACGCCTTCGTCGGTCAGGCGGCGGTCGCGGCGGGCCAGCAGCCGCGCGCGCACGGGCTCGGGCAGCGAGGGCGAGTTGACCACGTCGAAGCGCAGCTCCACCGCCGTGGCCACCTTGTTCACGTTCTGCCCGCCCGGCCCGCTCGAGCGCACGAAGCGCTCGACGAGTTCGTCGTCGGGGATGGACACGGTGGGGCCGATCGTCAACATGCCCCGCGATTCTACCTTTCCGCCCCCTGCAGGAGGGCCTTCAGGCCCGAAGCTGTTCGCGGAAAAGCGTCGGGCCTGAAGGCCCTCCTACAGGGGTCGGCCGGGCCGGTACAATCCCGGCCCTCATGCACGGCCTCAACCCCCCCCAGAAAGAAGCGGTCGCCTACGTCGGCGGCCCCCTGCTCGTGCTGGCCGGCGCGGGCAGCGGCAAGACGCGGGTGATCACCGAGAAGATCGCCCACCTGATCGCCACCGGGCGCCACGAGGCGCGGCACATCGCGGCCATCACCTTCACCAACAAGGCCGCGCGGGAAATGCGCGAGCGCGTCGCCAAGCGCGTGAAGGGCGAGGCCGCCGAAGGCCTGATGGTGACGACTTTCCACTCCCTGGGCCTGCGCTTCCTGCAGATCGAGCACGAGCGCGCCAAACTGCGCCGCGGCTTCTCGATCTTCGACGGCGACGACCAGATGGCGATCATCAAGGACCTGGCCACGCCGGGCCTGAAGAACGACGCCCTGTATTCGATCCAGAACCTGATCAGCGCCGCCAAGAACAACGCCCTCTCGCCCGAGCAGGCCGCAGAAGCCGCACGCTCGGCCCGCGAGCGCGAGGCCGCCGGCATCTACGCCCGCTACCAGGCCCGCCTGCAGGCCTTCAACGCGGTCGATTTCGACGACCTGATCCGGCTGCCGCTGACCCTGCTCGAAGCCGACCCCGACCTCGCCGCCGGCTGGCGCGAGCGCATCCGCTACCTGCTGGTGGACGAGTGCCAGGACACCAACGGCGCCCAGTACCGCCTGCTGCGCCAGCTCGCTGGCAGCAAGGGCAACATCACCTGCGTCGGCGACGACGACCAGAGCATCTACGCCTGGCGCGGCGCCCAGCCCGAGAACCTCGACCTGCTGGGCCAGGACTACCCGAACCTCAAGGTCATCAAGCTCGAGCAGAACTACCGCTGCACCAGCCGCATCCTGCGCTGCGCCAACACCCTGATCGCGAAGAACCCGCACGCCCACCTCAAGCAGCTCTGGAGCCAGCACGGCGACGGCGAGCCGGTGCGCGTGTGGGCCTGCACCAACAACGAACACGAGGCCGAGCGCGTCGCGGCCGAGATCCACTACCTGCACCAGGCCAAGGAAATCCCCTGGGGCGAGTTCGCCATCCTGTTCCGCGGCAACCACCAGTCGCGGCCGCTGGAAAAGGCGCTGCAGCTGCTGCGCATCCCCTACCACCTCACCGGCGGCACCAAGTTCCTCGACCGCGCCGAGGTGAAGGACGCGCTGTGCTGGCTGCAGGTGCTGGCCAACCCCGACAACGACGCCGCCTTCCTGCGCGCGATCGCCTCGCCCAAGCGCGAGGTCGGCGCGACCACGCTCGAGAAGCTCGCCGCGATGGCGCAGCAGGCCGGCCTGCCGATGTCGGTGGCGGCCGGACAGATCGGTTTCCTGAAACAGCTGACCCCGCGCGCGGCCGCCGGCCTCGACGAGTTCAGCCGCATCGTCGACCGCCTGCGCGACGCCGCCGAGAAAGTCACGCCGGCCGAACTGGTGCCGATGCTGGCCGAGCAGAGCGGTCTGTTGGCGATGGTGCGCAGCCAGTGCAAGGACGAGGCCAGCTACCTGCGCCGCAAGGCCAACCTCGAGGAACTGGCGTCGTGGTTCGAAGGCGCCCGCGGCGGCGGCCCGGGTGAACTGGCCGCGCAGCTGGCCCTGCTCTCGAATGCCGACCGCGGCGAGCCCGGCAACGCCGTGCGCCTGATGAGCCTGCACGCGGCCAAGGGCCTGGAGTTCCGCGCCGTGTTCGTGGTCGGCTGCGAAGACGGCAACCTGCCGCACGAGGCCAGCCTCGAGGAGAACCGCCTCGAGGAAGAGCGCCGCCTGATGTACGTCGGCATCACCCGCGCCAAGGAGCGCCTGTACCTCTCGCACAGCGCCGAGATCAAGCGCTGGGGCAGCGTCGACCACCTGCTGCCCAGCCGCTTCCTCGACGAACTCCCGCAGGGCGACCTGCTGCGCGACGGCGCCGATCCCGAGCGCGAGACCGCGGAGAAGAAGCAGCGCGGGCGGGCGCATATGGACGCGATTGCCGCGCTCTTTGGCGACGGCTGAGGGCGGCAGGCAGGAACTAGTGATTAGGAGGTAGGAGGTAGGAGGTAGTGAAGAGCAGCTGACAAGCCGTAAAGCAGTGAGGCAGCAGCAGAGCCAGCTTTTCACTACCTCCTACCTCCTACCTCCTAATCCCTATTTCCTATCCCCGCTGTCATGACCCCACCCCCCGACCCCCGGTAAACTCCGCGCCATCACGAACGGACGCTCGCCCATGACCCTGACCAAGACCCTCGCCGTCTCCGCCCTCGCCCTCGCCCTGGCCGCCTGCCAGGCGATGCCCGTGCGCGAGGCGCCGGTCGCGGCGCCGGCCACGCCGGCCCCGGCCGCCCAGCCCGCCGCGCCCGCCGCCGGCCCGGGCCACCACGACAACCTCAACGCCGTCGCCTGGGTACAGGCGTCGCTGGAATACCGCCTGCTGGCCGGCCAGACCTACCGCAGCGCGCTCTACCAGCTCGACCGCGCGCTGAAGACGCCGGACTGGGATGCGCTGACGCCCGACGAGCGACTGGCCCCGGTCGACGGCCTGCCGCCCGCGGTGATCGTGGACATCGACGAGACCGTGCTCGACAACTCGCCCTACCAGGCCCGCCTGGTCCGCGACGGCGCCGCCTACGACGAAGTGACCTGGGACGCCTGGGTGCGCGAAGAGAAGGCCAAGCCGGTGCCGGGCGCGCTCGAGTTCGCCCAGGCCGCGGCCGCCCGCGGCGTCACCGTGTTCTACCTGAGCAACCGCGCGGCCCACCTGGAAGAGCCGACCCTGGTGAACCTGCGCGCGCTCGGCTTCCCGGTCGAATCCGGCACGCAGTTCCTGGGCCTGGGCTTCTTCGTCGAAGGCTGCGAGCAGGAGGGCTCCGAAAAGGGCTGCCGCCGCAAGCACGTCTCCCGGACCCACCGGGTGCTGATGCAGTTCGGCGACCAGATCGGCGACATGGTGACCATCAGCGCCAACACCCCCGCCGGCCGCGAGCAGGCGATGGCGCCCTACGCCGCGTGGATCGGCGAGCGCTGGTTCGTGCTGCCCAACCCGACCTACGGCAGCTGGGAGCCGGCGCTGTTCAACAACGCCTGGACCCTGCCCGAGGCCGAGCGCCGCCAGATGAAGCTCGACGCCCTGGACTACGCCGAGTAAGCCGACGCCCATGCCCGCCGTCCGCGATCGCCTGATCTTCGCCCTCGATGTTTCCACCGCCGCCGAGGCCCGCGCCTGGATGGACCGGCTGGGCGACAGCGTGTCCTTCTACAAGATCGGCATGGAGTTGCTGACCAGCGGCGACTACTTCCGGGTGCTGGAGGAGCTGGCGGGACGAGGCAAGCAGGTGTTCGTGGACCTGAAGTTCCACGACGTGCCGGCCACCGTCGGCGCCACGATCAGGGGCCTGGCCCGTTATCCGGTTTCGTTTTGCACCATCCACGGCCAACATGACGGCATGATGCGCGCCGCTTCGCAGGAGAAGGGCGACATCAAGCTCCTGGCGGTGACCGTGCTCACCTCGATGGATCGCAGCGATCTTCGCCAATTGGGCATCGATCGTGACCCCTCCGAGGTGGTTCTGGAGCGCGCGGCCGCGGCCCGGGCCGCCGGCTGCGACGGCGTCATCGCCTCGGGCCAGGAGGCCGCCGCGCTGCGCCAGGCCAACGGCCCCGGCTTCCTGATCGTCTGCCCGGGCATCCGCCCGGCGGGCCCGGCCGGCGACGACCAGAAGCGCACCGTGGACGTGCCGCAGGCCTTCGCGGCGGGCGCCGACCACATCGTCGTGGGCCGCCCGATCCGCCAGGCCGCCGATCCGGCAGCGGCGGCCGAGGCCATCCAGGCCCAGATCGCCCGGGTCTTCGCGCCCTGAAGCCGGGCTGGCCGGGAAACCGGCCGGACCCCGGGCCGAGGGCCCCGATCTGCTAGATT
Source organism: Arenimonas sp. (assembly GCF_036275555.1). Lineage (GTDB taxonomy): Bacteria > Pseudomonadota > Gammaproteobacteria > Xanthomonadales > Xanthomonadaceae > Arenimonas. The sequence continues at coordinate 5,679 of NZ_DASUDO010000028.1, forward strand.
CAGCGCCCCAGACCCGTCCAAGACGCCTGACCGCATGACCCCACGACTGCCCCTGCGGGCCCTGCTCGCCCTGCTGTTGTTCGCCCTGGCGTTGGTCGCCTGCAAGCGCGAGACCCCGGCCGACCAGGCGCGCGCGCCCGGCGACCCGGTCGAGGCCGTCGAGACCATGGCCGCCGCCCTGCGCCAGAACGACCTGGTGCGCTACGGCCACCTCAGCCTGCCGCCCGACCTGCACGCCCGCAGCGCCGCCCTCTGGGACCGCCGCGCCGCCGAGGCCGAGCCGGCCTCGGACGAGGACGCCGAGAAGTACGACCGCCTGATGGCCCGCCTGCTCGCCCCGAACGCCGAGGAGGACCTGGCCCGCGACCTGGACCAGCAGCTGGCCCGGCTCGAACAGGAGATCGGCGGCCAGTGGCCGCTGATGCAGGCCACCGCCACCATCTTCCTGACGGCCGCCATCCAGGCCAACACCGAGCTGAGCGAGGACGAGAAGGCGCACGGCGCCGAAGTCGCCACCCAGCTGATCGACTGGGCCGACCCGGCCCTGTTCACCGACCGCGAGCGCGGCCGCCAGGCCATCGCCGTGGCCGTGGACACCGCCCGCGAGCTGCAGCTGCCCACGCTGGCCGAGGCCCGCGCGCTGACCCACGGCCCGGCCATGGAAAAGGCCGGCATCGCCCTGGCCGGCACCAAGTCGCTGCTGCGCGTCTACGGCCTGGACCTGGACGCCATGCTGGACGGCGTCAATGCCGAACTGGTCTCCGCCGAGGGCGACACCGCCACGGTGAAGGTCAGCTACCCGCTGCAGGGCAAGACGGTGGCCTTCGAGATGGAGATGCTGCGCCGCGACGGCGCCTGGTACGGCGCGAATGCCATCCGTGATGCCGAGGCCGAGCTGGCCGAGGCGGCCGCCGAAGTCGCCGACGCGGCCGCGCCGGCCACCGACGGCGACGGCGCCGCCCGCTGAGCTCCGGACCGCCCATGGACGCCATGCCTTCCCCGGCCGCCCCGCCGCCGCGCCCGACCGCGAAGCCGCCCCTGTGGGCGCGCTTCATGGAAAAACTGCTGCAGCCCTGGATCGAGATCCACCGCGAGCCGGCCACGCCGCCCTTCGACCTCGACCGGCCGATCTGCTACGTGATCGAGACCTACGGGCTGTCGAACACCCTGATCCTGGACCGCGCCTGCCGCGAGGCCGGCCTGCCCTCGCCGCTGGCGGCGCTGCCGGGCGATCCGCTCGGCCGCAAGCGCGCCTACGTGGCGCTTTCGCGCCGCCGCGCCGGCCTGTTCGGGCGGCCCAAGAACCGCAGCCATTCCGATGCGCTCTCGCGCCTGCTGATGGCACACCGCCTCTACCCCGACCAGGACGTGCAGCTGGTGCCGGTCTCGATCTTCGTCGGCCGCGCGCCGGCGCGGCAGTCGGGCTGGTTCTCGGTGCTGTTCTCGGAGAACTGGGCCCTGGTCGGCCGCTTCCGCCGCCTGCTGGCGATCCTGCTCAACGGCCGCGACACCGTGGTGCAGTTCTCGCCCGGCGTGCGCGTCTGGGAAATCCTCGGCGAGGAGCTGCCGCACGAGCGCCAGGTGCGCAAGGTCAGCCGCGTGCTGCGCGCGCACTTCCGCCGCATCAAGACCGCGGTCATCGGCCCCGACCTGTCCACCCGCCGCCTGCTGGTGGACCGCGTGCTCGACGCCGAGCCGGTGCGCAAATCGATCACCGACCAGGCCCGCAAGGACGGCACCGAGTACCTCGAGGCCTGGAAGAAGGCCCATCGATTCGCCTGGGAGATCGCCGCCGACTATTCCAACCCGGTGGTGCGCTCGGCCTCGTTCGCGCTCACGGGCTTCTGGAACCGCATCTACGACGGCGTCAACGTCAACCACCTCGACACGCTCAAGCAGGTCGCGCCCGGGCACGAAGTGGTCTACGTGCCCTGCCACCGCAGCCACATGGACTACCTGCTGCTGAGCTACCTGCTGTACACGCGCGGCATCGTGCCGCCGCACATCGTGGCCGGCATCAACCTCAACATGCCGGTGATCGGGCCGATCCTGCGCCGCGGCGGCGCCTTCTTCATCCGCCGCTCGATCAAGGGCAACGCGCTCTACGCGGCGGTGCTGGGCGAATACGTCGCGCAGCTGGTCGGCGAAGGCTTCTCGCTCGAGTACTTCATCGAGGGCGGGCGCTCGCGCACCGGCCGCCTGCTGCAGCCCAAGGGCGGCATGATCGTGATGACCATCAAGGCCTTCCTGCGCGCGCCGCGGCGGCCGGTGGTGTTCCAGCCGGTGTACATCGGCTACGAGAAGCTGATCGAGGGCAAGAGCTACCTCGACGAGCTGACCGGCCAACCCAAGGAAAAGGAAACCATCTGGGCCCTGCTCAAGGCCGGCGCCGGCATCCTGCGCCAGCACTACGGCAAGGTGGCGGTGAACTTCGGCGAACCGATCTTCCTGGACGACGTGCTGGCCCGGCACGCGCCGGACTGGCGCGAGCGCAGCGCCGACCCCGAGGACAAGCCGACCTGGATCAACCCGGCCGTGGCCGAACTGGCCCAGAAGATCCAGGTCAACATCAACCGCGCCGCCGACGTGAACCCGGTGAACCTGCTGGCCCTGGCCCTGCTGGCCACGCCCAAGCACGCCATGTCCGAGGCCGACCTGCTGGCCCAGCTGGCGCTGTCGAAGAAGCTGTTGGCGAAGCTGCCGTACTCCGACCGCGTCACCGTCACCGCGATGGAGCCGGCCGAGATGATCGCCTACGGCGAGAAGATCGGCGTGCTGACCCGCACCGTGCACCCGCTGGGCGACGTGATCAGCATCGAGGGAGAGACCGCGGTGCTGCAGAGCTATTTCCGCAACAACGTGCTGCACCTGTTCGCGGCCGCGAGCTGGGTGGCGCTGTGCTTCCAGAACAACCGCCGCATGAGCCGCGCCGGCCTGCTGCGGCTGGGGCGCACGATCTATCCGTTCGTGCAGGACGAGCTGTTCCTGCCGTGGACGCCGGAGGAGTTCGCCGAGCGCCTGGACGCCACGCTGGACCTGTTCGTGGCCGAGGGCCTGCTCAGCGTCGCCAGCGAGGACGAAGGCGGCTACCTGACGCGCGGCCCGGGCCAGACCGACGAAGTGTTCCGCCTGCGCGTGATCTCGCACAGCCTGCAGCAGGCGTTCGAGCGCTACTTCATCGCCATCACCACGCTGGTGAAGAACGGGCCGCGCACGCTCAGCGCCGGCGAGCTCGAGACCCTGTGCCAGCTGACCGCCCAGCGCCTGAGCCTGCTGTACGCGCCGGCGGCGCCGGAGTTCTTCGACAAGTCGCTGTTCCGCGGCTTCATCCAGAAGCTGCGCGAGTTGAAACTGGTCTGGATCTGCCCGGACGGGAAGCTCGACTTCGACGAGACCATGATGGTCTGGGAGAAGGACGCGAAGGTGGTGCTGGGCCGCGACCTGCGCCACACCATCTCCAAGCTGTCGCCCGAGGCGGTGAGCCGGGCCACCGGCACCCAGAAGGCGCTGCCGGCGAAGACGGGCTCGACCGAGGCCTGAGCCCGCGGCTCAGGCGTCGAGGTCGGGGATCAGGCGGCTCTCGAGCGCGGCGATCATGTCCTTGATCTTGAGCTTGCGCTTCTTCAGGCGCTTGATGGCCAGCTCGTCGGCCTCGATGCTGGCGGCGAGCCGGCCGATCACCTCGTCGAGGTCGCGGTGCTCGACCTTCAGCTCGACCAACTGTGCGGTAATCCTGGCGAGATCTTCGTCGGCCATCGGCATCTCCGGTTCCCCTCCAGCTTAGCGCCTCCCACAGGGAAAGTGACTAAAATGGCGGCCATGACGCTTCCCCTCCACGACCCCCTGCCGCGCAAGGCCAGCCACGAGCGCCACAAGCTCGCCAAGCGGCTGCGCCGCCAGGTGGGCCAGGCCATCGCCGACTACGGGATGATCGAAGAGGGCGACAAGGTGATGGTGTGCCTGTCGGGCGGCAAGGACAGCTACACGATGCTCGACATCCTGCTGCAGCTGCAGAAGAAGGCGCCGGTGCGCTTCGAACTGGTGGCGGTGAACCTGGACCAGAAGCAGCCCGGTTTCCCGGAGCACGTGCTGCCCGACTACCTGCGCTCGATCGGCGTGGACTTCACCATCATCGAGCAGGACACCTACTCGGTGGTCAAGCGCGTGGTGCCCGAGGGCAAGACCATGTGCTCGCTGTGCTCGCGCCTGCGCCGCGGCGCGCTGTACCGGCACGCCAAGGAAAATGGCTTCACCAAGATCGCGCTCGGCCACCACCGCGACGACCTGGTGGCCACGTTCTTCATGAACCTGTTCCACCACGCCAAGCTGGCTTCGATGCCGCCCAAGCTGGCCAGCGACGACGGCGAGCACGTGGTGATCCGCCCGCTGATCACCTGCCGCGAAGCCGACCTGATCGAGTACGCCGACTGGAAGCAGTTCCCGATCATCCCCTGTACCCTCTGCGGCTCGCAGGAGAACCTGCAGCGCAAGCAGGTTGGACGGATGCTCGCCGCGTGGGAGAAGGAAAGCCCGGGCCGCATCGATACCATCGCCAAGGCGCTGGCCGACGTGCGACCCTCGCAGCTGGCCGACGCCAGCCTGTTCGACTTCGCCGCCCTCGGCCGCCGCAGCGACACCCCCCTCCCCGACGCCCACGCCTGGCTCGCCAGCGACCCCGACCAGGAAAAGGGGTCAGAGTAAATATTTGTTTGAAACCGAGGCGTCGGACGCCGGGCGCGAAGCTGCGTTTCAAACAAATATTTACTCTGACCCCTTTTTCCGCCCCACCCTGACTTTGGATATTTGATGTTCTTTCGCAATTTGACGTTCTTCCGCTTCCCGACCACCGTCGCCAAATCCCTCGCTGAACTCGATGCCCGCCTGGAGGAATGCCGGCTCAAGCCGGTCGGTCCGTCCGAGCTGATGTCGCGCGGCTTCATCCCGCCCTTCGGCCGCGACGCCGAGGCCATGAGCCACCGCGTCGGCGACGCGATCTGGATCACGCTGGGCGGCGAAGACCGCCTGCTGCCCGGCGCCGTGGTCAACGACGAGCTGGGCAAGCGCATCGCCGCGCTGGAGGAGAAGGAAGGCCGCAAGCTCGGCGGCCGCGCCCGCAAGCGCCTCAAGGAAGACCTGGTGATGGAGCTGCTGCCGCGCGCCTTCGTGCGCCCGGTGCAGACCAACGCCACGCTCGACCTGCAGCACGGCTTCATCGCCGTGGACGCGAGCTCGAAGAAGTCGGCCGAGTCGGTGGTGTCCGAGCTGCGCCACGCGCTCGGCAGCTTCCCGGCCCTGCCGCTGAACGCGGAAGTCTCGGCGCGCGCCGTGCTCACCGGCTGGATCGCCGGCGAACCGCTGCCGGCCGGACTGGTGCTGGGCGACGAGTGCGAGCTCAAGGACCCCATCGACGGCGGCGCCGTGGTGAAGTGCCAGCGCCAGGAGCTGCTCTGCGACGAGATCAAGAAGCACCTCGAGTCCGGCAAGCAGGTCAGCAAGCTGGCGCTGGTGCTCGACGACCACGTCAGCTTCGTGCTCGGCGACGACCTGGTGGTGCGCAAGCTCAAGTTCCTCGACGGCGTCGTCGACCAGCTCGAGGGCACCGAACGCGACGGCCTGCACGCCGAGCTCGACGCCCGCTACGCGCTGATGGCCGGTGAGCTCAAGCGCCTGTTCGCCGTGCTCGAGCCCGCGCTCAAGCTCAGCCCCGCCGAGGCCTGAGCCATGCCCCTGTAGGAGGGACTTCAGTCCCGAAGCTCCTCGGCGGAAAGCTTCGGGACTGAAGTCCCTCCTACATTTCTTCGGCGGCTTCCAGCTAAAGTCTGGGCATGTTCCTGAAGCTCACCCGCCCCGCCCCGCCCGCCGTCGAACTGCGCCCGCTCGCGCTCGCCGACGGCCGCGAGGTGGACGTGCGCTGGGTCCGCGACCCGCGCGCGCGCCGGCTGCGCCTGATCGTCACCGAGAAGGGCGCGCGCCTCACCCTGCCGCGCGGCGTGTCCGAGCGCCTGGCGCTGTCCTTCCTGCACGAACACCGCGACTGGCTGGCGGACCAGCTGGCGCGCCAGCCAGCGCTGGCCGAGGCCCCGCTGGTGCGCGGCGGCACCGACGCCCTGCCCCTGCGCGGCGGCGAGGTGCCGGTGCACTGGCGCGAAGGCCGCTATGTCCGCGCCACGCTCGAAGACGACGGCATCGTGCTGCAGCTGCCCGAACGGGCCAGCGATGCCCAGCTCAAGGCCAGCCTCCGCGATTTCTACCAGCAGCAGGCGCGCCAGGACCTTGGCGCCTGGCTGCCGCGCTACCTGCCGGGGCTGCCGCGCGCGCCGCGCCAGTTCACCCTGCGGCCGCTGTCCTCGCTCTGGGGTTCGCTCAGCCCCAGCGACGAACTCAAGCTCGACCTGAGCCTGGTGCTGGGCCGCCCCGCGGCCTTCGAGTACGTGCTGGTGCACGAGCTCTGCCACCTGGTCCACGCCAATCACTCCCGCGCCTTCTGGCGCGAAGTCGAGGCCCGCTGGCCCGGCTGGCGGGAAGAACGCGACTACCTGCGCGGCGACGGCTTGGCCTTGAAGGGACGGCTTGCACGTTTGATCCGCTGAAAGGTCCCCGCGCGGGGCCGCCCCGTCCGGAGCCGACCATGTCCAGCCAACGCACCCTGCTGTCCGCCGCCCTGCTCGCCCTGCTGGTGTCGGGCTGCGGCAAGTCCGAGGAAGCCGCCTCCGAGGCGCTGGCCGAACAGGCCCTGGAAGCCAGCACCGGCGCCGACGTGGATATCGAGAACGAAGACGGCGTGCACCGCGTCACGGCCCAGACCGAGCAGGGCGAGCTGGTCCACAGCAGCGGCGAGAACGTGCCGCTGCCCGACGGGTTCCCGACCGACATCACGCTGCCGGCCAGCTACCAGGTGATGTCGGTGATGACGATGGGCCCCGCCACCTCGGTGGTGCTGCGCAGCCCCGAGCCCGCCTCGGAAATTTTTTCCCAGCTGCGCAAAGGCCAGTCCGGCGCCGGCTGGAAGGAAACGATGTCCATGCAGGGCGCCGACGGCTCGATGCTGGGCTTCGAGAAGGACGGCCGCAGCCTGCTGGTGAACCTGCGCGACGACCTCGACGGCCAGTCGGTGGTGTCGCTGAGCCTGCAGGCCGCCGACTAAGCCGCCAGGAACCGCCGCAGCGGTACCGCCACCCGCGCCGCCTGCTCCATGTGCAGGTGGTGCCCGCCCGGGATCACCTCCAGCGCGCCGTCGGCCAGGCAGGCCAGGCGCTGCGTGCGTACGTCCGGGCTGAAGTAAGGCGGCGACGGATCGGCCGCCACCACCAGCACCGGCGCCTCGATCGCGCGCAGCATCGCCTGCACCGTTTCCTCGGTCAGGCGCAGCTGGCTGGGCAGCGTGAGGCGCGGGTCGCTGCGCCAGGCATGGCCGCCCTCGACCCGGCGCAGGTTGCGTTCGACGATCAGGCGCGCGGCCTCCGGCGTCATGCGGCTGGCCGCGAGGCGGGCCGCCACCGCGGTGTCGATGTCGGGGATGACCCGCGGCGCGCGGGCGGCCAGCGCGCGGCGCGCCGACACCGCCTCGCGCAGGCGGGTGCCGGCCGCGGCCGGATCGCCGGCGATCGGGCCCAGCGCTTCGACCAGGGCCAGGCGCCGCACCCGCGACGGCGCCGCCGCGGCCACCGCGCAGGCGATCGCGCCGCCCATCGAATGGCCGAGCAGGTCGGCGCGGTCCCAGCCGAGCCCGTCGAGCGCGTCGAGCACGTCGTGGATCCAGTCGGCGAAGGCGTAATCGTGGCCCGGCGCGCGGTGCGCGGAAGCACCGTGGCCCGGCAGGTCCAGCGCCACCAGGTCGAACTCGGCGAGTTCCGGCGCCAACGGCAGGAAGCTGGCGGCGTTGTCGAGCCACCCGTGCAGGCACAGCAGGCGCGGGCCGCCGGCGGTGCCGCCGCGGAGCGCCGCCAGTTCGCCGCGCGGGGATTCGAGCCGGATCTCGCGCAGCCCGCCGCCCGGCATCAGTGCGGCCAGCCCTGCAGGTGGCGGCGGGCCAGCGCGGCGAGCGCGGCCACGTGGCCGGGCTCTTCGTTCAATGCGCTGATGTAGCGCAGCTGCTTTCCGCCCGCGTGGCGGAAGACCTCGTCGTTCTCGACCGCGATCTCCTCCAGCGTCTCCAGGCAGTCGGCCGCGAAGCCCGGGCAGACCACGTCCACCGTGCCCAGCCCGTCCTTGCCCCATTGCTCGAGCGTCTTGTCGGTGTAGGGCTGCAGCCATTCCTCGCGGCCGAAGCGCGACTGGTAGGTCAGGAACCATTCGTTCTCCGACAGCCCCAGGCGCTGGGCCAGCAGGCGCGCGCCGGCCTCGCACTGGCGCGGGTAGGGGTCGCCCGCGCGCTCGAAGCGCTTGGGCAGGCCGTGGAAGGAGAACAGCAGCTTGTCGGCGCGGCCGCGCAGGTCCCAGTGCGCGCGGATGCGGGCCTCCATCGCGTCGAGCCAGCCGGCGTCGTCGTGGTAATCCGCGATGAAGCGCAGCTCGGGCACCCGGCGCCAGGTCGAGATCTCCTTGTTCACCGCATCGAGCACGGTCGCGCTGGTGCTGGCCGAATACTGCGGGTACAGCGGCAGCACCAGCAGCCGGGTCATGCCCTCGGCCTCGAGCTGGCGCAGCACGGACGGGATGGACGGGTTGCCGTAGCGCATCGCCATCCGCACGGGCAGGTCGGGCATCGAGTGCTGCATCGCCTTGGCCAGGCGCTGGGTGTGCACCAGCAGCGGCGAGCCGCCCTCCATCCAGATCGACGCGTACTTCTTCGCCACCTTGCCCGAGCGCAGCGGCAGGATGATGAAGTGCAGGATCGGGCACCACAGCCAGCGGGTCAGTTCGACCACGCGGTGGTCGTGCAGGAACTGCGCCAAGTAGCGCTTCACCGCCGGCCGGGTGGCGGCGTCGGGCGTGCCCAGGTTGACCAGCAGCACGGCGGTCTTGCCGGGGCCGGTGGCGGCGGGGGCATCGCGATAGGGCGGGGTCATGCGTCGCTGTCCGGGTCGGGGGAACACAAACTATCATCGCCGGAATGAAGGCCCGGCTCACGCCCGGTTCATGGCGCGAAGCCATACTCGTCCCGTCGTTTCCTCCCGGAGGTCCCCCATGAACCGCCTGCTGGCCCCGCTCGCCGCCGCCCTCGCCCTGCTGCTCGCCTTCGCCGCCCCGGCCCACGCCGGCGAGAAGGAAGACGCCAAGGCCAACGACGCCGCCCGCGTGCTCGGCGAGATCATGCGCATCCCGGAAACCGCGGTGCCCGAGAAGATGTTCACCGAAGCCCACGCCATCGCCGTCATCCCCGACGTGGTCAAGGCCGGCCTGGTGCTGGGCGGGCGCGGCGGCAAGGGCCTGATCTCGGTGCGCAGCCCGGACGGCACCTGGTCCAACCCCAGCTTCATCACGCTCGGCGGCGGCAGCATCGGCTTCCAGGCCGGCGTGCAGTCGTCCGACGTCATCCTGGTCTTCCGCAGCCCGCGCGGCGTGGACAACATCGTCAACGGCAAGTTCACCCTCGGCGCCGACGCCAGCGTAGCCGCCGGCCCGGTCGGCCGCACGGCCCAGGCCGCCACCGACGAGCAGCTCAAGGCCGAGATCTACAGCTACTCGCGCGCCCGCGGCCTGTTCGCTGGCGTCGCCCTGGACGGCACCGTGCTGCGCATCGACCACCGCGCCAACCAGCGCGCCTATGGCCCCGACACCACCCCGCGGGCCATCTTCGAGGGCCGCGCCAATGCCGCCCCGGACGCGCTGGTGCTGTTCCGCGACCGCCTGGAAGAAAACACCCTCGCCCAGTGACCAACGGGGCAGCGCAGCCGCGGGCCGGCTGCGCTATCCTTCCCGGCATCGGATCAACGCAGGGAAACCCCCATGGGCAGCTTCAGCATCTGGCACTGGCTCATCGTTCTGGTCGTGGTGGTGCTGGTCTTCGGCACCAAGAAGCTCAAGGGCGTCGGCAAGGACCTGGGCGAAGGCATCCAGGGCTTCAAGGAAGGCCTGAAGGGCAAGGACGAGCCGCCGTCGCAGATCGGCAGCGAGAAGCGCGACATGCCGTCCGACGAAACCTCGCGCCAGGACAGCCAGCGCAAGGACTCCTGAGTCCCGGCCCCGCGCCGGCACCCTTGCCATGTTCGACATCGGCTTCAGCGAACTGCTGATCATCGCGGTCGTGGCCCTGGTCGTGCTCGGTCCCGAGCGGCTGCCCAAGGCGGCGCGCTACACCGGGCTGTGGGTGCGCAAGGCGCGGGCGCAGTGGTATTCGGTCAAGGCCGAGTTCGAGCGCGAGATGGCCGCCGACGAGCTCAAGCGCAGCGTCGGCAACCCGGCGCAGGACCTGCGGCAGGAACTCGACGCGGTCGGCAAGGAAGTCAGCGCCGCCGCGCAGGCCGCCGGCGAAGGCGTGCGTGACGCCGAGGCGCTGGCCCGGGCCGACGCCGACACCGCCATCCAGGACATCCCGCCCAGCACGGGATCAGGCTCGGCGTCCCCGACCGATCCGTCGATCGCGGCCGCACGCGAACCGGGAACCGAACCTGACCCCGTTCCTGCTCCCGAGGCCGGGCCGGACTTCGAGTTCTACAGCGATCCCGAGCCGTTCAAGCTCACGCCCGACGATGTGCCGGCCGAAGCCGACGCGCCCAAGCGCCCCGGGGCATCGACGCCATGAGCGGCCCCGACGCACCCGCCGACGAGTCGCTGATGGGCCACCTGCTGGAACTGCGCGCCCGCCTGATGCGCGGCGTGGCGGCGGTGCTGGTGGTCTTCCTGGCGCTGATGCCGTTCGCCAAGGAGCTCTACAACCTGTTCGCGCAGCCGCTGGTGGCCAAGCTGCCCACCGGCGGCACGCTGCAGGCCATCGACGTGGCGGGCGGCTTCTTCATCCCGATCAAGCTCGCGTTCTTCGTGGCCGTGCTGGCATCGATGCCGTGGCTGCTCTACCAGGCCTGGGCCTTCGTGGCGCCGGGCCTGTACCAGAACGAAAAGCGCCTGGCGCGGCCGATCCTGCTCGCCGCGGTGCTGCTGTTCTACATCGGCTGCGCGTTCGCCTGGTTCCTGGTGCTGCCGACGGTGTTCGGCTTCCTGGCCATGTTCACGCCGGACACGGTGGCGATGGCGCCCGATGTCTCGCGCTACCTCGATTTCGTGCTGGTGATCCTGCTCGCCTTCGGCCTGAGCTTCGAATTGCCGGTGGCCGTGGTGGTACTGGTGCTGCTGGGCGTGGTGACGCCGGCGCAGCTGCGCGAAGCGCGCGGCTACGTGATCGTGGGCGTGTTCATCCTGGCCGCGATCATCACCCCGCCCGACGTGGTGTCGCAGCTGATGCTGGCGATCCCGATGTGCCTGCTCTACGAGCTGGGCATCCTGGCCGGCGCCATGCTGCGCCCGACCCGGACCGCCGGCTGAGCGCATGAACCCGCCGGCCGGCTTCTGGCGCCGCTACGCGGCCTACAGCGCCGACGCCAGCGCGATCAGCCTGCTGGCGCTGCCGCTGCTGTGGTCGCGGCTGCAGGACGCCTGGTTCGTGTTCGACGAAGGCCTGCCGACGCTGCAGTCCCGGATCTGGGAGCTGCTGGATCTTTCGCTGGCGCGCGAAGACGCGCCGCTGCGCATGCTGGGCCTCTTCACCGGCGACGAGGTGCTGCGCGCGGGCATGGCGGGCCTCGTGGTCGAGCTGCTGTGGCTGGCGCTGGCCGTATCGCTGGTGCTGTTCGCGGTCGCGGCCGCGTGGTTCATTTCGTTCGAAAGTTCGCGCTGGCAGGCCAGCCCGGGCAAGCGCCTGCTGGGCCTGCGCGTCACCGACGTCCACGGCGCGCGCTGCGGACCGGGCCGGATCGCCCTGCGCGTCGTCGCCGGCATCCCCAGTTGGTTCGCGCTGCACCTGGGCCATGCGCTGGCGGCCTGGTCGCCCGGCAAGCGGGCGCTGCACGACTACCTCGCCGGCACCCGCGTCGAACTGGCGCCCGGCGCGCCGGCGGCGATGCCGCCCGGCGGCCGCAGCTGGCTGCTGCTGCAGGCCGCGCTGTTCTTCGGCGCGGTCGGTTTCATCGGGCTGCGCTACGTGCAGCTGATCGTCGAGGTCGCACGGGGCGGCCTCTGAGGCACGCGGATCAGGCTTCCAGCGCGTCCAACGGCGCCTCGGCGGGCTCGCCGAAGATCTCGCGCCAGGCGTGGTAGTAGAAGCCGAACATCACCACGTAGGCCACCAGCATCAGGGCCAGGTAGAGCGGCGCGATCACGACCATCGCCAGCACCGGGCTGACCAGGCTCAGCACCGTGACCACCAGGCCGACCACGACGGCGAAGATCATCACCAGCACGAAGCCCACGACCATGGCGACGAGGAAGAAGCCCACCAGCGGCAGCAGGTTGCGCAGCGTCGCCGCGAGGCCGCCGCCCACCGCGCCCAGCGCGCCGTGGCCGGCCATCGCGGCGTGCGCGAAGGCCAGCATGTAGGCATTGCCCAGCACCACCAGGAAGGCCGACGCCGCCAGCAGCCACAGCAGGAAGCTGGGCGGCAGCGGCGGCATGCCGGTCATGTCGGGCTGTCCACCGGGCGGCGTGGCGGCCGCGCGCGCGAACAGCTCGGTGAAGAACTCCTTGCCCGGCACCACCGTGAACAGCAGGGCGAACACCGCGAGGTAGGCCAGCAGCAACAGCATCGCGGTCAGCACCATCCGCACGGCGAACGCGCGATCGCGATAGCCGTTGAAAATATCGGTCGCAGCGGCGGGCCGGCCGGTCTCGCAGTCGTGCAGCAGGCGGAACGCCGCGCCGCTCAGCGGCGGCATCAGCACCAGGCTCAGGCCGATCACCGCGCCATAGACCACCATCAGCAGCCCCGGCGAAGACGGGAACAGTGCCTGCGCCACCAGCTGCAGCACGGTCGGGACCATGCCCACCGCCAGCAGCAGCGCGAAGCCGCCGAACAGCGCCCGCGGCTGGCGCCGCCCGGCATCCAGGGCCTTCATCAGCCAGCGGAACGGGGCGGCCATGCTTACGGAACGTGCGGTCATGCGGACTTCCTGTTGCGGGCGCGGGCGTGCGCCACGTGGATGAAACGGCGGAGCACCCGGCGCGCCAGCGGGGCGGGCTTCACCGCCGCCAGCAGCTGGCGATGGCAGCTGCCCTCCGCGGCCAGCGCGTCGGCGCGGGCCTGGATGTAGCCGCGCATCATGTGGGTGCTGAATTCAGGGTGGAACTGCACGCCCCAGGCGGCCTCGCCCCAGCGGAAGGCCTGGCAGTCGTCGCGGCCCGAGCGGGCCAGCACCTCGGCGGCGGGCGGCGGCGCGGTGACGGTCTGGAGGTGGGTGGTCTGGGCGTCGAACTCGCCCAGCCCGGTGAACAGCGGGTCGGCCGCGGCGGCGGCCGAGGTGGCCACCGGCACCGTGCCCATCTCGCGGCCGCGCGGGTTGTAGTCGACGGTACCGCCCAGGGCATGCGCGATCAGCTGGTGCCCGTAGCAGATGCCGAACAGCGGCTGGCCGGCGTGGGCGGCGTCGCGCAGCCAGTCGGCGGTGCGCTCGCTCCAGTCCAGGCGCTCGGTGACCATGGCGCCCGAGCCGGTGACCAGCACGCCGGCGTAGTCGGCCGCGTCGGGCAGCGCCTCGCCGTCGAGCACGTGGCAGTGGCGGACGTCGCGGGCATGCAGCCCGGCGGCGACCCGGATCCAGTGGCCGAAGCCGCCGTGCCGGCGCAGCTGCGGCAGGGGCCGCCCGGTCTCGAGGATCAGGAAGGGTTTCATCGGGCGTGGCGCGGGCCGTGCGGGGGTTCGCCGCTATACTAGCGCGCTGAATCGACAGGGCGAATCCGCGATGAGCGCACCCACCTTCCAGGAACTGATCCTGAGGCTCAACCAGTATTGGGCCGACCAGGGCTGCGTCCTGGTCCAGCCGCTCGACCTCGAGGTCGGCGCCGGCACGTTCCACCCCGCCACCTTCCTGCGCGCGCTGGGCCCCGAGCCCTGGCGCGCCGCCTACGTGCAGCCCTGCCGCCGCCCCACCGACGGCCGCTACGGCGAGAACCCGAACCGCCTGCAGCGCTACTACCAGTACCAGGTGGTGCTCAAGCCGAACCCGGACGACATCCTCGACCTGTACATCGGCTCGCTCAAGGCGCTGGGCATCGACCCGCTGGTGCACGACCTGCGCTTCGTCGAGGACAACTGGGAGTCGCCGACGCTGGGCGCCTGGGGCCTGGGCTGGGAAGTCTGGCTCAACGGCATGGAAGTCACGCAGTTCACCTACTTCCAGCAGGCCGGCGGCCTGGAGTGCCGGCCGGTGACGGGCGAGATCACCTACGGCCTCGAGCGCCTGTGCATGTACCTGCAGAACGTGGACAACGTCTTCGACCTGGTCTGGACCCGCGGCCCGCAGGGCGACGTCACCTACCGCGACGTCTACCACCAGAACGAAGTCGAGCAGAGCACCTACAACTTCGAGCACGCCGACGTGGCCGAGCTGTTCCACCGCTTCGACGCCTGCGAAGCCGAGGCGCTGAAGCTGGTCGAGGCCGGGCTGCCGCTGCCCGCCTACGAGCAGGTCTGCAAGGCCTCGCATTCGTTCAACCTGCTCGACGCCCGCCGCGCGATCTCGGTCACCGAGCGCCAGCGCTACATCCTGCGCGTGCGCACGCTGTCGCGCGCCTGCGCCGAAGCCTATTACGCCCAGCGCGAGAAGCTCGGCTTCCCTGGCCTCAAGACCCCGGAGGCCGCGAATGGCTGACCATCTGCCGCTGCTGATCGAACTGGGTACCGAGGAGCTGCCGCCCAAGGCCCTGCCCGACCTGGCGCAGGCCTTCTACGACGGCGTGCTCAAGGGCCTGGCCGCGCGCCGCATCGACGTGCGCACCGACGCCAGCGACCTGCGCGCCGGCCCGCTGTATTCGCCGCGCCGCCTGGCCGTGTTCCTGCCGGCCGTGGCCGTGCAGCAGCCGCAGCAGCAGAGCGAAGTGCAGGGCCCGTACCTGAACATCGGCCTGGATGCCGACGGCAAGCCGACGCCGGCGCTGCTGGGCTTCGCGCAGAAGAACGGCCTGCCGTGGGAAAAGCTCGACCGCGTCACCGACGCCAAGGGCATGCGCTTCGTCGCCCGCAGCTCGCGCCCCGGCGCGGCCACGGCCGACCTGCTCGCCGAGATTACCGCCGAGGCGCTCAAGGGCCTGCCGATCCCGAAGCCGATGCGCTGGGGCAGCCGCGACATCGCCTTCGTTCGCCCGGTGCACTGGCTGGTGATCCTGCTCGGCCGCGACGTCGCGCCCGGCGAAGTGCTGGGCCTGAAGGCCGACCGCATGAGCCGCGGCCACCGCTTCCACCACGGAAAGGGCGTCTGGCTCAACGACGCCGGCGAGTACCTGCAGGCGCTGCGCGAGGCGCACGTGCTGGCCGACCCGCGCGAGCGTCGCGAGCGCGTGCGCGCCGAGATCGCCGCCGCCGCGCGCGAGGCCGGCGGCCAGGCCCGCGTGCCGGCCGAGCTGCTGGAGGAAGTGAACTGCCTGGTCGAGTGGCCCAAGGCCATCCTGTGCAGCTTCGAGCCCGGCTTCCTGCGCGTGCCGCACGAAGCGCTGGTCTCCACCATGGAGGCGAACCAGAAGTTCTTCCCGGTGCACGGCGCCGACGGCAAGCTCAGCGAGAAGTTCATCGGCATCGCCAACCTCGACAGCAAGGACCCGGCCGAGATCCGCAAGGGCTACGAGCGCGTGATCCGCCCGCGCTTCGCCGACGCGCAGTTCTTCTTCGACGAAGACCTCAGGCAGGGCCTGGCGGCGATGGCCGAGGGCCTGGCCACCGTGACCTACCAGCAGAAGCTCGGCACCCTGGCCGACAAGACCGCGCGCGTGGCCGAACTGGCCGCCGCGCTGGCGAAAGCGCTGGGCATGGACGAGGCCGCCGCCCGCCGCGCCGCCGCGCTGGCCAAGGCCGACCTGCAGAGCCGCATGGTCGGCGAGTTCCCCGAGCTGCAGGGCATCGCCGGCCGCTACTACGCCACCGCCGCGGGCGAGCCCGAGGCCGTGGCCAGGGCAATCGACGAGGCCTACCAGCCGCGCTTCGCCGGCGACGCCATCGCCTACTCGCCGCTGGGCCGCGTGCTGGCCATCGCCGAGCGCCTGGACACGCTGGCCGGCGGCTTCGCCGCGGGCCTCAAGCCCACCGGCAACAAGGACCCGTTCGCCCTGCGCCGCAATGCGCTGGGCCTGGCGCGCACGATCATCGAGGGCGGGCTGGAGCTCGACCTGCCGGCGCTGGTCGCGATCGCCGCGAAGTCGCTGCCGGCGGGCGTCTCGCTGGACGCGAAGGAGCTGGAGGACTTCATCCTTGACCGCCTGCGCGGCTACTACGCCGACCAGGGCGTGCCGGGCACGCAGTTCGACGCGGTGGCCGACGTGCGGCCGGCCTCGCTGCTCGACTTCGACAAGCGCCTGAAGGCGATCGCCGGCTTCGCGCGCCTGCGCGAGGCCAGCTCGCTGGCGGCCGCGAACAAGCGCATCCGCAACATCTTGCGCAAGGTCGAGACCACGATCCCGGCCGCCGTGGATCCGGCGCGCCTGGTCGAGCCCGCCGAGCAGTCGCTGCACGGCGCGCTGGCCAAGGCCCTCGCCGACACCGACCCGCTGTTGGCCCAGCGCGACTACGTCGGCACGCTCAAGCGCCTGGCCGAGCTGCAGGGCCCGGTCGACAACTTCTTCGACCGGGTGATGGTGATGGCCGACGACGCCGCGGTGCGCGACAACCGCCTCGCACTGCTCAAGCTGATCGCCGACCGCTTCGCCAAGGTCGCGGCGGTGGAGCAGCTGTCAGCCAGCTGACGGCGCGCGGGTGCGCGCCTGCTCGCGTTCGCGCCGGCGCGCCAGGCCGGCGCGCTTCTTCGCGCGGCGGTCGAGGTAGAGCTGCAGGCCGGTGACGGCGAACAGCGGCATCGCCAGGCTGGCCACACAGAACACGAACAGCCCGATCCCGCCGAACCAGCTGCCGCTGTGCAGCGGGAAGATGCCCGCCATCAGCCGTTGGCCCAGCGGCTTGTCGCGATAGCGCTCGTGCGCGCTCACCGCCAGCGTTGCGGGGTCGAGCGCCAACCGGTTGTTCGCTCGTTCGTGCGGCGGCGCGGGGTCCTGGTAGCTCCACTCGAGCGGCTGGCCGGGCGCAGTTGGCAGCCGCAGCGTCACCGTCGACCAGCCGGGCACGACGCCTTCGAACACCGCGAAGGCCGCCGCCACGTCCACTTCCGGCGCCTCGCCCTCGCCGGGGCCCACGGCGGCCGGCGGTCCGCGCTGCGCGCTGACCGGCGCGCCGCTCAGCGCCAACAGGCCATCGCGGTACCAGCCGTAGGACCAGTACAGCCCGCTCAGCGCCATCACCAGATAGGGCACCAGCAGCCAGGTGGCCACCACCGAATGCAGGTGCCACAGGAAGCGCCGGCCGGTCAGCGCGGTGTCGAGGTGCAGCCACGCCCGCGGGCTGCGCCAGCGCCGCGGCCAGCGCAGGTACAGGCCCGAGAGGCAGAAGAACACCAGCGCCAGGGTCGATGCGCCGACGACCTGCTTGCCCACCTCGCCCGCAGCCAGCCAGCGGTGCAGCTGCATCGTGGTGCGGAAAAAGCCTTCGCCGCGCGGCTTGGCCAGCAGCTCGCCGGTGTAGGGATCGAGGTAGCGGGTCTGGCCGCGCACCCGGCCGCCCGGCGCCGCGACCGCACCCGGCGGTGGCGCGAAGGCGACGCGCGCCGACCGCGCCGGATCCGCGTACAGCGTGAGCGACTGCGGCACACCGCCGCCCCGGGCGCGGACGCGAGCCAACAGCACGTCCGGCGCCAGCGCCTGCCGGCCGTCGTCGGACACGGTCATCACGCCGGGATTGAGCGCCCGCAGCAGCGGCTGCTCGTAGGACAGCAGCGCGCCGGTCACGCCCACCAGCGCCAACACCAGGCCGGCGGTGATGCCGAGCAGCCAATGGGTCTGGAACAGGATCTTTCGCAACATCGTTCGGCCTCAGGCGTCCGACCAGCGGCGCAGCAGGTTGTGGTAGACGCCGGTGAGCTGCACCAGCGCGGGATCGCCCGGCGCGACGACGGTGAGCCGCTGGATCGCGCGGTCGAGTTCGAACAGTTCGCGCCGCTGGCCGGCGTCGCGCACCAGGCTCTGGGTCCAGAAGAAGCTGGCGAGGCGCACGCCGCGCGTCACCGGCGTCACCTCGTGCAGGCTGGTGCCCGGGTAGACGACCAGGTCGCCGGCGGGCAGCTTCACGCGCTGGGTGCCGTAGGTGTCATGGATCACCAGCTCGCCGCCGTCGTAGTCGTCGGGTGCACTCAGGAACAGCGTGGTCGAGACGTCGGTGCGCACCGGCACCTGCGCGCCGTTGGCGCCACGCTCGTAGCGGATGGCGTTGTCGACGTGGAAGCCGAACGACTGCCCGCCCGCGTAGCGGTTGAACAGGGGCGGGAAGATCCGCCGCGGCAGCACCGCGCTGAAGAACAGCGGGCTGCGGCCCAGTGCATCGAGCACGCGGCCGCCCAGCTCGCGCGCCACCGGGTCGGCATCGGGCAGCTGGGCATTGTCCTTGGCCTGCGCCGACTGGTAGCCGGCGGTGAGTTTGCCATCGGCCCAGCCGGCCCCCGCCAGCTGGTTTCGGAAGTACGCCACCTCGTCGGCGGAAAGGACGTTCGGGATATGCAGCAGCATGTTCAGGCTCCGGGTGGGCCCGCGTCGCCGCGGACCTGCCGTGGATGGATCAGAAGGCGAGGTGGGCGGTCAGCACCAGCGAGCGCGCTTCGCCGGGCGTGGCCCAGCCGTTGTTGCGCACGCGGGTGAAGTACGGCTTGTCGAAGAGGTTGTTGGCGTTGAGCTGCAGCGCCAGGGTGTCGTTCACCGCCCACGACAGCATCGCGCGGTGCGTGGTGTGGCTCTTGACGTCCGGCAGTCTGGCGATGCGGCCGGCGTCGAAGCCGCCCTGGTAGGTGATGCCGTAGCCCACCGACCAGTCGGGCGCGAAGGCGTAGGTCGTCCAGGCGCTCGCTGATTTCTCGGGCGTGTTGATGATGCGCTGGCCGCGCTGCGGGTCCGGGTCGGCGGGCGTGTTGGGGCAGCCGTTGAGGCCGGGGTTGGCCAGGCAGTAGTCGGACACCGACTGCAGCACTTCGCTGTCGAGCAGGGTGGCGTTGGCGAACACCGACCACTTGTCAGTGAGTTCGCCGGCGATGCCCAGCGACACGCCGTCCACGCGCGCCTGGCCATCGAGCTGCTGCTCGCCGGTCGGGTTGGCGGGGTCGAAGTCGGCCACGCGGTAGTTGGTGCGCTCGTTCCGGAACACCGCCGCGCTCAGCGCCAGCCGGCCGCCGAGCACGTCCCACTTGGTGCCCAGCTCGAGGTTGCGTGCCTCCTCCGGATCCACGCCGCAGGTGGCGGCGGTGCAGGCGGCGCTCACCGAGGCCTTCGAGGGCGTGTTGCTGTTGGCGTAGCTCAGGTACACGCTGCCGTTCTCCGCCGGCTTGTAGACGACGCCGGCGCGCCAGGAGAACAGGTCCTCGTCATTGCGGAAGTCGGGACCCCGCGCGACCAACGCACCCAGCCCGGTGTTGTCGGCGCCCGCGGCGGCGGAATAGGTCTTCACCGTCCAGCTGTGGTTGGCGCCTTCGTTGCGCTCGTAGCGGGCGCCCAGGTTCAGCCGCCAGCGCTCGCCGAAGCCGAGCGTGTCGAAGACGTAGATCGCCCGGTTGTCCAGCGTGCCGGACGACTTGCCGGTACGCACGTAGTTCACCGGGCCGGTCCAGCGCGAGTCGGGTGCGCCGAGGTCCATCACCGGCAGCGTCGCCGGGCTGCCGTCGGCGTTGCGCAGCACGTTGCCGGTGTCGAGCTCGAAGGTTTCGCGGGTGAAGGCCACGCCGGCGACCAGGGCATGCGTGACGGCGCCCGTGTCGAAGCGCGCGGTCAGGTCGGTCTGGCTGGCGAACAGGCGATTGCCGGTGTCGCGCAGCAGGCCGCGCGGCCCGCTGGGCTGGTACGTGCCGGGATCCGGGCAGGCGGCACCGGTGGCCGGGTTGATGCCGCTGTCCAGGCACCAGGTGCCCTGCACCGCGTTCACCACGGTGGTCTGGTCGACCCGCTGGTAGCGGGCGAGGCTTCGCAGCCCGATGTCGTCGCTGAGGTCATGCTCAAGCACCGCCGTCACGGTGTCGTTGGCGATCTCCTGGCGGTCGACGTTGTGGTAGCCGTAGTAGCCCTCGCGGTCGGCGCCGGGGAGCAGGCCGCCGTAGGCCGGGAAATAGGGCACGCCGTACTGCGGGATGTTGTCGTCGCGCTGCACCAGCGCGCTGAGCATCAGCCGCGTGCCGGAGTCGAGGCCAAGGCCCAGCGAGGGCGCGAAGCCCCAGCGCTCGAAGCGCTCGAAGTCGCGGCCCGGCACGTCGTTTTGGTGGACCATCGCGTTCAGGCGCAGCGCGCTGCCCTCGCCGAGCCGGTGGTTGCTGTCGGCGGTCAGCCGGCCGTAGCCGTCGGTGCCCGCGCCCGCGGAGAACGCGCTGGCGTCCTCCAGTCTCGCCACCTTGCTGACCAGGTTGATGTTGCCGCCGACCGAACCCGCGCCGGAATACACCGAGTTGGCGCCGTTCACCAGCTCCAGCGACTCGAGGTTGAAGTTGTCCGAGCGCGTGTACTGGGCGCTGTCGCGCACGCCGTCCACGGTCAGGTCGGCGTTGGCGCTGAAGCCGCGCAGGGTGATGCTGTCGCCGTAGCCGCCCCCGCCCTCGCCGGCCCCGAAGGTGATGCCGGGCAGCGTGGTCAGGATTTCACGCAGGGTGACCAGGCCCTGCTGGTCCATCGTCGCCTTGTCCACGACGGTGAGGGTCTGCGGGGTATCGACCAGGGCCTCCGTGTACTTGGGCGACGCGGCCTTCTCCAGTCGCTCGCCGGTGACCTCGACGCCGTCGAGCCGGGTGGCGCCGTCGGCACCGTCGGGCAGGGCCGGGGTCTCGCTGCCCGGGTCCCCGGCGGCGGCGGCGGCCAGGGCCAGGGGAGCGGCGGTGGCCAGCACCGAGGCGATGGCAAGCGAAACGAGGCGCGGCGCCGGCACGCGGCCGGCCGACGGGGTCGGGGTGGACATCGATGGGGTTCCTGCGGAAATGAGGCTGGCTTGGCCGTTGCGGCTAGCTAATGCGAATCAATCTTATTTGCATCTAAAGCGGAACGCAAGCCGTTCCTCGCGAAGCACGAACACAGCCTGCGGGTATTCTTGGCCCACATGCCAAACGCGCGCCGCCTCCCCCCGCTCCTGCCGCCCGCCCTGCTTGCCTGCGCCCTGCTGCTGCCCGCTCCCGGTTCGGCGCTGGAGCTGCGCGCGGTCGAGGTGCGCGGGCTGGCCGACGAGGAGATGCGCGACAACGTGGACGACGCGCTGTCGCTGCAGCGGCTCAACCCCAACCGCCGCAAGTCGCTGAGCGAAAGCCGGCTGTCCTACCTGCTGCGCCAGGTTCCGCGCGAGACCCGGCAGGCGCTGGAGCCCTTCGGCCATTACGACCCCAAGGTCGTCACCGAGCTCGTGCGGGAGGGTGACGCGGTCACCGTGGTCGTGCAGGTGGATCCGGGCGAGCCGGTGCGCGTGCGCCAGCGCGACGTGCGCATCGACGGCCCGGCCGGCGAGGACCGGGCGATCCTGCGGCGGCTGCAGCGGCTGCGCCCGCGCGAAGGCCAGCCCTTCGACCACGGCGTGTACGAAGCCGGCAAGGCGCAGATCGACGCCGGGCTCGCGGCGCGCGGCTATTTCGACGCCGTGCTCGAGACCCACCGCGTCGAAGTCAGCCGCGCCCAGCGCAGCGCCGACATCACCCTGGCCTGGCGCAGCGGCGAGCGCCACCGCTTCGGCGAGGCGCGCTTCGAGGGACATCAGTTCCGACCGGGGCTGCTGGAGAACCTGGTGCCGTGGGAGCCCGGCGATCCCTACCAGCAGTCGGAGCTGCTGGCGCTGCAGGCCTCGCTGGCCGAGCTCGACTACTTCAGCGCCATCGACATCCAGCCCGAGCCGGCAGAAGGCGACGACCTCACCGTGCCGGTGGAAGTGGCGCTGGCGCCGGCCAAGCGCAGCGTCTATTCGGCCGGCGTGCGCTACGGCACCGACACCGGCGCCGGCGTCACCGCCGGGCTCGAGCGGCGCTGGGTGAACAACCGCGGCCACAAGCTGCGCAGCCAGGTCAGCCTGGCCGAGCGCCGCAACGACCTCACGGTGCAGTACCGCATCCCGGCCTTCGCCTGGCTCGACGGCTGGTACACGGTGGCCGCCAGCGTGCGCGAGGAGCCCTTCGACTTCATCGACAGCGAGCTGATCGAACTGGTGGGCAGCCGCAGCGGACGGATCGGCAACTGGGAGCTGGTGGCCGGCTTGAACTACCGCCGCGAGCGCTTCGATGACTCGCTGACCGGCGAGAACCGCAGCTACAGCAGCCTGGTCTATCCCTCGCTGTGGGCAAAGTGGGGCGACCGGGAGAACGCGCTCTACCCGCGCAGCGCGCAGTCGCTTGAACTCGAGCTGCGCGCCGGCAGCACCGCGCTGGGTTCGGACATCGACTTCCTGCAGCTGCGCGCGGAAGGCCGGATGGTGCGCAGCTTCGGCCGCCGCAACCGCGTGCTGCTGCGCGCCGAGGCCGGCACCACGGTCAGCGACGACTTCGCCGATTTCCCGCCGTCGCTGCGCTTCTACGCCGGCGGCGACCGCAGCGTGCGTGGCTACGGCTACCAGGAGATCGGCCAGTACTTCGAGGGCGCGGACGGCCGACGCCTGGTGTTCGGCGGCAAGCACCTGATGGTGGTGAGCGCCGAGGTGGAGCGGATGTTCAACCGCACCTGGGGCGCGGCCGTGTTCGTGGACGCGGGCGATGCCTTCGACGACTTCAACGCCTACGACTGGGAGATCGGCGCCGGCGTCGGCCTGCGCTGGCGCTCGCCCGTGGGGCCGGTGCGGCTGGACGTGGCACACGGCTTTGGCGACGCGGCGCAGCAGTCGGTGCGGCTGCACCTCAACATCGGGCCGGACCTGTGACGGCGGCGCCGCGACCGCCGCGCTCCTCCGCCCGGCGCTGGGGCCGGCGCGTGGGCGGGGGCGGCGTGCTGCTGGTGCTGGCGGCCGGCGTGCTGGTGTTCTGGCTGCTGGCCACCGGCGGCGGCCGCGATGAACTGCTGGGCCGGGTGCTGCGCGCGCTGCCGCCCGATGCGCTGCAGTATTCGCGCGCCGAGGGCACGGTGTCCGGGCCGCTGGTGCTGCATGACGTGGTGTACCGGCAGGAGGGCCTGGAATTCCGGGCGCGCCGGGTACTGCTCGACGCGCGCGTGCTGCCGGTGCTGGGCCGGCGGCTGCAGCTCGAGGCGCTGGAGGTCGATGGCGCCGAACTGATCCTCGCGCACGAGGATGACGCGCCCTTCGCGCTGCCGGAGTGGCCGGAGGTATTGCCGCGGCTGGCGGTGCCGCTGGACCTGCGCGCCCGCCGCTTCACGATCGATGGCTTCGTGCTGCGCCAGGGCGAGTCCGCGCCGTGGACGCTGGCGCGCGCCGAGGGCAGCGACCTGCGCCTGGTGGACGGCGGCCTTCGGGTCGGGGCGCTCGAGGCCACGCACGCGGGCGGACGGCTGACGCTGGCGGGCGAATACCTGCCCGACCGGAATTTCCGCACGCAGTTGAAAGGCCGGCTCGACTTGCCGGCGACCGACGCGCTGCCCGCCGCGAGCCTGGCGTTCGACGGCGAGGGCGACCTCGACCGCTTTGCGCTCGAGGCCGCGGGCACGCTGCCCGAACGCACCTCGCTGTCGCTGGCGTTCGAGGACGGCGGCGGCGCGGCGCCGGCCTGGACGCTGTCGGCGGAATCGGCCGGCCTGCTGCCGGCGCGGCTCGGGCTGGGCGACGGCGACGCGGTGGCGTTCAAGCTCGACGCGCGCGGCGAAGGCGGCGTGGCCGAGGTCGAAGGCCGGTTCGCGCAGGGCGAACTCGCGCTCGACGTGCTTCCGTCGAAACTGACGCTCGCCGACGGTCGCCTGCAGGCGGATCCACTGCGCGTGGTGCACGAGAATGGCGAAGTGGTGGTGACCGGCGAGCTCGAGGTCGAGGGCGAATCGCCGCGCTTCGACCTGCGGCTGGCCACCGAGCGCTGGCGCCAGCTGCCGACCAGCACCGCGGCCGACGCCGTGCCGGTGGAAGTTTCCGGTGCGGTCACCGCCCGTGGTCGCTTCGAAGCCTGGGAGATCGCCGGTGACGTGACGCTGGTGCGCGCCGGCGAACAGGCCGAGGTCACGCTGGCCGGTCGCGGCGACGCGCGGCAGCTCGCGCTGGACACGCTGCGGGTGCGCACGCCCGGCGGCCGGCTCGACGGCAGCGGCCAGGTCGCGTGGTCACCCGGCCTGGCGGTGCAGCTCGACGCCGCGCTCGCCGGTTTCGATCCCGGCTATTTCCTGCCCGATTATCCGGGCGCGGTAAGCGGCCAGCTGGTGCTCGACGCCACGCAGTCCGACGACGGCGCCTGGCAGGGCCGCGCCTCCCTCGATGGCCTCGCGGGCCAGCTGCGCGGTCGCGCGCTGGGCGGCCGCGTGCGCGCCGACTGGAACGGCCAGCGCGGCGAACTCGAGGCCGCGCTGCGCATCGGCGACAGCCAGATCGACGCGCGCGGCGGCTTCGGCGATCGCTACGACCTGCAGGCGCGCTTCGCCCCGCTGCAGCTGGCCGACCTGGTGGCGGACGGCCGCGGCCGGATCGAAGGCACGCTGTCGGTGCGCGGTCCCGCGGCGGCACCCGACATCGACGCCGAACTCGCGGGCCGCGACCTGGCTTGGAGCGGCGCCACCGCCGACACCATGTCGCTGTCGGGCCGCCTGCCCGCGCGCGGCACCGGCGGCGACCTGAAGCTGCAGGTCGCGGGCTTCGGCCTCGCCAACCTGGTCGCCGACACGCTGCACCTGCACGCCCGCGGCAGCCAGGCCGCGTTCGCGCTCGACGCCCGCGCGGCCGGGCCCGATGGCGACGTCGCGCTCGCCGGAGACATCACGCGCGCGGGTTCCGAATGGCGCGCGCAGGTGGACCAGCTTGAACTGACGCCAAAACCCGGCCCCAAGCTGTCGCTGCAGGGCGGCGCCGACCTGCGCTACGGTCCGGCCGGCGTTCGCCTGGCGCGCAGCTGCCTGGTCGCCGACGCCGGCGGCCGGCTCTGCGCCAGCGCCACCGGCGATCGCTTCGACCTCGAGGGCGAGGCGCTACCGCTTGCCCTCGCCCAGCCCTGGCTGCCGCAGGACGACGCGCTGCCGCTGTTCGCCGACGGCACGCTCGACCTGCGCGCGAACGGCCAGCGCGGCCGTGACGGCCGCTGGCGCGGCGAAGCGCGCGTGGATTCCGAGCGCGGCAGCCTGCGCCTGAGCCCGCAGGCGCAACGCGAAGTGTTCGGCTACACCGCGCTGTCGCTGCAGGCCACGCTCGAAGGCAACCAGCTCGACGCCCGCCTCGAGGCCACGCTGGCCGACGACGGTCGCGTCACGGCCACGCTGCGCAGCGGCCTCGATGCAAGCGCCACGATGAACGGCCAGCTGGTACTCGACGTGCGCGACCTCGCCTGGCTCGAGCTGTTCTCGCCCGACCTTGCTTCCCCGGTCGGTCGCCTGCAGGGCCGGCTGGCGCTCGCGGGCCGGCGCGATGCGCCGGAGATTTCCGGCCAGGCACGCCTCGGTGGCTTCGCGGCGGAACTGCCGGGCCTGGGCCTGAAGCTGGCGGACGGCGAGTTCACCCTGGTCGGCGACGTCGACGGCAGCGCGCGCCTGGACGGCAGCCTGCGCTCCGGCGAGGGCCTGCTGCGCTTCGACGGCAGCCTGAACTTCCGCGACCGCGCCGCGCCGCTGCAGCTGGTGCTGCAGGGCGAGCGCGTCACGCTGGCCAGCACCGCCGAGTTTTACGTCATCGCCAGCCCCGACCTCACGCTGCGCCTGCAGGACAAGCAGCTCGAGCTGCGCGGACGCATGGACGTGCCCGAGGCGCGCATGGACCTGGAGGCGCTCGACAGCAGCGCCACCGTGTCCGACGACGTGGTCGTGCTCGACCCGATCGACGGGCCGCGCGAGCGCCGGACGCCGCTGGACATGCGCTTCACCGTGGCCCTGGGCGACGACGTGCGCCTGAAGGGCTTCGGCCTCGACGGCCGCATGCGCGGCTCGCTGGCGCTGCGCGAACGCCCCGGCCGCCCCGCCACCGCCACCGGCACGCTCGACGTCAGCGGCGGCTACCGCGCCTACGGCCAGTCGCTGCAGATCCAGCGCGCCCGACTGGGCTTCGCCAACTCGCCGTACGACAACCCCACGCTCGACATACGCGCCGAACGCGACTTCGACCGCGTCACCGTCGGCGTGCAGGTGCGCGGCACCGCGCGCCGCCCGCAGACCACGGTGGTGTCGAACCCGGCGATGGACACCAGCGAGGCGCTGTCGTGGCTGGTCTTCGGCCGCCCGCTCAGCACCACCACCGGCAACGAGGGCCAGCAGCTCAACGCCGCCGCGATGGCGCTGGGCGCCGGCGGCAACCTGGTGGCGCAGCAGATCGGCGCGCAGCTGGGCCTGGACGAAGCCGGCGTCACCGATTCGCGCAACCTCGGCGGCGCCACCTTCACCGTCGGCAAATACGTCTCGCCGCGCCTGTTCCTGAGCTACGGCGTCTCGCTGATCGGCACCGGCCAGGTGGTCACGCTCAAATACCTGCTCACCCGCGGCTTCGACGTCAGCATCGAATCCGGCAACGAAAACGCCGCCTCCCTCAACTGGCGCCTGGAACGCTAAGGCCGCCACCCGCTGCGCGAGGAACTTCAGTCCCGGCGCGTGCACCTTGGGCACGTGCCGCCGCACACCAGAACGCCCCAGCAGCGCCGCCCTGCAACGATAGGGATTGCCGCACACCGGACCAAAGTCAGAAGCGAAAAGCGGGCCACGCACCCGCCGCGACCGCGGCAAGCCGGTCGCCGCGAAGCGCCATTGCTGTTGCTGGCGCATTTGCACTTGATCTCCATCCGGTGTGCGACCTACTTCCGGGGCGACGTCGCACACAGACATAGGTCTGCGGAAGTGGAGGCAGGAGGCCGGAACGGCCGACATCAGTGGTCAGGATGACGCTCCTGAGTCGGGCCGCAGACCTATGTCTGTGGGCGGCGGCGCTGCGCGGAAGCCAAGGCGTGCGGCTATTCGTGCACAAGGTGCACGCGCGAAAAAGAAAGGCCGCCCGGAGGCGGCCTTTCGGGTGGTGCGAGGTGTCTGGGATCAGAACGTGGTGCGCAGGCCCAGGCCGAAGGTGTTGCGGTCCTGCAGGTCGTCCGCGAAGCGGCCGTTGTAGGAGAGGTAGGCCGTGGTGGACTCGCCGACCATGAACTGCACGCCGACGTCGGCGCTGATCCAGTCCTGCGACGGCGTGAAGCCGCCGAGGGTGAAGCGGCCCGGCATCGAGTTGGAGCCCGCGTTCACGCGGACCTGGTCGTCCTCGCCTTCCTCGTTGAACGCCACGCGCGCGAACGGACGGATCGCACGCTCGCTGTCGCCGAGGTTGCCCATCAGCTGGTAGCCGACGCGCGTGACCAGCGAATCGCGGTCGAACTCGGAGAAGTTCATCGAGGTGGCCGAACCGCTGCTCTCGGCGTAACCGTCGACGGTCTGCTGCACCCACTGCGCGCCGATGAACGGACCGTGCTGCAGGCCCTCGGCCGAACCGAACAGCCAGCCCAGGCCCAGCTCCGCGCCGTACTGGCTGGCGTTGGTGGTGCCGGATTCCTCGCGGACCGTGGCGCCCATCTCGATGAAGCGCGAGATCTCGACGTCGGTGCTGCCGCCGCTGACGCTACCGTGCACGTAACCGCCGCCACCGAAGCGCAGCGCGCCGCCGATCGAGCCGATCACCGAGTTGCTGTCGATGTCGGCGCTGGCGACGCTGTTGTCGTGGTTGCCGAGCGTGATGCCCACGCCCCAGTAGGCGTTGTCGCTGATGCGGTGGTTGGCGCCCAGGGTCAGCGACAGCGCATCGGCGTCGCCGCCGAGGATGTTGGTGCTGGCGTTGTCCTCGTACTCATGCTGGCCGAAGTTCACGGTCGCGAAGCCGCGGACCGAGCCCACCTCGCGGTTGAGCTGGAAGTCCGACATCAGCTCGTCGTTGATGGCGCGGCCGTGGTCGGCGGCGGCCTGCAGGCCGCCTTCACCGGCGTAGGACACCTGGATCGGCGCGGCGATGGTGGACAGCACCACGTTGGCCAGGATGCGGTGCGCGGCGCCGGTCGGGTGCACGCCGTCGGCGAACAGGTAGGTGTCGTTGGTGCCCGGCGCGTACGTCGCCGGCAGGCCCGAGCCCGACGGACCGCAGGCCACGGACGAGCCGGTGCAGGCGACGCCGGTGACGTTGGTGAAGCCGTACAGGCCCGGGTTGGCGACGATCTCGGCGATCAGGCCGAAGGTGTTGATGGCGATGATGCCGTCGCCCAGCGAAGCCAGGCCGGTGTTGAGCGCCGAGTTGTAGACCACGGTGATCTGCGACACCGACGACGCGGTGGTCGGGCTGGCGCCGAACTGCGGCGTGGCGCCGAGGTTGGGCAGGTTGTAGACCACGATGTAGCGCGCGCCGGCGGCCTGGAGGCGACCGATCTGCTGCACGTACGACGTGGCCGCGGCGACCGTGTTGGCCTGCGCGGTGGCCGGGTTGCCCAGCGAGGCGAAGATGTCGTTGGCGCCGCCCCAGACGCTGTACAGCGCGTTCGGATCGGCGCGACCGCCGGTGGCGGTGAGGTACTGCGTGATCTGGGTCGGGATGCGCGGGACCGCGTTCAGGCAGGGACCGGTCGCGGTGACGCAGGCGCCGCCCCAGGCGAAGTTCGGGCCGCCAGCCAGCGAGTTGGTGGAGGGCAGGCCGAAGTAGCGGGCAATGATTTCAGCGGCGACCGGATCCGGATTGGTGGTGAAGCTGTTGCCGGGCGGCAGGCCCGAGATGGCGGCGACATTGCCGGCGTCGCTCAGGCTGTCGCCGAACACGAAGAAGCCAGTGAAATTCTGCGCCTGGGCGGCGCCGGCGCAACCGAGCGCGAGCGCAACGGCGCCGGCCAAACGATGGAAACGGGGCATGGGAAACTCCTGTCGGACTGTAGTTAAGTGCGTGACCACGCGCCCAGGGTCTCCTCAAGGTGCCGCGCGGCGCATGCGCCGGCTGCACTCCCTCCCCTTGAGCCGCTGCCTCCGCCCCCGGTTGGCCGGAGGCGTCGCTGCACCTTAATCCAAAGCCTGAATCCGTACCACTAGGTACAGTCGGGCCGTTCCCGTTCAGGGTTGGACACGGGCGCCGCGCAGGCGGGGCTGGCCGTCCACGACCTCGGTCCAGGCCAGCCAGGCCTGGCCATCGCGCAGCTGCATCCGGGGGAAACCGGTGCCCCGGCCGCGGCCGGTGACGTCGGCGACCTTGGCCCGGAAATGCTCGGCCTCGAGCGCGGGGCTGAAGCGGGCCACCCACAGCGATTGCCGGCCGCCGGTTTCCTGCACCCAGCTCATCCAGACGCCGCCGGCGTCGGCCGCCAGGTCCACGCGGCCCTGCTGGGCCTCGCCCACCGCCACTTCGCGCATGCCGCCGAAGGTGTCGCCGCCGTCGGTCGAGCGCGCCAGCCGCACCGAGGGCGCGGCGCCGGCGCCGGTGTACCAGGCCACCCAGGCGTCGTTGCCGCGGGCGGCGATGGCCGGACCGTTGACCGGGCAGGCCGGCATGAACCACTGGTCGGCGTGCACGCGCACCGGCCCCGTCCAGGCCTTGCCGTCGAAGCGGCTGACGCGGATGTCGCGGATCTCGCCCTCGGCGCGATCGCGGTAGGCCAGCAGCACGCCGCGCGCGCCGATCGCAGTGTCGGTCTGGCAGCAGTCGCAGGTCATGGCGTCCACTTCGGACTCGCCGCGCTTGCCGCCGTCGGCGCCGAAGCGGGCGCTGCGCAGCGTCATCGCGCCACCGTGCCCGTCGTGTCCGCCCCCGTGGCCACCGGCGCTGTGCCGGCCGTCGAGCCAGGCGATGCCGACTTCGTCCTTCGACTGCGGCCAAAGCGTGGCAAAGCCGTGCTCGGTCGGCGTGCCGTCGTCGTGCACCGCGCCGAGGGAGCGCCAGGTCCCGCCACCGTCGCTTGACACCTGCAGGCGCACGTCGTAGGCGTAGGTGGCGGTGCCATTCTTGACCAGCGTATGCGCCCACAGGCTGCCGTCGGGCAAGGCCTGCAGCGCGGGGAAATCGGCCCAATTGACGAACCAGTCGTCGCCTTGCGCGATGGTGCGCACCGGCGACCACGCCGCTGCGCCGGTGCTGCGCGCAAAGCGCAGGCGATGGCCGCCCCCGGGGCGGCGCTCGATCCAGCTCAGCAGCAAGTCGCCGCCGGGCGCCACCGACAGGTTCGGCTGCGACGCGCCGGCCGGCGCGGGCAGCGACCAGGGCGAGACGGAGGCGGCCGCGGCGAGGCCGGGGGCGAGCAGCAGGGCGAACAGGATTTTCATGCCGGCAATCTAGTCAAGCCGGCGCCGCCTGTCACTTCTCCGCGGGCGGCGGTGGGTCCGCCGGCGCATGCAGGCGGTGCAGCGCGCGCAGCTGCGCGCTGAAATGGCGGGCTTCCCAGGCGAGCAGTCGCCAGCCCACGTCCAGCACCACGGCCAGCCCCAGCCCCGCCACCAGGCCACCCACCACCAGCGCATTGACGCGCGTGCCGATCTCGCCGACGCCTTCGCCGTAGCCGGTGAGCGCGATCAGCCACTGCCCCAGCGCATGCGTACCGAGGTAGATCGGGCCGAGCGTGAGCGGGTTGGTGATCATCTGCAGCGCGATCATCACCGTGAGGTTGCCGCGCACCAGGATCGCCAGCGCCAGGCCGATCGCCACCTGTAGGCCGTACACCGGCATCAGCGCGAGCACCGCGCCGACGTAGAGCGAGGGCATCACCTGCGCGCGCTTGAACGACCACAGGTAGGGCCGCTTGCGCGCGGCGGCCGCGAACCACTTGATGACCGGATAGCGCGCGACGTTTGCGCGCCGGGGCAGCGGCCGCAGCCAGCGCCGCAGCCGGCGACGGCGGGCCAGCCACTGCCGGTGCAGCGGGTGCGAGCGGACCGGCATCGTGGATCAGGCCACGCGGCGACCGCGGCGCTTGGCCAGGCAAACCAGCAGCAGGGAAATCGCGGCCGGCGTCATGCCGGGGATGCGCTGGGCCTGGCCGATGGTTTCCGGGCGCACGGCGGCGAGCTTCGCCTGCAGTTCAGCCGAGAGGCCGGGGATGCCGGCGTAGTCGAAACCTTCCGGCAGCTTCGTGTCCTCGTTGCGGCGGCTGCGGGCGATCTCGTCGTGCTGGCGCTCGAGGTAGCCCGCGTACTTCACGCCGATCTCGACCTGTTCGGCCACGGCGGCGTCATCGACGCCGGGCGCCAGCGAAGGCAGCGCGGCGATGGCGGCGTAGTCCAGCTCGGGCCGCTTCATCAGGTCGAGCGCGGTGCACTCGCGGCTCAGGGTGACGCCGGTGGCGTCGGCCAGCTCGCGGGCCAGCGTACCGCCGGGCGTGGCCCACACCGCCTGCAGGCGCGCGCGCTCGCGTTCGACCGCCTCGGCCTTGCGCGAGAACGCCGCCCAGCGCGCCTCGTCCACCACGCCGAGCTCGCGCCCGACCGGCGTCAGGCGCGCGTCGGCGTTGTCCTCGCGCAACTGCAGCCGGTACTCGGCGCGGCTGGTGAACATGCGATAGGGCTCGGTGGTGCCGTGCGTCACCAGGTCGTCCACCAGCACGCCGAGGTAAGCCTGGTCGCGGCGCGGCGACCAGGCCTCGCGGCCCTGCACCTGGCGCGCGGCGTTGAGCCCGGCCAACAGGCCCTGCGCCGCGGCCTCCTCGTAGCCGGTGGTGCCGTTGATCTGGCCGGCGAAGAACAGGCCGTCGACGAGCTTGGTCTCGAGCGAGGCCTTCAGCCCGCGCGGGTCGAAGTAGTCGTACTCGATGGCATAGCCCGGGCGCGTGATGTGCGCGTTCTCGAAGCCCTTGATCGAGCGCACCAGCGCCACCTGCACTTCGTACGGCAAGGACGTGGAGATGCCGTTGGGATAGACCTCGTGCGTGTCCAGGCCCTCGGGCTCGATGAACACCTGGTGCGAGGCCTTGTCGGCGAAGCGGACGACCTTGTCTTCGATGCTGGGGCAATAGCGCGGGCCCACGCCTTCGATCACGCCGGCGTACATCGGCGACTGGTCGAGCCCGCCGCGGATGATCTCGTGCGTGCGTTCGGAGGTGTGCGTGATCCAGCAGCTGACCTGGCGCGGGTGGTCGGCGGCGCTGCCGAGGAAGGAGAACACCGGCACCGGCGTATCGCCCGGCTGCTCGGCCAGGCCGGTGTAATCGATGCTGCGGCCGTCGATGCGCGGCGGCGTACCGGTCTTGAGCCGGTCCACCGCGAACGGGCGCTCGCGCAGGCGCTGCGCCA
Source organism: Arenimonas sp. (assembly GCF_036275555.1). Lineage (GTDB taxonomy): Bacteria > Pseudomonadota > Gammaproteobacteria > Xanthomonadales > Xanthomonadaceae > Arenimonas. The sequence goes on from NZ_DASUDO010000028.1 coordinate 38,136, forward strand.
GCGTGGTGGCGGGCGGGTCGCCGGCGCGGCCGCCGGGGTAGTTCACCAGCCCGACGTGGATGCGGCCGGCCAGGAAGGTGCCGGCGGTCAGCACCACCGCGCGCGCATCAAAGCGCAGGCCGCTCTGGGTGATCACGCCGGTGACGCGGTCGCCTTCGATCACCAGGTCGTCGACGGCCTGCTGGAACAGCGAGAGGTTGGGCTGGTTCTCGACGAGGCTGCGGATCGCCTGCCGGTACAGCACGCGGTCGGCCTGGGCGCGGGTGGCGCGCACGGCCGGGCCCTTGCTGGCGTTGAGGGTGCGCCACTGGATGCCGGCGAGGTCTGCGGCGCGGGCCATCGCCCCACCCAGCGCGTCGATCTCACGGACCAGATGGCCCTTGCCGATGCCGCCGATGGCCGGATTGCAGCTCATCTGGCCCACCGTCTCGAGGCTGTGGGTGAGCAGCAGCGTGCGCGCGCCGACGCGGGCCGAAGCCAGGGCGGCTTCGGTGCCCGCGTGTCCGCCGCCGATGACGATGACGTCGTAGCTGTGCATCCGCTTTTCCGAGGGTCCGCGGTCCGGGCCGCGAGTGGGGCGCGGATTATCCCGCGGGCCGTGCCAACCTGCACACGACAGGGTTGGCACGCTTCCTGCTTAATCCCAATGGCACCTGCCGCGGCCAACGCCGGGGGGCGTCGACCAGACTGAACAGGGGCTGGTCAGGCGCGCGACAGGGATGCCAGGGTCGGGAACTCCCGGGGGGGAGTTCCCGACCCTTTTTTTTTGCGGTTTTGAAAGAAGGACGCGATTTCGCGGTCCTGGAAGAAAGTCGGCGCCCGGCGGGTCTTGGAACAGGGGGAATCCAGGGGACCTGGTGCCGGGCGCCGAACAGGCGATGCGGGGGCATGCATGAGCGTCACCATGTGACGCTCCGGGTCAGTCAGCGGCCACAGGATGCGCCGGCCAGTCGGTCGGTGCAACGTCACCGGGGCCGAAAATCCTATTGTTCGTCGACGCGTCCTTCGTTTTGTGACGAACTTCTCGTTTCCGGCGGGGCCGGCCGCTCGCGCGGCGCCGGCGGGTCCGGACGGGCCGCTGGCTCCGGGCGGTAGGCCGGCGACGGCGCAGGCCGATACATCTCTCGCGGCTCCGGGCGCGGGGCCGGACGCATCTGCGGCATCTCGCGCTGCGCCGGGCGCATGTCCGGCGCCGGGCGCGGGCGCGGCGCATACGCCGGCTCCTCGCGCGGCGACGGCAAGCGGCGGTACTCCGGCTCCGGGCGCGGCGACTCGCGGTACTCGGGTCGCGGCGACTCGCGGTACTCCGGACGGGGCGACTCCCGGTACTCCGGACGCGGCGGCTCGCGGTACTCCGGGCGCGGCGCCGGCTCCGACCAGCGCGGCTCGGTGCGAACCGGCGACGGCCGACCCACCTCCCGGTCGCCCGGGTTCTTGCGCGAGGACTCGCGGAAATCCGGACGCGGCATCGGCCGCGCTTCGCCCTCCCCGCGGACAGGCGGCGGGTTGCTGCCGCCCGGGCGGCCCGGACGACCCTCGGGGTCGACGATGACGGGGTTGCCGATGCGGTTGCGCGGGAAATCGGGGCGCGGCATCGGCGTCGGCCGCACCGTGCCCGGATCATCGCCCCCGGATGAACCCGGCGGCGGGCCGGGCGGCGGGCCAGGTGGCAGACCCGGCGGCGGCACCGGGCGCCCGCCGTGGTCCGGACGCGGGCGCGGATAGTGCGGGCGGTAGTAATACGGGTCGTACCAAGGCGACCAGTAGCCGCCATAGCCGTAACTGCTGCCGAAGCCCCAGTAGCTGCCGATGCCGATGCTCCAGCCCGAATACGACGGCCGGTAGTGGCGGCTCCAGAACGGCGAGCAGCCGTACCAGCTGATGCAGGCGTAGCGATCCCAGCTCCACGACGAGTAACCGTAGGGATCGTCGTAGTAATAATCCGGCGCTTCGTAGTAGTCGCCGTACCCGTCGTCGGCCGGGTAGTAGTAGCCGCCGTCCTGGTAGTAGCGGTCCCGGGCGGGATAGTACTCGCCGTAGCTGACGCAGCCGGTGAGTCCGAGCCCGAGCAGCACGGCGAGCAAAAGGTTGCGGCGCGACATATGGCGTTCCCCCCGGAAGTCGGGCCAGTCTCGGCGCCGGGCGGTGAATCCGTGCTTAACCCTGCCGGCCCTTCCCCGCATGCTACTGTTCGCCGCCTTCACGCCCACGGGACCCACCCACATGTCGCTGCACCAGGCTTCGGGACGATGGCGCTTGGGGCTGCTGCTGGCGCTGGTGACGGCCGCGTGCTGGGCCACGCTGCCGGTGGCGCTGAAGATCACGCTCGAGCAGGTCGATCCCTACACGCTCACCTGGTTCCGCTTCCTGCTGGCGGCCGTACTCATGTTCGCGTGGCTCGCGGCGCGGCGCGGCCTGGGCGGCTTCGCCACGCTCGACCGCAAGCGCTGGGGCATGCTGCTGGCGGCCGCGCTGCTCCTGATCGGCAACTACGTCTTCTACCTGCTGGGCGTGCAGCAGACCTCGCCCGCCAACGCGCAGCTGCTGATCCAGCTGGCGCCGCTGCTGATGGCGCTGGGCGGCATCTTCGTCTTCCGCGAACGCTTCAACGGCTGGCAGTGGCTGGGCCTGGCCACGATCGTGGGCGGCCTCGGCCTGTTCTTCCGCGACCAGCTCGATGGCGGCAGCGCCGGCTACCTGTTCGGCTCGGCGCTGGTGGTGCTGGCCGCGGTGGTCTGGGCCGGCTACGCATTGCTGCAGAAGCAGCTGCTGCTGCGGCTGTCGTCGCCGGCGATGCTGCTCTTCATCTATGTCGTCGCCAGCGTGGTGCTGCTGCCGCTGGCGCGCCCGGCCACGCTGCTGCAGCTCGACGGGCTGCACTGGGCGCTGCTGCTGTATTGCGCGCTGAACACGCTGGTGGCCTACGGCGCCTTCGCCGAAGCGCTGGCGCACTGGGAAGCCTCGCGCGTCTCGGCCATCCTCGCCACCACGCCCCTGCTCTGCCTGGGCGCGGTGGCGGCGACGCAGGCGATCTGGCCGGGCAGCCTGGCACCCGAACAGGTCGGTGTCGCCGGCTACGCCGGCGCCGTGCTGGTGGTCGTGGGTTCGGCGCTGGCCAGCTTGATGGGACAGCGGCCCGGGCGCTGAGGCCCGGGCCGCGGGCGATCAGCCGCCCGGGATGCGACAGCAACGAGCCGACGCGAACCCTTGGACGGACCGGGTGTCTTCGTTCCAAAAAGAACAGAAGTGGCTGGTGTTGCCCGTGCGGCTGGTGATCAGTCGGCCAGTCATGGCCGACATGCTGCAGCCACCGCCCGTGATGGTGAACCCCGCGCCGCACACCGGGCTCGTCGAAGTCACTACCTGCCCCAACGGCATGTTCACGGGCAAGGCGCTCAGCGTCTCGCATTCCAGCGCAGTGACCCGAGGCGCCGAGAAATAACCGACCACATCGCCGACCAGATGGGTCCGGGCAAAGCTGTAAACGCTCAGGTCCTGCGGCCCCGCGCTGCGGTCCAACTTGACCATGACCTCGTTGCCGACGATGTCGCCGGTGTCGTAATTGAGGCTGGACGCCAGTGGCTGGGCGGCGTTGAACGGGTAGGCAGTGATGTAGCCGGGAGCGGAAGGCATGACCACGGTCAGGTTGATGACCGCCGCCGCGAAGTTTCCCTCGGTGCCGATGCCGCAGGGGTTGGCGGCGCCACCTTGGACGGAGTAATCGGACGCGATGGTGATGTTGAAGTGGCGCACTGACTCGGCTTCGATCGGGCCACCCGCCAGACGGGTATCGAACAACCGGCAGGGCGTGACGGGGTAATACGACAGCTCCTGGTCCTGGTTGCCGAGTCCCTGGATGCCGCTGCGCGGCTTGGCGCCGAGCAGGAAGGTGCTCATGTCGTCGAAGTCGGAGGCGCCGGCCGCAGCGCGCAACTCCTCCAGCGAGGCTTCGGCGAAGGCAGGCGCCATTTCGACCGCCCATGCATGCGCGCCAATAGCGTAGGTCTGGCCCACGTAGCCCGACCACTTGGCCACGATGCGGCTCGTGAGTTCCTCACGGGATGGCGTGGCCTCCGGCACGCCGCTGGCGGCAGTAACAGCAGCAGCGGCGCATGCAAGCGCGGCGGCCAGGGAGATCGCTCGAAATCGCATTGCCGTCCTTTCACCAACTGGCACCAAGCGTGCCGCGCGCAAGGGTGACACACTTCGCCGAAGCCGCACGTCGAGTTCAGGCCACTGGCCGAGAAAAAGTCTCGCCACACGCTTCCTCGGCCTCGAATGACACCAGGCGCGTCGCGTAGCTGTTCGAAGTGCAGCCGCCGCGCGGCGGCAGGCCCGGCAGCCGCGTGTTCATGTCCTCGAACGTGGTGGCGGCAGCGGCGGCGGCGAGTTCTTCCCGCGAAGCCTCGGCGAAGGCCGGGGCCATCTCGGCCGACCAGGCCTCGACGCCCTCCGGAAAGGAATCGGCGCAGGCGCGAAGGCCTGCGTCGGTCCCCACCTTTAGGGAGCGGAGGCGCGAACCGTGCCGCGCCGGCTCAGGGGATGGTCACGCGGCAGCAGGTTCGGCCGGCGCGCAGCTCCCGGACGGCGCTGCTGTTGTTCCTGGCCGAACATGTACCCGAGTCCATGTACACCAGCGGCATGTCGAAGCTGCCGGTCTGGCAACGAGTCGAGGTCTCGGTGTAGCCCGCCGGGCAGTTGGGTCCGAAGGCATTGCCGCCAGCACCCGGGTCCACGTTGATGATGGTGAACGCCGTGTTCACGCATTCCGTCACCGGTTGGGATGCATTGCGGAAATATCCGACGATGTCCGCCACCAAGTGGGTCTGGGCAAAGGTGTACACCGACATCTCGTTCGCCGGGATACCCTGGTCGAGCCGGACCACCGCCAGGTTGCCGACGACGCTGCCGGGGGCGTAGTTGAGCGTGGAAGCCATGGGCTGCGATACCCCGACCGGATAGGCCGTGATGAATCCGGCCGCACTCGGATTCACCACGGTGAAGTTGATCACGGCCGCCGCAAAGGAGCCCTGGTCACCGACGCCACAGTTCGTTCCGGAGCCACCCTGCCCGGCGTAGCTGGAGACCGAGGTGACATCGAAGCCGCGGGCGCTGTTGGCAAGGATCTGGCCGCCGGCGACGCGGGTGTCCAGTATCCGGCAGGGCGTCACGGGCACGTACAGCAGGTCGGTGTCGATATCGCCGAAGCCCTGCGTCGATCCGCCGTCGCCTTCGGGCGTGGCCTTGCCCAACAGCGCATCGTTCATGCCCTCGAAGCTCGACGAGGCCGCGGCTGCGCGCAGCTGCGCCATCGGCACGGCCTGCAGCAGCGGCGCCATTTCACCCGACCACTGGGCGCCCGGCTGCTCGTGGGCCTCCTCGACATGAGGGCTCCAGCGCTCCACCAGCTGCCGGCTGAGGCGCTTGCGTTCGTCGGCGTCACCGGCCGTCGCGTCCGAAGCGCAGAGGGACGCGGCGAGCGCCAGGAACAGTACGAAAGAACGAACCTTCATGCGTGTTGCCTCCAGGGGCTAAAAAAGGATCGGCTGCGGCGCGCAACGCTTCGAGCGAGACGTCGGCGTATCGACGCGTTCATCAAGCGGGGACGCGAGCGCGCCGCAAGGGCTCAGGGGATGGTCGTGCGGCAGCAGGTGCGGCTGGAACGCAAGGTGGCGGCCGACGCGCCGCTGTTGCGTGCCGAGCACGTGCCCGACTTGAAGTACACGATCGCCATGTCCCAACTGCTCGATTCGCAATTGGTGGACGACTGCGCGTAGCCCGCCGCGCACACCGGGGCCACGGAGTTGGCGGTCCCGCCCGCGGCGACCGGCGTATCGGTGGTGGCCGTGACGATGCATTCGGTCTGAGGAAGCGACGGGTTGCGGAAGTAGCCGATGATGTCGCCGACGACGTGCGTCTGGGCGAAGGTATAGATGCTGATCTCGTTGGCCGAGGCGCCCTGGTCCAGCTTCACCGTGGCCACGTTGCCGCGGACGTCGCCGGCGGCGTAATTGACCGTGGCCGCCAGCGGCTGCGGGGCGCCGAACGGGAAGGCGGTGATGTAGCCGGCCGCCGAAGGCGTGACGACGGTGAAGTTGATGACCGCCGCCGCGAATGAACCCTGGTTGCCGACACCGCAGTTCGAGGCGTTGCCGCCCTGGAAGGTGTAGTCGGAGACCGCCGTGACGTCGAAGCCGCGGGAGGTATTGGCCGCGATCGCGCCACCCGCGACGCGGGTGTCGAACAGGCGGCACGGGGTGACCGGGACGAACAGCAGGTCGGTATCCACATCACCGAAGGCCTGGGTCGAACCGCCGTCGCCCTCGGGCGCGGCCTTGGCCAACAGGGCCGAGTTCATGTCGTCGAAGCTGGACGCCGCGGCGGCATCGCGCAGGTCGTCCATCGGCACGACCTCGAGCAGCGGCGCCATTTCCTGCGCCCACTGGCCGCCGGGCTGTTTGTGCGCCTCTTCCACGTGGCCACTCCAGCGGTCGAGCAGCTGGCGGCTCAGGGCGGCGCGGTCTTCGGCTTCGCCGGCCATCGCAGCCGACGCCGCCAGTGTCCCGGCGAGCGCCAGGACCAGTGCGGAGCGATTGAGTTTCATGGTGGATCTCCCAGGGATGCGAGCGGTCCGCCGGCCCTTGGCCAACGGATCCATTCCTAGGAACGTGAAAAATGCCTCCCGCCAGCCACGTCAATGGCTCTTTTTCGCTGGCCGGTTGACACCCGGGCTGCCGTTATCGCGGCCTGGTCGAGCCCCGGCTCAGCGCCCCGGGATCCGGCAGCAGCGGGAGTAGGCGATCCCTTCCATCGTGCCGGCGCCCTCGTTGCGGAAAGCGCAGAAATGAGTGCTGGCCAGGGTCCTGGTCGTCACCAAGCGGCCATCGAAGCTCGAGCTGGAGCAGCCGCCGCCGGTGATGGTGTAGCCGGCATCGCAGGCGGGCGTCGAAACCGCTCCCGACGTGCCCGCCAGGATGCTGGCCGTGGTGGCAGTCTTCTCCTGGCACTGCAGCGCCGTGGCGCGCGGCGCGGCGAAATAACCCACCACGTCGCCCACCACGTGCGTCTGCGCGAAGCTGTAAACCGTGATGTCGTTGATCGAATACCCTTGCTCGAGCTTGACGATGACTTCGTTGCCCACGACCTGGCCCGCGGCATAATTCAGGCTGGCGGCCAGGGGCCGAGCCGCACCGCGGGGGTAGGCCGTCAGGTAGCCCGCGGCGCCGGGCGCGACCACGGTGAAGTTGATCACCGCGGCGGCGAAGCTGCCCGCCAGGCCCACGCCACAATCGCCGTCCTCGCCCCCCTGGTAGGCGTAGCTGATGACGGTGGAGATGTCGAAGTCGCGCGCCGAATTCGCGGCTATGGGGCCACCGGCGAGTCGCGTGTCCAGGATGCGGCAAGGCGCGACCGGCACGAACACGAGGTCGGCCGCCGCGTCGCCAAGCGCCTCGGTGGCGTCGCGCGGGGACTCGCCCAGCAGGATGCGATTCATGTCCCCGAAGCTGCGGGCACCGGCGGCCGCCTGCAGCTCCCCGGGCGTGGCGTCAGCGAACGCGGGCGCCATTTCGGCCGCCCATGTGTCCACGCCGATGGCGAAGTGGCGGTCAACGTGACCCGACCATTTGTCGACGATTTGCCGTGCCAGGCTCTCGCGCAACGATTCGTCGCCGGATGGCGCCTGGGCCGCGGCGGCGGCGTGCAGCAGGCAAAGCGCGGCGGCCAGTGCCAGGGGCGTACGGTTCATGCGGACTCCTCGTCAGTGGGCAGGGCCGGCCCGGGTCGGCTCTCTCATGAACCTGCAGACGGGAAAACCGGCGACCCGGGGCCGCCGGATGCCGCTTAATCCACCAGCAGCCGCGCCAGCAGGTCCCGGCAGTCGGGCGAGTGCAGCTGGCCCTCGAGCCCCGCCAGGGTCGCCCTGGCGACGGCACGAAGCGGCGGGTGCAGGCGACGCCAGCCTTCGAAGCCGCCCAACAGCCGGGCAGCGACCTGCGGGTTGGTCGCGTCCAGGCCGGGCAACTGGCCGGCCACCAGCCGGAAGCCTTCACCATCGGCGCGATGGAAGGCGCGCGGGTTGCCGCGCTGGAAGCTGCCGAGCACCGCGCGCACGCGGTTGGGGTTGGCGGGCTTCCACCATTCCGATGCCAGCAGTTCGGTGACCGCTTGCGTGGCCGAGGCGTGCGGGCGGGTCGCAAGCCAGCCGATCCACTTGTCGGTCACCAGCGGATCGTGGGCGAACTGGCCACGGAACGCCGCCAGCGCGGCCGCGGCGCCCGGTGCGTCGAAGTGCAGCAGGCAGCGCAGGGCGGCGCCGCGCTCGGTCATGTTGCGCGCGCGGTCGAACTGCCGCTGCGCCAGCACCGCCGCCGGGTCCACGCGGGTAAGCCAGCCCAGGCAGGCATTGCGCAGCGCACGCGCCGCCATCGCGGGGCCATCGAGGCCCTGCGCGGCCGCCGCTTCCATGGCGTCGTAGCGCGCCTGCAGCGGCGCGGCCAGCGCGCGCGACAGCCGGTCCAGCAGCGCATCGCGCGCATCCAGCAGCGCCTCCGGATCCACCGGGTCCATGGCATCGGCCAAGGTGTCGAAGTCCGGCAGCGCCAGGCATTCGGCGACGAAGGCGGGGTCGGCAGCGGGATCGGTGAGCAGGTCCTGCAGTGCGGCCTCCAGGGCATCGGCCGCCAGCACGTCATGCTGCAGGATCGCCCGCGTCGCCAGCTGCTGCAGGCCGTCCCAGCGGTAAACCTCGTCGCGCTCGACGCGCACGCTGCGCGCGAGATCGGCCGGCGACTGCGAAAACGCGATCTTCACCGGCGCCGCGAAGCCCTGGTTGAAGGTGGCCAGAGGCTTGCCGGCGAGGCCGCGCCAGCGCAGCACGTGGCGCGCGGCCACCAGCTCGACGAGGTCGCCGTTGCGCGCCGCGTCGGTTTCCGGCGCAGCGGTGATGGCCGTGCCGTCGTCGGCATAAAGCGCCAGCCGCAGCGGCACCAGCATGGGCTGCTTCACCGGCTGGCCCGGCGTGGGCGGCACGTGCTGGTCGACGGTGAGCGTGTAGTCGCCGGTGGCGGTATCGAAGTGCTCGGTGATGGCCAGCTCCGGCGTGCCCGCCTGCGAATACCAAAGCGCGAACTGCGTGAGGTCGCGGCCGCTGGCGGCGGCGTGCGCGGCCAGGAAATCCTCGATCGTCGCCGCGCGGCCGTCGTTGTCGGCGAAATAGCGGTCCATGCCGGCGCGGAACACGTCCTCGCCCAGCAGCGTGTGCAGCAGGCGGATGACCTCGGCGCCTTTCTCGTAGATGGTCAGCGTGTAGAAGTTGCTGATCTCGCGGTAGCGGTCGGGCCGCACCGGGTGCGCCAGCGCGCCCGAATCCTCGGCGAACTGGCGGCCGCGCAGCACCCGCACCGCCTCGATGCGCTTGATCGCGCGCGAGTGCAGGTCGGCGCTGAACTCGCTGTCGCGGAACACCGTCAGGCCCTCCTTGAGCGAGAGCTGGAACCAGTCGCGCAGCGTGACGCGGTTGCCGGACCAGTTGTGCAGGTACTCGTGCGCGACCACCGATTCGATGGCGAGGAAGTCGGCGTCGGTGGCCGTGGCCTCGTCGGCCAGGATGTAGCGGGCGTTGAAGATGTTCAGGCCCTTGTTCTCCATCGCGCCCATGGTGAAGTCCTGGGCGGCGACCACGTTGAACACGTCGAGGTCGTAGCCGCGGCCGAAGCGGCGCTCGTCCCAGCGCAGGCTGCGCTCGACCGCGCCGAGCGCGTAGGCGCAGCGGGCGACGTCGGCGGGCTCGGCCCAGACGTTGAGCTCGACCTCGCGGCCCTCGGCGGTGCGCACCGAGTGCGTGACGCGATCGAGGTCGCCGGCGGCGATGGCGAACAGGTAGCAGGGCGTCGGGTGCGGGTTTTCCCAGGTCGATTCGTGGCGCCCGTCATCGAGTTCGCGGCGCGCGACCGGGTTGCCGTTGGCCAGCAGCACCGGGAACCGCTCGCGCGCGGCGCGCAGGGTGATGCGCCAGCGCGGCATCACGTCCGGGCGGTCGGTGAAGAAGGTGATGCGGCGGAAGCCCTCGGCCTCGCACTGGGTCAGCAGCAGGCGGCCGCTCTGGTACAGCCCCTCTAGCCGGGTGTTGCCGGCCGGGTGCACGCGCACGCGCGTCTCGAGTTCGCAGGCGCCGGCCAGGCCTTCGATGCGCAGCGTGTTGCCGTCGTAGGCATAGCGGTCGGCGGGCAGCGGCCGGCCGTCCACGGCGATCGCGAGCAAGGTCAGCGCCTCGCCATCGAGCACCAGCGGCTGGCGGGGCTGGTCCGGATCCGGCGCCAGCGACAGCCGGGCGTGCACCTCGGTGGCGTCCGGGTCGAGGTCGAAGGCGAGGTCGGCGTGGCGGATGCGCCAGGCGGGCGGGACGTAGTCGGCCAGGTGGACGTGGCCGTCGTCGCGGGGGAGGCTCATTCTGTGCGGGTTTCCGGGGGAGGCGTGCAGCGGTTTGCTAGGCTAGCACGCGACCCACGACGGACCGCCCATGACCCCCGACCTCCCCGGCTTCGACGACGTCCTCGCCGCCGCCGCGCGCATCGCCCCGCATGCGCACCGCACGCCGGTGCTGCACTCGCGCTCGCTGGACGCGCTGGCCGGCGCCGAGCTGCACTTCAAGTGCGAGAACTTCCAGCGCAGCGGCGCCTTCAAGTTCCGCGGCGCCTGCAACGCGGTGTGGTCGCTGGATGACGCCATCGCGCCCCGCGGCGTGGTCACGCACTCTTCGGGGAACCATGGCGCCGCGCTGGCGCTGGCGGCGCGCAGCCGCGGCATTCCCGCCCACGTGGTGGTGCCCGAAGGCGCGGTGCTCAGCAAGCTGGCGGCCATCGAAGCCTATGGCGCCGTGCTGCATCGCTGCGCGCCCACCATCGCCGCGCGTGAAGCCGCCGCGGCGCGCGTGCAGGCCGAGACCGGCGCCACGCTAGTGCATCCCTACACCGACCCGCGCGTGATCGCCGGCCAGGGCACGGCGGCACTGGAGCTGCTGGACGAAACCGGCCCGCTGGACGCCCTGCTGGCCCCGCTCGGCGGCGGTGGCCTGGCCTGCGGCACCCTGTTGGCCGCGCGCGGCACGCCGGTGTTCGGCGCCGAGCCGGCCGGGGCGGCCGAAACCTTCGAGTCGCTGCGCCAGCAGCGCCATGTCACCGACTTCGTGCCCGACACCGTGTGCGACGGGCTGCGCGGCACCGTCGGCGCCATCAACCTGGCCATCATGCGCCGCGACGGCCTGCAGGCCCTCGTGGTGACCGATGCCGAGACCGTGGCGGCCATGCGGCTGGTCTGGGAGCGCCTGAAGATCATCATCGAGCCCTCCTGCGCCACCGTGCTGGCGGCGGTGCTGCGTTACCCCGGGCCCTTCGCCGGCCGCCGGATCGGGCTTATCCTGTCGGGCGGCAACGTGGACCTGGCCGCCCTCCCCTGGTGATCCCCCCGAGGCAAGACATGATCGTCGACGGCAACCGCGCGGCCGACCGCGCCATCGAACTGGTGCTGGCCTACTACGCCGCCTTCAACCGCGGCGACTGGGAGGGCATGCTCGCGCGCCTGGACCCCGAGGTGGCGCACGACATCAACCAGGGCGCGCGCGAAACCGGCAAGGTCGCGTTCGCCGCCTTCCTGGCGCGGATGAACCGCTGCTACCGCGAACAGCTGCGCGACATCGTGGTGATGGCCAACCAGGAAGGCACCCGCGTCGCCGCCGAATACGTGGTGCACGGCGAGTACCTCGCCAACGACACCGGCCTGCCGCCCGCGCACGGGCAGAAGTACGTGCTGCCCGGCGGCGCCTTCTTCGACGTCGAGGACGGCGCCATCACCCGCATCACCAATTACTACAACCTCGAGGACTGGATCGCCCAGGTCTCGGCATGAACACCACCGGAGCAAGCATGGACACCGAACGCAGCGAATGGACCGGCACGCCCTCGCAGTGGCAGAACGCCGGCTGGTTCCTGGCCTGCCTGCTGCTGATCCCGATCCCGTGGGCGCTGTGGCGCTGGCTGGTGGTGCGCAACACGGTGTACACGCTGACCGACCAGCGGCTGTCGATCCGCCGCGGCGTCCTCAACCGCACCACCGAAGACCTCGAGCTCTACCGCGTGCGCGATACCCGGCTCGAGCAGACCTTCTTCGAGCGGATGTTCGGCCTGGGCGAAGTGGTGCTGTTCACCACCGACGCGTCCACGCCGGAGATCCACCTGCCCTGGCTGAAGGACGCCGCCTCGCTGCGCGAATCCATCCGCCGGCTGTCCGAGGCGCGGCGCGACGCCAAGCGCGTGCGCACGTTTGAATCCGGCGGTGGCCACGAGGACCTGGGCGGCCACGACGCGCTGCACTGACGCGCGCAGCGCAGGCCGGCGGCGATTGAGTCCTCTCTCCGGGGGGCAGCCGCCTCCCGGGCCCGGCAACCGGCCGAACCGCCGCCGTCAATGCGGATAGCGTCGCCGTAAGAACGGCAGGCGGCGGCCGTGGAAATGCCCGACCAGCCTGGCCAGGACGAAGTACAGCATCGCCACCATCGCGACGCCGATCGCGAAGTGGACGATCAGCTCGAACAGGAACACCCAGGGCGTGTCCGTGCCGCTGACCGTGCGGGTCAGCGAGGGCGAGCCGAAGCGCGTGCCGCTCCGCGAGCTGGTGACGTCGAGGCGCCCGCCCCGCGCGGCGAAGGCCAGTACCGCCGCCCAGGCCACGACCAGCAGCAGGCAGGCCGCCCGCAGCACGAGCAGCTTGCGGCGCAACCGGTCGGCGAGGCCGCTGGCCGGGGCTAGCGGCTTCGACGGGACAGGGCGGTGGTCGCGAGGCGTCATCGGGGTCGGCATGTCGGTGGGTCTAGCGCCGGGAACCGGCCGTGCCGGAGAGGGATTGATACCGGTCCACGACCACGCCTGCCTGCTGCCGGGCGTCACGCGCCACGGGAACGCGGAGCGTGCCGCCCGTGCGCACGCTGCCGGTCGTGACGCTGGACGTCTGGACCAGGGTATCGAGCACCGTACCGAACTCGATCGACGGCGGATCGGAAGCGACGTACCGCACGCTCTGGAGTCGTCGCCCGTCCAGGGTGGAGAGCGGGAAATAGCCGTCGCCAACCAGCACGCCCGATTCGGAGAAGATCACTTCGACGCCGCCGGCCGGCGTCTTCGCCGGCGGCCGGTAGAAGTTGGCCAGGATGCTGGCCGCGGGAATCCGCTGCTGTTCCTCGCGGAAACGATCGAATTCGTCCGCGGGCACCGTCCAGCGCGCGATCGCGCTCCGTCCGCTTCGCAGGTCGCGGAACACGCGGATGTGCTTCAAGTAATGGACCATGGCGATCGGGCAAAGCAGCGCTGGCAACAGCCCCAGCGCAAGCCATGGCGAGCCGGTCCGGCCGGTTTCGCGCATGTCCACCACGCCGACCCACACCAGCGCGATGCCCGCGAGCGCAGCCAGCGCGAATACCACCGCGTTCCTGGCGGGATGGCGGATGCCGCGGCTCCGGGCGCGCCGCTTGCTCATCCCGGGGCCTTGATTCGCGCGATGCTCCGAACGAAGAGGTAAACGCCGGCGGCGCAGATCAGCAGCTTCACAAGCAAGGGTGCGCCGAATCCGTTGGCTTGGAAGTTCAGGAAGGATTCGAGTCCGTAAAAGCCGGCGACGACCAGGCCGACGATGGCAAGCAGCAACGACTTCAACTTCATGCGCACTTCCTGCGGAGGGTGAAAGATTCCGTCGGCCAAGCCATCAACTGAAGGCACTGACCAGCCAGGCCAGCATAAGCCAGGCGAATCCGGTGATCGTGACGGGATGGACGCGCCGCTGGGTCTTCCAGTCGTACGCGGCCAGCGACAGGAAGAACCCGACCCACGCCACGACTAAGAACACCAGGAAGCCCACCTCGTCCACGCGCGCGGTGAAGGCCGGGGCCAGCGACTCCATCAACGGCACGACCAACGGATCGTACAAGCGCGAAAGCACCGGCCCCAGCATGAGGAAGCTGCCCGCGAGCACCAGCCGCTTGTGCCAGTCGGCGCGGCCACGCCGCAGCCAGGCCAGCAGCAGGAACAGCGCGAAGCCGGGCAGCAGCAGCCGGTTGGCGCGCACCTCGGGCGCCATGTTGTCCCAGCCCTTCCACAGCACGATGAAGAGGTAGAGGGTGCTTAGCGTCACGCCGAGGCCGACGAGCATCGTGGCGATGCCGAGCTTGCGGTGCAGGGCGAGGTTGCGCACGCGGACCAGGTTGGCCTGCACCACGAGCAGCACGTTCCAGGCCAGCCCGAACAATCCGTGCACCACCATCTTCGGGTCGCTGTTGCTGGGCTGGCGGATGTCCGTCAGCAGGTTGTCGGAAAACGCCGCCAGGCTGAGGAACAGCAGCAGTCCGCTCACCAGCGAAAAGTAAGACCCTCGCGATTGCTCCGCCATCACGTTCTCCGGGGGACACGACCCTTGGAACCGAACGGATGCGACTGCCTTGTCCGGACACACGGGTCCCGGGCATGCGCCGGCACCGGCTGGCCGGCGCCCGCGCCTGATCAGGGCTCGCTGCTGTCGAGCACTTCGATCAGCTGCCAGCGCCGCGCGCTGCCGTCGGCGGGCGGGTTGGCCACCGTGGTTTCGCGCACGCGCAGCACGTACTCCACGCCCATCTTCCAGTCGAAGCCCTCGATGTCGCCGTAGTGCAGCTCCCACGGCGCGCCCGGCTGGGTGCGCACCTGCAGGCACAGCTGCTGCGCGATGCCCGTGCACGGCGCGCGCTGGCCAGCGATCTGGACGATGCGTTCGCGCGGCGCGCTGGCGGCCGGCGGGCGGCTGTCGAAGCGCCAGGTGGCGCCATCGGCGGCGCGCAGCTGCAGGATCGGGCCGTCGAAACCGAGCGTCAGCGGCGCCGCCATCGCCTGCAGCAGCGCCGTTTCGCGCGCCATGATCTGCGGCGGGCACATGCGGCGGGTGCTGGCGATCGCGGCGCCTTCGCCGCCGAGCCGCAGCTGCAGGCCGTCGCGCGACCAGCCGCCGGTGTGGCTGTTGCAGGGGCCGCCCAACGAGAAGCGCTCGGACTCGAAGCGGAGCGTGGCGGCGCCGGGGCCCACGTCGGGCACCGAGGCCTCGCCGGGTGCGGCGACCAGGCGCCATTCGGTGCCCTCCAGCACGGCCGCGTCATCGGTGGACGCGATCTCGGTGCGCGTCGTGGCGCAGCCCGCGAGGCTGGCGGCCAGCGCCAGGACGAGCAGGCGCTCGGAGGAAAGACGGTTCATGGCGACTCCGGGTCGGGGGGACCCGCCGAGTCTACCGCCGCCGCACCGGAATGCGATCGGCCGGGAAACTGGCGAGGTCGGCGCCGCCCTCGCGCCGCGGCGCGCCCGGCGCCGGACCCCAGGCCTGGGCCGTGATCACTTCCCAGGTGCTGGGCAGCACGCCGTCGCGGCGCAGCGCTTCGTAGTGCGCGGTGACGCGCTGCAGCCGGCCGCGGCCGCCGAGCCCGCGCGGCCGGTCGCGGCGCGCATCGCCGGCGCCGATCGCGCGCAGCTCCTGCATCAGGCCGCGCAGGTCGGGATAGGTGAGCGTGTACTCGTCGCGCTCGAGCACCGGGTCCCTGAAGCCCGCCGCCAGCATCGCGTCGCCCACCTGCTGGATCTGCGCGAACGGCGACAGCGGCGGCACTTCGCCGCAGGCGAGGTAGGCATCGCGCAGCTCCGACAGCGTGGCCGGGCCGAAGGTCGACAGCAGCATCAGCCCGCCCGGGCGCAGCACGCGGCGGAATTCCGACAGGGTCGCGGGCAGGTCGTCCACCCACTGCAGGCACAGGCTGGAGAAGATGACGTCGGCGCACTGGTCGGCGAGCGGCAGCTGCGACACGTCGGCATTGATGCGCCGCACCGGCCGCCAGAAGCGGGTGTGCCGCGGCACTTCGCGCAGCATCGGCAGCGCGGCGTCGAGCGCGATCACTTCGGCCTTCGGCCAGCGCTTCTTCATCGCGCCCGCGGCGCGGCCGGGGCCGCAGCCGAGGTCGAGGATGCGCGCGGGCTGGCGGTCGTCGAGGTAATCGAGCTGTTCGAGCAGGCGCGCCTCGGCCTCGCGCTGCAGCGCGGCGACCGCGGCGTAGTTCGGCGCGGCGCGGCCGAAGGCGCGGCGCAGGTGGCGGCGGTCGAACAGGCCGCTCACGGCGGGCAATCCGCGGCAAAGGCCAGCAGCGCGTCGGCCACGTCACCGGCGTGGGTGAGGAAGGGGGCGTGGCCGCCGCTTTCCACCTGCACGAAGCGACCCTGCGGCGCCGCCTCCGACGCCGCGCGCATCGCCGCGGGCGACACCAGCCGGTCGCGCCGGCCCGCGAGCCAGAGGCTCGGCATCGCCAGCGAAGGCAGCGCGGCGCGCAGGTCGCTGTCCTCCAGCAAGCCCAGGCCATCGCAAAGGACGTCGGCGGCCGGCTCGCCGTGGGCGAAGACTTCGCTGCGCAGCAGCTTCAGTTCCTCGCGCACGTGGTCCGAGCCCTGCGCCTCAAGCATCAGGAAGCGGTCGAGCGTGCCGCGGTAGTCGCGGCCCAGCTCGCTCGCGAAATTACGGAAGACCGCGGCGTCCATGCCCGCCGCCCAGTCCTCGCCGCGCACGAAGCGCGGGCTCGCGGCCAGCATCACCAGCCCGCGCACCGCCTCGGGCCGCGCTGCCGCCTGCTGCAGCGCCACCAGCCCGCCCAGCGACCAGCCCAGCCACAGCGCACGCGCCGGCACCACCGCCGCCACTGCGTCGGCGGCATCCGCGAGCCGCAGCGGCAGCCCGGCGCCGGCGCTGCGGCCGTGGCCCGGCAGGTCGACCAGGTGCAGGGTGAAATGCGGTTCGAGCCGCGCCACCAGCGGCGCAAAGATGCCCGCGTGCATGGCCCAGCCATGCAGCAGCACCAGGTCCGGGCCCTGGCCGCGCACGTCGTGGAACAGGGTCATGCCGGGAGCGGGGATTTCAGCGTGCCGAGCGCCTCGGCCATGGCGGCCAGCAGGCCATCCACGTCGCGCTCGTTGTGTTCGCAGCTCAGCGTGATGCGCAGCCGCGCCTGCTGCTCGGGCACCGTCGGCGGCCGGATCGCGGTGACCAGGTAGCCCGCCTGCTCGAGCGCGGCCGACAGCGCCAGCGCGCGCGCGTTGTCGCCCAGCACGATCGGCTGGATCGGCGTGAACGATTCCTGCAGCGGCAGCCCCAGCGCCGACGCGCCGCGGCGGAAGCGCGCCACCAGGGAGGCCAGCTTGGCGCGCCGCCAGGGCTGGCTGCGGATGAGCTTCAGGCTCGCGCGCATCGCCGCGGCCATCGCCGGCGCCGGCGCGGTGGAATAGAGATACGGACGCGCGGTCTCGGCGATGTGGCCAACCACCGCATGGCTGCCCAGCAGCATCGCGCCCTGCCCGCCGAAGGCCTTGCCCAGCGGCACCAGCAGCAGCGGCACTTCGCGCGCGCCCAGGCCCGCGACGGCGAGGCTGCCGCGGCCTTCCGGCCCCAGCACGCCCACGCCGTGCGCATCATCCACGTACAGCAGCGCGTCCTGCGCGCGCGCCACCAGCGCCAGGTCGGCCAGCGGCGCCTGGTCGCCGTCCATGCTGAAGACGCCGTCGGTGGCGAGCAGGGCCACGCCGTCGCGGCGGGTCATCAGCTGGCGCATCGCGGCTTCCACGTCGGCATGCGGATAGCGCTTGAGCTCGCAGCGCGACAGGCGCGCGCCGTCGATCAGGCAGGCGTGGTTGAGCTTGTCCTGCACGCACAGGTCGCCTTCGCCCAGCAGCGACTGCAGCACCGCCAGGTTGGCCAGGTAGCCGCTGCCGAAGAACAGGCCGCGCTCGTAGCCCAGCCACTGCGCCATCTCGCGCTCGAACGCGGCGTGCTCGGCGTGGTGGCCGCTGACGCCGGCCGAGCCGGTGCTGCCGACGCCGTGCCAGGCGGCGGCTTCCTGCAGCGCGGCCACGACGTCGAGGTGCTGGCTCAGGCCAAGGTAGTCGTTGCCGCAGAAGCTGGTGAGCTGGCGGCCATCCACCAGCACCTGCATGCCTTCGCGCGCCTCGACCACGCGCCGGGTGCGCACGGCCTGCGCGGCCTCGCGGGCGGCGCGGGCGGCGGCAAGGCGTTCGGCGAGGCGCTGGCGGGGCATGTCAGGCGGCGCAGGTCGCGGCGGCCGACGCGACGATGTCGGCGTGCACGGTGTTCGATTCCTGCACGACCTCCATCGGGCGAAGGCCCAGGCGGTCGAACAGGGCGCGGTCGGCGTCGACGTCCGGGTTGCCGGTGGTCAGCAGCTTCTCGCCGTAGAAGATCGAGTTGGCGCCGGCCAGGAAGCACAGCGCCTGCAGCTCGTCGTTCATCTCGGCGCGGCCGGCCGACAGCCGCACCATCGACGCCGGCATCACGATCCGGGCAACGGCGATCGTGCGCACGAACTCGAACGGATCGAGCAGCGCGGTGCCCTTGAGCGGCGTGCCTTCCACCTGCACCAGCCGGTTGATCGGCACCGAATCCGGGTGCGCCGGCAGGTTGGCCAGCGCCTGCAGCAGGCCGGCGCGCTGCGCGCGCGACTCGCCCATGCCGACGATGCCGCCGCAGCAGGTCTTCATGCCGACGTCGCGGACGTGGCCCAGCGTGTCCAGGCGGTCCTGGTATTCGCGGGTCTTGATCACGTCGCCGTAGAACTCGGGCGCGGTATCGAGGTTGTGGTTGTAGTAGTCGAGGCCGGCGGCCCGCAGGGCCACGGCCTGGTCGGCCTTGAGCATGCCGAGCGTGGCGCAGGTCTCCAGGCCCAGGGCCTTCACCTCGCGGATCATCTCGGCCACCTTCGGGATGTCGCGGTCCTTCGGGCTGCGCCAGGCGGCGCCCATGCAGAAGCGCGAAGCGCCGGCGGCCTTGGCGGCGCGGGCCTTCTCCAGCACCTCTTCGGTGCTCATCAGCTTGGTGGCGTCCACGCCGGTGTTATAGCGCGCGGCCTGCGGGCAGTAGGCGCAGTCCTCGGGGCAGCCGCCGGTCTTGACCGACAGCAGGGTCGAGACCTGGACTTCGCTCGGGTCGAAGCGCTCGCGGTGCACGGCGCCGGCGCGCTGCATCAGCACGGGGAAGGGGAGATCGAACAGCGCGAGGACTTCTTCGCGCGTCCAGTCGTGGCGGATGACGGCAGACATGGCAAACCCCTGACGGCGCTGCATTAATGGAGTGCGGCAGTCTGGTGAGCATGCCCACCCCTGTCAACCAAACCGCCCCGCCCCAGGTTGACGGCCGCCCCCCGACGGACCGCCAACCCGAAGCCGGAGGCTATCCCCGTCCGCGGCCGCGAATCCGTGAAGTGCAGCACATCGCGGCATGAGCTGGCCTGTCCTTTTTTCCCGGTGGATCGGCGAGGCGCTGCTGCCGCCCCGCTGCCTGGTCTGCGAAGCCCCGGGCGCGGGCGGCCGCGACCTCTGCGCCGCGTGCCGGGACGCCCTGCCCTGGAACCACCCCGCCTGCCCGCGCTGCGCCCTGCCGGTGCCGGGCGGCGACTACTGCGGTCGCTGCCTGCGCCGGCCGCCGCCGCTGGACGCCACGGTCGCGGCCCTCGCCTACCGATTCCCGCTCGACCGGCTGCTGCCTCGCTTCAAGTTCCACGGCGACCTGGCGGCCGGCCGCCTGCTGGGGCAACTGCTGGCCGAGGCCTTGGCCGCGGCATCGGCCGCCGGCGGGCCGGGGAATTCACTCCGGGCGGGCGGCCCGCAGGCCCTGGTGCCGGTGCCCTTGCACCCGCGTCGCCTGCGCGAGCGGGGCTACGACCAGGCCCTGGAGCTGGCCCGCCCGCTGGGCCGGGCGCTGAACCTCCCGCTGCGGGCCGACGGGCTGCGACGGGTCCGCGCCACGGCGGCCCAGTCCACGCTGGGCGCCCCGGCCAGGCACGGGAACGTGCGGGGCGCCTTCGTGGCGGCGCCCGGCCCTTGGCCAGAGCGGGTTGCCTTGCTCGACGACGTGATGACCACCGGCGCGACGCTGGGCGAGTGCGCCCGGGCGCTCCGGCGGGCGGGCGTCCTCCGGGTCGAGGCCTGGGTCGTCGCGCGGGCGCCGCAGCCCGGGTCCGAGGGCTAGTCGTTCGCCTGCGCCTGGGCCGGCGGCGCACGGCGCGGGGCCGGCGGGGGGATCGCCGCGCGCGGCGACTTGCCCGACCCGATCACCGCCATCGCGCGAAGCTCCACCGGTGCCCCGGGCTGCAGCAGGGCGGTCGTGCCCACCGCGGTCCAGGCCGGGTAGTGGTCGGGGAAGAATTCCTCGTGGATCGGCGCGAAGCGCGCGAACTCGGCATTGAACGCCTCGGCATCGGTGGCGCCCACGTGGAAGCTGGTCAGCTCGACCACGTCCCCGAGGGTGGCGCCCGAGGTGGCGAGGTGCCGCTCGAGCGCGCGGAACATGTTGCGCACCTTGTCCTCGTAGGTGTCGCCGTGCCCGGCCGGGATCCCCGACACGATCACCAGGTCGCCCGCCTTCACGACCGGCGTGTAGTGCATCACGTGGTAGGACGCCTCCATGCCCGGCGGTGCGAAGTGCTCGCGGCTGGGCGCGGCGGATGCCGTTTCGTTGGCGGCGGCCGGCAGCGCCGCCAGCAGCAGCGCGGAGAGCAGGATCGGTCGGTTCATGGGATGGGTTCTCGGCGGGGCGTGCAGTCTCCGGCGCGCGCCACGCCCGGACATGTGCCCGATGTCACGACCGGCGTCGTGGACGCCGGACGTCCGCGGATCAGCCCAGCGCGTAGTGCGCGGCGATGCCCACGAACACCACCAGGCCGACCCACTGGTTGGCGAGGAAGGCGCGGAAGCAGCCCGCCCGGTCGCGCCCGCGCGCCATCCAGAACTGCACCGCCACCAGCACCAGCGCGACACCCAGCGCGGCCTGGTAGTGAAGGCCCAGTCCGGCGCGCGCGCCCACCAGCCACATCGCCCAGAAGAAGCCGGCGTAGATCACGCCCTGGGCGATCAGGTCGGCGTCGCCGAACAGGATCGCGGTCGACTTCGAACCCACCCGCAGGTCGTCCTCGCGATCCACCATCGCGTACCAGGTGTCATAGCCGGTGGTCCACAGCAGGTTGCCCAGGAACAGCAGCCAGGCGATCGGCGGCACGCTGCCCTGCACCGCCGCGAACGCCATCGGGATACCCCAGCCGAAGGCGATGCCCAGGTAGACCTGCGGCAGGTAGGTGTAGCGCTTGAGCAGCGGATAGGTCGCGGCCAGCAGCGCCGCGGCGACGCTCAGCGCCACCGTCAGCCGGTTCGTCAGCAGCACCAGCCCGAACGCCACCAGCATCATCACCGCGAACAGCACCAGCGCCTCGCGCGGCGACACCGCGCCGGTGGCCAGCGGCCGCGCCTTCGTGCGCTCGACGTGCGGGTCGAGCCAGCGGTCGTTGTAGTCGTTGATGACGCAGCCGGCCGAGCGCGTCAGCCACACGCCGGCGGTGAAGATCAGCAGGGTGCCCAGCGGCGGCACGCCGTCCGCGGCCAGCCACAGCGCCCACCAGGTCGGCCACAGCAGCAGCAGGATGCCGACCGGGCGATCGCCGCGCACGAGCTGCCAGTACAGCGGCCAGCGCTCGCGCCAGGTCTTGGGCGCACGGTCGGGAAGGGGCGGTGCATGGCGTTCGTAGGACATCCGCAAAGCCTAGCAGAGCGCCAGGCCGCGCCCATGACCGACGACACTCCCGCGGCCGCAGGCCTTGACCCGGTGCCGGCGCGTCCCCAACTTACGGATTGCCATCCACCACCAAGGGAACCACGACCATGAGTGCAGGCCAGGGCTCCACCGGCAACGTCATCGCCGCCATCTGCAGCTTCTTCGTGCCCGGGCTGGGCCAGCTGGTCCAGGGACGCTTCGTTTCGGCCGTGCTCTGGTTCCTGTTCGCCTGTGCGGCGTTCGCCATTACCTGGCTTATCACGCTGAGCCTGCTGCCCTTCGGCTGGTTCGTGGTCAGCATCCTGTCCTGCATCAACGCGGCGATGTATTCGCCGCCCGCGCGCTGAGATCCGTCAGCCGGCCTGGGCACGCAGCCACGTGCCCAGCGCCGCCGGCTCCAGCGGCCGCGTGAACAGATAACCCTGGGCCTGGTCGCAGCCCTGCGCGCGCAGCATCGCCAGGATCGCCTCGGTCTCCACGCCCTCCGCCACCACCTCCATGCCCAGCGCATGCCCCAGGCTCACCACGGCCTGGGTCAGGCCGCGCAGGCGTTCGCCCTCGGCCATCTGCTGCACGAAGCTGCGGTCGATCTTCAGGTGGCGCACCGGGAAGCGGTGCAGGTAGGCCAGGTTCGAGAAGCCCGTGCCGAAGTCGTCCACGGCCAGGCAGATGCCATTGGCCGAGAACAGGTCGAAGGCGCGCCGCAGCACCTCGGTGTCGCGCATCAGGGCCGATTCGGTCAGCTCCAGCTCCAGCCGGTCGGTGGGCCAGCGGTTGCGGGCGCAGATCTCGAGCACGTCGGTGGCGAACTGCGGGTCGCGCAGCTGCACCGCCGATACGTTCACCGCGATGCGGTCGAACACCAGGCCCTGCTCGTGCCACTCGCGCGCCTGCCGGCAGGCTTCGCCCAGCACCCAGCGGCCGATGGCCAGGATCTCGCCGCACTCCTCGGCGATGGGTATGAACTCCGCCGGTGAGCGGGCGTCGCCGGCGGTGGTGCGCCAGCGCAGCAGCGCCTCGATGCCCGCCACCCGGCCGTCGCGCAGCGACAGCGTGGGCTGGTAGACCAGCGACAGTTCGTGCCGCGCCAGCGCCTGGCGCAGCTCCTGCTCCAGCGTCACGCGGCGCTGCACCTTCTCGTAGAAGCTGTCGTTGTAGAACTGGAAGGTGTTGCGGCCGGCGTCCTTGGCCGCGTACATCGCGGTGTCGGCCGAACGCAGCAGCGCCTCGAGGTCCGGGCTGCCCTCGTTGAGCAGGGCGATGCCGATGCTGCAGCCCACGTGCGCCTCGTGCTCGCCCAGCGACACCGGCTGGCTGAGCGCCGCGATGATCTTGCGCGCCACGTAGGCGGCGTCCTCGGGTCGCCCGACCTCGCGCAACAGCACCAGGAATTCGTCGCCCCCTAACCGCCCGACCAGGTCGCTGCCGCGCACGCACTGGCGCAGGCGCCCGGCCACTTCCTGCAGCAGGCGGTCGCCGGCCTCGTGGCCCAGGGTGTCGTTGACGTTCTTGAAGCGGTCGAGGTCCAGGAACAGCAAGGCCAGCGGCGGCTCGCCGTTGCGCACCGAGGCGATCGCATCGAGCGCGCGGCGGCGGAACAGGAAACGGTTCGGCAGGCCGGTCAGCGTGTCGTAGTGCGCCAGCTGCTCGATCTGCTCGTTGGCCTCGTGCTCCTCGGTGATGTCCTGGGTGAGGCCGGTGATATGGTGCGGCTGGCCGTCCACCCGCTCCAGGCGGCCGGTGATGCGCAGCCAGATGCGGCGGTCATCCGGCGTGTAGTAGGTGACCTCCAGCGACTCCTCGATCGACTCGCCCGCGAACATGCGCGCCATCGCCTCGCGCATGCGCTGCTGCGACAGCTCGTCGTAGCTCGGCAGCGTCGTCTCCACGCTCACCGGCGTGCCCGGCTCGATGCCGTGGATGCGGTAGTTCTCGTCGGTCCACTGCAGCTGGCCGTCGGCCATGATCTCGAAGCCGCCGATGCGGCCCATCGCCGCGATGCGGTTGAGCAGATCGCTGCGCCAGCGCGAATTGCGCTCGGCCAGCACCTGGTCGGTGATGTCGTGGATCACGCCGACCAGGCGCTGCACCCGGCCGTCGGGCGCGCGCATACCTTCGCCGCGGGCCTTGGTGAAGCGGCGCTCGCCGTCGGGGCGCACCATCACCAGCTCCATTTCGTAGGGCTCGCCGGTGGCCAGGGTGCGGCGCGAGGCTTCCTTCAGGCGCTCGTAGGATTCGGGCTCGTACAGGTGGCGCTGGCCGCGGAACGGCGGCGGCGCCTGGTCGGCCGGCAGGCCGGCGATCACGAAGAGTTCGTCCGACCACCAGATTTCGTCGGTCTGCGGATCCCAGCTCCAGCTGCCCAGGCGCGCCACGTGCTGGGCCTGGTTCATCAGCAGCTCGCGCTCGCGCAGCTGCTGCTCGATCAGCTTGTACTCGGTGATGTCGGTGTGGGTGCCGATGACGCGCCGCGGCTTGCGGTCCAGGGTCCACTCGATCACGCGGCCGCGGTCGAGGATCCAGCGCCAGCCGCCGCTGGCATCGCGGGCGCGGTAGACCGACTGGTAGCCCTCGCGCTGGCCGTCGAGGTGCAGGCTGAGGGCGTTGGCCACCCGCGGCTGGTCGTCGGGGTGCACCAGGTCGCGCCAGCTGTCGAGGTTGTCGGCCAGGTAGTCGGGCGGGTAACCGAGCATGCCCAGGCACCGCGCGGACCGGTAGACGCGGCCGGTGTCGGCGCTCCAGTCCCAGAGCCCGTCCTGCGCGTTCTCCAGCGCGAAGCGCCAGCGCGCGCGGCTCGGTGATTCGGCCAGCTCGGGCTCTTCGCCCGGATTGAACAGGCTGGCGGTGTAGCCCAGGATCCGGCCGTCCTCGTCCAGGGCCGCCTGCAGCACGCAGTCCAGCACCCGGTCGCCGTCGCGGTGCGAGTGGTGCACCTGGCGGCCCGGGTGGCGCGCGATCTGGGCGATCGCGTCGGCCAGCACCGGCCGCAGCGCCTCCTCCAGCGCCGGCGTCAGCAGGTCGCGGGCCCGGTCGTTGCCGGTGACGAACCTGCCCGCCGCATCCAGCACCAGCAGGGCGCGACGCGACGGGTGCAGCAGCAGGCTGTTGAGGAAAGCTGAATCCACGCGTGGCGGGCCCGTGTCACGGATGACCCCGACACTACCGCCCCTTCGGCGATGAAGGAACCCGGCGAGCCGCAGGCCGTGAACCGCGCCACACTCGCCCCGGGCGCCCCTTAGACCGGCGCCGCCATCGGTGCCATAATCCGCGGCCAAAGCGCCCGTAGCTCAGCTGGATAGAGTATTGCCCTCCGAAGGCAAGGGTCACAGGTTCGAATCCTGTCGGGCGCGCCATCCCTTTACCCCTCCCCGCCGCGGTGTCCAGCCGGCCCGGGACCCCGCCCAATGCTTGCCGAAGCCCCGCGCCCGGCGCCACGGGTTGGCACTTCTTCACGGTCTTTTTCGTTCTTTGGATCAGCGCTCCCCGCGAAGGGGCGGCGCTTTGCCCCGAACTTCCAAAGGACTCCCCATGAAGCACCGCCTCCTGATCCTCGCCGCCTCCTGCCTGCTCAGCACCTCCGCCCTCGCCGCCAACGGCGACTGGAGCGGCTGGTACGTCGGCATCCACGCCGGCCACGCCAGCGGCGACGCCGATGCCCGCGCCTCGCTCGGCGGCCAGTGGTCGATCGAGTCGCAGGGCCTGCGTGACGACGTCACCAACGGCTGGTCCTCGAGCTTCGACCCGAGCGACAGCACCTATGGCCTGCAGTTCGGCGTTCTGCACCAGTTCGCCAATGGCTTCGTGCTGGGCGCCGAGCTCGACCACAGCCAGATGCACTTCGAGGAAAGCCGGTCCACCGGCCCGCAGCCCACGGCCACCTTCCCGAGCCTGACGTACGACTTCGGCAACACCATCGACGTCGATTCGAAGATGTCGCTGCGCGCCCGCTTCGGCTACGCCAGCGGCCAGCACCTGTTCTACCTGACCGGCGGCGTGGCGCGCGTGGACGCCGACGCGTCGGCCTCGGTCGCGAGCAACGGCAATTACCTCAAGCGCGGCGTCGCCAGCGAGACGCTGGACGCCACCGAGATCGGCGCCGGCTACGAGTACGACTTCGGCAACCAGTGGTCGCTGCGCGCCGAGTACATCCGCACCGACGCCGATGACTTCAGCTACGACACCGCCTACCTGGCGGGCAGCAGCTTCGTGACCCCGGCCTACACCGAGACCTTCCGCCAGTCGCTGGAGTTCGACAGCTTCCGCATCGGCCTGAGCTACCGCTTCTGAGCCATCGCCAGGAACGCCGCCGCGGTTCGCCGCGGCGGCGTCATTCCGGGGCCGGGGCTTCCACCGCGTAGCCCTTTGCGGCCAGCGCCCTGAGGTAGCCGCGCTCGCCCACCACCCGCGCCATCGGCAGCACCGCGACGCTCTCGGCGTGCGTGGCCAGCGCCTTTTCCGCCGCGGCCAGCCAGGCCGCCTCGACGCGCGCGGGCAGGTCACTGAAACCCCGGCTTCTCGCCAGCCCGGTGCCCAGCAGGGCGTCGGTACAGGCCTTCGCGTTGTCGGCGTAGGGCAGGGCCTCGAGCGTGGCCAGGTCGCCGATGGCCCAGGCGTTGGCGCGCAGGGCCAGCGTGTCGAGGTCGTTCTCGACCTGGTCCAGCGTGGTGCGGAAACAGGCGAGGTCGTCGATCCCGCTCTGGCGGAACTCCTTCACCGCGGCCCTGGCGTCTTCGATCACCAGCGACACCGCGGGCTGCTCCACCGGCACGTCGGCGCGCTTGGCGGCGCGGCGCACGGCGCGGCCGACCACGTCGCGCCATGACAGCCCGGCGCGGTCGAAGGCCTTGTCGCGCAATTCCATCGCGGCCAGGAACGGGCGGCGCTTCTCGACGCCGCGGTCGCGGCCCAGGTACATCGCCTTGAGCCGTTGCCAGCGCGCGTAGTCAGCGGCGGGCAGCACGTCCTCGAGCAATTCGCCTTCGGGGTTGTTGCGCGCCTTCATCAGCGAGGGCACCAGGAACAGCCCGCCGAGCCCGGCACCCTCGGCCGTCATGGTCACCCTGGGCGGCATCAGCAGCACGCCGGCGGCGGCGATGCGCCGCTCCACCTCCAGCGAGTTCCATTCCATGCGATTGGGCAGCGGCGACAGCGTGCCCAACACCCACAGCACGCGGCCGTCGCGCGACACCTTCCACATCCCGGGGCCAGGCTGCACGCCGCTGACGACGATGGTGTCGAGGATGCGTGCGCCGGGAGGAAGGTCGTCCGCTTCGTTCTCGACAACGGGCTCGGGCTGCGCAGCGCGATCGACGCCCGATCCGGCCGCCGCGTCATCGGACGCCGATCCGCTGTCCGCGATCGGCGGGGGCGCGGCAAACGCGGGCAAGGAGAATGCGAGTATCAGCGGGAGCAGCCAACGGTGCGTCATGCGGTGACCTTCGCGTTCATGCCGGGGGAAGCGCGAGTCTAGTCGCGCCTGCGGCCGGTGCATCGGCCGGAAGGCCGGGCGCAGCGTCGGCGTTCAGTCGCCGGACACGTCGCCGTCGACGTAGAGCCAGCGTCCGTCCTCGCGCACGAAGCGGCTGGTTTCGTGCAGGCGCGCGGCGCGGCCGCCGCCCTGCCGGCAGCGCGCGACGAATTCCACCGTGGCGCGGTCGCCGTCGGCGGCGTGTCGCTTCACGTCCAGGCCCAGCCAGCGCAGCGGCGGATCCGCCGCGAGGTCGAGGGAAGCCGGCCGCGTGCTGGCGTGCCAGGTGGCCTGCAGGTAGGTGGCGTCGCCGCGCGCGTAGGCGCTGTAGCGCGAGCGCATCAGTGCCTCGGCATCCGGTGCCGCGGCGCCGGCGTGCAGCGGGCCGCAGCAGCGCGCGTAGTCGCCGCGCCCGCAGGGACAGGCGTCCGCCACGGCGCGCCCTCAGCCCTTGCGCGCGTCGACGATCAGGCGCGCGACGTGGGCGTCGCCCTTCTCGAGCAATTCGACCGGCGTGTACTGGAAGCCGGTGAGCACCATCGCTTCGCCGACGCACCACTCGCGCTGCTCCTTGGTGAGCGTCGCGGCGCCCGCGGCCACGGCGCCCAGCAGTTCGGGCGTGGGCACGGTGTCCTGCGGCTCGGGCGCGCGCCGGGTGGACGCTGCCGGGGCGCCGGTACTGGCCTTGTCGGCCTCGGCGCGCAGCCACGCCACGCGCGCCAGCGCCACCGCCAGCCGATCGCCGCCGCCGTCCTTGAGCTTGGGCACCGCCTTGGCGACCGCGCCGAGCAGCGCTTCGTGCTCCATGGCCAGGGCCTGCTGGGCCTGGTGGCGGCTCTCGAGCTGCGCCTGGAGTTCGGCCAGCCTGGCTTCGAGCTGCAGGATCTCGGTGGCCGGGTCGACCAGGGTCTTGGCCTCGAGCAGGCGCATGACCTTCTCGCCCATGCGCGTGTAGATGGCCGGCTCGCTGAACTTCAGGTCGCGGGCCGCGGTCTGCCAGGCCAGCGCGACCTGGCTGACGGTCTGGGTCTTGCCGGGGGTCGCGGGCGGACCCGCTTCGCTGGCGGCCACCGCCAGCGCGGCGGTGGCGTTGGCGCTGGACTGCGCCTGGATCGCGAGGTCGAGGCGCTCGCAAAGCTCCGACTTCTGGAAATCGCGCGCCTGCTTGCGCAACTCGATGCGGCAGTCGATCAGCAGGGAGCGAAGGTCCTTCATGCCGGCATTCTATGCCCGCCCGGCGCCCGTGCGGCTACTGGGCCAGCAGGAAGTTGAGCAGGTTGTTCTGGAAGTACGGATTCACCGACAGCTGGTCGTGGCGCTCGCACAGGAAGAAGCTCTGGGCCAGCGGGAAGAACCGGCCGGGCTGGCCCGGCAGGTCGGCCAGGCCGCGGCCCAGCTGCGATTCGCGGGTCACCAGGCCGTCGCCGGGGTGCAGCATCAGGCGCTCGTAGTCGACGCCGGGCGCGCGCGCCTTCACCTCTTCCGGCCGGACGACGAGGCGCTCCCCGGTGGCGTCGCGGTCGAGCACCGCGTAGGTCGGGGTGAGGCTGCAGTCGCCGCCGAACACCGCCACCTCGACGCCGTTGGCGCGCACGGGCGCGCTCAGCGCCAGCTGGAAACGCTTGGCCCGCGCCAGGTGGTGCACGAAGAAGCCCTGCAGCTCGGCCATCTCCAGCGCGCCGGTGTGCGGGTCCGGGGCGGCGGCCATCACCCGCGCCTCCACTTCCGGCGAGAACACCGACCAGCGCCGCACGCGCCAGGCGTCCGGGTCGTAGATGTCGAAGTCGATCGGATGGCCCTCGGGCGACAGCACCACCCGGGACTCGGGATGCGGCAGCGCCTCGAACGGGGTCGCGAAGGTGACCAGCACCTCCACCGGCACCACCCGGAACGCCACCTTGAAGCCCTGCTGCAAGCGCTCGAGGCTGGAAACCGCGCCCAGCGACGGCGTGCCCAGCATCACCACGCGGCGCACGCGGTGCGCGCCTTCGTCCCAGGGCGTGAACACCTCCTGGTCGAGCACGTCGGTGGGGCCGTAGCGCAGATAGTAGTTGGCGATCAGGCCGCCGTTGCTGTGGGCCAGGATGTCCACCGGCATGTCCGGATCGCCGTAGTCGAGGCGGATCTGCTCGATCAGCGCGTGCAGCTGGCGCACGGCCTCGAGGTTTTCCTTGCGCCAGTCGTACAGCAGCACGTAATAGCGGCGCCGGTCGTTGGACGGCACCGGCTCGCCCGGCTCGCCGCGCTTGAAGCGGCCCACGGTCTCGAGCGCGTCGATCAGCGCGCCGTAGTAATCGGTGCGCGCCACGCCGTAGAACAGGTCGCCGGGCATCAGGCCGCCGCCCTCCCGTTCCGCCTGCTTCATTCGCGCCAGCTCGCGGTACTCGCTGAAGGCCAGCGTGCCGATCGAACCTGGCCAGAACTCCTTGCCGGTGCCGCGCTCGACCAGGGTCGAGCCCATCAGGCCGTGGATCAGGATCACCGGCGGCTGGGCCGCGTGGTGCACCTGGGTTTCATACAGCCGGGCCAGGTCGGGCCGCTCGGGGTCGCTGGCGCAGGCGGCCAGCAGCAGGACCAACAGCAGCGCGGGCCAGCGGGAAAGGCGGTGGATCATGCCGGAAACCTCCGCGACCGCCGCGGCCCGGCGTGGCCGCGGCGGGGGTGTATGTCGGTCGGGGCGCTAGGCGGCCACCGCCCCGGCGCCGAGGCGCGGATAGTCGGTGTAGCCGGCGGCGCCGGGGGTGTAGAGCGTGCTGGCATCAAGGTCGGCGATCGGCGCACCCGTACGCAAGCGTTCGGGCAGGTCGGGGTTCGCGATGAAAGGACGGCCGAAGGAGACCAGGTCGGCCACGCCGCTGGCGAGGTCGTTTTCCGCGCGTTCACCATCGTAGCCACCATTGGTGATCAGGGTGCCGGGGAAACGGCGGCGCACTTCGGCCAGCAGCTCGCCGGTGACGCTGCCGCCGGCCAGGTGCAGGTAGGTGATGTCGCGCGCGGCCAGCGCGTCCACCAGCGCGAGGAACTGCTCGCGCTCGCCCTCGAAGTTCACCTCGAGGTCGTTGAACGGGTTGAAGGGCGACAGGCGCACGCCCACCCGCGCCTTGCCGATCGCGGCGACGGTAGCGTCCACCACTTCGATGACGAAGCGGTTGCGGTTCTCGGCGCTGCCGCCGTAGGCGTCCGTGCGCTGGTTGCTGCGCGGGTTCAGGAACTGGCCGAGCAGGTAGCCGTTGGCCGCGTGCAGCTCGACGCCGTCGACGCCATGGTCGACCGCCAGGCGCGCCGCCTGCACGTAGGCGCTGCGCAGCCGCGCGAGATCGTCCGCGGTGGCGGCGCGCGGGGTGGCGTTGGGCTGCATGCCGGCGGTGTCGGTCCAGGTCTCGCCGGCCGCGGGGATGGCCGAGGGCGCGACCAGGGTCTCGCCGGCCGGCAGGTTGGCGGTGGCGCCGACGCGGCCGCTGTGCATGACCTGGAGGAACAGGCGGCTGCCGCTGGCGTGCAGGGCCTTGGCAATGGCGCCCCAGCCCTGGGCCTGCGCTTCGTTGAAGATGCCCGGGATGCGCGCGTAGCCGAGGCCGTCCGGCGCGGGCGAGGCGCCTTCCGAAATCACCAGGCCGGCGCCCGCGCGCTGGCCGTAGTACTCGGCCATCAGGGCGTTGGGCAGGTTGCCTTCGGCGCGCGAACGGGTCATGGGCGCCATCACGACGCGGTTCTTCAGCTTCAGGCCATTGCGTTCATACGGGGTATCGAGCAGTCGGGTCATGGTGGGATCTCCTGGGAGGTGGCCTAACGATGGGACCCACGCCCCGCAGAACAAAGGCCTGCTATTGATACCTATCGTTATCCATTTCAGGACGATGCCATGACGCTCCGCCGACAGCGCCCGCGGTCCAATGCCGCCATGCTCCGGCTCCTTGCCCTGCTCTGCGCCCTGATGATGCCGATCGGTGCGCAGGCCAAGCCGTTCGAGAACTCGCGCTTCGAGGTGCTCGACGGCGTGCGCGTGCATGTCCGCCACTGGCCGGCCGCGGGCGCCGCCGGCGGCTGCCCCGTGCTGCTGGTGCATGGCCTGGGGGGCTCCACCTTTTCCTTCCGCCAGCTGGCGCCGGCGCTGGCCGCGGCTGGCCATCCGGTCTGGGCGATCGACCTGCCCGCCTACGGCTACAGCGCCCGCCAGCCGTTCCCGGGCACCGCCGGCGGCGCGCTCGGGCCGTGGCTGGCGGCACGCCAGCCGGGCAGCGGCTGGTGCCTGGTCGGGCATTCGATGGGCACCCGCGTGGTGGGCGAGCTGGTGCGCCGCGGCGAGGTGCCGGTGGAGCGCGCGGTCTACGTCGCCGGTAATCCGATCCTGAGCGAGCGCGAGCTCACCAACCGCGAGCGCTACCGCTCGCCGCGCATCCGCCGCTGGCTGGCGAACCTCGCCGAGTCGCGCTACCTCGACGAGGACCGCTTCGGCCGCCTGCTGGCCAAGGCCTACGGCCGCGATCCCACCGACGAGGAAGTGGCGGGCTACCTCACGCCGCTCAAGACGCCCGGCACCGCGCTGGCGATCATGACCGGCTACTCGGCCGAGTTCCCGGTGAATCCGCGCGGTGCCGAGCTCGACCGCGTGCCGACCCTGATCCTCTGGGGCGAGAAGGATGCCTGGGTGAAGCCCGAGGTCGCCGACCGCCTGCAGGCGGCCCTGCCCTCGGCGCGCCGCGTCACCATCGCCGGCGCCGGGCACAGCCCGATGGAAACCCACCCGGAGCAGACCCGCGCGGCCGTGCTGGCGCTGTTCCGCGACGCGCCGGCGGTGGCGTCCGCGCGCTGAGCGCCCGCGCCAGGCGGAACGTCCGGGCCCGCGGGTCGCGGCCCGTTAAGGTGGGGCCACCCCTGCTGCGCTAACCTCGCCGCTGTTCCTCACGCGGAGACCGCCGATGACCCTGCTGCGCACGCTGCTGTTCGCCGCCACCGCCGGCCTGGCCCTGTCCGCCTGCGCCACGCCACCCGGGTCCGGCAACCCGCCCGCCGAAACCGCCGCCACCCCGCCGCCCGCCGATGCCGAGGAAATGACCATGACCTGCGATGCCGAGAAAGGCCAATGGGCGGTGGGCAAGCTCGCCGACGAAGCGCTGGTGGCGAAGGTAAAGGCCGACACCGGCTCCGACCGCTACCGCGTGATCCCGCCCGGCACCGCGGTGACGATGGACTATCGCGAGGATCGGGTGAACATCGAGACCGACGCCGACAACCGCGTCGTCGCGGTGCGCTGCGGCTAGTCGCGCCGCGTCGCCGCCGGCCGCGCCGCGGTCTGGCGGCCGCAGCCCAGCAGGCGCGAGCCCTGCAGCCACTGCTTGTCCGGGTAGTAGGCGAACAGCAGCTGGCCCTGCTTGAGCGTGTCGATCACCTCGCGCGCCACCTGCGGACGCACCGCCGGGCAGCCGAAGCTGCGGCCCAGCCGGCCCTGATTCAGCGCCTGCAGGGGATCCACGTAGGGCGCGCCGTGCATCACGATCAGGCGATCGCGGGCGGCGTCGTTCACGCCCGGCTCCAGGCCATCCATGCGCAGTGAGTAGCCGTTGCCGCCGTGGTAGGTCTCGGCGGTGCGGAACAGGCCGAGGCTCGACTGGTGGCTGCCTTCGTCATTCGAGAACGCCTGCGCGAGGTTGTCGCCGCTGCCGCGCCCGTGCGCCACGTGCTCGGCGAACAGCAGCCTGCGCCGGCCAAGGTCGAACACCCACAGCCGCGGCTCGGTGGACGGCAGCGAGTAATCGATCACCGCCAGCTTCTCGGCGTCCGGCGCCATCGCGCCGGCGCGCGCGCACTCGCTGGCTTCCAGCGCCAGCGAGAGCACCTTCGGGTCCAGGCCCGGGGCCTGCCCGGCGAGCTGCGACGCCAGGCCGTCGGCGGCCTGGAGGGGCAGCGCGGCCAGGGCCAGCAGCGGGGGCAGGAGGCGTTTCACCGCGGCAGCTTAGTCGTCCACCGCCGACGGCGCCTGAATGGCATCCGGTGTGGCGCCTTGTGCATCGAGAACCGTGACCGGCGTCGCGCGCAGCGGCTGGTCGGTCAGCACCACGGTCGCCCCCGGCGCCAGCGCCTCGTCCACCAGCGCCGCGAAGGCCGGCGCCACCACCACCGCACGCGCCAGGGCCGCGGGATCGTCCACCGGGTCGCCCAGCACCTGCACCCAGCGGCGGCGCGGACCGGCGGCGTCGCGGCCAGGCACGTCGCCCTCGAGCAGTTGGAAGGCACGGGTGCCGTCGGGCAAGGGTTCGCCGGCACCCAGCGGCGCGCGGCCGATCTCGATGCCTTCGCGCAGCACGACCAGCCTGCGATCGGCGCGACTCACCAGCACGCTGAGCGCGCCGGGCGGCGCACGCTCCGGGGCCCACTCGTAGCCGTCCCAGGCCGGGGTCGGCATCCGGCTCCGGGCGATGGGCGTCGCCAGCACGACAGGCGCCGGCGCCGGCGGCGCGGCCGGCGCGCGCGCGAACACGCCCGGTTCGGCCAGCAGCGGCGCCTGCCCGGGCTGGTCCGAAATGACCACCGTGATGCCGTGCGCGGTGACGCCGTAGAGCAGCTCCGAGAACGCGTATGGCAGGCGCACGCAGCCGTGCGAGGCGGGGTAGCCGGGCACGCGGCCGGCATGCAGGGCGATGCCGTCCCAGGTCAGCCGCTGCATGAACGGCATCGGCGCGTCGTCGTAGAGGTTCGAGTAATGCTCGCGCTTCTTCTGCAGGACGGTGAACACGCCGGTCGGCGTTTCGAAGCCCGGCTTGCCGGTGCTGACGGTGGCGACGCCGATGCGCACGCCGTTGCGGTACACGTAGGCGCGCTGCTCGGGCAGGCTCACCAGCACCAGCACCGGGCCGCGCGGCGAGAGTTCCGGCAACCAGAGGTATTCGCCCGGCAGCAGCTGCAGGGGCGCGGTGCCGGGCAGCGGCACCGGGTCGGCGGGCTGCGCGGCCGTGGGGCCCGCGCAGGCGAGCGCGAGCACGGCGGCCAGCCACGGGCTCGCGCGGCGGCGGCTCAATGCGCGAACAACACCGGCAGGCCGGACTGCGCCAGCACCGCACGGGTGGCGCCGCCCAGCACCTGCTCGCGCCAGCGCGAGTGGCCGTAGCCGCCCATCACGATCAGTTCCGCGTGCTGCGCGGTGGCGTAGTCCACGATCACCGCGCCGGTGCTGCGGCCCTCGCGCGACTGCGTGACCACCTGCACCTGCGCGCCGTGGCGCGCGAGGTGGGCGGCGATGTCGGCGCCGGGCGCATCGCCGTAGGCCGATTCGCCGACGTCGGGATCGACCACCAGCACGTCCACCCGCGCATCGCGCGGCAGCAGCGGCAGCGCGTCGTGGATCGCGCGCGCCGCCTCGCGCCGCGGCTGCCAGGCCAGCACCACGCGGCGCGGCGGCACCATCAGCCGCGCGCCCTCCGGCATCACCAGCACCGGCCGGCCGCTGTCGAGCAGCAGGGCGCTGAAGGCGATCGGGAAGCGCGAGGCGTCGCCGCGGCCCAGGATCGCCAGGTCGGCGTGGCGGGCATGCAGCGCGGCGGTTTCCTCGGGCCACTGCAGCAGCGACTCGACCACGCGCAGCTCGGCGTCGACGCCGGCGCGCAGCAGCCGCTGGCGCGCCGCTTCGCCTGCGGCCGTGGCGCTGGCGCGCAGGGCGTCGAAGTCGGCCTGGTTGAGGGTCAGCACCGCCATGCCCCATTCCGAGGCCACCGGCATCGGGAAGGCGATGGCCGCCAGCACGGCGACGCGCGCGCCATGGGCCTGGGCGAGCGCGGCCGCGGCATCGAGCGCGGCGGCATCGGCATCGGCGTACTGCAGCGGTACCAGCAGGTCCTTGGGCATGGCGGGTCTCCACGGGGAGGTTCGGCCTCGGGGGCCGTGGTTCCAGCCTACGCCCTGGCGCGGCGCGGGCGTTGACGCCGGTCAAGCGCGGTCGTCAGTCACTCGAACGAGTACTGGCCGGCGACCGGCACGTAGACCTCGCCCTGGTACTGCTGGCTGTCGATGATGTGGGTGGCGCCGGCGTGGCGGTTCACGTTGCCCAGGCGCTGGCCGGCCGGCGCCAGGTAGGCCCAGTAGCGACCGTCGGCATCGGGCGTCGGCGGGTCGGGCTCGGCCATGAACTGCGGGCCCGGGCGCTGGCCATTGCGGCGGTGGTGTTCATCCGCCGCGGCCGCGCGGGCGTCGAGGTCGACCGTGTAGTCGATCACCACGGTGCGGCCCACCAGGTCCTCGTTGCCGCGACGCACGGCCACCACTTCGCCCACCAGGGTCACGCGCCGCAGGCGGGGGCCGTCGCCGCGGGGCTCATGGACGATGCGTGCGACTTCGCGCAGCTGCAGGTGTTCGCTGGCGACGCGGGTGTAGTGGTCGGGGTTGATGGCCGCCGGCGACGGCGCCGCGGCCAGCACCAAGGCAAACGCGAGCACGATTCGCAGCATGTGGCCTCCGACGGGACGTCCCGGCGGGATCATAGCGCCGGGCGGGTGCATGGAACCGGGACCCGGGGGCGGCGGATTGCTCCGGTCTTCATGGGCCTGGGGATAGCGTCCCCGCATGGCCGCCCCACTGACTGCTTCGCTCCGCCTGCCGATCCGTCGCTGGATCCAGCGCGCCTTTCCGCCGACGCCGGGCGGCATCGACTACGACCAGCCGCGCGGCGACCCGGGCCTGTTCCCGCCCGACGGCGTCACCTGGCGCGTGCACGCGGACTTCCCGGGCATGCTCAGCGGCGGGCTGTGCGCGCTGATGCTGCAGACCCTGCACCCGGCGGCGCTGGCCGGGGTCTGGGATCATTCCAACTTCCGCACCGACCTGGTGGGCCGGCTGCGCCGAACCACCGACTTCGTGGCCGGCACCACCTACGCCCCGCGCGCGGAGGCCGAGCGCCTGGTGGCACGCGTGCGCCGCATCCACGCCCGGGTGCGGGGCACCACCGAGGACGGCAGGCCGTATTCGGCCGACGACCCGGCGCTGCTGACCTGGGTACACGTGACCGAGGCGTTCGGATTCCTGCGGGGCTACCGCCGCTTCGCCGGCCCGCTGTCGCCGGCGGACGGCGATCGCTACTACGACGAGTCGCGCCGGGTCGCGGAGGCGCTGGGCGCGCGCGACGTGCCGCGCAGCGAGGCCGAGGTCGAGGACTACTTCCGCCACGTGCAGCCGCAGCTGGCCTGCACGGCGCGATCGCGCACCGTGCTGTCGGTGCTCGAAGCGATGGCGCTGCCGGTGCCGCTGCCCGGCCTGTCGCGCGACCTGTTCCTGGGCGCCGGCGCGGCGCTGCTTCCGGGCTGGGCGGAACAGCGG
Source organism: Arenimonas sp. (assembly GCF_036275555.1). Classification (GTDB taxonomy): domain Bacteria; phylum Pseudomonadota; class Gammaproteobacteria; order Xanthomonadales; family Xanthomonadaceae; genus Arenimonas. The sequence continues at coordinate 74,560 of NZ_DASUDO010000028.1, forward strand.
CTCGGGCGCACGCCGCGCCAGGCCCTGCACGCCAGCGTGGCGGCCGCCGGGCTGGCCGCCGTGGCGCCGCTGTTCCGCGCCGCGCTCGATGACGGCCCGGCGCCGCGGGCGCGCCGGCGGGTGGCGCCGGGCTAGGCCTTCAGCCGCACGTGGATGGCCTTGCTGCCGCCGGCCGTGTCGCGCTCCTTGACCTCGAACAGCACCGGGTCGGCCTTCAGCAGGTCGCTGAGTTTCTTGTGCCCGTAGAGCCGCGGGTCGAAGTCGGGGCGGATCTTGCTCAGGTAGCTGCCAACCGCGCCCAGGTGGGCCCATCCCTCGTCGTCGGTTGCCTCCTCGATGGCCTGCACCAGCAGGGCGCGCGGCAGCGCCGGGGCGGCCGGTTTCTCGGGCTTGGGGGGTGCGGGCGTCTTCTGCGTGGCGGTCTTCGAGGTTTTCTTCGCCGCCGGTTTCGCCGGCGCGGCGGGGAGCATGGGCAGCGGCACGGGCTCGGGTTCGCGACGCAGCACTTCGGCGTAGATGAACTTGTCGCAGGCCTGCACGAAGGCATCGGGCGTCTTGCGCTCGCCGAAGCCGTAGACCTTGTGGCCCTCCTCGCGCAGGCGCTGGGCCAGGCGGGTGAAGTCGCTGTCGCTCGAGACCAGGCAGAAACCGTCGAAACGGCGCGTGTACATCAGGTCCATCGCATCGATGATCAGCGAGGAATCGGTGGCGTTCTTGCCGCTGGTGTAGGCGAACTGCTGCACCGGCTGGATCGAGTGCTTGAGCAGCGCGCGCTTCCACTGCGTCTGCTGCGGCGAGGTGAAGTCGCCGTAGATGCGCTTGACGCTGGCGACGCCGTACTTCGCCACCTCGGCCAGCAGGCCCTCGATGATCGCGGGCTGGGCGTTGTCGGCGTCGATCAGGACCGCCAGCAGGCGCTGGTCCTCGTCGGGCTCGGGCTTGCTGCCGTTGCGCTGCTTCATGGCGTGCTCCGCGGGGCCTGCGGCCATCCTACGAGCCGCCCCGCCGCGCCGCCACATGCGCGCCGGCGGCGGGAAACGCTAGGCTTGGGCCCCATCGCCTGGAGCCCGCCATGCCCGCCGACCGCTTCCGCCTTTACGACGCCGCCGCCCTCGAGCCGGTGATCGACGCCATGGCCCGCCAGGCCGCGCTGCTGCTCGACGCCACGCCCACCGTGCTGCTGGGCATGCTCCGCCGCGGCGCGCCGCTGGCCGACCGCATCCACGCGCGCCTGAAGGTGCACGCGCCCTGGGCCACCGTCGACCGGCTGGACCTGAAGGTGAAGCGCTACGCCGACAACCTGGAGCTGCTGCATCCCGAAACCGCACTGGAGGCGCCGGCCAACGTGGACCTGCTCAACCGACGGGTGATCGTGGTGGACGACGTGCTGTACCAGGGCTACTCCCTGATGCGCGTGTTCGAGTGGCTGGCGACGCAGAAGCCGGCGCAGGTGCACGCCGCGGTGCTGGTGGACCGGCAGCGCCACCGCATGCCGATCCGCGCCGACATCACCGGGCTGACGCTCAAGATCGCGCCCGAGGACGTGATCGAGTGCAACGTGCCGCCGTACGAGGCGGAGTTCGCCGTCGACCTCTGGCGCCCCGCGGCGTCCCCGAAATGAATGTGGGAGGGACTTCAGTCCCGATGCTTTTCGGCGAAAGGCATCGGGACTGAAGTCCCTCCCACGAGGGGAGGGCTCCAGGCGGCTTTTACTGCTTGACCAGCAGCTGGTCGGCGACCACGTTCTTGACGCCCTTGGTGCCGGCGGCCAGCTTGATGGCCATCTCGCGGGCCGACGCCGATTCGGCCGTGCCGGTCAGGGTGACCACGTTGGCCTTGGTGTCGACGTTGATCTGCGTGCCCTTCACCGCGGCGTCGGCCAGCAGCTGCGCCTTCACCTTGCTGGTGATCCAGGCGTCGTCGGCGCCGTCGCCGGCTTCATCCATGGCCTCGCGCACTTCGCCCGAGGCGGTGGCGGTGTTGGCATCCTGCCGCAGCTCGGTGCCCTCGCCGGCGACGACCAGCTGGTTGTCCACCAGGATCACGCCCTCGGCTTCACCGGCGATCTTGCCGGCAGCCAGCTTGGATTCGAGGCTGTCGGCGCCACCGGTCAGCTTGACGGTGCCGCGCACGGTATCGACGTTGATGTCGAAGCCCTTGGTGCGCTCGTCGGCCAGCAGGCGGGTCTTCACCGACGCGGTGATGGTGGCGTCGTCGATGGTCTGGCCGACGCTGCGCTCGGGCGCGGCCTCGGTGGACTGCGCGTTGACGGCGGAGACGCCCAGGGCGAGCGCGATGGTGGTGGCGAGCAGGGAAGTCTTGAGAACGTTCATGGGGTTGGCTCCTGTTTGAACGAATCGCTGCGGGGGCAGCGTGCGGCCGTGGGGCCTCGTCGCGGGCTTGGGGGAAACGGCACGTCCCGGACGTGGGGCGAGGTTCGCCCTCGTTTTCCCAACCGCGGATGAAGCGCTTGTTTGGAAAGCGTTAGCGCCGCCACCCGACCACGCCCGGAACCCGCGCCAACAAAGCCTCTCCGCGTTCCTGAACAAACCAAAAAAAGGGGTCAGAGTAATTATTTGCTTCAAGCAAATAATTACTCTGACCCCTTTTTTTGGTGGGGCTAGGCGGCGTCGAAGCGGATGGCGTGGCGCTGGCCGTGCACCAGCGGTTCGAGCTGGTAGCGGCCTTTCTCGGCCAGCACGCGATCGAAGATCGCCGGCAGCGGCTGCAGGGGCGGCAGCGCGCGTGCGTAGGGCGAGAACTCGATGTCGAGGTTCAACGACACCACCTGGCCGCCGCCGTCTCGCGGCGTGACCTCGAGGTCGAGCGCGAGGCGGCGCACGGTGTCCAGCCGCACCGCCTCGCGCACCGCCGCCTGGCAGATGCGGTAGGCCGCCGTGCGGGCGTCGTCGTCGAGCTGGTCCACCGCGCCGGTGAAGCGCGGCTCGAACACGATGTTGCCGTCCTCGAGCATCTCGCGCAGCGGGCCGTTGTCGATCGCATGGCGCAGGCCGTGGCTGTCGAGCATCGGCGGCCGCAGCTGGCGCAGCGCGCGCCGCAGGCTGTCCTGGATCTCGCGCACCTGTTCGCGCAGCGACTCCAGGAAGCGCGTGCCCTGCTCGTCGCGCACGTCGCGGAAAGCCAGGCTGATGCGCGTGCCCAACGCGTGGATGGCGTGGCCGAGTTCGTAGTCGAGTTCGCTGGCGAGTTCACGCTGTCCCTGCTCCTCGATGCGGACCAGGCGCTGGGTGACGTGGCGCAGTTCCTCGGCCAGCGCGCCCAGCTCGTCGTTCTTCGTGGCCAGCTCCTGGTGCCGCTGCGCCAGCACCTCGTGGCTGTGCCGAAGCGCCGTACTGGCCGCGCCAAGCACGAGCGCACCGGCGCCCACCACCGCCAGCACCAGCTGCAGCATCGTGACGCTGACCGACAGCAGGCCACCCTGCACCAGCGCCTGGATCACCGCGCCCAGCACCAGCGTGCCCAGCGCCGCGCCCTCCCAGCCGTGGCGGAACCCCAGGAAGAACAGCGGCGCGAACGCCAGCAGCAGCACGTACATCGCCAGGTCGTCGTAGGCCTGCAGCAGCAGGAAGACGCCCACCGCGCCCACCAGCACCACGGCCATGTCGCGCCAGAACGCCAGCCGCCGCGGGGCCAGCCGCCCGTGTGCCAGCGCCACCAGCACCGGCGCCAGCACCAGCTGCCCGATCATGTCGCCGTACATGAAGGCGAACATGCTGGCCAGGCTGTCGACGGCCGTCATCGGCACCGTGACCAGGAACAGCCACAGCAGGGGCGACACGCCGGCGGCGCCGGCCAGGCCGGCGAGCAGGAAGCCAAGCATGCGGGTCGGCGTGTCCAGCGCCGGGCCCGCCTGCGGCCCGCGCGCCACGAACACCACCGCGGCATAGATCACCCACGGCGCGATGCACACGCCGACGAAGGTCATCGAGAACAGCGGGTAGCCCAGCACCATCGACTTTGTGGCCTGGGCAGCGATCTCGGCCGCGCCCAGCCAGCCCCAGCGACGGGTCGGCACCAGCCACAGCAGCGCCAGCCGCAGCCCGGCGGGCAGGAACCAGAGCTGGGCCGAGAGCTGCTCCAGGCCCAGCCAGACCAGCATGGACAGCAGGGCGATCCCCGCCCAGACGGCGTTCCGTCCCGGTGGGGTGTCCTGCAGCAGCCCCAGTGGATGCAACGCCATCGTTCCCGCCTGTTCCCCTCGGGCCGGCCCGCCCGGCGCCAGCATGCTACCGAACGACGGCGTGAAGAAAGCCCTCGACGGGCGCCTTCCGTGCATGGCGCGGGGCCGATATAATCGCGGCCTTCACCTCCACGGGCCCCGGCCCGCCGTCAGGTACGACTGTGCGCAACCACGATCTGGTATTCCTCAAGAACTTCGCGATGGTCATCGCCATCCTGGTGGGCATCACGCTCGCCCTGATCGGCCTGGGCATCTACGTCAACGGCCAGCTCGAGCCCGAGCCGAACCCGGTCGCCGAGCGCGCCACCGAACAGCGCATCCGCCCGGTCGGCGGCGTGTACGCCGGCTCGACCGGTGCCGCCGCTCAGGCCGCGGCCGCGGCCGCCGCCGCCGCCGCTTCGGCCGGCCAGGTGGCTTATGACGGCACTCTCGACGGTTCGGTGATCTACGCCGCGCTGTGCGGTGCCTGCCACACGTCCGGCGCCGGCGGCGCCCCGAAGCTGGAGCGCGCGGCCTGGACCGCCCGCATCGCCCAGGGCATGGACACCATGAACAAGCACGCCATCGAAGGCTTCCAGGGCAGCGCGGGCATCATGCCGGCCAAGGGCGGCAACCCGAACCTCACGGACGAGCAGGTCATCGCCACCGTGCAGTGGATGGTCGACAACCTCAAGTAAGCTTGGGCCCCGCCCTCCCGCCAACGCCGCCTCCGGGCGGCGTTGTCGTTTCCGGCGTCCGAAATCCCTGGAGTCCCCGATGCGCCTTCCCCTGTTGACCGTCCTTCTCGCGCTGGCCGCCGGCTGCCAGACCGCTGGCCCGCGCGACGCCGCGGCCCGACCCGACCCGATCGCCATCGGCGCCGTGCAGGGTCCGTCCGACCGCAGCCCGCTCGTGGGCCAACGGGTGACGGTGGATGGCGTGGTGGTCGGTGACTTCGGCAAGGGCTTCGGTGGCGTGTCCCTCCAGTCGCGGGCGGACGACGGCGATCCGCTCACGGCCGAGGGCCTGTTCCTCGTGCAGGGCGGCCAGCCCGCCGTCGCGCTGGCGGTCGGCGACCACGTGCGCGCCACCGGCACGGTGAAGGAACTCGGCCCCGACGGCGCCAGCCTGACCGCGCTGGTCGAGGTCGAGGCGACGGTGCTGGCGCGCGGCATCGCCATGGCGCCGACCGTCGTGACCGCCGCGCCGATCCCCCAGGGCTGGGAAGCCTTCGAAGGCATGCTGCTGCAGGTCGATGCCCCGATGACCGTGACCGGCAACGACGGCCTGATGCGCTTCGGCGAACTGGTCGTGAGCTTCGACGGCCGCCGCTTCGCGCCCACCGAGCGCACGGCCCCGGGCCCCGAGGCCGATGCGCTGGCGCAGGAGAACTTCCACGTGATGCTGCGGCTCGACGACGGCTTGTCGGCGCAGAACCCGGGCGAGCCCTGGTTCCTGCGCGAGCCGCTGTCGGACGAGCGGCCGCTGCGCACCGGCAGCGTGATCGCCGGCGCCACCGGCGTGCTCGACCAGCGCTTCGGCAGCCACCGGCTGCAGCTGGTCGCGCCGCTGGGCGCGATCACGCAGGCGCCGCGGCCGGCGCCGCCGACCGTGCCGGGCGATCGCCGCATCGTCGGGCTGAACGTCCTCAACCTCTTCAACGGCGACGGCCGCGGCGGCGGCTTCCCGACCGAGCGCGGCGCCGCCCGCGCCGCCGACCACGCCCGCCAGCAGGCCAAGCTGGTGGCGACGGTGCAGGCGCTGGATCCGGACCTGCTGGCGCTGATGGAGCTGGAGAACGACGGCTTCGGGCCCGAGTCGGCGGTGGCGCAGTTCGTCGCCGCGCTCAACGCCGCCGGACCGCATGCGGACTGGCGGTTCGTGGACGCGGGCGAAGGCCCGGGCGAAGGCAGCATCCGCGTCGGGCTGGTCTACCGGGCCACGCGCTTCCAGACGGTCGGTGCGCCGGCGACACTGCTCGAGGCACCGTTCAATCGCGGCAGCCGCGCGCCGATCGCGCAGGCGTTCCGCGCCGGGAACGGGCCGGTGTTCGTGGTCGTGGCCAACCACTTCAAGTCCAAGGGCGGCTGCCGCCCCGACGCCCCCGCCGGCGACGGCGACCAGGGCGATGGCCAGGCCTGCTTCAACGCCACCCGCGTGGCGTCCTCGGAGGCGCTGCACGCCTGGCTGGCCACCGACCCCACCGGCACCCGGCCCGCGGGCCAGCTGGTGATCGGCGACCTCAACGCCCACGCCCAGGAAGACCCGCTGCGTACGCTCTACGCCCGCGGCTGGCGCGATGCCTTCGAGGTGGCGGGCGTCGAACAGCCCTATTCCTACGTCTGGGCCGGCCTGTCGGCGCGCCTGGACCACGCGCTGGTGGACGCCGGCCTGGCCGCGCGCCTGCGCGGCGCCGCCGAATGGCACAACAGCGCCGACGAATCCGAGCGCTTCGGCTACGCCCTGGACGACGACGCCGACCCGTGGCGCGCCTCGGACCACGATCCGGTGCTGCTGGGCCTCGACCTGGCCCGCTAAGGGATATCATCGCCGCCATGGACGACATCCCGGCCTTCCCCAGCGAATCCGGCCCGCTGCACCTGACCGGCCCCGCCGGCCGGCTGGAGGTGATGGTGGACCTGCCCGAACCGGGGCAGGAGCGCGCCGGCGTGGCCGTGATCTGCCACCCGAACCCCCCGGACGGCGGCACCCTGCACAACAAGGTGGTCACCATGACCGCCCGCGCGCTGAGCGAGCTGGGCCTCGCCGCGGTGCGCTTCAACTTCCGCGGCGTCGGCCAGTCCGAGGGCAAGTTCGACGAAGGCCGCGGCGAAGTGCTCGACCTGCTGGCGGTCACCGACTGGGTGCGCAAGGTGCGCCCCGACGACGCGCTGTGGCTGGGCGGCTTCTCGTTCGGCAGCTGGGTGGCCCTGCAGGGTGCGCGCCAGCTGCCGGTGAAGCAGATGATCTCGATCGCGCCGCCGGTGGGCCTGCGCGCCTTCGACGGCGTGATGCCGCCGGCCTGCCCGTGGCTGGTGGTGATGCCCGAGGCCGACGACATCGTCGACCCGCAGCAGGTCTACGCCTGGATCGATTCGCTCAAGGAAAAGCCGACGCTGGTGCGCATGCCCGACACCGGCCACTTCTTCCACCGGCGCCTGATGGACCTGCGCGGCGCGATCAAGAACGGCGTACGCAAGAACCTGCCGCCGCCGCGCCATGGCTGAAGCGGCGGCGCAGCGCCCGTCCGCCGCCTACGCCGCCGGTATCCACGCCGGGCGCTGGCAGCCCGACGAAGCCCAGGGCCAGGCCCTGGTCGAACTCGACCGCATCCACCGACAGCTGCGCGCGCGCCAGCGACACCCGCGCTGGAAGCAGTGGCTGTGGACGCTGCGCCCGCCGCCGCCGGTGCAGGGCCTGTACCTGTGGGGCGGCGTCGGCCGCGGCAAGACCTTCCTCAACGATTTGCTGTTCGAACACCTGGGCGAGCTGCCGCGCCGGCGCTGGCACTTCCACCGTTTCATGGTCGAAGTGAACGCGCGGGTGCAGGCGCTGCCGGCCGACACCGCCGACACCGTGGCCGTGGTGGCCGATGGCCTGGCCGATGAGCTGAAGCTGTTGGTGCTCGACGAGTTCATCGTCACCGACATCGCCGACGCGATGATCCTGGGGCGGCTGCTCGAGCGCCTGTTCGCGCGCGGCGTGGTGCTGGTGACCACCTCGAACACGGCGCCCGGGAATTTGTACAAGGACGGCCTGCAGCGTGCGCGCTTCCTGCCCGCGATCGCGCTGATCGAGGCGCACTGCGCCGTGGTCCACCTCGACAGCCGGCAGGATTACCGCCTGCGCCAGCTGACCCGCGCGCAGACCTACCTGACGCCGCTCGACGCCGCCGCCGAGCGCGGCATGGCCGAACACTTCGCGCGCCTGGCCGCCGACTGCCCGGGCGAAGACGGCCCGCTGGTCGTGAACGGCCGCGCCATCGAGGCGCGCGCGCTGGCCGAGGGCATCGCCTGGTTCGATTTCGCCGCGCTGTGCGAGGGCCCGCGCGCGGCCGCCGACTACATCGAGATCGCGCGCAGCTTCCACACCGTGCTGGTGTCGGGCGTGCCGGTGTTCGACCTGGCGCATGACAACGCGGCGCGGCGCTTCGTGCACCTGGTGGATGAACTCTACGACCGCAACGTGAACCTCCTGGTCAGCGCCGCGGCCGAGCCGATGTGGCTCTACGGCGGCGACAAGCTGCGCCAGGAATTCGAACGCACGGCCTCGCGCCTGGTCGAGATGCGCAGCGCCGAGTACCTCGCCCGCGAGCACCGCCCGTGAAGCGGCTGGCACCGTGGCTGGCGGCGGCGTTGGGCGCGGCGCTGGTGCTGTGGGTGTTCTGGCCCGGCTACATGAGCTGGGATTCGGCCTATCAGTGGTGGCAGGCGCGCCACGACCAGTTCGACAGCGTGCATCCGCCGCTGATGGCGATGACCTGGCAGCTCACCGACCGCCTCGTGCAGGGCCCGGGCGGGATGCTGGCGCTGCAAGTGGCGTTGCTGTGGTCGGCGCTGGCGCTGTTCGCGTCGGCGCTGCGGCTGCCGGCGTGGGGACGCGCCCTGGTCGTGCTCTTCCTCGGCCTGTGGCCGCCGCTGCTGGCGATGCAGCCGCACATCTGGAAGGACCTGTGGACGCTGGCCGGTTTCGCCTGGGCGCTGGCGCTGCTGGCCCGCGACCTGCGCTCGCCGCACCGCGGCTGGCGCGCCGGCGCGATGCTGGCACTGGTGTTCGCCTGCGCGTTCCGGCACAACGCGATCACCGGCGCGCTGCCGCTGCTGGCGTGGATCGCCTGGCGCGAAGTGGCGTTTTACGCGCCGGCCTGGCCGGCGAAGCGGCGCGCGCTGCCTGCGGCCGTGATCACGCTGGCGCTCGCGGTGGGCGTGTTCGTGCTCGCCGCGATTCCCGCGCAGGACGCCCGCGTTCGCCACACCGAGCGCGTCTGGTCGGTGGTGACGCTGTGGGACGCCGCCGCGGTGTCGCTGGCCGAAGGCAAGCTGGTCTATCCGCCGGCGCTGGTGGACCCGAGCCTGGACCTGGAGGAGCTGCGCGCGAACTTCGCCGAGTATGCCAACACCACGATCTACGTCACCGGCAAACTCCGCCACAGCTTCGACGGGCCCTACACGCCGGCCCAGCGCGAGGCGATCGACGCGCTGGCCTGGTCGCTGCCGCGCGACCACACCGCGGCCTACCTGGCGCACCGCTGGCGCCTGTCGGTGCTGCTGTTCGGTGCCGATCGCGACGCGCTGCCCGACACCCTGGTGATGATGCCGGGCCTGCACGGTTACGGCGACAACCCGCCGGTGGCGCCACACCCGCATCCGCAGCACGGGCGCGCGCTGGCGACGCTGCAGGGCCTGATCGATTCGCCCTTCTTCGCCGGGTGGATCTACCTGCTGGTTTGCGCGCTGGTCGCCGCGGTCGGCATCGCGCGCGCGGCTCGCTCGGCGGGCGCCGGGCTGGCGGCCGTGATCGCCCTGTCCTCGCTGGCCTATGCGCTGCCGCTGGCCCTGGCCTCGGGCAGCGCCGAGTTCCGCTACCTCGCCTGGCCGGTGCTCGCCACCCTGGCCAGCGCCCTGCTCCTTGCCGCCCCCCCTGTAGGAGGGCCTTCAGGCCCGAAGCCATTCGCCGAGAAGCTTCGGGCCTGAAGGCCCTCCTACAGGTGCCGGCCCGGCGTTTGCTAGCATCGGGCGCACTCACCCAGGGGAAGACCATGCGCCGACTGCTGCTCGTCACCGCCCTCGCCGCCGCGCTCTGCGGTCCCGCTGCCGCGCAGTCCCCCGATGTCGAGGCGCTGGCCGCCAAGGTCGACGCCAAGGTGCAGGCCTGGCGCCGCGACATCCACCAGCATCCCGAGCTGGGCAACCGCGAGGTGCGCACCGCGAAACTGGCGGCCGACCACCTGCGCGCCCTGGGCTTCGAGGACATCCGCACCGGCGTGGCGACCACCGGCGTCACCGCCGTGCTGCGCGGCGGCAAGCCCGGCCCGCGCATCGCGCTGCGCGCCGACATGGACGCGCTGCCGGTCACCGAGCGCAGCGGCCTGCCCTTCGAATCCAAGGCCACCACCACCTTCCGCGGCGAAACCACCGGCGTGATGCACGCCTGCGGCCATGACGCCCACGTCGGCATCCTGATGGGCGTGGCCGAGGCGCTGGCCTCGATGAAGGCCGAGCTGCCCGGCGAAGTCCTCTTCATCTTCCAGCCGGCCGAGGAAGGCCCGCCGGACGGCGAGGCGGGCGGCGCCGACGAGATGCTGCGGCAGGGCGTGTTCGAACGCTTCAAGCCCGAGGCGGTGTTCGGCCTGCACGTGTTCAGCACGCTCAACGCCGGCCAGGTCGGCTACCGCAGCGGCCCGCTGATGGCGGCGTCCGACCGCTTCAACATCGTGGTGAAGGGCCGGCAGACGCACGGCTCGCGCCCCTGGGGCGGCGTGGACCCGATCGTGGCCGCGGCCGACATCATCGGCACCGCGCAGACCATCGTCAGCCGCCGCCAGAACATCTCCAAGCAGCCGGTGGTCGTGAGCTTCGGCGCGATCAAGGGCGGCATCCGCTACAACATCATCCCGGACGAAGTGGAGCTGGTGGGCACCATCCGCACCTTCGACGAAGGCATGCGCGCGCAGGTCTTCGCCGACCTCAAGAACGTGGCCGAGAGCGTGGCCAAGGCGCACGGCGCCACGGTGGTGGCGCAGGTGCCCGACACCAAGGGCAACCCGGTCACCGTGAACCACCCGGCGCTGACCGCCCGCGTCGTGCCCAGCCTGGAAACCGCCGTCGGCCGCGACAACGTGGTCGAGATGGATCTGACCATGGGCGCCGAGGATTTCTCCCTGTTCGCGCAGCAGGTGCCGGGCTTCTTCTTCTTCGTCGGCGCCACGCCCAAGGGCCAGGACCCGATCAAGGCGCCGTCCAACCACTCGCCCGAATTCTTCCTCGACGAAGAAGCCCTGAAGGTCGGCACCCGCGCGATGCTGCAGGTGTCGCTGGACTACCTCCACACCGTCCAGTAAGGCCTCTCTGTGGGAGGGACTTCAGTCCCGATGCCTTTCGACCAGAAGCATCGGGACTGAAGTCCCTCCCACATTTTCTTCCCGGCGTTAACCCCGTTGGCACGCTATCGCCGTTGCATGGCATCAGACCCCTCCGGAGACCCGGCCATGCCGCGCACCTCCCTTCTTCAGCTCGCCCTCGCCCCGCTGCTGCTCGCCGCCGGCCTCGCCCACGCCGGGCCGCCCGCCGCTTACCCGGACATCGACGAAGCTACTGCGACCTATCGCCTCGCCGTGGTCGAACTCGAGGCGCAGGGCGAACTGCCGCAGTTCCCGCAGTGCACGTCGCCCGACGTGCTGTGCATGGATCCGCCGCCCACCTGGTTCCGGGCCCGCGTGCTCGACACGCTGCACGGGCCCTCGCTGCCGCCGCGCATCCATGGCGCCACCACCAGCCACTACGGCCCGATGCCGATGGCCTCGCCGCAGTACGGCAAGCCGCGGCTGATGCTGCTGAGGTCCGACGGCGACCGGCACGTGATGATGCGTTACGCCAACGGCTTCCTCGCCGAGGATCGCGCGGGCTTCCCGCACCTGGTGCTGGTGGATGCGCAGCCGATCTGGTGGTTGCCCTGCGGCGCAACGGACCTGAAGGAGCCCATCCACGACGCCGGGCTTGCGCGCGCGTCGCGCATCCCGATGGAGCACTACCAGCAGCGCTTCGCCAACGAGCACGGCACGGCTTATGTCCTGCGGGGGCGCCATGCCTATCCGCGCCATGCCATTCCGATGGCGAAGCTGGCGGCCTGGCTGGCCCGGCGCCAGGACCTGCCCGCGAACCTGCAGTGCCGGCCGCAGGCCACGCGCTGACACCACATCTTGCGTTGACCTGGCCGACGGCACCCGATATGTTGTGGGCGTCGGTCCCGACCGCGGCGACGCGCGAGGGTTAATAGGGAAGCCGGTGTGACTCCGGCGCTGCCCCGCAGCGGTATGTGGAAACGAACGCCGTTTTTGGCACTGGGCCTTGGCCTGGGAAGCGACGGTTAGTAGGCAGGGCAGGAGTTAGTGGTTAGGAGTTAGGAGTTAGTGGGCCGACGCTAGGCCAGTTACTAACTCCTAACTCCTAGACACTAACTTCTGCTCTAAGTCCACGAGCCCGAAGACCTGCCGACAGCCGCGCGAAGCACACCGCGCGGTGACCGGCCCAGAGGTCTCCGGGGGGAGACGGCGCCGGTGTCGTGGCGCCGCGTCTCGGTCCCTGCGACACCCGCATTCCATCCTCCGTCCGACTTCGCATGCCCGCGGGGGCATGGCCGCGACGACGCCGTTGCGCGTCGCCGTCGCCCGTCTCCGCGCGCCGCCCCCGAGGGAGGGACGGCGACCGTGCGCCACGCACCGGAGAACACCATGAACACCCACGCCCTGGACGCGCCCGCCGACGCCGCCGCGCCGCAGTTCGCCCTCACCCCGCCCGCCACCGCGCTGGGCATGACCGTCACCAAGCGCAGCGGCCGCCGCGAGCCGGTCGATCTGAACAAGATCGTCCGTGCCGTGGCGCGCCAGTGCGACGACCTGTACGCGATCGATCCGATGCGCGTCGCCACCCGCACCATTTCCGGCCTGTACGACGGCGCGACCACGCGCGAGCTTGACGAACTCTCGATCCGCACCGCCGCGCTGCTGACCGCCGAGGAGCCCGAATACGGCCGACTGGGCGCGCGCCTGCTGGCGGACTTCATCGCCAAGGAAGTCGCCGGCCAGGAAATCCACGCGTTCTCGCAGTCGATCGCCCGCGGCCACGAGGTCGGGCTGATCAACGACCGGCTGCTGGGCTTCGTGCAGGCCAACGCCCGCAAGCTCAACGACGCGCTGGACGCGACGCTCGACCGCCGCTTCGACTACTTCGGCCTGCGCACGCTGTACGACCGCTACCTGCTGCGCCACCCGACCCAGCGCACCGTCATCGAGACGCCGCAGCATTTCTTCCTGCGCATTGCCTGCGCGCTCAGCCAGGACGTGCCCGAGGCGCTGGCGCTGTACCGGCGCATGGCGGCGCTGGACTACCTGCCCAGCTCGCCGACGCTGTTCAACGCCGGCACCACGCACGAACAGCTCTCGAGCTGCTTCCTGCTCGACTCGCCCGACGACACGCTGGAATCGATCTACCGCAAGTACGCCGACGTGGCGATGCTGAGCAAGTTCAGCGGCGGCATCGGCGTGTCGTTCACCCGCGTGCGCTCCCGCGGCTCGCTGATCCGCAGCACCAACGGGCATTCCAACGGCATCGTGCCCTGGCTCAAGACCCTGGATTCCTCGGTCGCGGCGGTGAACCAGGGCGGCAAGCGCAAGGGCGCCGCCTGCGTCTACCTCGAGCCCTGGCACGCCGACATCGAGGAGTTCCTCGAACTGCGCGACAACACCGGCGACGAGGCGCGGCGCACGCACAACCTCAACCTGGCGAACTGGATCCCGGACCTGTTCATGCGACGGGTGGAGGCCGACGGCGAGTGGTCGCTGTTCGATCCCAAGGCGGTGCCGCAGTTCACCGACCTCTTTGGCAAGGCCTTCGACGTCGCCTACGAGCAGGCCGAGGCCAGCGGCCGCGCCGTGAAGACCGTGCGTGCGCGCGACCTTTACGGAAAGATGATGCGCACCCTCGCCCAGACGGGCAACGGCTGGATGACCTTCAAGGACAAGTGCAACCGCGCCAGCAACCAGACTGCGCGGCCCGGCAACGTCATCCACCTGTCGAACCTGTGCACCGAGATCCTGGAGGTGACTTCGGGCGACGAGACGGCGGTGTGCAACCTCGGCTCGATCAACCTTGGCCAGCACCTGCGGGAGGAAGAAGGCCACGTAGACTTCGATTTCGACAAGCTGGCCGAGACGGTGCGCCTGGCCGTGCGCCAGCTCGACCGCGTGATCGACCTGAACTTCTACCCGATCGAGACCGCCCGCCGCGGCAACCTGCGCTGGCGCCCGGTGGGCCTGGGCGTGATGGGCCTGCAGGACGTGTTCTTCCGCCTGCGCCTGCCCTTCGACGCGCCCGCCGCCCGCGCGCTGTCGGCGCGTATCGCCGAGGACATCTACTTCCACGCGCTGGAAGCCAGCTGCGAGCTGGCCCAGGAGCGCGGCCGCCACCCGAACTTCGACGAAACCCGCGCCGCGCACGGCGAGCTGCAGTTCGACGCCTGGGGCGTGCAGCCCGCGGCACCGGAGCGCTGGGACGCGCTGCGCGATCGGATCCACGAGCACGGCCTGCGCAACTCCCTGCTGGTGGCGATCGCGCCCACGGCCACCATCGCGTCCATCGCCGGCTGCTACGAGTGCATCGAGCCGCAGGTCAGCAACCTGTTCAAGCGCGAAACCCTCTCGGGCGATTTCCTGCAGGTGAACAAGCACCTGGTGCGCGAGCTCAAGCAGCTGGGCCAGTGGACGCCGGAGATGCGCGACCGCATCAAGCTGGCGGAAGGCTCGGTGCAGGGCATCGCGGAGATCCCGGCCGAGCTGCGCGCCGTCTACCGCACCGTCTGGGAAGTGCCGATGCGCTCGCTGATCGACATGGCGGCCGACCGCGGCGCCTTCATCGACCAGAGCCAGTCGCTGAACCTGTTCATGGAGTCCCCGAACATCGGCGCGCTGTCCTCGATGTACATGTACGCCTGGAAGCAGGGCATCAAGACCACCTATTACCTGCGCTCACGCCCGGCCACCCGCATCGCCAAGACCACGCTGGGCCCGGCGGATGCCTCGGCGGCGGTGATTTGCTCGCTGGAGAATCCCGGGTCTTGCGAGGCTTGCCAGTAGGGCAGGAGGTAGTGGTTAGGAGTTAGGAGGTAGTGAGGGCGGGCGTGACCTTGCTGTCCGCGATTGAGCGGCGTTCCTTCGGTGGGTTTGCCTCAGGGCGGTGAGCATGCGGCCTACCTCGTCGATCAGCGCCAGTTGCGGCAGCGCGTGTGATCGCTCAATCCAATCCAGGCGTACCGAGAGGATCAGCTGCGTGTTCAGTTCGGCGAGTGAGCCGTGTGCGATCGCAAGGAAGTGCATTTTTTCCTTCTTGGACTCCCTGCTCCATCCCTCTGCGATGTTGCAGGGAACGGAAATGGCCGCACGAGTCATCTGCGAACGCATGCCGTATCGCTCTTCGCTCGGGAGCCTCGCCGCCAGACGACAAGCCGCCACCGAAAGCCGCATCGCCTTCCTCCAAACCACCGCCTCCTGGTAGTGCATCCCCACCTCCACCACCAAAGCATCCTCGCCCCCAGCCCCGCCACCCATCAGGAAACTACTCATGCCCCCGTCCGCCAGTTCCTCCCTACCTCCTACCTCCTCCTCTCTAACTCCTAAGCTCCTAGATCCCGGCTACAGCCTGACCCTGCGCCCGATGCGTTACCCCCAGTTCTACGAAATGTACCGCGACGCCATCCGCAACACCTGGACCGTCGAGGAAGTGGATTTCTCGCTCGACACCCAGGACCTCAAGACCAAACTCGGGCCAGCCGAGCGGCACTTGGTCGAGCGGCTGGTGGCGTTCTTCGCCACCGGGGATTCCATCGTCTCGAACAACCTGGTGCTGAACCTCTACCAGCACATCAACGCGCCCGAGGCGCGGATGTACCTGTCGCGGCAGCTGTACGAGGAGGCGCTGCACGTGCAGTTCTACCTCACCCTGCTCGATACCTACCTGCCCGAGCCCGAGGCGCGGGCGAAGGCGTTCGCGGCGATCGAGAACATCCCGTCCATCCGCCGCAAGGCCGAGTTCTGCTTCAAGTGGATGGACAGCGTGCAGTCGCTGCAGCGGCTGGAGACGCGGGCGCAGCGCCGCCAGTTCCTGATGAACCTGGTTTGTTTCGCGGCGTGCATCGAGGGGCTGTTCTTCTTCGGGGCGTTTGCCTATGTGTATTACCTGCGCTCGCGCGGGCTGCTGCATGGGCTGGCGGGCGGCACCAACTGGGTGTTCCGGGACGAGAGCGGGCACATGGCGTTCGCGTTCGAGGTCATCCGTACGGTGCGCGAGGAGGAGCCGGACCTGTTCGACGACGAGCTCAAGGCGCAGATCGTGCAGATGCTGGGCGAGGCGGTGGACACGGAGTGCCTGTTCGCCGAGGACGTGCTCAGCGGCGGGGTCGCCGGGCTGTCGCCGCGCGACATGCGCCAGTACCTGGAGTATTGCGCCGACCAGCGCCTGGCCCAGCTCGGGCTGCCGCGGCACTTCGGCGCCCGCAACCCGTTCCCGTTCATGGAGCTGCAGGACGTCCAGGAACTGACCAACTTCTTCGAACGCCGGGTATCGGCCTACCAGGTCGGGGTCCAGGGCGAGGTCGCCTTCGACGCCGCCTTCTGACACCCCCGTAGGAGGGCCTTCAGGCCCGAAGCTTTTCCGCGAAGGGCTTCGGGCCTGAAGGCCCTCCTACAGTCCCTCCCACAGGGGCGGGGCCGTGAGAGAATGCGGGCCATGACTTCCCCCGAACTGAGCCCGCTGGGCAAGGCCGTCGAGTACGGCAACGACTACGACCCCAGCCTGCTGTTCCCGATCGCGCGCGCGACCCAGCGCGCGGCGCTGGGCCTGGGCGAGGAGCTGCCGTTCGTGGGCGTGGATTTCTGGAATGCGTACGAGCTCAGCTGGCTCGACGGCCGCGGCAAGCCGCGGGTCGCGCTGGCCGAGTTCCGCGTGCAGGCCGCGTCGCCCAACATCATCGAGTCCAAGAGCTTCAAGCTCTACCTCGGCAGCTACGCGCAGGCGCGTTTCTCCGACACCGATGCGCTGCGCGCGCAGCTGGTGCGCGACCTGTCCGAGGCTTCGGGCGCGCCGGTCAGCGTCGTGCTCACGCCCGCGTCCACCAACAACACCGCGCTGATCGAAACCCTGGAAGGCGACCTGATCGACGACCTGCCGATCGAGATCAGCCACTACGGCCCGCCGCGCCCCGATTTCCTCAGCTCCGATCCCGAGCTCAAGGCCGACGAGATCCTGGTCTCGCACCTGCTCAAGTCGAACTGCCCGGTCACCGGCCAGCCCGACTGGGCCAGCGTGCAGATCCGCTACGCCGGCCCGCGCATCGCCCGCGATGGCCTGCTGCGCTACCTCGTGTCCTACCGCAACCACAGCGATTTCCACGAGCAGTGCGTCGAGCGCATCTTCATGGACCTGATGCAGCATTGCGCGCCGACGCGCCTGGCCGTGTACGCGCGCTACACGCGCCGCGGCGGCCTCGACATCAACCCGTTCCGCGCCACGCCCGGCCTGCCGCTGCCGGGCAATCCGCGGACCGCTCGCCAATAATCCGCCGACCCTCGCCCCCGGGAGCCGCCATGCGCCACGCCCAGTTCGCCGCCGTCCTGTTCGCCTCGCTGGCCCTGGCCGCCTGCGGCGGTGACGACGCCGCCGCGCCGTCCGACGCGCAGATCACCGCCGCCACCGACGCGGCCACGGCGGCCGCCGATGCCCCGGCCGCCCTGCCGCCGCTGCCCACCGGCGATTTCCGCATCACCTCGGTCAACCTCGGCAAGGCCGTGGACGAAGAGGGCCAGGTCGGCGAGCCGCTGACCACCTTTGCGCCCGGCGACAAGATCTACGCGGCCGTTGTGGCGGTGGGCAGCAGCGAGGGCCTCACGCTTTCCGCCCGCTGGCTGGCCGCCGATGGCACCGAAGTCGCCAAGGCCGGCCAGAGCCTGAACCCGGAAACGCCCACCGTCACCAGCTTCTCGATAACAAACCCCGAGCCTTGGCCGGTCGGCGCCTACCAGGTGGAGATCGCGATCAACGACCGGGTCGTCGAAACCCGCACCTTCGAGGTGCGCTGAGCCGCGCCGGTCCCTCCGGCGCGCGTCCGCGCGACGCGCCCATGCCCCATCCCTGCCTGTCCTGCGGCGCCTGCTGCGCCACCTTCCGGGTGGCCTTCCACTGGGCCGAAGCCCAGCCCGACAACCCGGACGGCCCGCCCGCCGAACTGGTGGTGCCGCTGCGCCGGCACGAGCTGGCCATGCGCGGCACCGAGTCCGCGCCCACCCGCTGCGTCGCGCTCGCCGGCACCGTGGGCGTGGACGGGCATTGCAGCATCTATGCCCTGCGCCCCTCGCCCTGCCGCGCGCTTACCCCGGCCTGGGAAGACGGCCAGCCCAGCCCACAGTGCGACAAGGCCCGCGTGGCGCACGGGATGGAACCGCTGACGCCAGCCACCTGGCAGGCGTACGCCGCCGCCGGGCACGGCGCGGTCAGCCCCTAGCCTCACGGCTCCGCGGCGCGCGCCCGGCAGACGGCGCGAAGCCCGTACCGCCACGTATGTGAAACACGGCGTCGGCCCCCGCGACTTTCGCCGCCGGGGCGGAGCGGCGACAATCGCCGGCTAGCCCGAGAACGAGACACCGACGCCATGGCCGACACGCCCAAGATCCTCTACACGCTCACCGACGAGGCCCCGTTCCTGGCCACGCAGTCCCTGCTGCCGATCGTGCAGGCCTTCGCGGGCGCCGCCGGCATCGCGGTCGAAACGCGCGACATCTCGCTCTCGGGCCGCATCCTGGCGCAGTTCCCCGAGCGCCTGCGCGAAGACCAGCGCATCGGCGACCACCTCGCCGAGCTGGGCCAGCTGGCCACCACGCCCGAAGCCAACATCATCAAGCTGCCCAACATCAGCGCCTCGCTGCCGCAGCTCAAGGCGGCCATCAAGGAGCTGCAGTCCCAGGGCTACGACCTGCCCGACTACCCGGAAGAGCCGCGCGACGACGCCGAGAAGGACATCAAGGCGCGCTACGGCAAGGCCATGGGCAGCGCGGTGAACCCGGTGCTGCGCGAAGGCAACTCCGACCGCCGCGCGCCCAAGGCGGTGAAGGAAAACGTGCGCAAGCACCCGCACCGCATGGGCAAGTGGTCGGCCGACTCGAAGTCGCACGTGGCGCACATGGCCGGCGATGATTTCTTCGGCAGCGAGAAGTCCGCGACCCTGGCCGCGGCCGGCAGCCTGAAGATCAGCTTCGCCGGCGCCGACGGCAGCACGCGCGTGCTCAAGGAAAGCGTGAAGGTGAAGGAAGGCGAGATCGTGGACGCCTCGGTGATGCGCCGCGCCTCGCTGGCCCGCTTCGCCGCCGAACAGATCGCCGACGCCAAGGCCACCGGCGTGCTGTTCTCGCTGCACCTCAAGGCCACGATGATGAAGGTCTCGGACCCGATCATGTTCGGCGTGTTCGTCACCGAGTTCTACAAGGACGCGCTGGCCAAGCATGCGAAGGTGCTGGACGAAGTCGGCTTCGACCCCAACAACGGCATCGGCGACCTGTACGCGCGCCTGGGCCAGCTGCCCGAGGCCACGCAGGCCGCGATCAGGGCCGACATCGACGCCGTGTACGCCAACGCGCCCGGCCTGGCGATGGTGAACTCCGACAAGGGCATCACCAACCTGCACGTGCCCAGCGACGTCATCGTGGACGCCTCGATGCCCGCGATGATCCGCGACTCGGGCCGCATGTGGAACGCCAAGGGCGAGCTGCAGGACACCAAGGCCGTCATCCCCGACCGCTGCTACGCCGGCATCTACCAGGCCGTGATCGACGACTGCAAGGCGAACGGCGCCTTTGACCCGGCCACGATGGGCAGCGTGCCCAACGTCGGCCTGATGGCGCAGAAGGCCGAGGAATACGGCTCGCACGACAAGACCTTCCAGCTCGATGCCGCCGGCACCGTGCGCGTCACCGACGCCAGCGGCGCGGTGGTGTTCGAGCATGCGGTGCAGGCCGGCGACATCTGGCGCATGTGCCAGACCAAGGACGCGCCGATCCAGGACTGGGTGAAGCTGGCCGTGGACCGTTCGCGCCTGAGCAACACGCCGGCCATCTTCTGGCTCGACGCCGCGCGCGCGCACGATGCCCAGCTGATCGCCAAAGTGGAGCGCTACCTCAAGGACTTCGACACCAAGGGCCTGGACATCCGCATCCTGCCGCCAGTGGAGGCGATGAAGGTGTCGCTGCAGCGCATCCGCGCCGGCCAGGACACCATCTCGGTGACCGGCAACGTGCTGCGCGACTACCTCACCGACCTGTTCCCGATCATGGAGCTGGGCACCAGCGCCAAGATGCTGTCGATCGTGCCGCTGATGGCCGGCGGCGGCCTGTTCGAGACCGGCGCCGGCGGCTCGGCGCCCAAGCACGTGCAGCAGTTCGTGCAGGAGAACTACCTGCGCTGGGATTCGCTGGGTGAGTTCCTGGCGCTGGCCGCGTCGCTCGAGCACATCAGCGAGCGCTGGCTGAACTCCTCGGCGCCGGTGCTGGCCAAGACGCTGGACCTGGCCAACGGCCGCATCCTCGACGAAGACCGCGGCCCCTCGCGCAAGGTCGGCGGCCTCGACAACCGCGGCAGCCACTTCTACCTCGCGCTGTACTGGGCCCAGGCCCTGGCCGCGCAGGACGAGGACAAGGCGCTGAAGGCCAAGTTCGCGCCGCTGGCCAAGCTGCTGACCGAGCAGGAGGCCACCATCGTCGACGAACTGCTGGCGGTGCAGGGCCAGCCGGTCGACATCGGCGGCTACTACCGCCCGGACATGGCGAAGACGACGGCGGCGATGCGCCCGAGCAACACCTTCAACATCGCCCTCTCCACCCTGTAACCGGCAACACTCTTTAACCCACCACACCCTTGTGGGAGGGACTTCAGTCCCGATGCTCTCCTCCGAAGAGCATCGGGACTGAAGTCCCTCCCACATTTTTTCAGCGCGGGGCGAGCAGGGACTGCACGGCCTCGATCACCTTTTCCGCCGACGGCTGACCCGGCGCGATCATGTCGAAGTGGCCGCTGTCCTGCAGCGCCACCACGGTCACCGAATCGCCGGCCGCTTTTTCGGCGTAGGCCTTGGCGTCCTCGGGCAACAGCACCACCGACGCCACCAGCACCTGGGGCACGCCGATCGGCAGGCGCTGGCCCGGCGATCCCGCCGCATAGCGCTCCGGCACCTCGGCCGGCGTGCCGCCGAACAGGTTTGAAATCACGGGCTGGCCGCAGACCATCGAATCCCGGCCCACGAAGGCGGCCAGGTCCCCGGGGCCATCGACGGCGACGGCGCCCTGCACGCGCAGCGGATCGACCGCGCCCAGCGGCGTGCCGTCGGGCTGCGCCGGGCGGGTTGCGATCCACAGCGCCGCGTGGGCGCCGGCACTGTGGCCGACCGTCACCACGCGCTTCAGGTCGATCGGGTGGTCCTTCGCCAGGTCGCGCAACGCGTCCGTGGCCATGCCCCAGTCCTGGAAGGTGCCCGGCCAGCCTGCGCCCGGCTCGCCCAGCTGGCGGTACTCGATGTTCCAGCTGGCGATGCCGCGCTCGGCCAGCGCACTGGCCAGCGGCGCGGTGTTCGCCAGCGTGGCGAACCCCTTCGTCCAGCACCCGCCGTGGACCACCACCGCCACCGGGAACGGACCCGCACCCTCGGGCAGCCGCAGCTGGCCGTACTGCTGCGGCGCCGGGCCGTAGCGATGCACCGCATGCGGCACCCGCGTGGGCAGGCGGTTCACGTCTTCGGGCGAGATGCCCTGGGCAGCGGCGGCCGGCGCGGCGAGTGCCACGGCCAGCGTGGCCAGGATCAGGCGGTGCGACATCGGCGTCTCCTCGGATAGGGAATTCCCAAGGAACGGCGCGGCCGCGACGCGGCGGTCACGCCGATCTCGGCAGTCTGACCCGGTTTCGATAGCCAATGTCTATCGCAGGCATCCGAAACATTCATTTTCACGCGGGACGGTGCGGGCGTAGCTTGTGAAGCCCGGACCCGTCCGGCGCCCGCACGGGCGCCCCCCGACCCCGAACCCTCTGTTCGTTCGCTGCAAGACCCAAGGAGCCCACCATGACTACCGAACTCAAGTGCCCGTTCTCCTCCGGCAGCGCGCCGGTCCACACCCTGGCCGGTGGCCCGTCCAACGGCGACTGGTGGCCGAACGCGCTCAACCTCAAGATCCTGCACCAGCACGACAAGAAGTCGAACCCGATGGGCGAGGCGTTCAACTACGCCGAGGAGTTCAAGACCCTAGACCTCGACGCCGTCGTGCGTGACCTCACCGCGCTGATGACCGACTCGCAGGAGTGGTGGCCGGCCGACTACGGCCACTACGGCCCGTTCTTCGTGCGCATGACCTGGCACGCCGCCGGCACCTACCGCGTGCAGGACGGCCGCGGCGGCGGCGGCACCGGCGCCCAGCGCTTCGCCCCGCTCAACTCCTGGCCCGACAACGGCAACCTCGACAAGGCGCGCCGCCTGCTGTGGCCGATCAAGCAGAAGTACGGCCGCAAGCTCAGCTGGGCCGACCTGCTGATCCTGGCCGGCAACGTCGCCATGGACTCGATGGGCTTCAAGACCTTCGGCTTCGGCGGCGGCCGCGCCGACATCTGGGAGCCGGAAGGCGACATCAACTGGGGCACCGAGACCGACTGGCTCGGCGACAACCGCTACAGCGGCGACCGCGAGCTCGCCAACCCGCTCGCCGCGGTGCAGATGGGCCTGATCTACGTGAACCCGCAGGGCCCGAACGGCAAGCCGGACCCGCTGGCCTCGGCCCGCGACATCCGCGACACCTTCGCGCGCATGGCGATGAACGACTACGAGACCGTCGCGCTGGTCGCCGGCGGCCACACCTTCGGCAAGGCGCACGGCGCCGGTGACGCCGCCAACGTCGGCGTCGAGCCGGAGGGCGCGGACATCGCCGAGCAGGGCTTCGGCTGGATCAACAAGCACGGCACCGGCAAGGGCGACGACACCATCACCAGCGGCATCGAGGGTTCCTGGACCCCGACGCCGACCAAGTGGGACATGACCTACTTCGAGAACCTGTTCGGCAACGAGTGGGAGCTCACCAAGAGCCCGGCGGGCGCCTACCAGTGGCACCCGAAGGTGCAGACGGACAAGAACGTGGCGCCGGCCGCGCACGATCCGTCGAAGAAGGTCACCATCATGATGACCACCGCCGACCTGGCGCTGCGCTTCGACCCGGCCTACGAGAAGATCTCGCGCCACTTCCTGGCCAACCCGCAGGAGTTCCACGACGCCTACGCCCGCGCCTGGTTCAAGCTGACCCATCGCGACATGGGCCCGAAGGCGCGCTACCTCGGCAAGCTGGTGCCGAAGGAAGACCTGATCTGGCAGGACCCGGTGCCGGCCGTCGACCACCCGCTGGTCGATGACAAGGACGTGGCCGCGCTCAAGGCCAAGGTGCTGGCCTCGGGCCTGTCGAACGCCGAGCTGGTGCGCGTGGCCTGGGCCGCGGCTTCGAGCTTCCGCGGCTCCGACTTCCGCGGCGGCGTCAACGGTGCGCGCATCCGCCTCGAGCCGCAGCGCAACTGGGAAGCCAACAACCCGGCCGAGCTGGCCAAGGTGCTGGGCGTGCTGGAAGGCATCAAGAAGGACTTCGATGCCTCCGCGTCCGGCGGCAAGAAGGTGTCGCTGGCCGACCTGATCGTGATCGGCGGCAACGCGGCGGTCGAAGCGGCGGCGAAGAAGGGCGGCCACGACGTGAGCGTGCCGTTCGCGCCGGGCCGCACCGACGCCTCGCAGGAGCAGACCGAGGTCGATTCCTTCGCCTGGCTCGAGCCGAAGGCCGATGGCTTCCGCAACTACGCCTCGAAGGAAGCCGCGGCCGATGGCGCCGAGTGGCTGCTGGACAAGGCCAACCTGCTGACGCTCACCGCGCCCGAGATGACCGTGCTGGTCGGCGGCCTGCGTGCGCTGGACGCCAACTACGGCGGTGCGAAGCACGGCGTGTTCACCGCGCGCCCGGGCACCCTGAGCAACGACTTCTTCGTCAACCTGCTCGACATGTCCACCAAGTGGGCGCGTTCGGCCGGCGACAAGAACGTGCTCGAGGGCCGCGACCGCAAGACCGGCCAGGTGAAGTGGACCGGCACCGTGGTCGACCTGGTGTTCGGCTCGAACTCGCAGCTGCGCTCGCTGTGCGAGGTGTACGCCGCGGGTGACGCGGAGAAGAAGTTCGTCAACGACTTCGTCGCCGCCTGGACCAAGGTGATGAACCTGGACCGCTTCGACCTGCAGTAAGCCCGTCCGGTCCGCTCCTCCGGACCTGCGCCCCGCGTTCGGCCCCTGGCCGCCGCGGGGCGCTTTCTTTCCACCCCCGTTCTACCCCCGCCGCCTGTAGGAGGGCCTTCAGGCCCGAAGCTTCTCGCCAGGAGCTTCGGGCCTGAAGGCCCTCCTACACAGCGTTAACGGGGCTGCGTGCTAGTGTCGGCGGCTGTTTCCAAACCCCCTCCGGAGCCACCGCATGCGCATGAAGTTCGCCCCGCTCACCCTTGCCCTGTCCGCGCTGCTGCTCGGCGCCTGCAGCCAGACTTCCGACGAAGCCGCGCCGGCCGCCGACGCCACCGCCGCCGCCGAGGCAGCGCCCGCCGAGGCCGCGCCCGCCGTCGAGGACGCCGACGCCCGCGACCGCGAGGCCGACCCGATGGCCGCCATCCTCGCCGGCGACTGGCGCGACCCCGCCAACGTGGCCCGCGACCAGTACCGCCACCCGCGCGAAACGCTCGAGTTCTTCGGCGTCGGCCCCAGCCAGACCGTGATCGAGATCAGCCCGGGCGCCGGCTGGTACACCGAAATCCTGGCCCCGCTGGCGCAGGGCAAGGGCCGCTACATCGGCGTGCTCAACGACCCGGCCAAGGCCGGCAGCGAGCGCGCCACCGAGTACTACGCCAACGCCAACGCCAAGTTCCGCGAGAAGCTGGCCGCGCGCGCCGACGTCTACGCCAACGCCAGCGTAATCGAGGTCGACCCGAAGGCGCCGGTGTTCGGCGAGCCGGGCTCGGCCGACGTGGTGCTGACCTTCCGCAACGTGCACAACTGGGTCGGCGCCGGCAGCGAGGCCGCGATGTTCAAGGGCTTCTTCGACGTGCTGGCCCCGGGCGGCGTGCTGGGTGTGGTCGAGCACCGCGCGGCCGCGGGCAAGACGCTGGAGGAAGTGGTCGAGTCGGGCTACCTGCCCGAGGACTACGTGATCGGCCTCGCCACCGCGGCGGGCTTCGTGCTCGACGCCAAGAGCGAGATCAACGCCAACCCGGCCGACACCAAGGACCACCCGAACGGCGTCTGGACCCTGCCCCCGGGCAACCGCCACGACGAAGCCGACAAGGCCAAGTACGCCGCCATCGGTGAAAGCGACCGCATGACCCTGCGCTTCGTGAAGCCGCAGGCCGAGGCGGCGCCGGCCCAGTAAGCCGCCGCCCCTGCTGACGCGCCCTCTGTGGGAGGGACTTCAGTCCCGATGCTTTTCGCCGGAAAGCATCGGGACTGAAGTCCCTCCCACACGTTTTTTGGCTACCCCTGACTTTCGGGGGCTTGACCGGCCGCCGTCGCTGTCTTTACTGTACTAGCACACACAGTACAGCGAGGACACCCATGGCCCGCACCCAGGCCCTGATGATCGAGATCGCCACCGGCGACGCCCGCCCGATCAGCAAGCAAATCGTCGACGGCGTGCGCATGAAGGTGGCCACCGGCGACCTGGTGAGCGGCATGCAGCTGCCCAGCGTGCGCGGCCTGGCCCAGCAGCTGGGCATCAACCCCAACACCGTGGCCAAGGCCTACGCCGAGCTCACCGCCGAAGGCTGGCTGGAGTCGCGGCAGGGCCTGGGCCTGTTCGTGGCCGCGCCGCGCCAGCGGCTCAGCCAGGCCGAGCGCGACAAGCGCTTCGACGAGGCGGTGACCCGCTTCGTCCACGACGTGGTGGCCCTCGACCTGCCGGCCGACGAGGTGCTCGAACGCCTCGGCGCCGAACTGCAGGCCTGCACGCCGCGCAAGTCGGCCTGAGCCACGGAGCCCGCCATGTCCGACTTCGTCATCGAAACCCGCGCGCTCAGCAAGCGCTACGGCGGCAAGTTCGCGCTGCGCAACCTCACCCTGCAGGTGCCGCGCGGCCACATCCACGCCATCGTCGGCGCCAACGGCGCCGGCAAGTCCACCCTGTTCCGCATCCTGCTCGGCTTCCTCGCGCCCAGCGCCGGCGAAGCGCGCATCCTGGGCCGCGACAGCCAGGGCCTGACGCCCGAGGACCGCGGCCGCATCGGCTTCGTCAACGAGGAGCACACGCTGCCGGCCTGGATGCGCGTGCACGAAGTGACCGCCGCCCAGCGCCGCCTGTACCCGCGCTGGAAGCAGCTGCTGTTCGAGGAAGTGCTGGGCCACTACCACGTGCTGCCCACGCAGAAGATCAGCGAACTCTCGCGCGGCGAACGCGCCGGCCTGAACCTCGCGCTGGCCCTGGCCCAGGGCCCCGAGCTGCTGGTGCTCGACGAGCCGACGCTGGGCCTGGACGTGGTCGCCAAGCGCGCCTTCCTCGAAGCGCTGATGTACAGCAACACCGGCGACGACGGCACCGTCATCTACTGCTCGCACCAGATGGACGAGATCGAGCGCGTCGCCGACAACCTGATCATCCTCGAGCAGGGCGAATTGCGCACGATGTCGGCGCCCGAGGATTTCGTCGCGCGCGTCACCTACTGGGTCGCCGACATCCCGTTCAAGGGGCCGGACCCGCGCACGGTGCCGGGCCTGCTGCAGGTGCAGCGCATCGACGGGCTGCACCACTACCTGGTGCTCGACCAGGGCGAGGGCTTCGCCGAGTTCCTGCGCGCCCACGGCGCCCGCTCGATCAACGCCATGCCCGTCGGCCTCGACCGCGCGGTGAATGGCTTCCTGGCCAAGAACCACGCCGCGCCCGCCGCCGCCTGACCGGACCCCACGATGAACGACCTCTTCAAAGCCGAACTGCGCCGCTTCCTGCCCTGGGCGCTGGTGTACGCGGCCGTGCACCTGTCGGTGCTGATGTTCCTGACCCGCGTGGCCGACCTGGCGCAGCAGCCCGACGAGGTCTACCTCGCGTTCGCGGCGGTGTACGCGCTCAGCGGCCTGCTGCTCGGGCTGTACCAGATGGGCGGCTACCGTCGTCCGAATGCGTGGCTGAACCTGCTGCACCGCCCGCTGCCGCCGTGGCGGATCGCGCTGGCGCTGCTGGGCGCGGGCGCGGTGCTGCTGGCGCTGGCGGTGCTGCTGCCGCTGCTCGGCACCGCCGCGTGGCAGGAAGGCATGACGCCGCGCGTGCTCGACCTGCGCCACTGGCTGCTGTGCGGCGCGGCGCTGTTGCTCGCGCTGGCGGGCTACGCCACGGGTGCAGCCGCGATCTTGCTGCCACGCCGCGCGGCGCTGGCGCCGCTGGCCTTCCTGCTGCTGTTGCCCGCCGCGTACGCCACCGGCGTGGGCGCCCTGCTGCTGCAGGGGTTGGTGCTGGCCTGGCTGCTGTTGCTCGTGCTGGCCGCCTTCAAGCCCGACGTCGAGCGCCTGCCCGGCGGGGTTGGCGCCTGGCTGCTGGCCGTGCCGATGCAGGTGATGATGTGGCTGCTGCTGGTGCTCGCGGGTTTTGGCGCCGAGCTGCTGTGGATCGCGCAGGGTACGCACCCGAACAACCTGGCCAGCGCGCCGGCCGGCAGCGCCAAGCAGGCCGACAACGCCGAAGGCCCCGACCTGATCGTCGCCGGCCTGGCCAACAGCACGCACCCCGACGCGCCGCTCTGGCGCGAGCAGGCGGCGATCTCCGACATCGCCACCTTCGGCCTCGGCATCCCGAAGTCGCCGGCCTGGCATGAACTGAGCAACCGCGCGCCGATGGAGTTCGACGACGAGGCGCGCCGCATCCGCTGGGTGTTCAGCCACGACCTGGGCAAGTTCGTGGGCTACGGGCTCGCGGATCGCCAGCGCGTGGGCGAGCTGGGCGTGGATGGCGAGGCGCGCTTCGGCTCGCCGCCGCTGCCGGTCGAGGGCGGGCTGCTGGCGGGGCGCGACACGCTGTACCAGTTCGACCCGGAATCACAGCGCGTGCTGCCGCGCGTGCAGCTGCCAGCCGGCGAGTTCATGGCCGCGGTGCGCCACGACGGTGAACGGCTGGTGGTGATGAGCCAGCGGGCACTCTACTTCCACGATGCGCGCCCGATGCAGCAGCGCGCGGGCTTGCTGGAAAACGGCCTGCGGATGCCGCTGCCCGGCCCCACCGGCAACCTCCAGCGCGTGGACGTGATGGAGCTGCTGGACGGCTACCTGGTGTCGTTCACGATGACGCGGCTGCGGCACAACGGCCGCGGCGATTCTTTCCAGCGGCTGCTGAAGGTGGATGAAGCAGGCGTCGTCACCGACGTGGCGCGCCGCGAGCTGGGCACGGGCTACGGGCCGCTGTTCACCTGGCAGACGTGGTGGCTGTCGCCGGCGATCAAGACGTCGCTGGAGGCGCTGCGGCCGGTGCTGTCGGCGCCGCAGGCGGAAGCCATGGTGGCGCCGCCGCCGCGGCCAAGGCTGGTGGACGGCGTGGCGCTGGGCCTGTTGCTGCTGTCGCTGGCGGCGGGCGCGTGGCGGGTGCGGCGCACGGCGCTGTCGCCGCGCGCGCGGCTCGCCTGGTGCCTGGCCTGCGCACTCGTCGGGCTGCCGGCGCTGATGGCGCTGTGGCGGCTGGCGCCGGTGCGCGACGACCTCACGCTGCCGGTCGCGGGCGTGGCGGGAGTGGCCTCGTGAAGAGGGCGCTGCGTGTTGCCGCGGTGCTTGCGGCCTGCGTCGCTTTCTCCGCGGCGGCTTCGTCGGACGAGGCGCGGGGTGCGGGGCCTGTTTCGCCTGCCCCGGCGCGGGCCGACGCCGCGGCGCTGCAGCACGCCATCGCCACTGAGCGCGTGCGGCCGGTGCCGCCGCGGTTGCCCCGCGCGGCCTTTCTTTCGCAGCCGCGCGAGCACGGTTTCGCGCTTGCGCCGGACGGCCGGCAGGTTGCGTGGTTTGGCGAGCAGGGCGGCCGGCGCGGCGTGTGGCTGCAGGCGCTGCCGGACGGTGAGCCCCGGCTGCGGCTGGCGCGCACCGATGCGGCCGAGCTGGTGTGGTCGCGCGATGGCCGCTGGCTGTTCCTGCCGGGGTCACGCCAGCTGGCGGTGCTCGCGGCCGATGGCCAGGGCGGCGACGGCGAGCTTTCGACGTTGGGCGGGCTGGGGCGGCGCGTGTTCGTCGGCGCCGATCCCGCGATCGGTGATGCCGCGCTGGTGGTGGAGCGACCGGCGCGCATTGCCGCGCAGGCGCCGCGCTGGCGACTGCTGCGCGTTCAGCCCGGCGGCCGCGAGACGCCGCTGCACGAGGACGCGCTTCCCATCGTGGATGCGGCGATCGACGGCCAGGGCCAGTTGGCCTGGCTGATGCGCGCCGAGGGCAAGGCCCACGTGCTTTATCGCCTGCCGGCGCCCGGGCTTGATCGCGCCATGCTGCGTTGCGAGGTGCCACGCCGCTGTCGGCTGCTGGGCGCGTCATCAGACGGCGGCGTCTGGATGCAGGGCAACGTGGACGCCGACCTGTCCGGCCTGCTGCACGTGCGCGCCGACGGCAGCGTGCGTCGCGTGCACCGGGATCCGCGCGGCGAGGCCGACCTCAACCACGTGGCGCTCGATCCCGTGGACGGCGAGCCGCGTTTCCTCGGCTACGACAGCACGGTGCCGCAATTGCTGGCGCGTTCGGCGGATGACGAGGCGCGGCTGGCCGCGCTGCGACGCACGCTGTCGGGGGGATCGCTGCGGGTGCAGGCCGGGGGCGGACGCTGGCTGGTGATTGAGCGCGGCGACCGGCTGCGCGGCGAGCGGGCGTGGATGGCCTCAGACGACGGCACGGTGGCGTTGCTGCGGCCGGAGGCGGGTTTCGTGTTCGGCGGGCATCCGCAGCCGCGGCCCGACGAAGCGGCGATGGCGCGCAAGTGGCCGGTGCAGTGGACGGCGTCCGACGGCCGCCGGCTGCACGGCTTCGTGACGCTGCCGCCGGGCGTGGACGTGGCGCACGCGCCGCTCGTGGTGAGCGTGCACGGCGGTCCTTTCAGCCTGGTGCGGCCGGATTTCAGCAACGATGCGCAGCTGCTGGCCAACCGCGGCTACGTGGTGTTCCAGCCGAATTTCCGCGGCTCGACCGGGCTGGGGCTGGACTACGTGCTGGCGTCGCGCGGCGACTTCGGCCACGGGCGGGTGCAGCAGGACATCATCGAGGGCACACGCTGGCTGTTGGCCAATGGGGTTGGTGATGCCGATCGCGTGGCCATTGTCGGCGCATCGTTCGGGGGCTACTCGGCGCTGCTGGGCGTGACCTTCGCGTCGGAACTGTTCAAGGCGGCGGTGGCGGGCGTGCCGCCGGCGGACTTCGGGCGCGTGATTCGCGAGTACCAGGGCGCGGGGCAGGAAATGCACCCGGGCATCCCGATGGCGGTGTCGATGCGGGCGCTGGGCGTGGACCCCGAGGACGCAGCGCAGATGCAGCGCCTCGCTGCGCAGTCCCCGAGCGCGAACGCCGCCGCGCTGACCCGCCCCGTGCTGGTGCTGGCCGGCGGCGAAGACGAGCGCGTGCCGATCCGCGGCGTCACCCACTACGTCGCGCGCCTGCGTACGCTGGGCAAGGACGTGACGTTCTTCGTGGACACCGACGCCGGCCACGCGATCGCCGACGAGAAGAGCCGCGAGGCCTACTACTTCCTGATGGAATCCCTGCTGCACGAAACCCTCGGCGGCCCCGAGCCCGAACCCGCCAGCGCCGAGCTCCAGTCCCACCTCACCCGCCACCTGCGGTGAAAAGTGGTACCAGGTTCATTTTCATGCTCCGTGAGACACCGTCTCACGGAAAACAAAAATGAACCAGGTACATTTGATTTTCAGCGGGTGTCTTTGACGACCTCGCCACCCTGGATGACGACGGGGATGGCTTCGAGCAGGGCCACGTCCTGCGTCGGGTCGCCTGGCACCGCCACCAGGTCGGCCCAGCGGCCGACTTCGGCCACGCCGACATCGTTGCGGCCCAGCGCCTCGGCCGAATTCACGGTGGCCGAGCGGATCGCCTCGAGCGGCGTCATGCCGTAGCGCACCATCACGGCGAACTGCTTGCCGTTGTCGCCGTGGCGGTGCACGCCGGCGTCGGTGCCGTACACCATCTTGGCGCCCGCGGCGTGGGCGCGGCGGAAGCCTTCGCGCTGCACCTCGGCGATCTCTCGGTCCTTGCGCAGGTTGTCCTCGAGCACGCCGTTCTTCTTGCCCTCGGCCTGGGTGTAGTCGGTGTTGTAAATGTCCATGGACAGCCAGGCGCCGTGCTTGATGGCCAGCGCGATGCCCTCGTCGTCGATCAGGCTGGCGTGCTCGATGGTGTCCACGCCGGCGCGGATGGCGGCCTTGATGCCGCTGCTGCCGTGCGCGTGCGCGGCGACCTTCAGGCCCCACTGGTGCGCTTCCTCGACCACGGCGCGCATCTCGGCCTCGCTCAGCTGCTGCTGGCCCGGCTCGGTGTTGCGGGAGAACACGCCGCCGGTGGCGCAGATCTTGATCACCTGCGCGCCGTACTTGCGGATCTCGCGCACGCGCTTGCGCGCCTCTTCCGGGCTGTCGGCGTTGTAGGGATTCTTCGACTCGAACGAAGGCGGGAAGTAGGTGCTGTCGCAGTGCCCTCCGGTGGCGCCGAAGCTGTAGCCGCCGCTGACCACGCGCGGGCCGCGCACCTTACCTTCGTCCACGGCCTGGCGAAGGCCGACGTCGTTCCAGGCCTCCGAGCCCACGTTGCGCACGGTGGTGAAGCCGGCGTCCAGCGTCTCGCCCGCGTGCTTCACCGTCAGCATTGACCAGAAGCGGTCGGTGAACTGCAGGCCGGTGTAGCCGCCGTAGCTGGGGTCGGAGTCGAGGTGCACGTGCATGTCGATCAGGCCCGGAAGCAGGCTCAGGCCGGCGAGGTCGATGCGGCGCGCATCGGCCACCGGCTCGCCCGGGCCGCGGGTGATGCGGGCGATCTTGCCGTCGCGCACCAGGATCTCGGGGTTCTCGATCCATCTACCGGTGCGCACGTCGAGCAGGCGTTCGGCGGAAATCAGCACGGTGTCGGCGGCGGCCGGCAGCGCGGCCAGGGCCAGCGCGGCGGCGAGCAGGGTTTTCGTGAAGGGACGCAGGGTCATGGCGGGGCCTCGGACGGGACCGGCCGAGTGTAGCCAATCGGGCGGGGAGTCCGCGTCGACGTGCGGTGGACTAAGGGGAACGTTTCGCTCGCGTCACGAACGCCGTCCGCACCAGCCAGATTCCCAATGGCAGCCAAGCCAGGAAGGCCACGACGGCGGGGACCAGCAGGAGATTGACGGCCAGTCCAAAAAAGACCGCCGTCACGATGAAGCTCAGCGACATCAGCACCCGGTTCCGGCGCGTGCTCTCGATCCGGCCCAGCAGGAAACGGGCGAACGTCGGATGCGTCGCCCAGCCTGGCATCAGCCATTCGATCGCCAGGGCGAAGGCGCCCAATACCCCCATGACGCCAATCAGGGCCAGCGATAAGCCCAGCACGTAGAGCTCGGTGGTTCCCATGCATGCTTTCCGTTGGAGTGAAACCTAGTGACCCCGCGGCAGACACGGGACCGGGTGACTCAGGGATCAGGCTGCAGAAGCTTCAATCCGCAGGACGGGCACTGCCCGCCCCACTTCGAGCGCTCGTATCGGGTGTTGCACTCGGGGCAGGTGACTTTGTAGACATTCCGCGACAGGTAAAGGATCGAGACCGCCACGCCGAGCAACACGCCGCCCATCACATAAGGAAACGCCCCTGCGAGCGCCTTCTGCATCAGCACGGCCAGGATGGCCGCCGCGATCCAGCCCACGATCACCGCGAATATCTTCAGCGCCCCGCGCACCTGGGCCTGCTGGTATTCGCGCCAATAGGCCGAATGCTTGCCCACGCGTCAGGCGCCCCCGCGATAATCCGCCCAGGACGGCAGGCGGTGCTTGCGGGCCAGGTGGCGATAGATGCCCGCCATGACCAGGCCGAACAGCACGCCGGCGGCCAGCGCCGAGCCGGCCATCAACGCCACGGGCATCCCCTGGCGCGCCCAGAACCCCAGCCACATCAGCAGGCCCCAGGCCACGGCGAAGAAGCTTCCCGTCGCCAGCGCCATCGGCAGGAAGGGCGCGAACAGCGGCGGCGGCACCTCCAGCCCCATCTTCCACAGCAGGCGCCAGGCCGGCGGCGCGACGGTGCCGCGGCTGATGCCGAGCGCGTCGGTGTGGCGATACATGCGCTCCAGTTTTTCACCGTGGGTCATGCGTACTCCGGAAGTTTCAGTCGCGGGATCCCCGGGGGAGTCCCGGTGTCTCATCCATCCCCGCCCATCCTCCACCGCGCGAACGGATGGCGGATCCATTCCTCGAGGCCCCGCAGGTCCGCCACTTCGTGCCGCGGCCCCGGGGACGCGTCAAAGATGCGGCGATGCGCGGCCAGCGACCAGGCGTTGTCGCGATGATAGTACCCCTCCACCCAATCCTGCAGCGGCGCCAGCCTCGCGTCCTGTTCGGCCTTGGAGGCGTACTTGTGTGGCTCCGATGGGCCAGGGTGCTTTTGCCGGAGCCGGAGTTGCCAAACACCAGGATTCTCATTAACCGTCTACGCTTGGTCAGGCATCAGCCCGCGGGGATGGAGTAGCTGCTGATCGACAGGAAAAAAGAGAGGCCCGTCAGCGCAGGGGGCGCCCAAGGCAGCGGATTGTCCCACCTGGGCTGGCCGGTCCTACGGGCGCGACTCGGAGTGTTCCTCCAGCACCTGCCAGCTGCCGTCGGGGCCGGGCCCGAGTACGAGCACCAGTGTGCTGGTGTACTTCTTCAGCTCGGAGTAGCGCTGCGCCGTCACCCGCACCTTGTCGCCCTCGATGGCGTACTCGACGTCGGAGTAGGTGTTGGTGTCCCCGCGGGACTTTGCGAGCGGCATGGATGCACGCACCAGTTCCTTGTACTGCCCGGCGGGCAGTGAAAGCTCCCGCACCTCGCCAGTGGGGTACGTTCGGCGGTTCGTGATGACGGCATCGTCGGCATAGAGATCGGCAGCCGCAGGGTCAAAGGCGGCGGCCAAGGCCTGGTAGCGCTCGAAGAGCTCCTCGGCACGCTGCTGGCTCGAGGCGGCCGCCGCCGTCGCGGCTCCGGCGAACAAGACGAGGCAAAGGAAGGCGCGGAG
Organism: Arenimonas sp.; assembly: GCF_036275555.1. GTDB lineage: Bacteria > Pseudomonadota > Gammaproteobacteria > Xanthomonadales > Xanthomonadaceae > Arenimonas. The sequence continues at coordinate 108,773 of NZ_DASUDO010000028.1, forward strand.
GAGGTTCATTTCTATGGTTCTCCGGTGTGTGTGAGGCGTCAGGCCGCGGCAGCCAGCTCCTGCAGTGAATAGTAGGCGTGGCAGGGGTCGCAGCGGTAACGCAGGGCGTCCTTGATCTTGTGCGCGCGGGTGAACTTCAAGCCGTCGCGCTCCCAGGTCTTCGAGTGCTCGGACATCACGTCAACGCGGTAGACCCTGCGGCCGCAGCGCGGGCATTCCTTCTTGCGGAAGAAGAAATGTATGAACTCACGGAGGTTCCTGATGTCCACCTCATAAACGAGCACGATGCTTCCTTTCTATTTCTATCGCTTGGTGCCGTGTTGCGCCAGCCATGTCGCCTTGGGTCAGCCGCGCCGAAGGCGTCGGTGAGAATTATTAGTTAGGCGGTGCTTCTAGTCGCCGCCGCCGCCGTCGCCACTGCATCCACAGATACCAGGGACATCTTGGCCATCTGGACCGCCGCCGTCGGCAGGATGATACAGCGGATCAATTTTTCCAGCCGCGGACGCTGCAGCGGCCTGTGTCCGCAAAACGGCTGCGCAAGCGACGGCGCCAACAATGGGAACAAGCCACACGAGGACGAGCTAAATTAGGCGCTGGCCAGGCGTAAGCGCAGGAGCTAGGAGCACGAGCACCGACACAACAAGATTTGCGGCCGCAATAACAGCGAGCAGTAGAAATGTCGGGATCACGACTGCCTCCGTTGCCGCCTAACGCCTGAGTTAAGCAGCGCTGAAGACATCGGCTTGAATGAGTTGTTAGCGCGCACTTTCGCGCAGCTGGAAAATGTTGCCTTCGGGGTCTACGGCGTTGCGCACGACAAAGCCCGGGCCGCGCCATTGTTCTGGCAGCACTTGGCCGCCGAGTGACGCCGCCATCGCCTGCGCCTGGGAGTGGCTGGGAACTGTGTAGAAGAACTTGAATGCAGCGTTGTCGCGTAGCCTAGGAGGCGACGAGATCGAAGTCTCGCGCGCGAGGTGCTCAGGCATCGTTTGCACGATGATCTGGAGATCCGTGGAGCTCAGGACTACGAGCTCATCAGTGGCCCGCACGCGAGCCAGCCCGAGCAGCTTCTCGTAGAAGGCCGCCAGATTAGTAAGATCTTTGGCGTATATAAAGAGTCCAGCCCGGGCGGGTCCTGCCATGAGTAGCGTCCTGTTCCGAGCGCGAGAGCGTCGCTGTGCGCCCCAACGCCTGAGTTAAGCCGCGTGCCGGAGGCACGTCGGCTTGAATGATTAGTTAGGGCACTCTGCTACGGCGGCTCCGACCAACCAATAGTTGTCCTTCTCGGACCTGCTGCCCTCGGTGTGTGGGTCTAGGCAAAGGTAAATTCCGTCCTGATCCTGGAGCAGGGTGCACTGGGAAATGTACTGTGCGGTGAAGTCCTCGAACACAGCCCAGGTGGAAAGGCCTTCGATCCGAAACTTCCGGTCGGGCGAACCAACACGGCGAAGCGCGATTTCGGCGAAGTGCGACGAGCGCTCCCAATCGTAGCCAACGAACAGTGACTTAAGAAATGCATCTCGAAAGTCGGCAGCCGACGCCATCATTGTGCCCTAACGCCTGAGCTAAGCGGCCACATCAATCGCGGAGCGATTGATTGGTCCGCTTGAGCGAAATGTTAGGCCGACCCGGCCAAGGTGCGAGAGAAGATTACCTTTGCGTCGCCCAAGCCGTAGAAGTCAGGAATGCGGCCACGCTCGGTGTACCCACGCTTGACGTAGAAGGCTTGCGCGCGTGCCAACAGCGGCTGATCGCTCGTCTCAATCACAACCACCCTGACGCCAGCCAATCTCGCCGCGGACTCAACATGAGAAAGCAAGGCGCCGCCTACGCCGCGGCCGTGCTGGAGAGGGTCTGCCCCGATCCACCAAACGTTGAGGACGCTCTCGGCATACGGATCCGGTGCGAAGTAAGACCAGCCCAAGATCTCTTGGCCTGCTGAAGCTCGGCATGCCACAGCGGCGTGTCCGTCTGGGAGCTCTTGAGCAGCTAGCGCATCCAAAACGCCACCAAGTAGTCCCTCAGCGTCTGAGGGAGAGAACAGCCCGGTCCTGACTGCCAGGTCGAGAAGTTCTTGCCTTTCACTCGCGTGAACTGGGGTGATGATCATCCTTGCCTCGAAAGTTGGTGGACGGCCTAA
>NZ_DASUDO010000029.1:0-3240 GCF_036275555.1 Arenimonas sp.
GGGGGGATTGCAACCCACGGCGGCGGACCCACATGGCCGCGGCGGAGAGTCTCAACGGTGCAGTTCAAGGACTACTACCAGGTGCTCGGCGTGGCCCGTGATGCCAGTGCCGACGACATCAAGAAGGCTTATCGAAGGCTGGCGCGCAAGTACCACCCCGACGTCAGCAAGGAGCCCGGTGCCGCGGCTCGCATGAGCGAGATCAACGAGGCCAACGCCGTGCTGTCCGATGCCGAACGACGCGCCGCCTACGACGCCCTCGGACGAGGTCGCCAGGCCGGCGAGCGATTCACGCCGCCACCGGACTGGGATGCCGGCTTCGAGTTCAGCGGCCACGGCGCCGAGGGCCTGGATGCCGGCGAGTACAGCGACTTCTTCGCCGAGCTGTTCGGCCGCATGGGGCGTGCATCGCGCCACCCGGCGCGCGGCGCCGCAGGGGCCGGCCGCGGCTTCGACGCCCGCGGCGAGGACCACCACGCCAAGATCGTGCTCGACCTCGAAGACGCCTGGCGCGGTGCGCGGCGCCAGATCACGCTGCGCTCGCCCCAACTCGACGCGCAGGGCCGCGTGCGGCTGGTCGAACGCACCCTCGAGGTCAGTATTCCGCCCGGCGTCAAGGCCGGCCAGATGATCCGCCTGGCCGGGCAGGGCGGTGCCGGCGTGGGCCAGGCGCCACCGGGCGACCTGCTGCTCGAGGTTCAGTTCCGGTCCCATGCGCGCTTTCGCGTCGAGGGTGCCGACCTGATGGCCGAACTGCCGCTGGCGCCGTGGGAGGCGGCCCTCGGCGCGGTCGTGCCGGTGCCGCTGCCCGATGGCAGCACGCTGAAGGTGCGGGTGCCGCGCGGCGCGCAAAGCGGCCAGAGCATCGTGGTTCGAGGCCGCGGCCTGCCCGCGCGGACCCCGGGCGACCTGGAACTGCAGGTGCGGGTGGTGCTGCCCAGCGCCTACGACCCACGCGCGAAGAAGCTTTATGAACAGATGGCTGCCGAACTGGGCGACTTCGACGCCCGCAAGGTGGCGGCGGCCGAAGACGAACGCCGTTCCGGGGAGTCAACGCGATGAGCCTGCCCTTGTTGCGCGTGGAGGCCGCGCTCGACGAGTGCTGGCTGGACGTCGCTGCGCTGTGCCGCTTGGCCGGCGTGGACGAAACCTGGCTGCGCGAGCGGGCGCAGCAGGGGCTGCTGGGTGAACTGGCCGCCGGTGCCCGCGACGAGTGGCGCTTCGATGCGCGTGCGCTGCGGCGCGCCGTGCGCATGGCGGCGCTGGAGCGCGGCTTCGACGCCGTGCCCGAGCTGGCCGCCCTGGTGGCCGACCTGGAGGAGGAGATCGCCGTGCTGCGCGCACGCCTGGTACGGGGAACCGGCCGATGAGACACGTCGAGCGGCAGGACGCGATGGTCAGCCTGCAGTCCGGCGCCTGACGCCCGCCATCGAGGACAGGCCATGCAACCGGACCCCAAGACGCAGTGGAACGTCGGCTACTGGATTCTGGCGCTGCTGGCGCTGTTCTGGATCCAGTCGGTTTGGCAGGCCGCGCGCACCATCGAGCCGGTGCCCTACAGCCAGTTCGAGAAGGCGCTGGCCGAAGGCCGTGTCGCCGAGGTGGTGGTGGGCGAGACCACCGTGACCGGCAGGCTCAAGGCGCCCGAGCCGGGCGGCAAGACCGTGATCGTGGCCAACCGCGTCGAGCCGGCGCTGGCCGAGCGGCTGTCGAAGTACGACGTGCCCTACACGCGCGTGGTCGAGAGCACGCTGCTGCGCGACGTCCTCTCCTGGGTGGCGCCGGCGGCGGTGTTCTTCGCGCTGTGGTTCTTCCTGATCCGCCGCTTCGCCGACAAGATGGGCGGCGGCATGGGTGGCTTCATGAGCATCGGCAAGAGCCGCGCCAAGGTCTACGTGGAGAAGGACACCGGCGTGACCTTCGCCGACGTGGCCGGCGTCGACGAGGCCAAGGCCGAGCTGCAGGAGATCGTCGCCTTCCTGAAGGATCCGAAGGGCTACGGCCGGCTGGGCGCGCGCATGCCCAAGGGCGTGTTGCTGGTCGGGCCGCCGGGCACCGGCAAGACGCTGATCGCCAAGGCCGTGGCCGGCGAAGCGGGCGTGCCCTTCTTCAGCATCAGCGGCAGCGAATTCGTCGAGATGTTCGTCGGCGTGGGCGCGGCGCGCGTGCGCGACCTGTTCGAGCAGGCGCGCGCGAAGGCGCCGGCCATCATCTTCATCGACGAACTCGATGCCCTCGGCCGCGCGCGTGGCGCCGCCGGCCCCGTGGGCGGCCACGACGAGCGCGAGCAGACGCTGAACCAGCTCCTCGTCGAACTCGACGGCTTCGACAGCTCGTCGGGCCTGGTGCTGCTGGCGGCGACGAACCGGCCCGAGATCCTCGACCCGGCGCTGTTGCGCGCCGGCCGCTTCGACCGCCAGGTGCTGGTGGACCGGCCCGACAAGGCCGGCCGCGTGCAGATCCTGCGCGTGCACGTGAAGAAGATCCACCTGGCCGCGGGCACGGACCTGGAGCAGGTCGCGGCGCTGACCACCGGCTTCTCGGGGGCCGACCTGGCCAACCTGTGCAACGAGGCGGCGCTGGCCGCGACGCGCCGCGGCGCCCAGGACGTGACGCTGGTCGACTTCACCGTGGCCATCGAGCGCATCGTCGCGGGGCTGGAGAAGAAGAACCGGGTGCTCAATCCGCGCGAGCGCGAGGTGGTGGCGTATCACGAGATGGGCCATGCCCTGGTGGCGCTGAGCCTGCCCGGCACCGACCCGGTGCACAAGGTGTCGATCATCCCGCGCGGCATCGGCGCCCTGGGCTACACCATCCAGCGCCCCACCGAGGACCGCTTCCTGATGACGCGCGAGGAGCTCGAGCACAAGATCATGGTGCTGCTGGGCGGCCGTGCCGCCGAGAAGCTGGTGTTCGGTCACCTCTCCACCGGAGCCGCCGACGACCTGGCCAAGGTGACCGACATCGCGCGCGACATGGTCACGCGCTACGGCATGGTCGAGGAACTGGGCTACGTCGCCTACGAGTCGCCGCGGCAGGGCTTCCTGGACGTGCCGGGCTATGCCCAGGGCGGCTGCCGCACCAGCCCCGACACCCAGCAGCGCATCGACGAGGCGGTGCGCGGCATCGTGATGGACGCCTTCGCGCGCGCCACCGCGCTGCTGCAGCAGCGGCGCGAGTCGCTCGAGCGCGGCGCGCGCGAACTGCTGGCCAAGGAAACGCTGGACGAGGCGGCACTGA
>NZ_DASUDO010000030.1:0-26391 GCF_036275555.1 Arenimonas sp.
CGTCGACGACACCCTGACCGAGTTGCTGAGGAAGGCGCTGGCGGACTGAATCGCGCCGGCGCGGCAGCGCCGATTCCGGAACGTCCGCGGGAGGGGCCGATCGGATAAAATCCGCAGGCTATGAATACCTCCTACCGCACCCCCCTGCCCGGCACCGCCCTGGATCATTTCGACGCCCGCGCGGCGGTCGAGGCGATCGAGCCCGGCGCCTACGAAAAGCTCCCCTACACCTCGCGCGTGCTGGCCGAGAACCTCGTCCGCCGCTGCGATCCGGCCACGCTCACCGCGTCGCTGAAGCAGCTCATCGAGCGCAAGCGCGACCTGGACTTCCCCTGGTTCCCGGCGCGCGTGGTCTGCCACGACATCCTCGGCCAGACCGCGCTGGTGGATCTGGCCGGCCTGCGCGACGCCATCGCCGACCAGGGCGGCGACCCGGCCCAGGTGAATCCGGTGGTGCCGGTGCAGCTCATCGTCGACCACTCGCTGGCGGTGGAGTGCGGCGGCTTCGACCCCGATGCCTTCGCGAAGAACCGCGCCATCGAGGACCGCCGCAACGAGGACCGCTTCCACTTCATCGACTGGACCAAGCTCGCGTTCAAGAACGTGGACGTGATCCCGCCGGGCAACGGGATCATGCACCAGATCAACCTGGAGAAGATGTCGCCGGTGATCTACGTGCAGGACGGCGTCGCCTTCCCCGACACCTGCGTCGGCACCGACAGCCACACGCCGCACGTGGACGCGCTGGGCGTGATCGCCATCGGCGTCGGCGGCCTCGAGGCCGAGAACGTGATGCTGGGCCGCGCCTCGTGGATGCGCCTGCCGGACATCATCGGCGTCGAGCTCACCGGCCGCCCGCAGCCGGGCATCACCGCCACCGACATCGTGCTCGCGCTCACCGAGTTCCTGCGCAAGCAGAAGGTCGTGGGTGCGTGGCTTGAATTCCGCGGCGAAGGCGCCGCGGCGCTGACGCTCGGCGACCGCGCCACGATCTCCAACATGGCGCCCGAGTACGGCGCCACCGCGGCGATGTTCTTCATCGACGCCAACACGATCGACTACCTGCGCCTCACTGGCCGCAGCGACGAGCAGGTGAAGCTGGTCGAAACCTACGCCAGGCACACCGGACTGTGGGCCGACGCGCTGGCCACGGCGCAGTACGAGCGCACGCTGTCCTTCGACCTCTCCGCGGTGGGCCGCAACATGGCCGGCCCGTCGAACCCGCATGCGCGCGTGGCCACGAGCGAGCTCGCGGCCAAGGGTATCGCCGGCAATCTTGACGCCGCGCGCGCGCAGGAAGCGCAGGGCCTGATGCCCGATGGCGCCGTGATCATCGCCGCCATCACCTCGTGCACGAACACCAGCAACCCGCGCAACGTGATCGCCGCCGGCCTGCTGGCGCGCAACGCGAACCGCGCCGGCCTCACGCGCAAGCCGTGGGTGAAGTCGTCGCTGGCGCCCGGCTCCAAGGCGGTGGCGCTGTACCTGGAGGAAGCCGGCCTGAAGTCGGAGCTTGAAGCGCTCGGCTTCGGCATCGTTGCCTTCGCCTGCACCACCTGCAACGGCATGAGCGGCGCGCTGGACCCGAAGATCCAGCAGGAAATCATCGACCGCGACCTCTACGCCACCGCCGTGCTCAGCGGCAACCGCAACTTCGACGGCCGCATCCATCCGTACGCGAAGCAGGCCTTCCTGGCCTCGCCGCCGCTGGTGGTGGCCTACGCCATCGCCGGCACCATCCGCTTCGACATCGAGAAGGACGCGCTGGGCCACGACGCCAGCGGCAAGCCGGTGACGCTGAAGGACCTGTGGCCGAGCGACGAGGAAATCGACGCGATCGTGAAGGCGTCGGTGAAGCCGGCCCAGTTCCGCAGCGTGTACGAGCCGATGTTCAAGATCGCCGTGGAAAGCGCCGCGAAGGTCAGCCCGCTGTACGACTGGCGCCCGAAGAGCACCTACATCCGCCGCCCGCCGTACTGGGAAGGTGCGCTTGCCGGCGAGCGCACCCTGCGCGGCCTGCGCCCGCTGGCGCTGCTGGGCGACAACATCACCACCGATCACCTCTCGCCCTCGAACGCGATCCTGCCCGACAGCGCCGCCGGCGAGTACCTGGCGAAGATGGGCCTGCCGGAAGAGGACTTCAATTCCTACGCCACGCATCGCGGCGACCACCTGACCGCGCTGCGCGCCACCTTCGCCAACCCGACGCTCACGAATGAGATGGCGGTGGTGGATGGCGCGGTGAAGAAAGGCTCGCTGGCGCGCGTGGAGCCGGAGGGGAAGGTGATGCGCATGTGGGAAGCGATCGAGACCTACCTCGACCGCGGCCAGCCGCTGATCATCATCGCCGGTGCCGACTACGGCCAGGGCTCGAGCCGCGACTGGGCGGCCAAGGGCGTGCGCCTCGCGGGCGTGGAAGTCATCGTGGCCGAGGGCTTCGAGCGCATCCACCGCACCAACCTGATCGGCATGGGCGTGTTGCCTCTCGAGTTCCTGCCCGGCACCACCCGCAAGACGCTGGGGCTGGACGGCACGGAGACCTACGACGTGGTTGGCGAACGTGCGCCGCGCGCGACGCTGACGCTGGTGGTGAACCGCCGCAACGGCGATCGCGTGGAAGTGCCGGTACAGTGCCGCCTCGATTCCGATGAGGAAGTTTCGATCTACGAGGCGGGCGGCGTGCTGCAGCGCTTCGCCCAGGATTTCCTGGCCGCCACCCAAGCCGCCTGATCCGCCCTAGCCCCTCTCCCTCCGGGAGAGGGGTTGGGGAGAGGGGGCCGCTTTCCGACAAGAACCACCCCTCTCCCCCGACCCCTCTCCCCCAAGGGGAGAGGGGAGCATTGCCCCTGGCCAGTTCAAAGCCCCTCTCCCCCCGGGGAGAGGGGTTGGGGAGAGGGGAAATGCACCAACGCCGCTTCGCAAAACACCTCCGCACCACCATGACCGAGGCCGAACACCGCCTCTGGCACCACCTCCGCGCCCACCGCTTCGCCGGCTTCAAGTTCCGCCGCCAACATCCCATTGGCCCGTACATCGTCGATTTCGCGGCCTTGCGGCATCGCCTCATCGTCGAGGCCGACGGCGGGCAGCACAACGAACATGCGCGTGATGCGAGGCGGGATGCCTGGCTGGCGGGGCGGGGGTTTCGGGTGCTGCGGTTTTGGAACCATGAGGTATTGCAGAATACGGAGCTGGTACTGGGGGAGATCTTGCGAATCCTCTCCCCCGGCCCCTCTCCCCCAAGGGGAGAGGGGAGTTAAGCGGGGCCGCTCCTGAAGCCCCTCTCCCCCCGGGGGAGAGGGGTTGGGGAGAGGGGCACCGTCCCCAACAACGCGAGAACGCCATGCCCCACGCCCCCCAGCTTCGAGTCCCGGCCACCTACCTTCGCGGCGGCACCAGCAAAGGCGTGTTCTTCCGTCTGGAGGACCTGCCCGAGGCCGCCCGCGTCCCCGGCCCGGCGCGCGACGCGCTGCTGATGCGCGTCATCGGCTCGCCCGATCCCTACGGCAAGCACACCGACGGCATGGGCGGCGCCACCTCGAGCACCAGCAAGTGCGTGATCATCAGCAAGAGCACGCAGCCCGGCCACGACGTCGACTACCTCTACGGCCAGGTCGCCATCGACACCGCCTTCGTCGACTGGAGCGGCAACTGCGGCAACCTGAGCACCGCCGTGGGGCCGTTCGCCATCGCGAACGGCTTCATCGACAAGTCCCGGCTGCCCGAGAACGGCACCTTCGTCGTAAAGGTGTGGCAGGCCAATATCGGCAAGACCATCCTCTGCCACGTGCCGATCGCGAATGGCCAGGTGCAGGAAACCGGCGATTTCGAGCTCGACGGCGTCACTTTCCCGGCGGCCGAGATCGTGCTCGAGTTCATCGACCCGGCCGACGAGGGCGAAGGCGAGGGCGGCGGCGCGATGTTCCCGACCGGCCACCTCACCGACGCGCTGGACGTGCCCGGCCTCGGTACGCTCGAGGTGACGATGATCAACGCCGGCATCCCCACCGTCTTCGTCAACGCGAAGGACATCGGCTACACCGGCACCGAGCTGCAGGACGCGATCAACGCCGATCCGAAGGCGCTGGCGATGTTCGAGACCATCCGCGCCCACGGCGCCGTGCGCATGGGCCTGATCCCGGCCGTCGCCGACGCGGCGAAGCGCCAGCACACGCCCAAGGTCGCCTTCGTGGCGCCGCCGGCCGACTACACCACCAGCAGCGGCAAGCGCGTGGCCGCCGCCGACATCGACCTGCACGTGCGCGCGCTGAGCATGGGCAAACTGCACCACGCCATGATGGGCACCTGCGCGGTCGCCATCGGCACGGCCGCCGCCATCCCCGGCACGCTGGTGAATCGCGCGGCAGGCGGCGGCGAACGCACCGCCGTGCGCTTCGGCCATCCCAGCGGTACCCTGCGCGTGGGCGCCGAAGCCGCCCGCGTGGACGGCCAGTGGGTGGTTCGCAAAGCCATCATGAGCCGCAGCGCGCGGGTGCTGATGGAAGGCTTCGTCCGCGTGCCCGCCTGACCCCCGACCGGAGCAAGGACATGCGCGTGATGGTGTTTGTCAAAGCGACCGCCGACAGCGAAGCCGGCCTCTTTCCCTCGTCCGACCTGCTCGAGGCCATGGGACGTTTCAATGAAGCGCTGGCGGATGCCGGCATCCTAATCGCGGGCGACGGGCTCAAGCCCAGCGCCCAGGGCAAGCGCGTCCGGTTCGACGGCGATTCCCGCACGGTGGTCGACGGGCCGTTCACGCCCGCGGAATCGCTGGTGGCGGGTTACTGGCTGTGGGAAGTGAAGGACATGGACGAGGCGGTGGCCTGGGTGAAGCGCTGCCCGAACCCGATGACCGGTCCCAGCGACATCGAGATCCGTCCGCACTACGAACTGGCCGATTTCGAGTCGATCATGACCCCGGAAGCCGAGGCGGTGCATGGCCGCGTGGCGGGCAAGCTCGCCGGCAAGTAATCCCCGGGCAAAAAAAGCAGCCCCGTTGCCGGGGCTGCAATATTGGAGCTGGTTGCTACTTGGAGACTTAGAACGTCTGCTCGTAGTTCAGGTAGTAGAAGCGACCCGGGATCAGGTACTGCGCGTCGAAGCTGTTCGCGAAGGCATCCGACGAGAACGGCGGCTGCTTGTTGAACAGGTTGCGCACGCCGACCGAGAGCTTGGCGTTCCACGGCGCCGCCCAGGTGCCCTGGATGTGCGTGTAGGTGGTGCCGCCGAGCATGTTGCTCGGGACGCGCGTCGGCACGGCTTCGATCTCGTTGGTGCCCGTGCGGAAACGGTAGACGTCGATCAGGCGGTTCGGATCCGAGCACAGGTTGATCAGGTCACGGAAGGCCGGATCGACGTTGCCCAGGGCGGTCGCGGTGTTGAACACGTTGTTGCAGGTCTCGCGGACCCGGCTGCGGTACTCCATCGTGGCCGACACCGTGAAGTCACCCATCTGCCACGCCACGTTGAGGTTCGAACGCAGGCGGTGGCGCGGCGCGCCGGCCGAGCTGCCCGAGGGCAGGGTGCCCACGACGTTGCCCGACGAGATGCGGCCGTCGGCGTTCAGCTCGCCGCGTTCCGGCTTGCCGATGTCGCCGAAGTAGGCCACGTAGGTGTTGTCCCAGCGGATCTGGTAGCGACCCCAGTTGTCGGTGTCGAACCGGTAGCTGGCGCCGAAGTCGTAGCCCTCGGTCTCCAGGCCGCCAACGAAGTTGATGTTGGTCGCCAGGATGTTCGAGATCTCGCCCGGGTTGCCGTTGACCGCACCGGTGGTGTCACGCGTGATCAGGGCGCAGCTGTTCTGGTTGAGCTGCTGGTAGCACTCGGTGAGGATCGTGGCCACGGCCAGCGAGCCGATCGCGTTCTCGATCTGCAGGTTGTACCAGTCCAGGTACATGTCCAGGCCTTCCATCCAGCCCGGCGAGTACACGATGCCGAGCGTCTTGGAGACCGAGGTTTCCGGCTGCAGGTTCGGGTTGCCGCCGGTGGTGCCGAAGGTCTGCGACAGCTGGCTCTGGAAGCCCGCCGGCACGCCGGTGGCGGCGCACTGGGCGCGGATAGCGGCGTTGGCGATGAACTGCGGGTTGTTCGCCGAGCACGGGTCCTGGAACGCCGGGCGGCCGGTGGCCTGGCCCGCGAACAGTTCGCTGACCGAGGCGGCGCGGAAGCCTTCACCCCACGAGCCGCGCACCAGCACCGACTCGCTCGGCTGCCAGCGCACGCTCACCTTCGGATTGGTGGTGTCACCGAAGGACGAGTAGTCGGAGTAGCGGCCGGCGAGCGACAGCTCCAGCGACTTCGCGAAGGTCACGTCGGCCAGCAGCGGGATGTTGAGCTCCGCGTAGACCTCGTCGACCTTGTAGCTGCCGCGGGTCGGCAGGAACGGGTTGTCGCCCAGCACCAGGCCGGCGGCCGTCAGCGGATCGGGCTCGCTCGAGCCTTCCTCGATGCGGTGCTCGACGCCAAAGGCGAAGGCCATCGGGCCCGCCGGCAGGTCGAACAGGTCGCCGCTGAGGTTGGCCGTGTAGGACTCCTGGCTGTACTTCTGGATGTTCTTCGGGTTCACCGCGATGTAGTCGAACATCGCCTGGGTGAAGCCATCCGGGCCGCCCATGAAGTTCAGCGGGACGCAGCCGGCGATGACGGCCGACGGCGTGCCGCAGCGGGCCACGCCGGTGCTGTCGATGAACGACGGACCGGTACCGGCGGCGACGCGGGTCGAGAAGTAGAAGCCGTTCTTCGGCTGCAGCTGGCGGTTCTCGGCGAAGGTGTAGCCGGCATCCCAGTAGAAGTAGCGGTCACCCAGTTCGAAGGAACCGTCGAAGGCACCGCTGAAGCGCCAGGTGTCCTGCTCCTGCCCGAACAGGCGCGGGAAGTCGGTCGGGCGGAAGGCGCCGCCGGTGATGGCCACGCCGAACGGGTTGTAGACGCTGGTCGCGGCGATGTTGAGCGGCGACAGCGGCTGCGCGGCCAGCTGGGCCTCGCCTTCGCGGCGGTTGTAGAACACTTCGCTGCGGAAGCGGACCGGATCGGACAACTGGTAGCTGACCTGGCCGAACAGCGAGTACTGCGTCTGCGGCTGGCTCAGGTAGTTGTCCGGCGCGAAGTTGTAGCCGTCGGTGAGGAAGTTGTAGGTGCGGAAATCCGTCGTGCCGGTGCTCGGCGCGCACACCTGGTTCACCAGGCAGCCGGGGCGGTTCGGATCGAGGGTGATGTTGCCGCGGCCGGTGACGTTGAAGTTGCCGAACGGACCCACCGGGCTGGCGCGGCCCGGGGTGGACACGTTCGCCGGGAAGCCGAACAGCGGCACCGCCGAGATGTCGCGGTCAGCCGCCGAGACGGCGCCGGTGTCGGTGTACGACATGTTCAGCAGGCCCGAGAAGCGGTCGCTGCTGCCGCCGATGGTGTAGGACACCGACTCGCGCTCGCCGTCGCCTTGCTGGTACTGGCCGTAGTAGCCGGAGACCATCGCGCCTTCGAAATCGGTGCGGGTGCGGACGTTGATCACGCCGCAGAGCGCGTCGGAGCCGTACAGCGCCGAGGCGCCGTCCTTGAGGATGTCGATGCCCTCGACCGCGGCCAGCGGGATCGAGCTCAGGTCGACGGTGCCGTCCAGGCCGTTGCCGCTCACCCAGCGACGGCCGTTCACCAGCACCAGGGTGCGGTTCGAGGCGCAGTTGCGCAGGTTGACGCTGGAGTTGCCGCTGGTGTTGCCGTTGTTGGTGTTGAGGCTCAGCGACGGGCCGTTGACGCTGATCTCGCGCAGGATGTCGGCGAGCTGCGTCAGGCCCGTGCGCTCGATCTCCGCGCGCTCGATCGACAGCACCGGCAGCGCGGTCTCGCCTTCGGCGCGACGGATGCGCGAACCCAGCACTTCGATGCGGTCCAGCGTGGTGGGCTCGGAAGCCGCGGCGGCCGGGGCGGCGGCGTCCTGCGCAACGGCAGGCATCGCGGCGAGGCCGAGGAGGCCGATCGCGCTTGCCGACAGGGCAAAGCGCACGGCGGATGACAGCGGGTGTGGCCTGGATTTCATTTTCTGCTCTCCAACAGAGTGATGAATCGTGTGACAGCCTGTTTTTTTGTGGTCCTGCCCCTGCGTGCCGGTCGCTGTAACGGCCCGTGACCGGTCACGTTCCGGGGTCCGGACGCGCCGAATATAACGCGAACTTAACGAAGCATTAAAAGGGGGTGACGGGGCGATTAAATTTTCGTTATCGGGCCTTGCCGATGGAGAATTTTCGCAGGAGATAAACGCCTTAACCGGCTTTTGGGCGCTTTTGTCGACGCCGCAGCCCGGTCCATCGCAGGTCGTCCAGGCTGCTGCAATGCCGCAATTGCGCGAACGCCGGGTGCCAGGCCGGGCCTGGTCGGCGGCTCGGTTACCATCCCCGGCCCGGACTCAGGAGATCAGCATGTCGCTCAAGGGAAAGACCATCGCCGTCACCGGCGCCTTCGGCATCCTCGGTACCGCGGTGGTGCAGTCGCTGCTGGCGCAGGGCGCGAACGTGGCCGCGATCGATCGCGCCGACGCACCGCGCGACCCCGCCGCGCTGGGCGCGGCCAGCCTGCACGGCGGCGTCGACCTCGGCGACGCGGCAGCAGCGAGCGCCGCGTTCAAGGCCATCGCCCAGGCCCACGGCGGCCTGCACGGCCTGGTCAACATCGCCGGCGGTTTCCGCTGGGAGAAAGTGGCGGGCGCCTCGCTCGAGGGCTGGGACGCGATGTACCAGATGAACCTGCGCACCGCCGTGGCCGCCTGCCAGGCGGCGCTGGCGCATCTTGCCGACGGCGGCCGCATCGTCAACATCGGCGCCAACGGCGCGGTGAAGGCCGGCGCGGGCATGGGCGCGTACGCGGCCTCCAAGGCCGGCGTGATGCGGCTCACCGAAGCCCTGGCCGAGGAACTCAAGGACCGCGGCATCACCGTCAACGCGCTGCTGCCGAGCATCATCGACACCCCGGCCAACCGCAGCGACATGCCCGACGCCGAGTTCGCGCGCTGGGTGCAGCCGGCGCAGCTGGCGGCGACCATCGCCTTCCTGCTCTCCGACGACGCCGGCGCCATCACCGGCGCGCTGATCCCGGTGGTCGGCCGGGTGTGACGCGGCGGGCGGGCGCCGTCGCGCTCGCCCTGCACACAGGTTTCACATCCCCTCGACACACTCGGGCAAGACGCGGCCGTGAACCGGCCGCCGGCGCGTTGCTGGTGTCAATCACGCCCGACCGCATCGGGCAGGGGAGAAAACGATGGGCAAGACCACGGGCCTCGCGCCCTGGCTGGCGCTGCTGGCCGCATTCGCGCTACCCGCCGCGGCGCAGGACGCCGTGCTGTTCCGGAACGTGCGCGTCTTCGACGGCGTGGGCCCGGCCTTGTCGGCGCCCACCAACGTGCTGGTGCGGGGCAACACCATCGCCGCCATCGGCCCGGACGCCGCGGACCCCACCGCGCGCGTGATCGACGGCACCGGCCGCACGCTGATGCCCGGCCTGATCGACGTGCACGTGCACATGACCTTCGGCGCGATGGACATGGCCACGCTGCAGTCGCCCGGCCTGACGCCGGAGATCGCCGGGCGCGCCGCGGCCGAGGGCGCGGAAAAGATGCTGCTGCGCGGCGTCACCAGCGTGCGCGACATGGGTGGGCCGATCTTCCCGCTCAAGGCCGCCATTGATGCCGGCCAGGTCCGCGGCCCGCGCATCTGGCCCTCGGGCGCGCACCTGAGCCAGACCTCCGGCCACGGCGACCTGCGCGCGCCGCACGAGGGCCCGCGCCGCTTCACCGGCCAGCTCTCGCGCGCCGAGCAGCTGGGCGCCACCTGGATCGCCGACGGCCGCGACGACGTGCTCACCGCCACCCGCGAGAACCTGCGCTTCGGCGCCAGCCAGATCAAGATGATGGCCGGCGGCGGCACCAGCTCCGACTACGATCCGCTCGACGTCACCCAGTACACGCTCGACGAACTGCGCGCCGGCGTCGAGGCCGCCGACGACTGGAACACCTACGTCACCGTGCACGCCTACACCCCCAAGGCCGTGCGCCGCGCCATCGAGGCCGGCGTGAAGTGCATCGAGCACGGCCAGCTGCTCGACGACGCCACGCTGCAGCTGATGGCCGAGAAGGGCATCTGGCTCAGCCTGCAGATGCTGCAGGATGACAGCGAGAACATGGACGCCGCCCGCCGCGCCAAGCGCAAGCCGGTGATCGACGCGCAGCAGACCATCTGGGCCCGCGCCAAGGCCGCCGGCGTGAAGCTGGCCTGGGGCACCGACGTGCTGTTCGACCCGGCGGTGAACGCGGAGCAGACCGGCTTCCTGCTCAAGCTGCAGCCGTGGTTCACGCCGGCCGAGATCCTGAAGCTGGCCACGCATGACAACGCGCAGCTGCTGGCGCTGTCGGGTCCGCGTTCGCCTTACGCCGGCGCGCTGGGCGTGGTGCGCGAGGGCGCGCTGGCCGACCTGGTCCTGGTGGACGGCGATCCGCTCGCGAACCTGGCGCTGGTCGGCGACCCCGGCAAGAACTTCGTCGTGATCATGAAGGACGGCGCGATCGTCAAGGAGCCGAAATGAAGACGCTGGCCCGATTTGGCGCTTGCACCGCAACGCTGGCCGCGGCGATCGCCGCCGCCCCGGTCGCCGCGCAGGAGGACGCGGGCAGCCGCGAATGGACCGGCCAGGTCACGCCCTACGTCTGGGGCTCGGGCCTGGGCGGCACGCTGACGCCGTTCGCGGGCGCGCCCACGGTGCGCATCGACAAGTCCTTCAGCGAAGTGCTCGAGGACAGCGACGGTGCCTTCTTCCTCTCCGCGTTCGCGCGCCGCGACCGGCTCGTGCTGCTGGGCGACTTCAGCTATGCCGCCTCGTCGAAGGAGGGCGTGGTGCCGCCCGGATTGCCGGCCGAAGGAAGCCTGCGCCAAACCTCGCTGACGCTGGCCGCGGGCTGGCGCGTGCATGAAGGCGAGCGCGTGGCCTTCGACCTGCTCGGCGGCTTGCGCCACTGGGACGTCAACGCGGCGGTGGCGGTGCCGCTGATCGGCGTGGCGCGCTCGCCGGGTGACAGTTTCACCGATCCGATCTTCGCGGCGCGCGCCAACGTGAGCCTGTCGCCGCGGTGGTCGGTGATTGGCTATGCCGATGTCGGCGGCTTCGGCGTCGGATCGGACGGCACGCACCAGTGGCTGGTGGTGGCGAACTATGCGTCGTCGAACGCCTGGGTGTTCTCGGCGGGTCTGCGGGCGCTGTCGGTGGACTACCGTGAGAACGGGACGCGGGTGGATGCGCGCTTGGCGGGGCCGTTGGCGGGGGCCAGCTGGCGCTTTTGACGCACCCTCTCCCCAACCCCTCTCCCGTAAGCGGGAGAGGGGCTTAGCCGCGCCTCACCCCTCTCCCGCTTGCGGGAGAGGGGCCGGGGGAGAGGGCCCGCCCCAGCCGCTATCCTCCCCACCATGCCCCTCCCCGACACCCTCCTAGCCGCCGCCCTGCGCACCACCCAGCGCCTGCTGCTCAAGCCCGCCTTTCACCCGCGCTGGCCGGTGCCGTGGCAGCGCCGCTGGCTCCACCTGCTCGCGCGCATCGGCCACTTGCCGAAGGGCATCACGCGGCGTGATGTCGTCGTAGGCGGCGTACGCGCCGAACGCTGGGCGGACGAACGCGCAACGCCAGTGCGCGCGGGCGTCGTGCTTTACCTGCACGGCGGCGGCTACACGGTCGGTTCGCCGCGCACGCATCGCACGATCGCTGCCTGGCTGGCGCGCGACAGCGGGCTGCCGGTGGTGGTCATCGATTACCGGCTCGCGCCGGAGCATCCGTTCCCGGCGGCGCTGGAGGATGCGGTGGCGGCCTTCGATGCGCTGGCCACGGAAGGGCCGGTGGTGGTGGCGGGTGATTCGGCGGGCGGCGGCCTCGCGCTCGCGTTGGCGATCAGGCTTCGCGACCGCGCTCGCGAACACGGCGGCGCGGGTGCTGGACCGCAGCCCGCGGCCCTGGTGCTGCTGGCGCCGCTGGTGGACCTGCGCGAAAGCTCGCCGCTGCCCGCGGTTCCGGGTGAGGCAATGCTGTCCGAACGCTGGGCGCGGGCCAACGCGCGCGCCTACGCTGCCGGGCGCGCGGACGACCCCTTGGTATCGCCGCTTCTGGCCGACCTGCGTGGTCTGCCGCCGGTGCTGGTGCAGAACGGCAGCGATGATCTGCTGGCGGCGCAGTCGGTGGCGATCGTGGCGAAGCTGCGGGGCGATGGGGTGGAGGTGGTGCACGACTTCGTGCCGGGGCGGTGGCATGTGTTCCAGCTGCAGGTGGGGACGTTGCCGAGTGCGGGGGAGGCGGTTTCGCGGATTGCGCGGTTCCTCGCCGGGAAGCTTCCCCCTCTCCCCAACCCCTCTCCCCGGGGGGGAGAGGGGCTTCAGGGCTCGTCTCCCCTCTCCCCCCGGGGGAGAGGGGCCGGGGGAGAGGCCACCCACCACACCCTCATCCTCGGCGCCGGCATGTCCGGCCTCTGCGCCGCGATCCAGCTGCAGAACGCCGGCCTGCACGACTTCGTCATCCTCGAACAATCCGAAGGCCTCGGCGGCACCTGGTGGGACAACCGCTACCCGGGCGCGCAGGTGGACGTGCCGGCGCCGGCCTACGCCTTCTCGTTCGCACCGAATACGCGCTGGACCCAGCGCTTCGCCAACGCGCCGGAGATCCACGCGTACCAGCAGGCGCTGGCGGAGAAGCACGCCCTGTCCGCGCGACTGCGGCTGGGGACGCGGCTGCTCGAGGCGCGGTTCGACGAGGCAGATGGCCTTTGGCATTTCCGCACGTCGGCCGGCGATACGCTGCGCGCGCGCTTCTTCATCTGCAGCACCGGTCCGCTGAGCCAGCCGCGCTGGCCGGACCTGCCGGGACTCGATGCGTTCGAAGGCCTGCGCCTGCACTCGGCGCGCTGGCCGGTCGGGCAATCCTTCGAAGGCATGCGCGTGGGCGTGATCGGCACCGGCTCCACGGCCGTGCAGCTGGTGCCGCCGATCGCGGCGCAGGCGGCGCGGCTGCACGTCTTCCAGCGCACGGCGAACTGGGTGCTGCCGCGGCTGGAGCGGCGCTACTTCGGGTTCGATCGCGCGCTGTCGGCGCTGCCGCCCTACGCCGCGGCGGTCCGGGCGTTCTGGGTGGCGTTCCTGGAGCTGGGTCGCCGCGGCTTCGAGGACGGCACGCTGATGCGGCGCTTCATGCTGTGGTGGGCCGGCTGGCACCGCCGGAAACAGCTGGCGGACGACGGCCTGCGCGCCGCGCTCACGCCGGACTATCCGCTGGGCTGCAAGCGCATCATCTATTCGAGCGACTACTACCCGGCGCTGTCGAAGCCGCACGTCGAGCTGGTGACCACCGGCATCGAACGCATCACCGCCCGCGGCATCCGCACGGCCGATGGCGTCGAGCGCGAGCTGGATGCACTGGTCTGCGCCACCGGCTTCGACACCGTGCATTTGCTGCAGTCACTGGACATCCGCGGCCGCGGCGGCGTGACGCTCGCCGAAGCCTGGCGCGACGGACCCGAGGCTTTCCACGGCATCCACGTTGCCGGCTTCCCGAATATGTTCCTGATGCTCGGGCCGAACACCGCCACCGGCCACACCTCGACGCTGCTCTACATCGAGCCGGCCGTGCGTCACGCCATCGCGTGCATGCAGGCCGTCGCCGCCGATGGCCACCGCGCCATCGAGGTGCACGCCGACACGCAGCGCGCCCACAATGCCGCCCTGCAGGCGCGATTGGGCCGCTCGGTCTGGGCGCAGTGCCGCAGCTGGTACCGCATGGACGGCGGCAAGGTGGTGGCCATCTTCCCGGGCTTTACCCGTGAGTACGTCGAAGGGCTGCGCCGGCAGCGCCCGGAGGAACTCCAGCTCACTCCCTCGTCACCCCCGAACCCCGTCGAAAGGAACGCATGATGCGTAGCCTGTCCGCCCTGCTGCTGTTGGTCGTCCTTCCCGCCCCGGCACTGGCCTGCCGCTTCGCCTCCGGCGAGGTGCACGAAGCGAGCCTTTACTACGGCTTGGGTTCGTCCTCACTGGACGAGTACGGCGACGAGACCGTGAAGGCGTTGGCCGCCAACTTCACCGGCTGCGAAGTGATCTACATCGCGTCTGGCCATATCGATGCCAGTGAACTCGGCTCCAATGCCGGCCTCGGCCAGGCCCGCGCCGAAGGCGCCCGCACGCGCCTGCAAGGGCAGGGCATCCCGGCGCGCGACATCCTGGTGCGGGACATGAAGTTCGACCGGCCGGCGCAGCCGACCGCGGCAAATGCGCGCGAACCCCTCAATCGACGGGTGGAGCTGGTGATGGTGGTCCGCTGAGCCTCGCGGCGCGGGCCATCGCCTCCACCCGGCATCCACCGGCGCGGGCGTAAGGTGCCGGCATGCCATCGAAGCCTGCCATGCGCCTGAACGCCGACTTCACCCAGCGCGTCGTCCTTCGCCCCGGCGACGCGCCGTGGCGGCCGTCGCCTTCGCCGGGCGTGACGCGCTGCCTGCTCGACCGCGTGGGCGCGGAGGACGCTCGGGCGACCAGCCTGGTGCGCTACGCGCCGGGCTCGGTGTTCCCGACCCACGCGCATCCGGACGGCGAGGAGATCCTGGTGCTGGACGGCGTGTTCAGCGACGAGAGCGGTGACCACGGCCCGGGCACCTACCTGCGCAATCCCGACGGCAGCCGGCATGCGCCGCGTAGTGAGAGCGGCTGCACGCTGTTCGTGAAGCTGCGCCAGTTCCAGGCCGGCGACACCGAGCGCGTGCGCATCGATACCTGCGCCGGCGAGTGGCGGCCTGGCCTGGTGCCGGGCCTGCGTGTGATGCCGCTGCATAGCTTCGGTACCCAGCACACCGCGCTGGTGGACTGGGCGCCGGGCACGGTGTTCCAGCCGCACACGCACTGGGGCGGCGAGGAGATCCTGGTGCTCGACGGCGTGTTCGAAGACGAGCATGGCGAGTATCCGGCCGGCAGCTGGCTGCGCAGCCCGCACCTTTCGCAGCACGCGCCGCGTGCGCCGAAGGGTGCGCGCATTCTGGTCAAGACCGGGCACTTGGACGCCGATTTCCTGGCGCGGTGGGCGGCATGATCAAGGCCCTGGGTGCGGCGATCTTCTACGCCCGCTTCGCGCGGCCGTTCTCGCGGCTGGGGTTCCGGCGGCGCGTGGGCGAGGCGCCGCTGCAGGCGGACTTCAGCGGCCAGCGCTGGCTGGTGACGGGCGCGACCGGCGGCATCGGCCGCGCGATCGCGCTGGGCGCGGTGGCGCGCGGCGCGACGGTGGTCGCCTTCGCGCGCGATGGCGGCAAGCTGGCCGACCTGGTGATGGCCGCGCAGGGCCCGGGGCGGATCGTGCCCGCGGTCGTGGATCTCTCCCTGATGCAGGATGTCCGCCGGGCCGCCGCCGAGGTGGCGCGCGAGGGCGCGCTGGACGTGCTGGTGCACAACGTCGGCGTGATGTGCCACGACTTCGCGCGCACGGCCGAGGGCGTCGAGCGCGGCCTGGCCACCAACCTGCTGGGCCATTGGGTGCTCGACCGCGCGCTGCGCGCCGGCGGTGCGATGACGGCGAGCACCGCGATTGTTTCGATGAGCTCGGGCGGCATGTATGGCGCGGCCCTCGACCTGGCCGCGCTGGAGGCGCCGGCGGCGGCCCGCCACGATGGCTTCCTCGCCTATGCCCAGCACAAGCGCGCGCAGGTGGCGCTGACGCACTACTGGAACCGCGAGGGTCCCGGTGCCCCGCGCGCGTGGGTGATGCACCCGGGTTGGGTGGATACCGACGGCGTGCGCACCGCGCTGCCGGGCTTCCGGAAACTGTTCCGCGCCGTGTTGCGCAACGCCGACGAAGGGGCCGACACGGCGCTTTGGCTGGCCGCGACCCGCCCGGCGGCGGGCGAGGGCATCTGGCTGGACCGGCATCGCGACGACGAGCATGCGTTCGGCTTCACCCGGCAGGGCGCGGACGCCGAGGCGCTGGTGGCGTGGCTGGAGCAGCGTGTGCCCGGGGCAGGCGGCCGTCGCGGTTGAGCTTCCTGCGGGGCCGACCGCCTGCTTGCAGGAACTGTCATGGCTTGCGGCTAAGCTGCGGGCATGACGAGGATCCGCCGCGCGCTTTGCCTGCCGCTGCTGGCCCTGGCCGGCGCCTTGGCCGCCTGCGCGCCCGCGCCCCGCGCTACGCTGTCGCCCATGCCGCCGTCGTCCGACGCCATCGCCCCTTCGCGCCCCTGGGTCATCGCCCACCGGGGCGCCAGCGCGCTCCGGCCCGAGCACACGCTGGCCGCCTACGCGCTGGCGATCGAACACGGTGCCGACGCCATCGAGCCCGACCTGGTGATGACCCGCGATGGCGTGCTGGTGGCGCGGCACGAGAATGCACTGTCGGATTCGACCGACGTGGCGGCGCGGCCTGGGTTTGCGTCGCGGCGCACGCGCAAGCAGGTGGACGGGGCTTGGGTCGAGGATTGGTTCACCGAGGACTTCACACTCGCGGAGCTCAAGACCCTGCGCGCGATCGAGCGTCTGCCCGCGCTGCGATCGACCGAATGGGACGGGCGGTTCGACGTGCCCACGTTCGACGAGATCATCGCGCTGGCGGCGGCCGAGTCTGCGAAGCGCGGGCGCGACATCGGCCTGGTGCCGGAGATCAAGCATCCGACCTACTTCGCCGGACTCGGGCTAGCGATGGAGCAGCCGCTGCTCGACGTACTGGCCGCGCACGACTACACCCGCCGCGCGCCGGTGGTCATCCAGTCCTTCGAAACCGCCAACCTGCACAGGCTTCGCGCGAAGCTGCCGCGGGGCGGCAACGTGCGCTTGCTGCAGCTGATTGGCGCGCCGGACGCCGCGCCCTTCGACACCGTGCACGCGGGTGCACCGCGCACTTACCTGCAGCTGTTGACGGAGGGCCTCGGTGACATCGCCACCTACGCCGACGCCATCGGCCCGCACTACCGCCTGCTGCAGATCACCCCGCGCGAAGACGGCATCGGCTACCGCAGCGCCCTGGTCGACGCCGCGCATGCCGAAGGCCTGCAGGTCATCGCCTACACCTTCCGCCCCGAAAACGTATTCATCGAATCCGGCTTCCGCAGCGAGGGCGAAGTTCCTGCCCGGGACGAGGAGGGTTCAGCGCGCGAGCTCCGCGCCTACGCGTCGGCCGGCGTGGACGCCGTCTTCGTAGACGACCCCGCCGCCGCCCGAAAAGCGATACCGCGAATCAAATGAACCAGGTTCATTTGATTCGCGGGGCTGCCGTCTCCCTCGGAAAATAAAAGACACCCGGTACCGCTTTAAGCAAATGAACCTGGTTCATTTGATTTGGGGCGCTTTGGGAGTTCGGTTTCCTGGCCCAGGTCGCGCAGGCGTCGGAGGAGCAGGGAGACCTCAAGGTGGTTCCAGACGCGCAGCAGGACTTCGAGCGGGTCGAAGGGCTTGGTGAGGAAGTCGCGGGCGCCGAGGCCGAGGGCGCGGTGGCGGGTGCGGCGGGTGGCGTCGGCGGTGAGGACGATCACGGGCACGGGCAGTTGTCCCGGCGCGGGGGCGCCCAGCTGCGCCAGCAGCTCGAAGCCATCGACGCCGGGCATCCACAGGTCGAGCAGCAGCAGGTCGGGCTGGAAGGCCTGCACCAGTTCGAGGCATCGCTCGGGCTGTGTCGTGCCGAGCACCTGGGTGAAACCTTCGCGGCCGAGCAGCTCTTCGAGCAGCGCGACGTTGGCCGCGCCGTCGTCCACCACCAGGATGCGCGCCGACAGCAGCGCCTGTTCGTCTATCGCAAGCATCGGGCCAGCTCCTGGTGGAATTGCCGCAGGTCCAGCGGCTTGGTCAGCACGGCGGCGGCACCGGCGCGCAGCGCGCGCTCGCGAGCCTGGGCGGTGGCATCGGCGGTGAGCACGATGGCAGGCGGCAGCGCCACGCCTTCGGCCGACAGGCGCGCCAGCAGCGCGGCGCCGTCGCCGTCGGGCAGGTGCAGGTCCAGCAGCACCAGGTCGAAGCCGCCCGCCCGCAGCGCCTGCTCGCCGCCCGCGGTATCCACGGCCGATTCGAGCGTCCACGCCGGATAGCGCGCCAGCAGCGTCTGCACCAGCGAGCGGTTCGAGGCGTTGTCCTCGACCAGCAGCAGGCGGCGCGGCCCCGACACCGCCAGGGCCGGCGCGCGCCCCGCGTCCACGTCGGCCGGCGCCTCGCGCGCCGGCGGCAGCCGGAACCAGAAGCGGCAGCCGGCGCCGGGCGCGGTCTCGACGCCGATCTCGCCGCCCATCGCTTCGACCAGGCGCTTGCTCAGGGCCAGCCCCAGCCCCGTGCCCTCGACGCCGCGCGCCGTGCTGTCGAGGCGTTCGAACGGACGGAACAGCCGCGACACGGCGTCAGGCGACAGGCCCGGGCCTTCATCGCGCACCGAAATCTCGACCCCGCCCTCGCGCACCACGGCGCCCAGCTCGACGCGTCCGCCGGGCGGCCCGTACTTCGCCGCGTTGCCCAGCAGGTTCAGCAGCACCTGCCGCAGGCGCTTGGCATCGGCGTGCACGGCCAGCGCCCCCGCTTCGTCGGAAGGCGGAACCAGCGTGATGCCGCGCCCCGCGGCTTGCGGCTGCACCAGCGACACGGCCTCCTGCAGCAAAGGCGCCAGCCGCAGCGCGCGCGGCTCAAGGCCGAGGCTGCCGGCTTCGATGGCGGCCACGTCCAGCATCTCGGTAATCAGGCCCAGCAAATGCCGCCCCGCCACTTCGATGTGCCCGCCGTAGCGCTGCGCCGGCGTAGCGGCGGGCGTATCGGCCAGCAGCTGCGCGTAGCCGAGCATCGCGTTGAGCGGCGTGCGCAGCTCGTGGCTCATGCGCGAGAGGAATTCATCCTTGGCGCGGTTGGCGGCCTCGGCCTGCTGGCGCGCGTCGTCGAGCTGGCGCGCGCGGGCCTGAAGCAGTGCGCCGGCCTCGCGCAGGCGATGGTCCACCTGGCCAATTTCATCGCCGGCCACCCGGCCCTCGCGCGGCGGCAGGCCCTCGCCGAGGCGGTTGGCTTCCGAGGCCAAACGGCGCAGGCGCCGCGACAGGCTGGCGGCCAGCCCCGCCGCCGCGGCCACGGCACCGAGGCCACCGAGCAGCGCCACCGCCAGCGTCACCGCCAGGTTGCGTTGGCGTAGCGCGGCGGCGGCATCGGCGCGGGCGTTGAGTTCATTGCGCTCCAGCGCGCCCAGCTCGCGCAGCTCGGCGCGCAGGATGTCGAGCGTCTGCTTGCCTTCCACCAGCTGTGCGCGCACCGCCGGGTCGTCGGGGTCCGCGCCTTCGCGCAACAGTTCGCGCCAGCCGGTGAGCTTGAGTTCGAACAGCGGCAGCAGGCGTGCATACCGCTCGGCGCGCGGGCCGTCGCGGGTGCGCTCGGACAGGCGCGAGACCGTAGCCAGCAGCTGCGGCTCGGCGATGCGGTAGGGGTCGAGGAAATTGTCGCGACGCACGAGCAGGAAGCCGCGCACGGCGGCGGCGGTTTCCGCCAGCTGGCTGTGCGCTTCGTGCAGGTCGGAGACGAGCGCGAGCGTGGCGCGCACGTCGGCTTCGGCGCGCGCGGTCTGGCGCTCGAGCAGGTAGATGGCGAGCACCGAGCCGAACAGCAGCAGCAGCGGGCCGGCGACGACGGCCACGGTCTTGCGCGGCAGCGCCCAGTCTTCCCAGGGGCGGATCATGCGGACAGGCCTCCTTCCACGGCCATCACCGCGGCCTGGGTGCGGTCGCGGCATTCGAGCTTGCGCAGGATGCGTTCGACGTGGGACTTGGCGGTGCCGGGCGCGATGCCGAGCGCGTCGGCGAGGCCCTGGTTGCTCAGGCCGCGCGGCAGCAGCGCGAGCACCTGGCGCTCGCGCGGGGTGAGCTGGCGCAGCGCGCTGTCCTGGCGGCGGCGCGGGCGGCGCGCTGACGACACCGGCGCCAGGCAGGGCGCCAGCAGGGCCGCGAATGCGCACAGCGTTTCATCGAGGCCCTCGGCGCCGGGGTCCGGCAGGCGCAGCACCAGCGCACCCAGCGCCTGGCCCGCGAAGCGGATGCCGCCGCGCCACTCGGTGCCCGCGGCCGCGGTGCCGGGCAGCAGCCACTCATCGTGACCCGGGCCGGTTTCGGAAGGCGCGGTCCAGCCCGCCGAGAACGTGCGCCAGCCGGTGCCGCCCGGCACCGTGGCGCCCGCCGGCCGCGCGGCGCCGAGGCCAGCGAGCAGGCGTACGCCGGACGCGCCGCGGGCGAGCACGGCCGCGTCGCGCGCCCCGGCGAGCTCGGCGGCCAGGCGCAGCACCGCCTCGGCCGCGTGCGCGGCATCCGCGGCTTGCGCCAACGCTTCGGCCGCGCGGGCCAGCGCCCGGCGCTGCCGGGTGGCGGTGGCGTCTTCGCGCAGTTCGGCGCGCCAGCGGGCGAGTCGGGGCGGGGCGTCTTGCATGTCGGCAGTCTCGGCGGGGAGGGCGGGACCCGGCTCCGCCGATCGGCAGAGCGCGGGCTCTGCCAACCGGCAGACGGCGCCCGGGGCTACGGCGCGGAGGATGGCGCCACCGATGTGAGCCGAATGACAACCCCAACCGGAGACTCCCCCATGACCCGTACCCTGCTTTCTGCCGCCTTCCTGCTGGCCCTGGCGGGCACCGCCCAGGCCCGCGAGTACACCGAAAAGGCCCCGGCCCCGACCGATCCGGCCGAGCGCGAAATCGCCGCCTTGTTCGACCGCTGGAACGCCGCCCTGGCGACCGGCAAGCCCGCCACCGTGGCCAACCTCTACGCCGAGGACGGCGTGCTGCAGCCCACCGTCTCGAACTGGATGCGCGAGGGCCGCGACGAGGTGCAGGACTACTTCGTGAAGTTCCTGACCCTACAGCCCAAGGGCGTGATCAACAGCCGCAACATCCAGAAGGTGGACGAGGACACCGCCATCGATGCCGGCATCTACACCTTCACCCTCACCGAGAACGGCCAGAGCCGCCAGGTGCAGGCGCGCTACACCTACGTGTACGAGAAGGTGGATGGCGACTGGAAGATCGTGCTGCACCACAGCTCGGCGATGCCGGAGCCGGTGAAGCACCTCGCCGCGAACTGACCGTTCAACGCCAGACCGGGGCGGTTTGGCAGCGGGGAGCCCCCGGTGGGTGGGCTCCCCGCGTTTTCCTGAAAGCCCCTCTCCCGCCCGCGGGAGAGGGGTTGGGCAGAGGGCATCTAACCCCCGCTGACTTGGCCGAGAAACGCCTTCAACTTGACGAGGTCGGCGCTCCGTTTGCTCTCGTCACGCTGCTCGAGGTTTCGCAATTTCCATCTTATCCCCGGAAGAGCCGCCGCCTGCGGCAAGCCGATCAATGTGAAATCGGCGCGCTCCTGCTCCACGGAGAGCAGGAATTCGCAGGACGAGCCATCCAGACGGCGCCGGATTTCACGCAGGAACCGGATCCTAGCTTCCAGCAAGTCCCCGGGCTTGACTGCCTCCCGTGTCATCCCTTCGAACTGCGAAGTGAACACCCTGTCGAAGTCGACCGGGATTGCGGGATCGAGCAGTTCAACCGCCGGTTTCGGGCTTGCCGTCAGGTAGACGAGGAAAGTTCGCCACAGCTCATCGCTGATTCCATGAGTCCCCAGCAGTACGCGAACATCAAACAGGTCGCGGGGATGTTGCCGAGACAGCGCCGCGGCCATCTTGCCGGCGTACAGGTCGGCGAAGTGGAACACCTGTGTGCTCGCGAAGCCATACTGTCTCTCGATCGAGGGTTGAAGCAGCATGGTGCGCGTTGGGTGAACGGTGCCGCGCATGACGGGCGAAGTTTCGATCTGCACCTGCGCGCCACGTCGGCTGGCGACGATGCGATGCAGCGTGCCGGCCCCGGCCGGACGTGAGAGCGCGACGTCAAGCTTCAGTGGCGGCTTGGCCAGTGTGTCCGCCAGCCTGCCGAGGGCATCGCGGATCAGCGTGGCGTCCTCGTCAAATGATTGGGTGCGCAGCCAGCCCAGGTCGATGTCCACGGACAGGCGGGGCAGGTCGTGCTCAAAAAGGTTGATCGCCGTGCCGCCCTTGAGCGCGAAGTCAGGCTCCCGGGCAAGCTGCGGCAGGACCGCCACCAGCAAGGCGACGCGATCCGCATAGCGCCTATCCAAGCGAGGACTCCAGATCCGCAGGCAGGGTTATCTGATAGCGCGCGTCGATCCGCCCGCCACGGAAGAAAGCGCGCTTTCCCCGTCCGAGATCAACGCTTTCCAGTTCGAGGTGCTCAAGCCATGCGTGGTTGGCGCGATCGGCCAGGGCAAGGAACAGTCGTTTTGCCTTGATGCTCTGGCATCGTCTGAGCAATCCGCTCAGCTCCCACGGTCGAAGACCACTCATTCCCTGCATCGTCGCGTGGGCCTCATGCACGTCGGCGGCGTCCCGCGCTGCGTGGCACAGCTCAAGCATGGCGCGCTCGGGGTTCGCGACGACGACCCACTCCGTCGTCGAAGAGACCACCAGCCGCTCCAGTCCTTCCGCGCGGAGCCGATCTTCAGGGGCGTCTGCCGAGAAGTGGATTCCAACGAGCGGGAACGGGCCAAGGCCACCGTGCATGAAGCGGACGTCCAGGGTCAGGGCGGTTGCCCACCCCGGAAGACGATCCGGACCGTACAGCGTGGCTTCGCGTACGCCTTGCACCCGCAGGTAGTGCTCGTGCCCGTGAAGGGCGAGGGCGAAGCGGGCCCCGGCATGGAGCCTCAGTTGCTCCCGCTGCTGCAGGGAGTGCAGGGCGCCTTCCCAGGTGGCCAGGCCCGCCGCTGCCATGTACACGCCGCGGGCGGGGGACCGTAGCCATCCCCTTTTCACATACCCCGCGACGAGCGCCGTGGAATAGCCATGGCCGCGCAGCCAACGTGCCGACACCATGTCGGCGTCCCCTAGCTCGGCTAGCAGTCGGTTCAGCTTTTGGCGATTTTGCTCAGCCATAGTTAGTAAAATATTGATTATAAAAACCGAACGCAAGCGAATGGTTTGCTAATGAACGGTTTGAGTAATTTGTAGTTAGCTTTTTGATGAAAATACAAACCATTGCTTGTCGATGCCTGTGGCAGCAATCGGCGACAATGACGACTGTTCCGGGATCCCTGAAGCCGCCGCCATGCC
This sequence comes from Arenimonas sp., assembly GCF_036275555.1. Taxonomy (GTDB): domain Bacteria; phylum Pseudomonadota; class Gammaproteobacteria; order Xanthomonadales; family Xanthomonadaceae; genus Arenimonas. The sequence goes on from NZ_DASUDO010000030.1 coordinate 23,097, forward strand.
CACCCGCCTCACGATCACCCGCCCCGACGACTGGCACCTGCACCTGCGCGACGGCGAGATGCTGGCCCGCGTGCTGCCCGATACCGCGCGCCGCTTCGCCCGCGCCATCGTGATGCCCAACCTGGTGCCGCCGGTGGTGAACGCCACGCTGGCCGGCGCCTATCGCGACCGCATCCTGGCCGCGCTGCCCGCCGGCCTGTCGTTCGAGCCGCTGATGACGCTCTACCTCACGGAGCGCACCAGCGCCGACGACATCGCCGCCGCCAAGGCCAGCGGCTTCGTACATGCGGTGAAGTGGTACCCCGCGGGCGCCACCACCAATTCCGATTCCGGCGTGAAGCACATCGACAACTGCCACGCCGCGCTCGCCGCCATGGAGCAGCACGACCTGCCGCTGTTGGTGCACGGCGAAGTCACCGACGCCCACGTGGACGTGTTCGACCGCGAGGCCGTGTTCATCGAAACCCTGCTCCGGCCGCTGGTGCAGCGCTACCCGAAGCTGCGCATCGTGCTCGAGCACATCACCACCCGGCAGGCCGCCGAGTTCGTGGCGGCGGCGCCGGCCAACGTGGCGGCCACCATCACCCCGCACCACCTGCTGATGAATCGCAACGCGATCTTCCAGGGCGGCATCCGCCCGCACCACTACTGCCTGCCGGTGCTGAAGCGCGAGGAGCACCGCGTGGCGCTGGTAGCCGCAGCGACCGGTGGCAGCCCGAAGTTCTTCCTGGGTACCGACAGCGCGCCGCACACCCGCGGTGCGAAGGAGTCGGCTTGCGGCTGTGCAGGTATGTACAGCGCGCATGGCGCGATCGAGCTTTATGCCGAGGTGTTCGAGCAGCAGGACACGTTGGACAAGCTGGAGGCGTTCGCCAGCTTCCATGGTCCGGATTTCTACCGCCTGCCGCGCAACACCGACACGATTACGCTGGTGCGCGAGCCGTGGGACATTCCTGCGGAGCTGGGCGAGGGCAGCTCCGCGCTGGTGCCGCTGCGCGCGGGCACCTCGCTGGCCTGGCGGCTCGAAGACTGAGTTATCCGGGTGTCCCGCGCGGAGCGACGGCGGGCGGAGCGTGCGGCGCGCAGGCAAGCGGAGTTCGCGAAGGCGCCAGATTCCGAATAGCCGAAGCGTCAGCCAGAAGGCGGTTCCGGGGTGGTCTGCGTCGCGGCGGCGCCTTGGCCGTCGACGTAGGCGCCGCCTAGCGGCTGTCCGGTCGCTTCGGGGGATGCTTCCACGGGCTCCGGCTCGGCCTGGGCCAGGTCGAACTCCGAGAGCGGGCTCTCGGCCGGGCATTCCGCATCGGGAAAGCCGAAGTCCCGGCGCAAGGCCAGGCCGCAGGCGTTGAGCTGGTCGAGCTCGCTCTCGTGTTCGCGGCACTTGCGGTCGAAGGCGCGGGCGAAGGCGTCGCGGCGCGATACGAAATCCTGGCCGCATTCGCGCTGCAGCCGCAGCCGGTCGAGGTCATCCTGCGCCGGGTTCACGCCGTCGAGGCCAAAGCGCAGCAGTTCGTCGGCCGACAGCATGCGCAGGCTGCGGTTGGGCACCGCCATCATCAGGTCGGCCACGGCCACGCTGGAGCCATTCCGCTCGAGGTAGTCGCGGACGCGGCCGTGCACCACGCGCAGCTCGGCATTGAGTTCGGCGCGGGTAGTGGCGGTGGAGCTCATGCGAATCAGGCGATGGATGCCCACGTGGCCGGCGATGCGGCGCACGTCGCCGGCGCTGAGCAGGAACACGCAGGCGCTGTGGCAGATTGATTCCTCGCGCACCCAGATCGTCCAGCGGGATTCGGCGATGAAGTCACCGGCGCGGATGGCGTCCTCCACCATGCCGCCGGCGGAATCGAGGTCCAGCACGCGCTTGCGGATGCCGAGCGCGTCGGCGACGCGCGTGGTCCGCTCGACCAGGGCAGCGAAATCGCTGGCGATGCGGCCGCGGTAGCGCAACCGCAGCACCCCGCGCTCGACGCAGCCGGCCAGCGCGGACTCCAGCGCCTCGCGGTCCAGGGCGAGCAGCGGTTCGCCGTCGCCGTGTTGGGAGTAGTCGAGGTCGCAGCTGAGCCAGGCCTCACCCGAGGCCAGCGGCATGGCGGACCAATCGGTCGGCGCTGCTTTCGGTGGGCTGGGTTCGACGGCGGGTGCTGGCGCCGGCGTCGCGGATGGGATCGGCGCCACGCTGACGGCGCCGTTTTCTTCGGCCACGGGTTCTAAATCCGGGGCCGATTCGCTGGCCCTGTCCATTGCGGCGTCGCGCTCGCAAGCCGCCAGGGACAGCAGCAGTGTTAAAGCCAGGAGCCGTCGGCAGAAGGCGGAGGAAGGACCGAGCGTCATGTCCCGGAGGCTAGCACCGGCGGGATGAACGGATACAGCCTGGGCCGGGCGAGCGGCCGGAATCCGGCGCCATCAGCGGCCGTGCACCGCGTCGAAGCGATGCGACGCCAGGGTGACGCCAAAGTAGTGCTCCTCGGCGGCGTGCCACTGGCGCTCCCAAGGGCCCAGTTGGCCCTCGCGCTTGAGCAGGCGCTGCGTGCGCGTCTCCGCGCTGACGTCCACCAGGATGTGGAAGTCGACCAGATCGGCGAGTTCAGGGCGGCTTGAGTACACGCCTTCGAGGATGACGAACCGGGCCGGCAGGGCAGCGCGTGGCGTATCACCCAGCCGGCCGTCAAAGGCGTCCCAGTCGAACGGCCGCCATGTGGCCGGCTGGCCGGCCTTGAGGCTGGCCAGCACCGGGCGGATGCGGCGCCAGTCGATGCAGGCCTCGGCGCGGGACGCCGCATCGTCGGTGCGGACGGTGGTGCCGCCGGCGTAGAAGTCGTCGCTTTCGATGACTTGAGCGTCGAGCAGCGCGGCGAGCTGGTGCGCCAGGGTGGTTTTTCCCGAGCCGCTGCGGCCGTCTATGGCGATGATGAAAGGCGTTGAGGCGTTCGATGCGGCAGAAACGATGGCTAACGTGAGTACGGTAGTTTCGGCAGGCTTGGGGGGCATGAGAGGTCGGTTTACGTCGGATCTAGTCCCAAAGAATTTCCTCAGGATCCCGGGAGCTGACCTGCTCTTCGTAACCCTGGTCGACGAAGTCGAGGAATTTCTCCAAAGAGGAGTAGCCACCTGTGAGTTGCATGCGTGTTGCTTCCGCAGCGAGCTGGCCACCGTTAATTAGGATTAAAGGGTACTGGTCTTCATAAACCTCCTTCTGAACCGCAGGAGAGAAGAAAGAGGTTGTGACATACGCTCCAAGCCATCCACGGCGTAGGCGAGCTACCGTTCTTGCGAGGTGGTTGCCGCCGGTTGGAGC